>DATJNV010000049.1:0-95822 GCA_035507705.1 Acidobacteriaceae bacterium
GCGGTCTACAACTGCGCCTTCCGTGATCCTTCGACGACCGGTGGCGTTGTGGAGCGAGGCCAGTACGGCGTTAAGCTGTACCGAATTCCGGACGCATCCCTGTTAACTGGAGCTACGCCGTGGGAGTTGCTGACGCCGGTCGATACGAACTTGACCGGATATGAATCCAACTTCATTCCGGGGTTCGTGCGAGACCTTTATGGCAATATCATCTCCGGCCCCGGCATTCAAATGTTCAATTCGATATCCGACCCGCCTCCACCATGGAATGCCTCTCCTACGGATGCAGGAATGTCGGGCAGCATCGGAAATTGGAATATCTCTCCCTTCACCTGGACACCGGGCAACTCGTCGCTTCCATTCAAACGATATTTCAATCAGTCCGTGCATGAAGTCACCACCGGCTGGGTTGACCCCAATGGCGGTTTTTCTTTGCAAATGTCTTTGGGGCATCTCTACCAAAGCCCTCAGCAAGGAGCCACGGTGCCTTTGTACGGCTGTAAAAATGGGTCTTTGGATTATTTCGTCTCCCTTGACAGTGGCTGCGAAGGCGCTCGCATCCTCGGCATCGATGGTTATGCCTATCCGGCGCCCGTTGCTGGTCTGAGCCTGGTAGCCTTGTACCGCTGCACCACCGGCCACGACCACTTCGTCAGCACCGACCCCAAATGCGAAGGACAAACGGCCGAAGAGTTACTGGGCTACGCGCGTCCGTAGAACGATGACTGCGTGACTTGAATACCAGAAAGTAGGTGCGCAATCGACGAGGACCATCGTGTGGTTTTCATCAGGGCACAGCCTAAAGCCGGGCCTTAACAGCCCGCTCAAGACTTGGGTTTTTAGTCCCTGTTTTCGTCCAAACCCATTTGTTGGTTCGGAGGGCTCGTAGGCGCTTCTCAGATCACCGCAATTCTGGCCTGCTTGCCGACACGAACAGCAATTCGCGCTGGGCGCTTTTCCAGCCGAAGTACTTTCTCTGACGACGTAACCCCGTCGATATTCACGCCCGCTGTCACTTGCCGCTCGGCTTCCGTTCGAGAGGCCTTGAGACCAAGAGCAACCAGCAATTTCGCTACGTAAATGTCGACAGGGGAATCAACATCCGTCAGAGCTGCTTCGAGCGAACTAGCCACGGCAACCTGCCGCAGATCCACTGACACTTCTTCCGCCACCGCCTCAACATCCCGCTTCTGAAATTGCAGAGCCCAATTCTCATCCGCTGTGCGCGCAGCCGCTTCGGAATGAAAACCTGCGACAATGGTTCGCGCCAACCTCTTCTTCGCCTCCATCGGATGCAGGATGCCGCTGGCAACGTCAGTTTTCATCCGCTCGATCTCGCTCTGCCGCAAATCGGTCAGGAAGATCCAGTACCGCCACATCAACTCGTCAGAGATGGACATCAGCTTCCCATACATCTCTTGCGCTGGCTCGTGAATACCGATCGCATTGCCCAGAGATTTCGACATCTTCTGGACCCCATCTAAGCCTTCGATAATCGGCGTCATCAGCACGATTTGGGAGGGCTGATGGTAGTGTCGCTGCAGTTCACGCCCAATGAGCAGGTTGAATTTCTGGTCTGTGCCTCCAAGTTCCACGTCCGCGCGCAGAGCCACCGAATCATATCCCTGCGACAGCGGATACAGCAGCTCATGCAGGGAGATAGGCTGTTCGTTGTTGAACCGCCGATGAAATTCCTCTCGCTCCAGCATCTGGGACACCGTGAAATGCGCGGCTAGGCGAATGATCCCTTCGAAGCCCAGCGTCGATAGCCATTCCGAATTGAAACGAACCTCAGTTCTATCCCGGTTGAGAATTTTGAAAACCTGCTCCGTATAGGTTTTCGCATTTTGCGTGATCTCTTCGCGGGTGAGCGGCTTGCGTGTGACTGAGCGCCCTGTGGGATCGCCGATGAGCGACGTAAAGTCACCGACCAGAAAAATGACCTGGTGCCCCAAATCTTGAAAATGCTTAAGCTTTCGCATTAGAACGGTGTGGCCCAGATGCAGGTCGGGTGCGGTGGGGTCGAACCCTGCCTTAACCCGCATGGGACGCCCATCTTTGCAGGAAGCCTCAAGGCGCTCGCGCAAATCTGAGACGCGGATGATCTCAGCCGCGCCCTTCTGCAGGTACTCCAATTGCTCGTCTACTGGCGGAAAGTCCATGTCATCAGCAGTATAAAGTTTCATGCAAAATGAGAGGGCATGCTCGACGATTCTGAAATCCAGCGCCTGCGAGCCGATACGCCAGGCTGCGAACACCTGATTTTCTTTAACAACGCCGGTGCCAGCTTGCAGCCGCGGAGCGTCGTAGCCCGGGTGATCCAGCATCTTCGCCTGGAAGAACAGATCGGCGGCTATGAGGCGGCCGACCGCGTAGCTGCCGAACTCGCCGAAGTCTACGTTAGCTTGGCACGGCTTTTGCAGTGCGCTCCCGAAGAAATCGCTCTGCAGGAAAATTCCACCCGCGCCTGGGACATGGCTTTTTACTCCATGCGCTTCTCCGCCGGCGATCGCATCGTCACGGCCGCCAACGAATACGCCAGCAACTACATCGCGTTGCTTCAGGTCGCGCGGCAGACCCGAGCAGAAATTTGCGTGGTGGAAAGCGATCAAACCGGTGAAGTGGATCTGGAGGCGCTGCGCAAGCTCCTCGACCAACGGGTAAAGCTGATTGCGCTCACCCACGTTCCCACAAATGGAGGTCTGGTTCAGCCGGCTGCCCAAGTTGGTGAATTGGCCCGGCGAGCCGGCATTCCGTTCCTGCTCGATGCCACCCAGTCGGCCGGACAGATTCCCCTCAGCGTGGATGACGTGGGTTGCGACATGTTATCGGCCACCGGCCGCAAATACCTCCGGGGCCCGCGCGGCACCGGCTTCCTGTACGTACGCCGGTCGATGTTGGAGAAGATGGAACCCCCCATGCTCGATCTGCACGCGGCTACCTGGACTGCCCGCGATCAATTTGAAATCCAAAGGGGTGCTCGAAAATTCGAAAGCTGGGAATCCTCAGCAGCCATACGGCTGGGAATGGGCGTAGCAATTGAATATGCCCTGTCGCTTGGCCTCGACCGGATTGAGGGACGAATTCAGGCTTTGGCCGCACAATTGCGTGACCATCTGGGTGAGATCCGAGGCGTCACAGTGCGCGACCTCGGCCGGGTTCGCTCCGGCATCGTCACCTTCACCTGCGAGGGACGTGAGGCCGGCGACGTAGTCCAGCGATTGCGAGCTGACGCCATCGTGGTTCGGGTCGTGGAACGGTCAGCCACCCTCATCGATATGGAGCAGAGAAACATCGACCAGCTGGTGCGGGCGTCCGTCCATTACTACAACACGGAATTGGAAATTGAGCGCCTCTGCGAGAGCCTGCGGGCAATCATGAAGCTTTGAGGACCAACTTATGGACGCGGAAAGTCTTCGGGAATACCTGCTGCGCCTGCCCCATGTGGTAGAGACCATGCAGTGGGGCGCGAACCTGGTCTTCTGGGTGGGCGATAAGGCGATTGGTGGCAAGATGTTTGCAGTCCTCAACCTCGATGAAGATGCTAGGGCTGTACTTTCCTTCGCCGCTGGGCCGGAACGGTATGCCGAACTGCTGGAGATCGACGGTATTTTCCCCGCGCCTTATCTGGCCCGGGCCTACTGGGTTGCGCTTCAGCATTGGGGCGTTTTGCAAACCAACGAGCTCCAGGAGTTACTCGAGTCGGGGCGGCGCCTGGTTTATGAAAAACTCCCCCGGCGAACGAGAACCATGCTTTCTATGCCGCCGGCGGCTCAGCAAAAACTGGTGAAGGAACAGAGGAAGCTGCTAGCAGCGCGATCCGCACACCGCTGAAGCTGTTTTTCGTTGAATTCGGCGCCGCTTTGTACAATTGAGTCTGATGAAACTGTCGGCGCGACTTTGGGCTCTGCGGCTGGTTTGCCTGGTGCTGACCTTCGCCGCATTCCACCCGGCCCCAGCGCAGGACGCCGACGCGATTGCGAACCAGAAGAAGGCCAAGGCGACTCTGGACGCTATGGTGGCGGCTTTGGGCGGCCAACGATGGCTTACACTTGCCAGTTCCATGGGGCAGGGCCGGACCGCCGGCTTTTACCAGGGAAAGCCAACTGGAGCCACGGCAGACTTTTACGAATTCCAGAAATTTCCAGACCAGACCCGCATCGAGATCGGTAAAAAACGCAACGTCGTGGAGATCATTTCGGGAAACGACGCTTGGGAGATCACCTATAAGGGCAAAAGAGAACTCCCCAAGGATCAGGTGCAGGAGCTCTTGCGGCGCCGGGACCACTCCATCCGGACCGTCATCACCACGTGGCTTAATGACCCCAAAACGGTCCTCATCTATGGTGGCCAGAGCCTTGTGGAGCGCCATCTGGCCGACCAGGTGACGCTTATCAATTCGGAAAATGACAGCGTCACCATTCAAACTGATGCCGAAACCCACCTTCCGCTGCGCCGTAGCTATCAGTGGCGCGATCCGCTCTACAAGGACAAGAATACCGACGCGGAAGAGTATGACGATTACCACACCGTCGATGGCCTCCCGACTCCTTTTTCGACCACGCGCTTCCACAATGGCGACATGACCAATCAGCGCTTTCTCTACCGGGCTGCTTACAACATCCCCCTTACGCCCGACATGTTCAATCCTGACCAGACAGCGGCCAAAATCAAGAAATAGCCCGGGGGATGCTCTACAATATGCCCTGCGACTATGGCAGACGAGAATCCCAGGCAGGAGTCGGAGCGTGTTCTGGACATACGCCAGATCATGGCCATCCTACCCCACCGTTATCCCTTCCTCCTGATTGACCGCGTGCTTGAAAGCACCCCCAAGAAACGCATCGTGGCCGTCAAAAATGTGACCATCAACGAGCCTTTCTTCCAGGGCCATTTTCCCGACTACGCCATCATGCCCGGAGTGTTGATGGTGGAAGCCATCGCCCAGGCTGGGGGGGTATTGCTGCTCCCCGAGGTACCGGATTATGAAACCAAGCTCTTGGTCTTTTCAGGAATTGATCGGGCCCGCTTCCGCCGCCCGGTTGTCCCTGGCGATCAGCTCCGCATCGAAGTCGACGTGCTGAACTGGAGACCTCTGGCTGCTAAGTTGGAGGGGAAGGTCTACGTGGATGGCAAGCTGGTGTGCGAAGCCGGGATCATGTGCGCAGTGGTGCCCCGCCCCTCCAAAATCGGGTCACAAGAAACCGCCGTCTCGGGTACGGAGCCGGGTATTGTTGCTGCTCCCGTGGCTCCGGCTTTGGAGCCGGTGACTCACGAGTGAGCATTCACCCAACAGCCATCGTGGCTGCTACGGCTTGGATTCCTGAATCTTGTAAAGTGGGCCCTTATTGCACCATAGGCCCTGATGTCCAGCTCGGCGAAGACTGCGAACTGGTTTCCCACGTCGTTCTCGACGGAAAGACTCGTCTGGGAGCTCGCAATCGGGTCTACTCCTTTGCCGCCCTGGGCGTCGCGCCTCAGGACTTGAAATATCGTGGGGAAGCGACGGCGCTCGAAATTGGCGACGACAATACTTTTCGTGAATGTGTCACGATTTCCCGGGGAACCGATGGGGGTGGCGGCGCCACCCGGGTCGGTGACCACTGCCTGATCATGGCCTATACCCATATAGGCCACGACAGCACCATCGGAAACCACTGCATCCTGGCCAATGGCGCCACGCTGGCAGGCCACGTGACCGTAGAAGACTTTGCCAGTGTCGGCGCACTCTGCCCAGTGCACCAATATTGCACCATCGGGAAATATGCCTACATCGGTGGCGGCACCACCATCACTCAGGACGTTCTTCCCTTCTCGCTGACCTCGGCGAAGCGCGAGACGCACGCCTACAGCCTGAATCGCATTGGCCTCCAGCGCTCGGGTTTCAGTGAGCAGCAGGTTCGCGCTCTGCATCATGCATACAGGGTTCTGCTGGCAGGCAAATTAAACACTTCGCAGGCACTGGAGCGCTTGCGCGCCGAGGGTGAGCCGGAGGATTGTGTGGCCTATCTTCTTTCCTTCGTCGAACGCTCCCAGCGGGGCGTCATCAAGTAGGGGCGCCGTGGAACCTGACGCGATTCAAAACCTGGGCCTCATTGCAGGCAATGGGCGATTTCCATTTCTGCTGCTCGACGCTGCCCGCGCACAAGGGGTCCGGGTGGTGGTTGCCGCCATCAAGGAGGAGACCGAACCTGAGATGAACACGAGGGCGGCTGCAGACCCGGGCGTTCGCGTGCACTGGCTCTCGCTGGGCGAGCTCTCTCGGTTGATCGAAACCTTTCAGCAGGAAGGCGTGACCAGGGCGGTCATGGCCGGTCAGGTGAAGCACAAGCAGATCTTTTCCAGCATTCGTCCGGACTGGCGATTGGCCAAACTGCTTCTGAGCCTGCGTACCCGCAATTCAGACATGCTGCTTGGCGCCGTCGCGAAGGTTCTCAGCGACGAAGGAATCGAGTTGATCTCCTCAACCGCCTACCTCGAGCCCTTGTTGGCCCGGCCAGGAATCCTGACCTCCCGCGTACCTACTGCAGAGGAACAGGAGGATATCGCTTATGGACGCGAAGTCGCCACAAATATCGCCGGCTTCGACATAGGCCAGACCGTGGTCGTCGCTGGGCAGGCCTGTGTGGCGGTCGAAGCCATGGAGGGTACCGACGCTACCATTTCCCGCGCCGGAGCCATCCTGCGCACCCTGGAGGCCGGCGGCGATGCCTCTACGCTGCCCAGGCGACTGACCGTGGTCAAGGTAGCCAAGCCCAACCAGGACATGCGCTTCGATGTCCCCGTGATTGGCTCCGCCACCATCGAGGCTATGCGTCAAGCAGGGGCCACCTGCCTTTCCGTCGAAGCTGGCCGCACCCTCATTTTCGATCAGGAAGCAGTCCGCCGTTTGGCCGACGCTGCAGGCATCGCCGTCGTTGCTGGCTAAACTAGACAGCCTAAGTCGAAACAGGGTCTAATCGAGCCGGAGATCCCCATGAAATCATCGAGAGTCGCGTTCGTCACAGTCCTGGTGGTCCTGCTCGCGTGTGCCACTTTGAGTGTCCGCGGAAGAGCGGATGACACGGCCATGCCGCAAACCGGCCAGATGGCCCCCAACTTCACGCTCCCCTCGCAGGATGGTTCCGACATCAGTCTCGACAGTTTTCGTGGCAAATGGGTAGTGCTCTACTTCTACCCCAAGGATATGACTACCGGCTGCACCATTGAGGCCCACAATTTCCAGCAGGACATGGACAAGTATCGGAAGTTGGATGCCGTGGTCGTGGGTGTCAGCGTTGACTCAACCGGCAGTCACAAGGAGTTCTGTGCTAAAGAGGGGCTCAGCTTCAAGCTGCTGAGTGATCAGGACAAGAAAGTCGTGGCTTTGTACGGCTCGACGGCCGACCACAACGGTGTCACGATGGCCAAACGTAATACGTTTTTAATCAATCCCCAAGGCAAAATCGTCCACGTCTGGACTGCCGTTAACCCTCAGGAGCATAGCGCCCAGGTTTTGGCAGCTCTCAACGGCTTCGAGAAGAAGTAGCTTCTTTTGGGGATCGTCGTCTGCCCACAGCCGATCGGCTTGGTGAGCTTGCCATTAAGGCAATTTGAGACGCAAAAAAGCCCGGCTCCCAGCCGGGCTCTTTTGCTTGCCTGTTGTGTTGAATTTACTTCTTGGCTGACTTTTTCTTAGCTGCCTTCTTCGCCGGAGCCTTCTTAGCTGCCTTTTTGGCCGACGTCTTCTTAGCTGCTTTCTTTGTTGCCTTTTTTGCTGCTTTCTTAACTGCCAAAGGAGTACCTCGTTTACTCGTAGATTTTTTGCTGCTGGCGCCTTTTTTGGTGCTGGCTGCTTTCGCCGCCTTACTGCCGCTTTTTGCGCCTTTACTGCTCTTCTTAGCGGCAGATTTCGTTGCGGCCTTTTTGGCCGGAGCCTTCTTCGCCGCCTTTTTGGCAGCCGGCGCGGCAGCCTTTTTGGCTGGCGCTTTCTTGACCGCCTTCTTGGCCGGAGCTTTCACGGGTGGCTGTGCCGGCGCCACGCTTACGGGCTCGAGTATCTCGGCGATGATCGGTGTGGAGGAGACGATGACGCTTACTTCTTCCTCATCTTCATCGTCATCATCGAAAACATCTTCCATTGCTTCGGGGTACTCGTCCGCCTCGGCTTCAAACTCATTCTCAGCGTGTGCGTACAGCTTGCTTTCATCCTGCATTCTTATGCCTCCAAGGCGTTGTTGGCTACGGATTCGGATCGCAGAGAACCGCTTTCCATAATACTTGCCTGCGGCGCGGATTATAGCAACAGCATGCAACGGTATGCCAACGAACGCAAGTGCGAATTAAGTTTCTTTTCCATTCTTCGCGTTGGTATGCGCGCCCGATGCCGTCCTTGCCGGCGTCTTTCTCGAAGATACCCGATGTCTGCTCGATTTGCTGGCGCGCGTCACATGAGCCGGTTCGGCCACATAGAGACGGCGCCCCGGTACTAGTCTGGATACGGTCAGATGATTCCACCGTCGCAGCTGTTGCACGGTGATGTTGAAACGATCGGCTACCGTCACGAGTGTGTCGCCATGCTCGACCTTGTAAAGTGTGAGCCGCGACTTGCTGGATGGCGCGGGAGGCACGGGAATGATCAGGGAGTCCGTCGAGGACAGATCGTCGCCGGGTTCGAGTTGGTTCACAAAGACAATCTCCGATGCGCTCACATGGTAATCGCGTGCCACCGTTTCCACGGTATCGCCGGCTGCCACCTTGTGAAACCGCCATTGATTCCGCTTATCGACAGGAATTTCCGCAATCCGCTTCTCAAACAAATCTTTGCTGCCTGCCGGTAGATGCAGCTCGAAGGGAGCGTCGGCCGGTGTGCTCATTCGCAGCAGGCTCGGATTGAGATCTGCTATCTCTTGCACCGGCGCTCCTACCACGTCGGAAACCAGCCGCAGGTCCACGCTGTAATTGGTGGTGACCGTATCCGTCACAACCGGGGGATCGGGCGTTACCGATTGCAGGCCATACTGCTCCGGATTCTTCGCCATGATCGCCGCGGCGATGATGATCGGAACGTAATTCTTCGTTTCCTGCGGAAGTACATTGCGCCGGTACAGTTCCCAGAAATCGGCATAGCCAGTACGTTCCACTGCCCGCTGCACGTTTCCCGGACCCCAGTCGTAGGCCGCCATCGCCAGGTACCAATCACCCAACTGCTCGTAAAGCTCTTTCATATAGCGAGCGTAGGCATGGGTCGACTTCTCCGGATCGAAGCGCTCATCGTACCAGCCATTGCGGCTGAGACCGTAAACTCCATAGGGCATGAACTGCCACATGCCGCCGGCACCAGAACGGGCGTTCACAATTTGCGGTTGGAACCCGGACTCTGCCACCGCCTGGTAAATCAGGTCCTGCGGGACTTTCTCATCGGCCAGCACCGCCGAAATCATCGAGCGATAGCGCCCCGCACGCTCCAGCGAACGCATGAGCGTACCCCGCCCCTTCGAAGAGAAATAGCTGATGTAACCTGCCACCGGATCGTTAATCACCAGAGGCAAGTCGGACTGCGTTGTCTTGAGTTCTGCGATTGCCTGCGCCTTTACATTGGGGTCAACAGGGAAGGTAACGTCGTTGGCTATGTCCACCGGCGCCGGTTCGATCTTCGGAGCAAACCCGTTTCCTTGCTTGAGCGCCTCCATCTCCAGCGTATTAACAGCATCGACCACCCGCTCGAATTCATCATGCAGCTGAGGCTGCGTCTTCAGGTCGAAATTGCTGGTCAGCATCAGGTCGACAGCCCGGTCGAAGTCAGCCTTGGCCTTCTGCAATTTGCCCGCGTGATAGTTCGTGACGCCGTTCTGATATGCGGCTTCCACGCTATCGATCAGCGACTGCACCTCAGGACTGGCTGGAGGAGTTGGCGGCGTGGCGGATGCCTTTTCCGGGTTAGCAGAGGGTTCGGAGGGCTTGAGAACGGGAGCCGTAGCCTGAGCCGATTTCGTCGGCGCCTTGGTCAACCCGGTTTCGGGGACACAACCGGTGAGCAGCAGCGGGGCCGCGGCCACCACGAGAACAAATACTCGCGAAGCGATAGTCAACCCTCCACTATTCAATCCTTTTGCTGCTCGACATCATCTCGATGACCTTGATTGTATTGCTCAGGCCACGTCATTGTGAATGATAAGATCGGGGGAGAGACCTTCCTCACGTTAGCTAACTGAGTCGCCCTCCGATCGGCACCCCCGCATGGATAGCAGCCACATTCGCAATTTCGCTATTATCGCCCACATCGACCACGGCAAATCCACGCTCTCGGACCGCTTGCTGGAACTGACTGGGTCCCTGACGGCGCGTGAGATGCAGGCCCAGGTGCTCGATGCGATGGATCTGGAGCGCGAACGGGGTATCACTATCAAGGCTCATGCCGTGCGCATGAACTATCGCGCCCAGGATGGCGAGTTGTACCAGTTGAATCTGCTGGATACCCCTGGGCATGTTGACTTCTCCTATGAGGTCTCGCGTTCTCTGGCTTGCTGTGAGGGCGCCTTGCTCGTGGTGGATGCCTCGCAGGGCGTGGAGGCCCAAACCCTCGCCAATGCCTACCTGGCCATCAACAACGGCCTGGACATGATCCCGGTCATCAACAAAATCGATCTGCCCAGCGCCGATGTTTTGCGAACCCAGGAGATGATCGAGTCCGCAGTAGGGTTGGACGCCACCGATGCACTGCCCGTCAGTGCTAAAACGGGACTCGGCGTTCCTGAAGTGCTCGAAGCCATCGTGCATCGTTTACCTCCGCCTTCCGGTGACGTCGAGGCTCCTTTGCAGGCACTGATCTTCGACTGCCACTTTGATCCCTATCGCGGTGTAATCGTCTTGTGTCGCGTAGTGAATGGCGTTTTGCGTAGGGGAATGAAAATCCGGCTAATGTCGAACGATCGCGTGTTCGATGTCGAAGCGATCGGCGTCCTCACCCCAAAGCCCGTCGAAATGGAGCAGCTCTCGGCCGGGGAAGTCGGTTTTTTCGCCGCCACCATCAAGAACGTCGTCGATACCAAGATCGGCGATACGATCACCGACGACGCCCGGCCCGCTGCCGCGCCCCTGCCCGGGTTCAAGGACATCCAGTCTATGGTGTTTGCCGGCCTCTACACCGTGGATTCGCATGAGCACACCCTGCTCCGGGATGCGCTCGAGAAACTACGCCTGAATGACTCCTCTTTCTTCTTCGAACCCGAAAGCTCCGCCGCGCTCGGCTTCGGGTTTCGTTGCGGCTTCCTCGGCCTGCTGCACATGGAAATTATCCAGGAACGGCTGGAGCGGGAGTTCAACCTGGATCTCATCACTACAGCCCCCGGGGTCCGCTACAAAATCACTCTTACCGGCGGCTCGGTCCTCGAGGTAGAGAATCCCTCCCGCTGGCCCGATCCCACCGATATAGAAAAAATCGAAGAGCCCGTGATCATCGCCAGCATCCTCACCAGCGAAGAGTACGTTGGTGGCATTCTTAAGCTGGTGGAGGAGAAGCGCGGGCGGCAAAAAAACTTCGAATATGTGACCCCCACGCGGGTCATGTTGAGCTATGAATTGCCGCTCAATGAAATTGTCCTCGACTTCTATGACCGCTTGAAATCAGTTTCACGCGGCTACGCCTCTCTGGACTACCAGCTGGCAGGGATGTGGGAATCACCCATGGTCAAGCTCGACATCCTGGTCTCAGGTGAACCCGTCGACGCGCTCTCCATCATTGTCCATCGCGATTTTGCCTACGAGCGGGGCAAGGCTTTGGTCTCGAAAATGCGTGAGCTCATTCCCAGGCAGATGTTCGAGGTAGCAATTCAGGCGGCTATTGGAGCCAAAATCGTTTCTCGGGAGACAGTCCCCGCCCTGCGCAAAAATGTCATCGCCAAATGTTATGGAGGCGACATCAGCCGCAAGCGCAAGCTGTTGGAAAAGCAAAAAGAAGGGAAGAAGCGTATGAAGCGTATCGGGAAAGTGGACATCCCTCAGGAGGCTTTTCTAGCGGTTCTCAAGGTAGGCGAAGAGTCAAGTAAATAAGCGAAATTTACCATTACGTTGGTCATAAATTACCCGGTTCTGTGGAAAGTCATGAATTGCCGCGTTTTCTCGGCGCACTCAGCAACGGATGTCGGGCCTTCTCTATCGCCCGGTGCAAGCATATGAAATTAAGTTACTTATAAGCCAATAAATGGGGGGCGTAAGCGGCTCTCGTATGCTTCTCAAAGCGGGTGGAAAAAACGGCCTCCCCACTTTCCACAATTTTTTCCACAGGTAAGCTGCACCGTTCCCCACGCATGGTTGCGGTCGCCCGGAGACTAGATTTCCCGCATTGCCGTCCCCAGGCAAAAGATTTGCCTGGGGACGATGGAGGAATGACGTCTACTGCGGAGTTTTTGTTGTGCTCGGCCTGGTAGTGGTCCCGCGAGGTGTAGTTGAGCTGGGACGCGGAGCAGTGGAACCTGCAGCCGGTTGTGGAGGAACCCCCGACTTGGCATTGTAGGCATCTACCACGGCTCTGGTGATGTCAGTAGCCGGAGTGGCCCACAGGACCGGAGTTTGTTGCGCACTGGTATCGAGCACCAGCGTGAACTTGTTCTGGTCCGAATAGCTGGACAGTACTGCATACACTTTCTGCGCCAGCTGCTGGTACATATCATTCATTGCGCCGCTGGCTTCATTCTGAGCATCTTCCGCGGACCGCTGCAGCGACTTGGTTTTTTCATCAATGGTCCGGAGCCGGCTATCCCGCTCCTGTTCGCTCAGGTTCGCGCCCGCATCCTGGAGCTGTTTCTTGAGCGAATCGATCTCATCGCTCTGCGCCTTCAATTGGGCCTGTTTCGGCTCAAACTTCGTGCGCAATTGCGCAAAATTCCTTTGCCCTTCGTTAGTCGCTGCGACTGCCTGTTGGAAGTTGATAATCGCAACCTTGGCCGAGGCAGGAACCGCCGGATTTGAGGAGAGTCCGCCGGCGCCGACAGGGGTAGGGGCGGATGGTGTCGAGGCCTGCGCTGACGCTTTGCCTGTCGACGCCATCGAACCCACGCCGATAACGGACGCGAGCAGACAAACTACTGTGGACGAACGCTTCATCGGAATTACAAAACTCCTTTTGATCTTTGCATCCAGATCGCCCGCGTCTTTCAGCGGAAAGCGGGCCTTCGCTTGCGGGTCTCCCGCCTGCGCATTTGCTTGGTACCAACCTGGGCCAGCGAATCTGGCAGCAAACACGGAGAAGAGACACGGACCGAGATAATCAGAGGGCCAGCAGTGATTATAGGGGCGGGTTCAAGCACCGTCAACGCGAGGCACAGTGACACGTCAGAATGTCGTGCTGACGCTCAAACGAAACGTCTTCCTGGGTTCGCGGAAGTGCAGCAGAGAGTCATATGCGGAAATTGCCTCATTGTAGGTGTAGTCGCCTGCCCCGCCTGCCGGGAACATGCTGCGAGTGATCAGGCTTTCTCCCTGCCTGTCTTCGTATAGACGGGCCACGTTGTAGGCGTAGTAGAGCCGGAACGGCGCATTCACAATGGGTAGAATCACGTCTATTTCCGCGCCGACGGAATCACGCGGCACCACGTTGGTGCCCGAAATTGGCCGGATCTCGTTAATGAACTGGATCTGCTGGCCACCCTGGCAAGCGCCGTTGTAGTAGGAGGTACATCCATAGAGTGGCGAGTTGAGCTCATCGGCGCCCTCCACGCTTTGGCGTAGCTGTGATTGGCGAACGACAGACGTGATGTCGAAGTCGTCGAAGATGTCAAACGTGACTGGGCCCCCTAAGGGAATTCGGTACTCCAGATTGCTCGTAAACTTCACATCGCCACCGACCGACACCGGTCGGTAGATTGGGATCGGAATTTGGATGTTTCCCAGGGTGTAGTTGGTGGGGTCGATCGGCACGGGTGTGCCGTCAGGGTTGGTAAGCGTGATGTTCGCCCGTACTGGAATGAAAGCATACGGTGTTGCAGAGCGTACATCGAAGCCTCGCAGCTCAAAGTCGCCACCGGAATAAAAGCGGGCGAACGGCGGCGCTACATCTCCACTAAAGCCCTGTATGTACGAGCCCTGCACGCGGAAAGCAAACACGTTGCGTCCGTCGGGGTTCGGGCGCAGCCCCTTGACCGCCACGTAGTGCTTGAACTGCACCACAGGACTGAAATAGCGCACATTGCCCCAGATTCCCGCAAACTGGAAGGCCGCCGACAGTTCTGATCCGAAGCGGGGTTTAAAAATTGTCGGGCCGACCTTGTTGTATTGGTAGCTCAATGAGGCCGAGCTGGTGTAAATACCTTCCAGCGCGTTTGGGCCCTGGATCTGGCCGCTGCGAAACGCCAGCAATTGGAACAGATTGGCGGAAGCCTGGCTGAAGGTCGTGATGCTGGACTTATCCCAGCTGTAGGTCAGACCCACCCGCTTGAACGCGTGTCGCAGCGGATAACTGATAGAAAAATTCAACCCGGTCGCCGACTGGTTGTAGTTTTGGGTGAGCGATTGTTGGGCGGCCGTCAGGTTCGCCGCCTGGCCCGTGACAGCCGCGTAGTTGCGCGCTGAATTGTAATCCGTCTTTCGCGAGAAGAGCTGGAACCCGAGGCTGATGGGCTTATTGCGCAGGTAGGGCTCGGTAAACGCAAACACTGCGCTGCGCGCCAGGTTACCCAGATTGCCCTGCAGGCTTAATGTCTCGCCCAGGCCAAGGAAATTGTTGGTTGAGTAGTTGACGCCAAGGAATGTGCCGGAAAGACCGCTCACGCCGCCATTCAAGCCGATAGAGTTTTTGCCCTTCTCGTGTACCTTCAGCAGCAGCGAAACCGTTCCGTTCTCGTTGTCCTGGTGAAGCTCGGAATCCTGATCCACCTTGAGAGGATCGAAGTAATCCAGTTGGTTCAGGCGAAGGATGCTTTGCTCCCACAGGTTGCTGTTATACGGTGAGCCTTCTTCGATCAACAACTCACGTCGAATGACGCGGTCGCGCGTGATGGTGTTGCCCTGAAATTCGATGCGCGAAACCGTAAACGCTTTGCCTTCGTCGATGTCGATGTCCAGGTACACCAGATGTTTTGCGTCATCGATGCGCGGCGTCGGCACAGCCGTGAAGTTGATGTAGCCAAGCGATCCGTAAGCCTTGCGCAGGTTCTCAAGCCCCTTGCCGATCGCGGTGGCATTGAAATACTCGCCGTCCTTGGTCGGGAACTGGGAGCGCAGTGCTTTCACATTTTGCACGTGAGCGTTTCCGGTGAACGTGACTCCACCCAGCCGGTAGCGCTCACCCTCATCGACGGGAATCCGAATATCGATGCGCTTGCCCGTCCTGGGTCGGAATGTAAGGAAGGACAGCCCCCCTTCGTTTCTTATATGCGTAACCGGGTCGCCGACCGAGGCTCGGAAGTAGCCCTTGTCCTGCATTGCGCGGCGAACCCGCTCCGTGTCCTCCTCGAGTTTGCTCGCATCGTATGTCCGCGCGAACAGGTTCTCCAGGATGATGGAGTGAGGTATCCCAACCGGGCGCAGATTCTTCATTGCAGCCCGCAGGTCCCGTGATGGCATGGCATGATTTCCGGTGAAGGTAATATTCCCTACCTTTACCGTGGGACCTTCCTTGATGTTGAAATTGATCGCCACCGAGGAAGGCGGAATGTTCCGGATGTCCGGCTTCACCGTCGCAAACTGGTGCCCGTGCTCTGCCAGGAGAGCCCGAATGATATCGATGGCTCGCGCCAACTTTGTCGGATCGTACGGGCTTTCGGGCGAGAAGCCCGTCAGGTGTTCCTTCTTGAACCGGTCCAGTACGTCCGACTGCGAGACCGAATTCAGCCCCTTATAGTTGATTTCGCGAATCGTGGGCTTCTCTTTCACCACAACGTCGAGAATGATCCCTTTGGGGGTATCTTCCCGCACGATTTGCAGATTCTCGAAGTACCCCGTATTCCAAAGTGAGTTGAAATCGCGTTCGATCGTCGCTGGATCGTAAACGTCACCCACGTGCGTGAATAGCCGCGCCAGCACCGTCTCTCGCGGAATGCGGCGGTTGCCAATCACCCGGATCTGTTGGATGACGTCCGGAGAGGCCGGAGGGGTGGCGTCTTGCTGAGCCCAGGCAATCAGACTGGAACCGCAAAAGAGAAGCAAACCCAGGATCCTGCACATCCTCAAAAAAAACCGCGCAGGTTGGCTTTGAGAAGACCGGGAGCGAACGCTCCCTGACACGACGCAAAAAATAGGCACACCCTCACTGCTAAAAGTCGGATCCTGGTAGCGGAAAAGGCGATTATATGTGACCCAAGGGGTACTCCCCAACTCCGGGGACTGCTTTCTCACGCCGTGTACCATCCCGGAGTTCCGCTCAGCTGACACCCCACAATGCCATCAACTCTCCAGTTCGCCGTGCGCAAAATATTCCCCCGCATCGGTATCCCAGGTGACAGAGAGTAGGTTTGGTTTGCAGCAGACCTGGCAATCTTCCACATACCTCTGCTGCCCACCGGCAGATTCGTCCACCACGATCTCATTCCACTCTCCACACCCCGCGCACTGGAAACCCGCTGGAAACGGCATTATCGCTGTCACACCTGGAGCAGGTTTCCCTAGTCTATCGAAGCGGACCCGCCTTGTGCCTCTTCCGGGCTCAGCTTTCGCACCTCCACCAGGGTGGAGTAGAACGTGGCCCCGCGCCCCAGATCCGTAAGCGTCTCGGACGTAAGCGCGTTTACGTTGCTTCCCCCTGCGGAGAGCTTGTTCCAGTTCAGGCTGGCTGCAACCACTCCTGTCGGTACGCTGCCGTCGATCCGGGCGCGCAGGCGAATCCTGCCTCGCGCATTGAAGACTTCCACCCAGTCTCCCTCCCGAATCTGGCGAGCGCTCGCATCGCTGGCGTGCATCATCGCCAGGCCGGACGACTCCATCTTCTGGTGTCCAGGGAGGTTGGCGAAGGTGGAATTCATATAGTTGTCCGCTTTGCGCGGCAAGAACTCCAGCGGAAAGCTTTGCGCCTTCACGCCCCGGCGCGATTCCTCCGCGGCATGAAAGGCAGGCAGAGGCTCCAATCCTTGTGCTGCCAGGGCGCTTGAATAAAACTCAATCTTCCCGCTGGGTGTGGCAAAGAGGCCGGCGGCGAACTCCTCTGTTGCATGTTGTTGCCGTATGCGCCCCTTGGTCTTCAGGTCATCGGCGCTTTCACCCAACGCCTGCTCCATCAAATCCTCAACACCGTCGCAAAAACAGGACTCGGTGAATCCCATCCGTTTGGCCAGTTGGCTGAAGAGCCACACATTTGACTGTGCTTCGCCGAGTGGGGCGATGGCCTGTTCCGAGAGTTGCAGGAAGTAGTGACCATACGCTCCCTGAAAATCCTTGTGCTCCAGGAACGTCGTAGCTGGTAGCACAATATCCGCATAGTCGGTGGTATCGGTGAAGAACTGCTCGTGTACCACGGTGAACAGATCGGGACGCGTCAAGCCTCTTCTGACCGCATTCTGGTTGGGGGCAATTGCCGCCGGGTTCGAGTTGTAGACGAAAAGAGCCTTGACCGGTGGGGCGTCGAGTTCGGTCAGTGCGTGTCCCAGCCGCGACATGTTGACGATCCGCGCAGGCCGTTCCAGTGGGCTCGCCATCATCAAATCGGGCCGCTCGAGCGCCATGCTATTGAAGACGAACGCTCCGCTGGTCGAGAGTTGCAATCCGCCTCCCTGATGCTTCCAGGCGCCGATAAGAGCGGGAAGCATGCAAACGGCGCGTGCTGAGGCTCCCCCATTCTGCGAACGCTGTATCCCGTAATTCAGGCGAATCACGGCTGGCGCGCTGGTCGCGTATTCACGCGCCAGGGTTTCAATCTCGTCCGCTGCAATCCCTGTCAGTCCGGCAACGCACGCCGGTGTATACGAGAGAACATGGTTGCGCAACGCTTCAAAGCCATGGGTATTTTGGTCGATGTAGTCCTGATCATGAAGCCCATCCCGGATAATCACGTGCATCATGCCCAGCGCTAACGCAGCATCAGTGCCTGGCTGAATAGGTAGGTGCCAGTCAGCGGCTCGTGCGGTACGGGTACGGTACGGGTCGATAACCACCAGCTTCGCGCCTTTTCTGCGTGCTTCTTGGACGAATGGCCACAGATGAACGTTATTACCGTGGATATTCGCCGCCCAGGCGATGATGTATCGGGCATCGCGAAAATGTTCCGGATCGGTGCCTAGCTTCTTCCCGTAAACCGAGACCAGGGCATCGCCTCCTGCCGTGGCGCAAATGGTTCGATCTAGCCGGGAGGCGCCAAGGCGGTGAAAGAAACGGCGGTCCATGGAGCCATAACCCAACACACCCATGTTTCCCGCGTACGAGTAGGGAAGAATGGCCTCCGGACCGTGCTCGTCGGAGACAAGCTGCAGTCGTTGGGAAATCAGGTCCAGCGCGGCGTCCCAGGTGATAGGTTCGAAGGCCTCTGACTCCCTGCCAAAGTGTCCGTTGCCCTTTACCGCCCCGGGACGCCGGCGCATGGGAAAGAGCAGCCGTGCGGGTGAATACACCCGATCCAGGTATTTCGTCACTTTCGCGCACAGAAAGCCCCGCGTGATGGGATGCGAAGGATCCCCCTGTACGCGCGTCGCCTTCCCCAGCTCATCCACAGTTACAAGAACGGCGCAGGAATCCGGACAATCGTGCGAGCAGACTGTGTGTACGGTCTTCACTGGGGACATACTTCATTGTAGTGGCAGAATCTGCCCGGCTTCGTCTTGGCCGCCAGGACTTCTGGGCCACAGGAGCGATGAATGCAACGTCTTGGTCTTGTTCTGATCGTCGTCCTCATGGGAACAGTCCCGTCCCGGTCCCAAGCAGCGCCGGAGGCGGTGATTCAGCAGCTTCTGCACCGGCAAACAGAAGATTGGAATCGTGGCGACGTGAATGCTTTCATGACCGGCTACGACGATTCCCCTGAGACCACTTTCGTGAGCGAGAAAGTGGAATATGGTTATGCCAAAATTCTCGCTCGATATCGGAGGGTCTATGCTTCCCGGGCGGCGATGGGCAAACTAACCTTTTCCAACCTGGCGATCAGGATTCTCGATTCCAACTACGCGGCCGCCACCGGAAATTTTCATCTTGATCGCAGCGCTGCCGGGGGCGGCAATGCTGATGGAATATTCTCTCTGATCCTGAAAAACGAACCCTCAGGCTGGAAGATCATACTGGATCACAGCACTCGCACCCACTGAGAGCCGGTTCAGATCTGCAGCACTTCCCGTTCTTTGTTGCGGCACATCTCTTCCATCCGCCGGATTTCATCATCGGTAAGCTTCTGGATCTCCTCCAGAGCTTTCTTTTCCTCGTCCCCGGAAATCTTTTTGTCCTTGGCGGATTTCTTGATCAGATCATTTCCGTCCCGGCGGATATTCCGCACCGCGGTGCGATGATCCTCAAGTGTCTTATTGAGGTGCTTGACCACCTCGCGGCGACGCTCCTCAGTCATGGGAGGAACGGGGATGCGCACCACCTTGCCGTCATTCTGCGGATTAAAGCCCAGGTCTGAGGTCCGGATCGCCTTCTCAATATCGCCGATGATGCTCGGATCGAACGGCTGGACGGTAATGAGGTTCGCCTCAGGCGCCGTCACCTGGGCAACCTGGTTCAAGGGCATCTCGCTGCCGTAATACGGAACCTTGACCTGGTCCAGCATGTGTACTGAGGCCCGGCCAGTGCGCGTGCTCGCGAGGTTGGTGCGGAAATCCTCAACTGCCTTTTCCATCCTGGTCTTCAGCTGCTGTTGGGCTTCTTTGAGGGCGGGAATATTGCCCATGACTGAGACTGCCATTTTCTTCTTCCCCCGAAATTAGATCGACATCGCCTGTTCGCGCGCGTGGTAAGACGAGCGCACAAGTGGGCCCGATTCAACGTGCCGGAATCCCATACCAAGGGCCTCTTCGCGCATAAACGCGAACTCTTCCGGCGTGTAATACCGCGCCATTGGCAGGTGATCTCTGGATGGACGCAGATACTGCCCAATCGTCAACACGTCTGTGCCCACTCCGGCCAGATCCCGAAACACCTGGAGCAGCTCGTGCATTTCCTCTCCCAATCCAACCATCACCCCGGACTTGGTAGTCATCCGCGGATCCACGATCTTTGCATACTCGAGCAATCGCAGGGTTCGCTCATAGCGGGCGCCCGATCGCACGGCTCGATATAACCGCGGCACCGACTCGGTATTGTGGTTCAACATCTCAGGCTTGGCTTCGACAACGATGCGGATCGCTTCTTCATTCCCCTGGAAGTCAGGGATAAGAACCTCCACCTGGCAATCAGGAGCCTGGCTGCGAATTTCCTGAATCACCAGAGCGAAGGCGCGCGCTCCGCCAGCAATATCGTCGTCACGGTTCACGCTGGTGATGACCGCATGCTTGAGCTCCAGTTTGGCGACCGCTTCGGCTACCCGGCGAGGTTCATCGAAATCAATGGGGTCAGGCCGTCCCTTGGGTACGGCACAGAACCCGCACCGCCGCGTGCAGGTGTTGCCCAGCATCATGAAAGTTGCGGTCCGCTGGTTCCAACACTCCCCGATGTTGGGGCAATGGGCAGACTCACACACCGTATGCAGGTTGAGCGAGCGCGCGAGCGCCTTGAGCTCGTGGTAATTCTCTCCCACGGGAGCACGTGTCTTGAGCCATGCAGGTTTGGGAACTGGGCGGCGTGGGGTCTGATCGATCTGGACGAGGTCAAGCAAGCTGACCCCATTGTATCGTGGCTAGCACCCGTGTTTGCCGCGACACAGTCCCCGAAGGGGACAGTACAACCTGCCTCAGCGAAACCCACAATCCCTCAGCGAAGCCGCGCGATAACCTCCCCACGGACCAAATACAGAAAGAAAACCAGATTGATCACAGCCATCACTACCCACTGTCCCTGGTGAAAGCGGAACAGGCTATACCATCCGAAACACATGCTGCAGAACACTGCTCCCAGGCTGAGTGCCCAGCCCCATCGCCTCAGCCGGATTAACCCCAATCCCGCAAGGGCAAAAACAGTGCATAGCAGCAGGATCCCGATCCTCGTGCCTCCTCGAGGATAGTGGCCACTCAGAACGCCGGCGACACCCAGCACCGCAAGCGCCAGCATCCACAGTGCGATAGCCGCCATTCCGGGTAATGGTAGTTTGGATTCCGTCATAATGTGTGCAGGTAGGCCAGGAGATCCGCTAGCTGCTGATCAGATAGTGTATTGCCCATTGCGGGCATCATGTTCCTGCCCCGCAGGATCACTGCGCTGACCCGCGCGTCATTGGCCACCATGCCACTCGGCAGATAACGCTTACGGAACAACCCCTCCAGGCCAGGGCCGTTCAAGCCTTTCTCTGTGTCGGCGTAGTGGCAAGTCGAGCAGTGGGTCACGAATTCTCGTTCTCCTGCTCGTTCCTGCGGGGTGAATTGGCTTTCCGGTTTGCCGGGCGCCAGATGGTGACATCCCAGCATGGCGAGCAAACCAAAGGAGAGAAATCTCCTCAATTCGACTCCGCGATGGCAGCTACGATTTTGTCCATCGCCGCGCGGTCTACAGGTTCAGAAGGCTTATGGTCGGTGCACATGATGGAGAAGGCGACTGTCTGGCCGCTGGCAGCAACCAGGTAACCGCTCAAGGCGCGTGCCTCTCCAAGCGTCCCCGTCTTGGCAAACACTTTCCCATCGAGCAACGGTTGTTTAAAGCGTCCGGATAGGGAGCCGTCCACCCCGCCAACGGGCAACGAGGTCCGAAATGCCTCACCCCAGCTTTGCCGGGCAGCATACGCGAGCAAAGTGGTAAACGCCCGAGGAGTTGCCAAGTCCTGAATGGACAACCCGCATCCGTCATAGAGCACAACATCCCCTGCCGCAACGCCGGCGGAAATCAGAAACTGCCGCACCACTCGGGTACCCTCAAGCAGCGATCCGTCCGCGCCTTCCAGCTTTCCCAGGGTTCGGAGCGTGATCTCGGCATGCAGGTTCTGGCTGACCTTATTGGTGATCACCAAATCATCGCCCAGTGGAGGCGAAACGTGGGTGCCCAGCATATTCGGGCCTGCATTCATCGCTTGAACGTTCTCAATCGTGATGGGATGCAACTCGACTGGCTGCTGCTGTGCAGAAAGAAAGTCGCTCGTGTCAGTCGGCAGCCGGTGTTGAGCCCGGGCCTTCCCGCTGATCTGAACCCCGCGTTGCTGCAGCATGGTTTGCAACGAACGGGCTGCATACTCCGCCGGATCCTCGATTGCCAGCGCGGTGTGAAGACCAGGTTGACCCAGCGCCGTGCGCCCGAAGAGACGCACCGTCATAGAACCTGGGGCGCGCTCCACGCCAGGTTTGCCAGGATCGCCCACGGGTGCTGTGAGGAGCGAGTTGTCCACCGTGTAGTAGGGAGTCAGCGGCAGCCAGGACACCACCGCGGGTTGCCCGGCCAGAATTGCCGGAACGGCATTCAGGTAGACTTCGTTGTCGTTCACCGTCAGGGCAGAAACCGGTGCGCCGTAACCCCACTGCAGATCGTCCCAGCTCCAGCCAGGGCCGTACCGTTCGTAGACGAACCAGGTGTCATCGCCCACGACATCGCCTGAAACGGAGCGTACCCCGTGGGCGACAATCTGATCGGCAAGGTTCTCCAGGGCTGCCAGCGGTGGTCCTGGCCGCTCGGTCTTTATGCCAAAAGGAACAGTGCGTGCCGACATATTGGGATCGCCTACGCCATAGATGGTGATATCGCCGCTGACTTTTCCGCCGCTGCCAACCGGAGCCTTGCTGGAAACCAGCGTGGTGAAGGTGAGCCCGCTTGGCAACAAGGCGTAAGCCGTCGCCGTCGTGAACAACTTCGCATTGGATGCAGGATTGAAAAATTGGCCGTCATTGAGCTTGTAGATCGGCGTGCCGTTGAGCCTAACCACCGAGATTCCCCAGTGCGCCTGACTAACCGCCGGATCGGCGAGGATCCGCGGTACCGCCACCGGTAAAGGCACTCTGTGTTTGTGTTGAATTCGGGGGGCCGCAAAAGGCAGAACGACGCCAAGCAACATCACGCTGAGATAGGGGGTTGGGAGCATGTGCCTGCGCGGAGTTTACCTCACTAGAATGGCAGAAATGTCTTTTGTCGTGCGTTCTCGATTTCAATGGAAGCTCCGCACCCGGGTCTTGTCGTTGGGAGAGCGGACCTCCGTGATGGGGGTGCTGAACACTACTCCGGACTCGTTCTCCGATGGTGGCTCGTTCAGCGCACCCGCGGCAGCGATCGAGCACGGACTTGAGATGCTAGAGCAGGGAGCGGACATCGTCGACGTCGGTGGCGAATCCACACGGCCCGGAAAGCACAAGCCGGTCGGAATCCAGGAAGAGATCGACCGCGTGCTACCTGTGCTGCAAGGCATATTGCGCCACCGGCCGGACGCAATTCTCTCCATTGACACCTACAAATCCCAGACTGCCGCGGCTGCGCTCACGGCCGGCGCCGAAATTGTCAATGATGTCAGCGGATTCCTTTGGGACCAGGCACTGGCCGGCGTCTGTGCTGCTGCGAAGTGTGGCGTTATCCTGATGCACACCCGAGGCCGCCCTGAAGAGTGGCATGCCCTGCCGCCGTTGCGTCCGGAGGAAGTGCCGCCCCACGTAAAGCAAGCACTCCACGATCGTATGCAGTACGCCCTGCGATCGGAAATCGAGAGCGAGCGAATCGTCCTCGATCCCGGCTTCGGTTTCGGCATCATTGCCGACGAGAACTATTCCCTGCTCGCCGGCCTGGACCAATTGAACAGCTTAGGCCGCCCATTGCTCGCCGGTCCATCCCGCAAACGATTCCTGGCAAAAACCCTGGCGCCAATCTATAACGGAGCGCAAGCCCCCGTGGACCGCCGAGGAAACGCAAGTCTCGCCGCACTAACTGCCGCCATTCTGAACGGAGCTCACCTGGTAAGGGTCCACGACGTACGCCCAGCCAGAGAAGCCGCAGCCATCGCCGACGCCATTTTGAAGGCCTCGGGCCCGGTTAGCGAATGTCCTTCAGAATGAAATGGTTTCTCCAGGAATCGGGCGCGGCAAACTCGAAGCGACTGGCTTCCCTCCGGCAAGTTAAGGGAGCATGAACAACAGCAGGTAGAGGCCGGTTGTGCAACAGAATTATCATCTCGACCGTAGCCAAGCGGAGTGGAGAGATCTGCGGTTTGATTATTTCCCTCGCAGCTCTCGATAAGAGTCTGCGAGCACCCCGCTTTGCCTGCACTCAGGCTAGAGATTTGCCAGAGAGTTGGGCTCGCCTAATGCTTATCTTCATTCCCAGAAATACGGCTGGCCTCGAAACTCACAATCCTCCACTGCCCATCCCGGTTGCTGTAAACCCGGGTGTAGCGAAATCTCCCGCTGATGTCACGATCGCCGTTTTTCCCGATCAGATCGGCTTTGGACGTGACTACTGCAGTGTCTCCGTAAATACGTACCTTAATGTCGCTTAAATCGAGCTGAGTAATGTGCAGAGTGCCACTCCGGCGGCGAGCCAGTTCATCTGCTTTGGTTTCCAGGGTGCCGTTAGCGCTGATCCCCAGGTAGTCGTCAGCCAGCAGGCGGTCTACCTCGGCGACGTTGTTGGTCAGCTGGGCATTGCGCCAATCCAGCTCCAGGCCTTCGATCTCTTTATGAGCGCTTTCGTGATGAGGAAAACCCGCGAACGCCGGGCTCGCATTCCCGCAGGCCAACATGAGGAGAATTGCCAGTCTGCCGACCGTGGGAAACAGCCAACGATGCTCGAAGTGAGCGCGCATAACCGTATCGGATGTTAGTCTGCGTCCGAACGACCAGTCAAAGCTGAAACTCCAGACTGACAGCTTTCGCAGTCCAACGCAATCACCCGGGGATTGTATGGGAACCTGTCCCACAAAACGGTAAAACTAGGCGACCGCCGTCAGGTTCTCAACCTCTCGTTCCTTCATCAACTGGTAGAGGCCTCCCACAACGAACTTCTTGAAGTGAGGAGTCGTGCGATGAAGCTCACTCGCTTCCCGGTCCTTATATTGCTCGTAAATCACCACCATGGTGGGATCGTCCTCAACGGTGTGAGGGATAAAGGCGGAACAGCCTGGCTCCTGGCGCGAAGCGAGGGCCAGTTGGCGCAGGATATCGGTTACATTCTCACGATCTTCCGCGGCAAACCGCATGCGAACGATATAGCTGACCATGGTGCCTCTAATTTATCCGATCAAGTGGAGTGCATCCAGTCCAGAGCTGCGGAGAATCCGGGCAACATAATAGTTTGCTCCCGGTCCGGACCGGTGGAAACCATCCCGATGCGAGCGCCCGATTCTGCCTCGAGAAACCGGAGATACTTCTGCGCCGCTTCCGGTAGCTTCTCGAATTCAGTGACGCCTTCCGTCGAGGTTTGCCAGCCTTGCAGCTTCGTATAAACCGGTTCAATTTTCTCCAGTCCGTTCACATCGGCAGGAATAGTATCCACGCTCCGTCCGTCCAACTGGTAGCCGGTACAGATCGGGATCTCTGCAAAGCTGTCCAGCACGTCCAGTTTCGTTACCACGAGCCATTCCGTCCCATTGATCTCATTCGAGTATCGCAGGAGCGGCAGGTCGAGCCAGCCGCAGCGGCGCGGCCGTCCCGTGACCGCACCATACTCCTGGCCTCGTGCTCGCAGCACTTCGCTGGGTTCTCCGTGGATTTCGGTGGGAAACGGTCCCTCTCCCACCCGCGTCACGTAGGCCTTGGTAACTCCGATGACTGTCCCGATCCTGGTGGGTCCCACCCCGGTTCCAATGACTGCGCCTCCCGCCGTTGCCGACGAAGAGGTCACGAAGGGGTAAGTGCCGTGGTCAATGTCCAGCATGGTGCCCTGGGCACCCTCAAACATGACGCTTTTGCCCTCGCGGATTGCGTCGTTTAGAAGCTTCTCTGTGTCTGCGACGAAGGGCCGCACTCGCTCCGCAGCTTCCGCGTATTCCTCATACATCTTGATCGGGTCGAGCGGATCCGTGCCAAACAGCGCATGCGCAATCGCATTCTTTTCATTACAGGCGTTTTCAATGTGGGTCTTGAGCAGACTTCGGTTGAGCAGGTCAACCACCCTAAGACCGCTGCGATGCATCTTGTCTTCGTAAGCCGGTCCGATGCCGCGGCTGGTGGTGCCGATCTTCTGTCGCCCGGGAGCATTCTCCGATGCCAGCTCAATCATCCGGTGATAGGGCAGGATTACCTGCGCGCGATTGGAGACGAAAAGCTGCTGATCCACATTGACCCCCAGGTCGCGCAGCTTGCCGACTTCCTTCAGGAAGGCTAGCGGGTCCAGCACCACACCATTGCCGATCACCGCTTTACAGTCCGGACGCAACACCCCGCAGGGCACCAGCTGAAGAATGAACTTCTGGCCCCGGATGATGACGGTATGTCCGGCGTTGTGACCACCGGCATAGCGCGCCACCACCGCAAACCTGTCGGAAAGAACGTCGACGATCTTTCCCTTGCCTTCGTCGCCCCACTGGGCGCCCAATACAACCGCAGTCTTAGCTCGCATGTACTCCAATCAATTCCCGTGGCGCACTCTTCCCCTGCCGGCTCAGCCTCTGATTGGAATGCTCAAATCCTGCGCAGGAGTGAATGGAAATATCTCGAACAGGCTGCTGTGCCAGCGTAGCTTCTTGCGGCTCTCAGCCTGTTCCGACTCCTGATCATATAACGCCGCCAGAAACCGGCCAAGCACCCGCGACAATGATGGAAAAGGCGCAGGAAACAGGCGAATCCTCGTACACTTCACCCAGCGGCTCTCTCGCCGCCTGCCAAACGAGCCATGCCGGAACTGCCTGAAGTCGAAACCATCGCAAACGGAGTAAACGAGCGCCTGCGCGGCGACCACATTCAAGCCACCTGGTTCAGCGGCAAGCGCGAACCCTTTAAGTCCTCCCCTCAGCGAATGGCGAAGGAGTTGCCTGGTCACCGCGTCGACCGCGTCTATCGCGTCGGCAAGCATATCGTTTTCGATCTCGGAGATTTCCAGTGGATCGTGCATCTCGGTATGACGGGACGTTTACTGGTCGCCGATGCCGAGGCGCCCATCCCCGCGCACACTCACGGCATCTTGCATCTGGCCTCCGGCAGAGAACTTCGCTTTGTAGATCCCAGACGCTTTGGACGCATGGAGCTGCGCGGTCCGCTCAACCACAAGACCACGCGCTTTGCCGGAACCGGCCAGGAGCCTCTCACCATTTCGAAGGATCAATTTGCCGCGTTGTTTCGCCACCGTCGTACCTCGATTAAGGCTGCCCTGCTCAACCAGAAACTGCTGCACGGCGTTGGGAACATCTATGCCGACGAGAGCCTCTTCCGCGCCGGCATTCGTCCGCGAAGGATGGCGCAGCACCTGAAACGCGTCGAGCTCGATCGATTGCATGCCGCTTTGCAGAAGGTTCTTAAGCAGGCTATTTCCCTGGGTGGTTCGTCGGTGTCGGACTATGTCGATGCGGCCGGGGTCGCTGGTTTTTTCCAGCTTCAGCATCGGGTCTATCTGCGTACCGGCGAACCGTGCCTCGTCTGTAACACGCCCATTCGACGCATCGTCTTAGCGGGCCGCGGAACCCACTACTGTCCTCGCTGCCAACGTTAGCTTTCTATGGATTACAGAATCGTTGTTTCGATGCAGCTTCCATAAATCGGAAACAGCAGCCCGCCCCGAAAAGCTAACTATTTGATAACAAGTAACATGGCAAACGGCACGTCAACTGCAATATGAACGGTAGCCAGCGACGCACGTGATCCGCAAACAAACCGGATCCGGCGCTCAGATCCGGCGAGCAGAGTCAGGGTTCTACGGGACCTGCCGCAAACCGGAGCTTTCCTCCCGCAGATGGACTTTCTGTAGGGGACTCTTTGGGAGGCCAGTGATTGGCCATCGATCCAGAAAAGCCACTCATTTGTGGCTTTTTCTTTTATCTTCATTACTTCTCACCCGCCCGTAACACCATCCCACTTACCACTGGACGTCTGCCAATTTGGAATAGCACTTGCTCTCGGGCAGCCCTTCTGTGTATGATCGGTTTTGCCTATCGAGCGGCTGTAGCCAGTACTCCTAAATGAGCCGGGCTCGCCGCAATTCTCGAGAGTCAACAGGGTTTTTCTGCCGCGTCGCAACTGCTGGCCCAACTAGTGATGTTCGTCGCTGGGTCATTCATAAAGCGGTACAGATAACACCAGTAGTTTGTTTGAGAGATCAAACCGTAGGTTCCACCCCAAACCGTAATCTTTTGGAAAAGTTCCTTTTGAGTGCGTGGGACGTGGCCGCTGGCCATCAACCTAGTGGAAACATGAGTTGCAGTCGACCTCTGCCTTCTCGAATCCGGGAAGCTTCGCACTGAGCAAACTGCAAGAATTGCCAACGCACCGGGATGTGCATGCATGACAGAACAAAATCAACCCCAGGTTCAACCAAGTCAGGCGCAACCTGCGGGATCGAGTGAAGGGCAAGGGCATCGTCGCCGGCGCCGCAGACGTAAAGGGTACGCAAACAATCAGGCCAAGGGCAACGCTGAGATCTCCCCAGGATCCGGCCAGCCCAATCAGTCAAAGAAAGCGGCCAAGAGTAAGTCTTCCGGACAAAACCGCTTCATTGCTAAGAATGGCAACGGCCAGCACGGCGCTACGAACAACGGTGCCAGCGGTGGCGGCGGCCGCCGCAAAAACAAGCAACGCCGGCAGCAAGCCTTTGTTGGTCCGATGGACCATAGCTATCGAGTGGTGAACGGCAACCTCGCGGACGCATCCTATCCCGCACCCGAATTTCGAACCAACGGACAAAATGGCCATTACGGTAATGGGCATTTTGTAGAGGCTGTGCCGAGGGATCCCGTCGCCACTCCTGTCCGCGAAGACGCTCCTATCCGCATCTACTGCTTTATTGAAGATCTCTTCTTTCTGGCCAAGATTCAGGAAACGGCCCGCAAGATCGGAGTGAAGGTTGGCTTCGTCAAGGCAGACAAGGATATTGTTTCGCGCCTCGCCGACGTTCCCGAAGCCAGTCGTCCGTCGCTCATTGTTTTTGATCTAAACAATGTTGCTGCCAAGCCGCTTACTTTGATTCCGCGGCTCAAGAGCAAGATGAAGCGCGGCACCTCGGTGATTGGCTTT
This sequence comes from Acidobacteriaceae bacterium, assembly GCA_035507705.1. Classification (GTDB taxonomy): domain Bacteria; phylum Acidobacteriota; class Terriglobia; order Terriglobales; family Acidobacteriaceae; genus PALSA-350. Next base: position 29,106 of record DATJNV010000049.1, read on the forward strand.
CTTTCTCACTTGCAGGGAGACCTGAAGGCGAAGGCAATGGAAGCAGGCTGCGACATGGTGATGCCGCGCTCCGCGTTCTCGCAAAACCTTCCCAATCTGTTGCGCCGGCATGGCCTGGATGCAGAAGTGGAAGTCATCGAAGCCTAGAGCGAACCGTTTTCAAGCATTTACGACACGACTGAAGTCGTGCCCTGATACAAAAATTCGACCGGGGATCGTTGCAAACAAGTGCGCATTATGCGCATTGAGTTCGGGTCTGCCGGCCGTTTCAAACTAAGTTGTCAAAGAACAGTGGTACGAGGGACGCACTGGTGCAACCCTCTACTTTTTGTCCATGATTTAGATCCCATTCGGGTTCGTTAGGGGCTATACCCGGGGAAATATTTTTGTGTGAAGGGTAGTTACGCCTCGGCGGCCCAAGACCGGGGCAAATGGTTTCGCGGTTATTCGCGCACGCAGCGAGACGTTCTTAACCCCCCAAAAACCGGTTATCCTCTGTCTTCCCGGAAGCCTTGTCCCCGACCATCCCGGCAGTCAACCAGTCAGACCGCGGTCAGCCCACCGTCACAGGTATACAGGCCTCCAGTGCAATAGGAAGAATCGTCTGACGCCAGAAACACAGCAATGCCCTCAATATCGCAAGGCCTGCCTAGCCGCCCCATCGGCACCGCTTCCCGGTACTCTTCTCGAGCCGCCTCGCTTCCCAGTACAGATCCGTTCATCGGCGTATCCATCGTTCCCGGAATTACCACATTCACGCGGATTCCATCGCGCGCGTAGGCGGCGGCCATGACTCGCGTCAAACCAAAAATGCCCGCCTTGCTGGTGCTGTAAGCCGTGAGATTCGGCGCGCAACCAATCATGCCTGTCGGCGAGCCAAGATTAATGATCGATCCGCCCCCCTGTTTCAGCATGTAGGGCACGGCGTGCTTCGAGCAAAGGAACGTTCCCCGCAGATTCACTCCCATCACCTGGTCCCATACCTCCAGGCTCAGTTCGTGCGCCCGGACATCGCGATCGTGAAACAGAACAGCGGCGTTGTTGTATAGCACGTCGAGCCGACCAAACTCACCCACTGCGGTTTCCAGCAGGGCAACCACATCACCCTCCACCGAAATGTCAGTGTGCACGAAGGTCGCGCGCCCGCCCCGGTCGCGGATCTCCTCGACTGCCTTTGCCCCAGCGGTCGCGTCGATGTCCGCCGCCACCACCATCGCCCCTTCCCGGGCAAAGCGTCCTGCGGCAGCCCGTCCTAAGCCAAATGCAGATCCGGTGACGATTGTTACTTTTCCCGAGAGTCTCATCATTGGTTTGCCAGAAGCAGACTATGCGAGATTTACTCTTCCCGTCTCTGATAATCACCGGAACTTTTTGTTGCGGCAGCATGATGGATAGCGTGATGTCGGTCTCTTTTGGTGACCGGCTTGTGCGATCCCCATCTTGCCCCTGAGACCTCGCGAGTCCGCCGAGGACAGGACTTTTACAAGATTCATTCGTAGCTTTCTTATAGCCATGGCCTGTACTTCGTAGGACTATGGATGCACTCGCACGCCAGACTGGAGGATTTCTACGAAGTTGAAAGATCGAGTTGCGCTTGTGACGGGTGCGGCCTCCGGCATCGCACGGGCTACCGCGCAGCGCTTTGCCCGTGAGGGCGCCTGCGTCGTGGTGGCTGACGGCAGCCTCGAAGGCGGCCGCGAGACAGTGAAGGAAATTCAGTCCGCCGGTGGACAGGCTAGCTTCACCCAGGTGGACGTTTCTCAGGCCGGCCAGGTAAGCGCCCTGGTCGAAGCCACAGTCCGCCAGTACGGACATCTGGACGTCCTTTTCAATGGCGCGGGCATCCTCTTTTACGGAACAGTGTTGGACACGGAGGAAGATGCGTGGAACCGGATGCTTTCCATTAATCTGAATGGAACCTACCACTGTTGCCGCGCCGCCATTCCCCATATGATCCGGCAGGGCCGTGGATCCATCATCAATATCTCGTCGACCGTCGGGGCGCACGACGCTTGCGCCCGCGCCGTGGCGTATGTTACCTCCAAGGCGGGTGTCAGTATGATGAGCCGTGCCATGGCCGTCGATCATGCCCGGCAGGGTATTCGCGTCAACGTCATCTGTCCCGGACCCACCGACACGCCGATGTTACGTAAAGCCATGACTTCCGAACAACTTGAAGCCTTTGCCCAAACCTTTCCCATGGGAAGGCTGGCGCAGCCGGACGAGATCGCCGGCGCTGCTCTTTTTCTCGCCTCCGACGACGCTTCATTCGTCACCGGTGCGGTGCTATTTGTTGATGGAGGCCAGACGGCCGAGGTCTAATGTGAGCTTGCCTGCAGCGGAATCCACCTCGGGTGTGCCCGTACAACGGCTCCGCCGTGTGCTCACGCCGTGGGACCTGATTTTTTATGGAATCGTCGCCGTCACTCCGAGTGCTCCGGCAACAGTTTACGGTTTGGCTGAGCAAAAATCCGGTGGATATGTCGTTGTTACGATTCTCGCCGCTATGGTCGCAATGGTACTCACGGCCATCAGCTATGGCCGCATGGCGGCCCTCTATCCTTCCGCGGGTTCGGCCTACGCTTACGTCAGCCGTGGCATCCATCCTTATCTCGGATTCGTGGCCGGATGGGCGATGCTGCTGGACTACATCCTGAATCCACTCTTCTGTGTGCTCTATGGCACGCTCTCGTTGCAGCGCGCTCTCCCGATTTTGCCCTTCCCGATAGGTGCGCTCCTTTTCGCCGGCGGAATCACGCTGCTGAACCTGCGCGGAATCCGATCCACTGCTCGCGCCAACCAGGCGCTTCTCGTGTTCATGGGAATCGTGCTCTTCAGCTTCATCGTGCTCGCGATCCGATACATCGCGGCTCGACATGGCGTCCTCGGGCTCTTTTCCACCCAGCCGTTCTATCGTCCCGGCACTTTCCACGTTCGTGCCATAGCCTCGGCAACCTCCTTTGCGGCCCTGACCTACCTCGGCTTCGATGCGGTGACCACCATGGCCGAGGATGTGAAGAATCCACGCCGAAATGTCATGCTGGCCGCCGTCGTGGTTTGCTTGTTTACCGGCCTGTTCGGCGGCCTCCTGGTCTACCTTGGCCATCTCGCGTGGCCCGATTACCACACCTTCAGCAACGTCGACACCGCATTCATTGACGTTACCGGCCGTGTCGGTGGGCGCCTCCTGCTGGATGCAACCGCCATCCTGTTGGTCGTCGCCAATATTGGTGCGGGCTTGACGACGCAGGTAGGAGCCGCGCGGCTCCTTTATGGCATGGGAAAGGAAAACGTGATTCCCGCATATCCTTTCTCTCGCCTCCACCCCACCCGCAACACTCCCCATTTCAACATCATTCTCCTGGGCGTTCTCGCTTTTATTGGAGCGCAACTGATCAGTTACGAATTAGCTGCCGAGCTGCTCAACTTCGGCGCTTTCCTTGGCTTCATGGGAGTGAATCTCGCGGTGATCTGGGATTTCTGGATACGCAGAACCGGAGAGCGAAAGAGAAACTTCATCTTCGACGTCATCCTCCCCTTTTTCGGCTTCCTGTTCTGCTCGGTGATCTGGATCGGGTTGGGAACACCGGCCAAAATCGCCGGCTCCCTCTGGCTATTTATCGGCTTCTTCGTGCTGGCCAGGCAAACGGCGTGGTTCCGGCGTCCAGTCGTGATGTCCGATCCCTCTACTTACGAATAAGAAAAGGCCCGTTGTATGCGAATGAAAAAATTCATTAACGATCCGCAAAACCTGGTATCGGAACTTCTGGAAGGGATGGTCCTGGCATTCCCCAAGAAAGTGCGTCTGAGTGGCCGCAACATCCTGGCCCGAGCGGTCCCCAAGGAGTCCGGCAGAGTACGTTTGGTAACTCTAGGCGGCAGCGGCCATGAGCCCGGCTTAAGCGGATTTGTCGGGAAGGGGCTGCTTGATTACAGCGTCGCCGGTGATATCTTCGCGGCCCCCGGAGCGCCCCGTTGCATGGAGGCGATTCGTACCGCCTGCGCAGACGGCAACAGCGCCCTGCTCGTCGTGTTGAACCATGCCGGTGATGTACTCTCCGGCAACATCGCCATGGAAATGGCCCTGCGCGAGGGTTGCAAAATCAAGATGGTGCTCACCCACGAGGATATTGCCGGCGGGCCGAATCCGGACGATCGCCGCGGCCTGGTAGGATTCTTCCCGGTCTACAAGGTTGCAGGAGCGGCCGCGGAGCGAGGCGCGAGCCTCGACGCATGCCTGGAAATTGCGGGCCGCATGGAACGCAATATGCGCACACTCGCAGTTGCCGTGAGCACTGCCACCCATCCTTCTACCGGCCAGCCGATCTTCGAGCTCGGGGACGACGAAATGGAGATCGGCATGGGCCAACACGGCGAAGCAGGTACTGGCCGCATGCCGCTCAAGTCCGCCGATGAAACTGCGGAAATCATGCTCAATATGCTGCTCGAAGATCTCGGGGTCAAGAGCGGTGAACAGCTGTTGGTGCTGGTGAATGGGGCTGGGGCAACCACACTGATGGAACTGCTGATCGTTTTTCGCCGTATCGCCCATGTATTAGTGGACAAGAAGATCAAGCTGGTGCGCAGTGCTGTAGGGGAATTCATCACCACCCAGGAGCAGGCCGGCTTTCAGATGCTGATTGCGCGTATGGATCCGGAATTGATTGAGCTTTGGGATGAGCCGGCGGACGCGCCATTTTTTGTGAAGCAATGACGGTAACGATTGGCAAGACCGAGTTGCAAAACATGTTCGCCCAGGCTGCGGCTCAGCTTCGTAGTGAAAACCGGCGGCTGTCGGAATTGGATTCCATCGGAGGAGACGGAGATCACGGGACCACCATGTTACGCGCTGCGGAACAAATGGAAGCTTGGCCCCGCGAACCGGAAGACGAGAGCCTCGCTGCTCTTCTCAAGGCTGTCGGGTGGCGAGTCTTGAGCATTGACGGAGGTGCTTCCAGCAGCCTGTTGGGCACATTTTTTTCCGGTATGGGCGATGTGGCGTTGTCACGGGATTCAATGGATGCAACACAACTCGCGCAGTCACTGCAGGCTGGTCTCCACGCCGTCGGCAGGCAGACCAAGGCAAAGCCCGGGGATAAAACGATGATGGACGCGCTCAGCCCCGCCATTGCCGCCGCAAGCGCCGCCGCCGAAGCCGGCAAGGCCGTCCCAAAGGTTTTGCAGGAGGCTGCCGCGGCTGCTCAGTCGGGAGCGGAGTCAACCCGGAATTTAGTCGCTCGCTATGGGAGGGCCAGAAGTCTGGGAGAGCGAACAAGAGGTCATCCCGATGCCGGTGCGACTTCGATCGCGCTCATTTTCAAGGGATTCAGGGAAGGAGTCAACAATGCCGGATCTTGACAGTTTGCAGGACGGGAAAAATTATTTCCTCGATACACCACAGCGCAGCCATCCCAGCCGGATCAAGGGCAGCAACTCCCTGGACTGGGGAATGAAGAATCGCCTGGCGCGCATCTTCGACGCCGACGATTCCAGAACCGTGATGCTGGCGATCGATCACGGTTACTTTCAGGGGCCGACCACCGGCCTGGAGCGAATCGACGTCACCATTGTGCCCTTGATCGCCTATGCTGATGCGCTGATGGTGACTCGCGGGAGCTTGCGCAGCACAATTCCCGCGGAAATTTCGCGTCCCGTCGTGCTCCGCTCCAGCGGTGGCCAAAGCATCCTCAAGGAACTGTCCAACGAATTGGTCGCTGTCGACATCGACGATGCCATTCGCCTCAACGCTTCCGCCATGGCTGTTCAGGTCTATATCGGTGGTGTACACGAACACGAATCCATCGGCAATTTGTGCAAGGTCGTCGACGCCGGGAATCGCTACGGCATTCCCACCATGGCCGTCACGGGCGTAGGCAAAGATCTGGTTCGCGACGCCAAGTACCTGGGCCTCGCGACCCGCATTTGTGCGGAAATGGGGGCCCACTTCGTGAAGACCTACTTTTGCGAAAAAGGCTTCGCTCGCGTCGCTGCCGGCTGTCCGGTTCCGCTCGTGATCGCCGGCGGCAAGAAGCTCCCCGAGTTGGACGCTCTGAAGATGGCCTGGCACGCGGTCAATGAAGGCGCCGCCGGAGTCGATATGGGACGAAATATTTTTCAATGCGATTCTCCTGAGGCCATGATCCAGGCAGTCCGTGCCGTGGTGCACGGGGACGAGACGCCGGAGAAGGCTTATGATCTCTACCTCAGTCACAAATCCATTCCAGCAGGCAGGTAAACATGACCAGCAAAAATACCGTTCAGGTAGTGTGTGTCGCAGAGTTTCGCGCCCTGGAGGGCAAAACTGGCGCACTGATCGAGGCGCTCCATTCTTTGATCGCCAGCACCACCAAAGAGCCGGGTTGCATACGCTACGAGCTGAATCAGCGCGTCGACGACGACCGCTGGATCACCTTCGTTGAAAAATGGAAGGACCAGAAGGCCTTCGACGAGCATTGCAAGATGCCGTACATCACGAATTTCTTCGATAATGTGCGGCCCCAATTGGTCGAAGACTTTGCCGTCAAGCTGTACCAGGAGATTCTGCCTTAGTGAAGGATCGAGTTATGGGTCAGATACAATGACGCCACCATGAACTAACATCCTTATTTATTTGGAGTCCGCCATGGCCAGGTCGAAGAAGTCTTCCGCATCGAACACTGATATTGAGCTCAGGACCGGACGAGTGCGCGTACCCAGACGGTCCTGCTGCGATCACTTTAGTGTGATCGAGCCGCAGATCAATGCCGAGGGTGTCCATGTTTGGCCATTCGACGTGTCCTGTCCGGTCGATGTTCTGTTTATGACCGAGGACGGCCGCCATAGTGTGAGAATGAATCGGCATGGGTACTTCGAGATTCTGTATCTCTGCGCGGGCAACGCCAACTGTCATATTCAGGATCGGCTGCTGCCTTTCAATGAAGGGGATCTTGCCATCGTAGGCAGCACGCTGTATCACCGGGTGGAATGCCGATCTGCTACTCCGTTGACCATTGCTGCTCTTTTCTTCGAGCCCGACTTCATTCGATGTGAAGGCGGGAGTGACAGCGCGGAGTACCTGACTCCTTTCCTCCTGCAGGACCCGGAATTCCCCCATATCGTGCCTGCGGAAACAGGAATCCCCAGCCAGGTTCTCGAGCTGATGTTGCGTATCCGGTCAGAGTTGCCTCCCTTATCCCCTCGCGGAAGACTAGCGGTCAAGACGTATCTGAAGATGATCCTGATGCTGTTGGTAAACCGGTATGCCTCCTACGCCGGCACCGTGGAAACCTTCCAACGGCAGCAACGCGACCTCGACCGGCTTTTGCCGCTGTTTCGTTATCTCGGCGAAAACTGCGGTTCCGCTATCCAGGTGAAGGAAGCCTCACGGATTTGTGGCATGAGCGAATCGCACTTCATGAGTTTCTTCAAGCGGGTGACTGGCTTGTCCTTCATGAAGTATCTCAACCACTATCGTGTCGAACGCTCCCAGGTAATGCTGGTGAACACCGACGAGCCAATGGCGACCATCAGCCAGGAAATGGGCTTCTGCGACCAGAGCTATTTCGGTACCGTCTTCCGCAGGCTGGTCGGAATGACGCCGGCGGCCTACCGCAGGCGCTTTCGCGCGAAAAATGGCTCTGGCCGAGCACAAATCAGCAGCGCGCCTCCAGTGTGGCCGGCAAAGGCCTCTTTAACCGGAGCGCCCCGCCCGAACACCTCCGAGATCAACCGCCAACTGGCCGCGCTTCACGATAAGCCGGTCATCGGCCAACCCTATTTTCACTAAAGTGGCGCCCTGATACAGGCCCGGGTTTTCACGCGGCATGTTGCCACAGCCGCGAATGTTGCAGAAAAGTGCATACTAAGCCCCCCTGAGGGCTCAGGCTGAGGGCCGAAATGATGCATTTTCCCTTCGATCGATAAGTTCAGGATGCGCACCAGTTACCTCCGGTTACCGTCAGCCGTAGTCAGACTTCAGCCTATAGATTAGATCCCGATTCCGCTCATTAAGAGTTACGAGACCGTTTTTTATTTTCCGTGGCCTCATCCACGGCCGCGATGGCAATTGCTGGTCGTTACTGCTGCTGTTACGGAACGACCAGCATGAGCTGGAGCCCGGAATCAAGCTGAAGGTTCTTCTTCGTAGAGACAAACGTAGTCTCGGCCTCGGGTCCGTCGTCGATCTGGAGGCTCACTCCGGGCATGCCAATCACGGAACCTGTATGGGCCGTAGTGGATTTCCCTGGCCCGCTGGAATCGGCGCCGGATATACCCGAATGACCGTGTGTAGTGCTGGCGAGAGTCGTAGTGTCTTGTATGACGTTATAGGCTTGTCCGTTGAGCGGGTGGTCGGCCGGCAGAGGGCCTTCGGAAGGAGCGACCACTTTGTTACCTTGCGCCGCCCCAGCCGTCGGTGGCGCCATCGCCGAGACAACCGAAAAATTCACCGGAATCTGTTCTTTCTTTTTCACCCGCACCGAGTCGAATTTGATCGTGATCGAAGACGCGTGCTGGTCCGCTGAATCCGCTTCCGTCTTGAGCACATGGCCCAACAGGGTCGAACCAGCGGGAATGACAGTTCCATCCTTAAGGGTAAGTGGAGTTACGGTCTGTGCCGTAATCGCCTCGTTCGGTTTAGCCTTGCTGGCCTTCACCGTATTGAGCAAACTGGCTTGCACTCGTGGCGTCGAAGCGGGCGGATCGGAAGGGGTCGCCGCATTCTGAGCCGCTACAGGCAACAGCGCAACGACACCGAGAAGAGCTAAGATCGTGGTGACCGATCGATACATGGGCAGCTCCAGGTGGCGGTAGTTTAAACCCTACTGATGGCGGCGTAATCGACTAACACAATACTCCCACTTGCTGATTTTGCCGAGAGCCAATCCCGAAGGGGACGCCCTACAGGCGCTTCCCGACAGAGGTCTCGCAAAGCAACTCGCCTGGGCCGGCGCTATGCTCCGCAATTGTTCGACAGGACAACTGCCTCAAACTCCCTTGGTTCCCAATAGTTTTTCCAATAAAGAAACGTGGGAATTCACTATACCCACTTGTTGCAGCGGCTCAATATTAACAACAATTCCGCCGAGCGGTTGGCAAACAGAACCAGGCGAAGCGCCGTTCCGCTCGACATCTGCCCAGGTAGAATCACCGGCACCAGAAACCGATGGTGCATTGAGTACGACGGGGTTCTGATTGGGCGCGTCAGGCACCTGGCTGCGCTCTCGCAGAATCGCTTTGCCTAACTGAAGGGCTCAATTTAGGAGGGTGACGCTGTGATTCGGAAATCAGCTTTTTCGCGGATGTGTCGTCTACGCTTACCTGCCGGCATATTTCTCTCCATCCTCATGGTTTCCGTTGCCGCTCTCTTCTTGGGAACTTCGTTGCTTGCCCAGGTCCAGACCGGTGTGGACGGCACAGTCACCGATTTGACTGGCGCGGTCATTGCCGGGGCGACAGTGACCGCTACCAGTGGCTCGACCGGAATCCCCGCATCAGCAGTTACGTCTTCTGCAGGCACCTTTAGCATCGTCGGGCTAAAGCCCGGTAACTATTCCATCGTGGTCGAAGCCAAGGGATTCAAGACCGTTAAGACTGGATTGACAATCGAGGTTGCAAAAATGTCAACCACCAGCTTTCAATTGTCACCCGGAGCAACCACCGAGACGGTGGAAGTGAAAGAATCCGCGGTCTTGCTGACCACAACATCGCCCGGAATAGGGACCACTATCGAGCCCGCGCTGGTCGATAACGCTCCCATTGAAATCAACGGTCTGGCAAGGCAGATCGATTCGTTCATGTACCTCGCGCCCGGTGTGCAGGGAAACGCCAGCTCGCATGTCATTGACGGCGGCGTCAGCTATGAAAACGACGTCCAGTTCAACGGCGTGCCCGTGGCATTTGTTCAGTTCCAGGGAAACCAGACTTACATCAATCCGCCATATGAAGCAGTGAGCGAGTTTCGTGTCGAGAGTTCGACCTTCGACCCCCAGTTTGGGCTTGGGCAAGGTGCGGTCACTTTTAACATGGCATCCGGTACGAACAACCTGCATGGAGATGCGTTCGAGATTCTCCGCAATCAGCTATTCGATTCGGACGGTTTTTTCCCCACATACTTCAGCCCCGATGGAAATCCGGCCCCTCCCATCGACCAGCAGAACAACTTTGGATTTACGCTTGGCGGACCCGTCATTATTCCCAAACTCTACAACGGCAAGAATCGTACATTTTTCCATTTCAGCTGGGACCACTTCAAGCAGAATCAGGCGCAAACGGCTATCGGAACTGTGCCCACACAGGCAATGAAGAACGGCGACTTCAGCAATTTCGTCGACGCCTCGGGCAATCTGATTCCTATCTATGACCCTCAAACCGGCCAGCCGTTTCCCGGTAACATCATTCCCCAATCGCGATTCAGTCCGCTCGCGGTCTCCTTGCTGCCCAGCATCCCCAATCCGGACCGTACCGGCCTGGTGTCTGGCCTGCAGAGCAATAAGTCTCCAGCTATTTCCTCCATCCCCATTAGGCAGACCATATGGGCTTACACCATCGACGAGAATCTGACCTCGTCGCAAAGCATCCATTTCAGCCAATGGCGCGATACGTTCAGCTCTCCCACGTTCACCTCGCCAACGATCGTACCCGCGAGCAATCCTTTACAGAGCCAGATCAACAACACGCAACTCGGTTCAGGGTTCCTGCTGAACTATGTCAAGACCATCAACCCCAACCTCGTCGTGACGGCCGGAGCCGATGGAATTGGCGATGTCATCGGTCAGCATAATGCGAATTCGAACGTGAGCTTCGGGGCGGTTGCCGGTGGCGATACATTCCCGCTCATTAACTTTGATGGCCAGAATGCACCAACTGCATGGGGCGTCAACGGAGGCGCATACCTCGAATGCTGCTCTGGCGGATTAACCGTCATCAACAATCGCACTCTGGGAATCGTCACCGCCAACAACTGGCTGTGGAACAAAGGACGTCACACATTCAATTTCGGCGCCCAATTCCGGCGTACGTTCCAGGACACGGTCGATTGCGATTTCTGTTCCGGTACGTTCAACTTTAGCCAGCGAACCACGTCCACTCCAGACACCAACGATCCGAATTTTGGGTCTTACGGGAGTTCGTTTGCCAGTTTCCTTCTTGGCCTGTCGGACGCCAGCGAACGCATTTCCTCCTCAGAACTGAATCTGCGTAACAAGGCGTTCGCTCTCTACGCACAGGACAATTTCAAGGTAAATAGTCGCTTGACCGTCAATCTGGGTCTTCGCTATGACATCCTGGTTCCATTTACCGAGACCCATAACAACATCCTCTTTGTGAATCGTACGGAACCCAATTCGGGCGCCGGCGGACTACCCGGCGCCGCCACCAAATTCGGCAATTGTACGGGATGTTCGGGAATCACTCGTGCGGCCATTCACTTTAAGAACTTCCAGCCTAGGATTGGCCTCTCGTATCAGCTGAATTCGAAGACCGTAGTGCAGGCCGGTTTTTACATGACGGCACTGAATGGCGGCGCTTACGAGTATGGGACGGCCTTCTCTGCTTCCTTCATGGGCTCTCTTTTGAACGGCTCGTTTTTGCGCTCCTCCACTGGCAGCAGTGTTCCCGGTTATGGAGATTGGGACACCCAGACACTACCCTTGCCGCAGCAAACTCCATTCAGCCCCACAATCGCCAATGGCGGCGTCATTTTCGACTTCAACGCCAGCAAACGTAACCAACACCCACTCCTGCCAAGTTCCGGTTCCGTCGGTACATCTCCCTACGACCAGGCATGGAGCGCGAGAGTACAGCGAGAGCTTCCCTGGAATATGTTCATGACCGTCGCCTACGTCGGCAATCGCGCAATTCACCTGCCGACCACCCTGGAGCTTTCAAACCAACCCAATCCGGATGTGCTCCAATATGGCAGCCTGTTGGGAGAGAATATTCTTTCCCCCGATGTAGTCGCCGCCGGTTTCACCGAGCCTTATCCGGGATTCGCCGCGCAGTATGGCGGTTCAGCCATCCTCGAACAGGCGTTGACTCCTTACCCCCAATTCGGTGGTTATTTCCCCGTCTACGAGATGGACGGCACGTCCTTCTACAATGCCTTGCAGGTGCAGTCGGAGAAGCGCTTCAACGGCGGTCTGGCCTATCTTGCCAGCCTGACGCTGTCTAGAAACGATTCCAACCAGCAGGTCGGATCCGGCCCCTACGCCTGGAACGGCATGAATGCCTACGCGCCGCAATTGGAATGGGGCCCCTCCTGGCGGCTCGACCAGCTCTACATGGTTAAGTTAGTGGGGACCTATGAGCTGCCCTTTGGCAAGGGAAAGACCTTTCTTAGTTCCGGCAACACTCTCGTCTCTGAGCTGGTGGGTGGATGGCAGATCGGCGCCATCCTGAACTATCAGGGCGGGACGCCATTGCAGATTGTCAATAATTACAATCCATTGCTGGTTAACAGCTTTGACCGTCCGAACATTGTCACCACCGTGCCCATGAAGACCTACAGCTACGGCAAGTCCAGGGACTACTTCACCGGCAAAACGGCGACACCACCCATACAATTCTCCACCAATTCTTTTCAAAACACCGGCCCGTGGCAGGTTGGCGATTCGCAGCGCTCGTACTCCGCTTTTCGTGCGCCGCCTCTGAGAATCGAAAGCTTCGACGCAATCAAGACCTTCCGCATAGGAGAGTACGTGAGGGCCAGCGTGCGCGTGGATTATTTCAACGCCTTCAATCGCACGCAATTCCAGGAGCCAGACACGAATTCGCTCGATTCAACGTTCGGCCAGATGACGAACCTGAGCTCGCAAATCAGCAACAGGCAAGGGCAGGCAACGTTCCGCGTAGAATTCTAGCCCGGCGGAACGGGGAAATCCGGAATTTGCTTATGCGGCCACGGCTTTCAACTATCTCCACCGGAGCAGGCTCTACGGGCCTGCTTCAACGCGACAACATGCGATCGTTTCATCCGAGAACCTGGATGGTTTTCGAGAGGCGAAGCCGAGGAATCTGCAGTTTCTCTCCCGGATGATGGCCTTCCAACTGCAGACGAATTTGTTCCCCAGGGGCGAATCATGAAAAGAGCAGCAGAAACAAAATGAAAAACTTGTCCACGTCCACCGGTTCCAAACTACTCACTCTGCTCCTCATTCTTCCGGCTCTGATGTCGTGCGGGCCCAAAACTCCTCCGCCCGCTGCCAACGAAACGCAAAAGCCGCCGGCCCCTGTGACACCGGCTTATCCGGTCAAGGTTAGCGCCAACCACCGCTACCTCGTGGACCAGAACAACAATCCGTTTCTCATCGTCGGTGATTCACCCCAGGGCCTGATATCCCGTTTGAACGAAAAAGAAATTGAAGACTTCTTTGCCGACCGCCAATCTCACGGCTTCAACACCATGGGATGGGTCGATGTGCTCAATGCTGGACGCGACTTCCCTACCAACACCTTCGCCACGACCCCGGATGGCATTCGCCCCTTCACCGGGTTCCTGCACGGCAAGCAGGATCACGATCACTACGATCTCTCCAAGCCCAACGAAGCCTATTTCGTCCGCCTCGATCACATCGTTACCATGGCGGCCAAACACAACATCCTGCTCTTCATCGATCCGATCGAGACGGCGGGCTGGCTGCCAACACTGCGCAACAACGGCCTCAAGGCTGCGACCGCTTATGGCGAATACCTCGGCAACCGTTACAAAAAGTATCCGAATGTCGCCTGGCTGAACGGGAATGATTTTCATCATTGGGACGTCAAAACGGACGACGCGCTGGTTCGCGCGGTGGCCAACGGCATTAAGTCTGCTGACCCGGACCATATTCAAACGGTAGAATTCGATCCGCCCTTTGGGTCTTCTCTCGATGATGTGTCCTGGACGGCCCTCATTGCAATCAATGGCGCTTACGTATATGGGCCGACCTATATTCAGGTGCTGCACAACTACAACCAGACCCCGGTCATGCCGGTCTTCCTGATGGAAGCCCATTACGAACTCGAAAATGTCGGCGTTACCCCGGATTTCGGCACTCCCGCTGTGCTCAGGCGCGAAGAATATTGGACTATGCTCTCGGGCGGCAAAGGACAGTTCTACGGCAACAAGTACACCTGGTCCTTCCAGAACGGGTGGCAGAACAATATCGACACTCCCGGAGTAACCCAGCTCACTTTGTGGAAGGACTTCTTCACTTCCATCCCGTGGCAGAATCTTGTCCCCGATCAGGACCACTCAGTGGTCACCGCAGGATTCGGAACCGAGGGGGACATCGTGAAGACCCGCGTCAGCCAGAGTGACTACGCCACCGCCTCCAAGACGCCGGATGGGGGATTTGTGGTCGTCTACATGCCGACCGCGCGCACCATCACCGTCAACATGACCAATCTCAGAGGGAACGCGAGCGCCAAGTGGTTTGACCCCTCGAACGGCGCCTATACATCCGTCGCGGGCGCGCCCTTTGCCAACAAGGGTACGCAGCAATTTACTCCGCCCGGAAACAATCACGCCGGCGACAGTGATTGGGTGTTGCTGCTGGATGCGACCAAATGATCAGGTCTGTAGCGCTCATCCTCTCGCTTCTGGGGATGAGCGCATACGCGCAGCCCATCGGCATCGACCCGGCCAATCCGCACTACTACTTCTTCAAGGGCAAGCCAACTGTACTGATCACTTCCGCGGAACACTACGGCGCGGTCGTCAATGGTGAATTTGACTACGTCGCCTACCTGGATGCTCTCATAGCATACGGGCTGAACTACACCCGTATATATCCCGGATACCTGTTCGAGCCGATGGGCAAGTACATGACCGGCAATACGCTCGGGGTGAAGCCGGCAAAGCTCATCCTTCCCTGGGCCCGCAGCAATCAGCCCGGCTACCTGCTGTCCGGCAACAAATTCGATCTCGATCATTGGAACCCCGCCTACTTCGAGCGCCTGAAGAATTTCCTTGCTCAGGCCGCCAGCCGCGGAATCGTCGTCGAGATCTGCTTCTTCAATGGCCAATACGACGACACCTGGCCGCTCAGCCCGCTCTACCACGAAAACAACATCCAGGGCGTCGGCCGCAATGGATACCGCGATGCGCAAACCATGAAGGAACGGGAACTCGTGGAAAGGGAAGCCGCGTACGTGCGCAAAATCGTCCAGGAGGTCAACAGCTTCGACAACGTCATTCTCGAAGTCTGCGATGAGCCGGCTCTCTTCACGCCCATCGAAGAGGCAGGACCCTGGGTCGGTCACATGCTCGAGGTGACCCACGATGCCGAAGCCGATCTTCCCAAGAAGCACCTCATAGGCCAGGAGGTGCAGGGTCCCGTGGATGGCCCCATCGACTTTTCGGGCAATCCATTCAACTCAATTGTGGTTACGCAATACCTCTGGCATACCCACGATTGGGAAATGGGCGGCCTGCAGGGCCTGGATCGCGAATATCGCCACAACAAACCAATTGAGCAAAACGAGACCAACTACTTTCCCCTCTACAAGGGAGACAAGATCGGCGCTTCCCGCGTGGAAGCATGGGAGTTCATGGTGGGCGGCGGGGCCAGCTTCAATCAGCTCAACGGTCTCTTCACCGCCGAAGATCCTGCCGGGAAAACCCCCGAGAATGCCCAACTGCTGGGCGCGCTTCGTAACCTGAAGAACTTCATCGAGAGCTTCACCTTCGACCAGCTGGTGCCCGACAAAGGGTTTGTCGTGAGCGGATTCGACCGCGAAACACACTACCGCGGCATGAGCCAGTACGGCAAGCAATACGCTCTCTACATTCATCACAGCGAGGGCGGAGAGGGCGCGGCCTACACTGTGACGCCAGGCCAATATCATGAAAACCTCGTCCTCAATTTGCCTCCGGGCAACTACAAGGCAGAATGGATCGATCCCGCGTCCTATTCCACGCTCGCAACCGAGAACTTTGAGCAGAAGGGGGCACTTCACGTCCTGAACACTCCGACCTACACGGTCGACATTGCCCTTCGCATCAAGCGCCAGTGAAGTGAGAGTCGCCGGCAGGCGCAAATTCCAAGGAAGGGGAGCCCATGGAAGGAAACGGCCAGACGCTGCAGAGCATGGCTCAGAGAGCGCTCTCCGAGATAGGCGCCGTCTTTGCTCTGATCAGCGGCGATACCGCGGATCGTATGTGTGCAGAGATCCTGCGAGCGCATCGCATCGTTTGCCATGGTGTCGGGCGCGAAGGGCTCATGATGAAGGCTCTGTGCATGCGTCTCATGCATCTCGGCCTGGACGCGCACTTTGCCGGCGATATGACGACCCCGCCTGTTTCTGGGGGCGATCTTCTGCTGGTCAGTGCCGGGCCCGGCTCTTTCTCTACCGTACTGGCGTTGCTCGGCGTCGCCCGCGATGCCGGTGCACGCACTATGGTCGTCACCGCGCAACCCGGAGGAGCCGCGGCAAAGATCGCGGACGTTGTCATCCATCTTCCCGCGCAGACCATGGCGAATGATCAAACAGCGTCCGGCGGCCTGCTGCCCATGGGAAGCCTTTACGAGGCCGTCCAGCTGGTCTTCTTCGATCTCATTTCCATTCTTCTGCGCGATAAAACTGTTCAATCGCCTGATGACATGCGCGCCCGGCATACCAACCTCGAGTAACAAGGAGTCTTCGATGAAATTGGGAATCAATCTCAGCTTTGCCATCAAGCGCTGGGTCGAGCCTCCCGTCTGGGCTCAACTGGTTCGTGAAACGCTTGGCTTGGAATTAGTCCAATTTACCTATGATCTGCTCGATCCGTGGTGGCCCGAAGCCTCACGCCGCCCTATGGCCGCGGAGGTACGAAAGGCGGCGGCTGACTGGGGACTGCAAATCGAAAGCGCCTTCAGCGGCCTCGCCAACTACTGCTTCGACGGCCTCCTGCATCCAGATGCCGCCGGGCGAAGAGCCTCGATGGAGTGGTGGAAACGCGCCTTCGATGTGGCCGCCGAGGTCGGAGCCAGGGCCTCGGGAGGTCCATTGGGGGGCATGAGCATAACGGATGCTTCCAGCCCCAGGCGGCGCGAGCAACGCTATCACGACCTTCTTGATGCCATCGCGCAGTTGTCAGAAGCAGCAAAAGCGGCTGGGTTGGAACGACTCCAGGTTGAGTGCACGCCCCTCGCGCGCGAAATTCCATACACCATCGAGCAGGGAAAGAAATTCCTGAAAGACCTGGAGGGCCGCTGTGCCGTTTCCGTGAAGCTCCTGGTCGATATCGGCCATGCTTTGTATCAGCCATTGTTTGGACCGGCTGTGAGGATGCCGGAATGGTTGAACGGACTGGGCGATTCGATCGGCGCCTTCCACCTGCAGAACACCGATTTCCAGAGCGACTCCCACTGGGGCTGGCCCGATAGCCGCGGCCGGTTCGATGTTGCCGGCTTTGCGCGCGAAGTCCGCGCTGCGGGTCTAGAAGAGGTACCGGCATTTATCGAGATCATTTATCCGTTCGAACTTGCCGATGAAACTGTCCTCAAAAGCATCACCAGCACGGTGATGCACTGCCGCCGCGAATACGCCGGGGAAAAGTTCGACCACGCGAACATCGCATGAATAGCCTTGTGCGGCCGGGCACGCTGCTCAGCCCACAAGCGGGGGTGCCATGACTAAAAGAGCCGCCTTTCTGGCCGTATCCATCGTCCTCTTCCTATCCCACGCCTGTGCTGAGCCAATCGCGGTCGATCCCGCAAATCCCCACTATTACCTCTTCCACGGCAAACCGACCATACTGATCACTTCCGCCGAGCATTATGGCGCCATTGTCAATCTGGATTTCGATTACGTTGCGTATCTCGACGCTCTCAAAGCCCACGGACTCAACTACACGCGCGTGTGGCCAGGCGCGGTGCTCGAGATGGTGGGAGAGTTTTGTCCCGGCAACACCATGGGTCCGAGACCAGACCGGACCATCGTACCGTGGGCGCGAAGCAACCAACCCGGTTACGTATACGGGGGGAACAAGTTTGATCTGGACAAGTGGAATCCGCAGTACTTCGCCCGGCTCAAGGACTTCATCGCCAAGGCTGCGGAGCGAGGGATTGTGGTGGAGATTTGTTTCTTCAATTCCCAATACACTCACCGCTGGCCGCTCTCTCCCTTGTACTACGAGAACAACATCCAGGGTGTGGGTAAGTGTGATTTCAAAGACGCGCAAACCCTGAAACAACCGGATCTCGTCCAGCGTGAAAGCGACTACGTCAGCAAAATCACTCGCGAAGTGAACGAATACGACAATGTAATTCTTGAAGTCTGCGATGAGCCGGCGCTGTTTACCGCCTATGAGGACGCCGGCCCCTGGGTTGGCCGGTTGCTCGAGGTCGTGCACAACACGGAAAGCACGCTACCCAAAAAACATCTGCTGGCCCAGATGGTGCAGGGACCCATCGGGGGGCCCATCGATTTTTCCGGCAACCCAATTTTGTCAGTGATCGTTGGCCAGTATGTATGGGGCGGCGAAGCAGGAAGGGAACAGATGGGCGGCATGAAAGGGCTCGACTACGAGTACCACTGGGACAAGCCGATTGAGCTCAACGAAACTCCCTACTATCCATATCAGTACCGGGTCGGCGACCCCATAGCGGCTTCTCGCGTGGAAGCCTGGGAGTTTATCGTAGGCGGTGGCGCAAGTTTCAATCATCTGAATGCACGTTTCACTGCTGAGAACCCGGCGGGCAACACACCTGATAACGAGCAAATCCTCAGCGCCCTCGGAAACCTGAAACAGTTCATTTACAGTTTCGAATTCGAAAAGATGCACGCGGACCAGGGTTTCGTGCTCTCCGGTGTGCCGCGAGGGGTCTACTGCCGCGGTATCAGCCAGCCAGCCGAGCAGTATGCTCTTTACCTTCACCACAGCGCGTTGGAAGAGCACTCCGAGTACTACGTTGTGGAACCAGGGCACTACCATGAGACACTGGTCTTGGACCTCCCGCCAGGTACCTATGAGGCCGATTGGGTCGATCCTGTGTCGGGGTCGGTGATCAGCACCACAACCTTCACGCATCAGGGAGGCAACCAGAACCTCACCAGTCCGGAGTATTCCGTGGATATTGCCTTGCGGATCAAACGCAGGCGATAAGAGGCGATACAAAGCCATAGCAATGCTTTCGGCCGGGTGGGCCGGTTCCCCAAAAACCGCGCTCTCGCGCAGTCGATGCCTCCTAATGAACGGTCTGGGGAGGAAAGGCCATCAGAGGGGAAAGAAACTGCAGATCCCTTGTATTTAAAGAGAGGCGACATTTTAAGAGAATGTCGTTAGGCGAGGGTGGATGGCAGTCCGCCCCGCCGCGGTGAACGTCGCCCGTGATCCCTCCGGTTACAGCCGTAGCTGAGCACGCCGGACAGGCGGGATGACAAAGGGGGCATAAGGTTAGATTGCCATCAAACCGCCATCGACTGCGTAGAAACCGCCCATACAGTACTCAGCTTCGTCCGAGGCCAGGAAGACGGCGAGCCCTGCTAAGTCTTCCGCTGCGCCGAGCCTTCCGCAGGGAATCATGGCCATCCGCTGTTGGCGCATCGTTTCGTCCGACAACCGTGCCGCATTCATAGGCGTATCCATGCATCCTGGGACAATGGCATTCACCCGGATGTGGTATCGGGAATAATCCGCGGCCATGGCCAGGGTCATTGCTGCAATGCCCCCTTTGCTGGCGCTGTAGGCTGTCAGGCGCTGGTATCCTCTCATGCCGGTGGGCGAAGCCAGGTTGATGATGCATCCTCGCCCCTGCTGCAGCATGGACGGTATCGCGTACTTCGCGCACAGAAAGTGGCCGCGGAGATTTACCGCCATGGTGCGCTCCCAGACTTCGGAGCTCAGCTCATGCAGCCGCGTATCCTTGCCGTACATCTGGATCCCGGCGTTGTTGAAAAGGATATCGATGCGGCCATATCGTTCCAGGGCCGCTTTCACCATGGCGCGGACTTCTGTTTCTTCCGCCACATCCGTTGCGACAAAAAAAGCATCCCCCTGCGCGTCATGAATCTCTTTCTCAGCCGCACAGCCGGCCGCGGCATCGACCTCGGCGATTACGACCCGCGCCCCCTCTGCCGCGTAACGCAGCGCCACGGCTTTTCCCAACCCCGCTCCCGCACCGGTAATGACCGCAATTTGATTGTTCAATCGCATGTAGTTCTTCCCCCCCCGCCTGGCTTCCGTGAAGTCCTACGGCGTTTCCCTGAAGTCGATCATGACTGGTTCCAGGCGAAATCCTCGTGTTCGCACTGCGCAGTAAATCAATCCACCCAGAAACCAAAGACCGCCAACGATCTTTGCCAGCTTTCCCAGCCCCAGCCAGATCACCGTACAAATCAAAAAACCCAGGCCCGGCAACAGGAAATCCTTCCAGAAGCTCCTTTGCCGGCCGGCAAGCGGAAGAAAATAAAACTGGCGAATGGTAGCAATATTCACGCCCATGAAGCCCAGAAAAGCGCCGAAATTCTGCAACTCACCAATCAGGTCGTAACGTTTGCTGAGCGATCCCGCGAAGGTCAGAGCTCCAATCAAAACAATGTTGAAGGACGGAGTGTTCGTCTTATCGCTCAAGTGGGCGAAGAATCGTTTCGGCAGGACGTTGTCTCTTCCCATGCCGAAGAGGAGCCGCGCCGCTCCCACCTGGCCCGTCAACCCTGCCCCCAGGTTGGCGATAGCGAGCAACACAACCATGGCCTCGAAAAGCCAGCTTCCGCCCACGCGCCGCGCAACATCCATGAAGGCCGTCGCTACATCAGGAAAGGTCCGAAAGTCGGGCCAGACCCGCTGCCCAAGATAGGTAAGCAGCCCTCCGAAAATTCCCGTGAACAGGCAGACAATCACCAATGAGAGCAGCACATTCCGTTTCGGATTATGAACGTCTTCCGCCAGCGTAGTTACCGAATCGAACCCGATATAGGTGAGTGCCGCAAACGAGGTGGCATGAATTACCGCCCCCAAGTGAAACTCGCGCGGATCATAAAACGGAAGTGTGGAGAACAACCCGCCCCAGCCCTGGTGAAACAACAGGTAACGCACTGCAAGAACGATAAAGGACAGCAGCACGACGCCCATGAAGACCAGCAGGATGTCATTCGTCCTGGCGGTCGCCCGGATTCCACGCACATTCAGATAGGTGATTCCGAAGGCGAATCCCCCGGCAATAATCACGTAGGGAACTCCCGGAAGCATGCGCTGGACAATCAGGGACCCGTAAACGACGCAGAACAGAGGAATGGTGAAGTAGTCGAGCAACATCGCCCATCCCGCCAGAAAGCCAAGGTGCGGATTGATTCCTCGTCCGACATACGTGTACGCAGAACCCGCCGCGGGGTAGAGCGCCGCCATGCGCCCATAGCTGATCGCGGTAAGAACCATCGCCACCATGGCAAACAGGATGGTATCGACCGTATGTCCACGGGCTCTCACAGAAACCAGCCCAAATACGGTCACGGGCGCACTCGGCGTCACCGCCATAATGCCGAAAATGATCAGGTCCCAGAGCGAGAGCACTCGCCGCAATCGCGGAATTTCGCCATTCGGCACACCGGTCGGCGCGTCACCCAAGCTCTCACCACCCTCTCAGCTAGAACTGCGTCCTGCTGTGCAAAGCTGCTTGTTGAGCGGCCGAGGCAGACAGTACAAGAACCCAGTCACCGTCGCCGTCCTGGTTATTCCCCGGCGGAGTGAATTGCTTCATCCCGCTGTTGAGGAACGGTCCTCCCTTGATTGGCGTGTAAGCTCCGTTCGTCGGGTCGAACCACCTGCCGATCGCCGGGCCCTTCAAACTCGCCATGTTGACCGTGATCGTCCGCACCGTCGGCATATAGGCGACGACAAATGATCCGTCCGGCGTTTTCGCAGCCGTGCAAAAATCGCTCTTGCTGACCCGCGTCTGCAGGCTGCCGTAATCGCCCAGCCCTGCTGTCACTACTTTGTGATCCTGATCCGGAACAAGATCCTGCCACGGTAGCGAATGAAAGAACACCTTCCACACCAACAACTGCCGCGCCCCAATCGTGTCGATATGGAATTTCCACCCAGAGATAAAAGGCCATGTATAGGCGTTGCCGTAAAGCTGTCCCGTGCCTCCGCTCAGCATGGTCCAATAGCCCTGCCGTCGCAGCACCCAGGGAGTTCCGTAATCCGTGGGATCGCCAACCTTCTCCAGGTCGTAATGTCCTTCCACCAGGTAGGTCGGCATGACCGGCGTCTGATTGTAACCGTGCAACATCTCGATATAGGTGGGCGAATACGTGTAGATGCTGTTCAGAGAAATGAGAGGCGCCCAGGTCTGATCGTCGAGAGACGAACTGGTAAAGACATTCAGTTCCACCGTTTGCAGAGCTCCTGGATCGGCCTCCTTGATCCCCTTGGCCACGGCTTGCACGACGGCGTCATTTTCAGGAGTCTTCCAGGTATTGAAATCATCCCCGCTCAGCCAAAGGATGTTGTCGAAACGCTTGTAGCGTTCTCCCAGGTACTTGCCATACTCTGCCGCCGCCGTCAGGCCATTCGCGAGCATCGCTCGGAGCCATACTCCGCGGCCGGGTGCGGGTGGGCAGCAGGTGTCAATCGGGTCCAGAAAAACCAACAGTCCGTGATTTGCCGCAGCGGTGATCATCTCATCGACCCGGGCAAAGTATGCTTCGTTGGGCTTCGTCAGATCGTAGTGCGCCGCGTCTGTCCCGCCCGCGACATATCCGGTGAACGGACGAATACCATCCGGGGTGCTGCCATCGTCGCGGCTGTCGTAGTAAGACGGCGTGGCGACCAGCAGATTCATCCATACCGCATTGAATCCGAGCGCCTGGCGGTCGGCGAAATAAACCTCGGCCTCTGCTGTGGACGCCATGCCGAGAAGTGCATGAGGATTGTCCCCGGTAATCAGAAAAGGGACGTTGTTCCGATCAACCAGGTAGCGCCGATTTGCGCTCAGCTTAAGAGGGTAAGCAGCAGAACCTCCACTCCCAGCCGAAGTCTGTGCCGCTACGGCTGGGCACATGGCGCCAGCCGATCCTAAAGTGATGAGTACGACTGCCAGCGCGGCCCATTTCAGGTTGGGACTCGCATCCTTTGGGCCGCCGCTCATGGTTGTCCAGCGTACGACCCCCTTTTCCGGCAGGCTATAAGGATCTCGCCCTTTTTTTGTTGCGAAAACACGTGTCGTCTTCGCGGCCTACAAGGATCCGGTTCTCTATAAGATCGCGATGGGATTGAAGAGTGAGCCCGTACCGCCTGGTAGACGGAGCGGAGCAGCGACCACGAGAAACTCCCACCGTCGCTCTTCTTCACAGACCTTGATCAATTCTTCGAATTGCAGGCTGTCGGCACAGGCCATTCCCATGGATCCGATTTGCAGGGCATGGACCGGACCAGCAAATCCCTCGACATTGCTGGGGACCGTTTCTCCGTCGCCATCCGGAAAAAAGGCGGCCACCTGCCGCTCGTGTAGCATGCGCATGGTCTCCACGTGCAGGCCGGCCTTTCCTTCACCGTCGTAGCTATTCTTCCAGGGACCCAATTCCAGCCGCCGGCGATGATGCCCAGTGCGGAAAACGAAAATGTCGCCCTGCTCGAGACGAACGCCCTGCGCCTTCTCCGCCGCCTCCAGTTCCGCGGTCGTGACCGCCTCTCCGGGCTCCAGCCACTTCACCCCGCGCAGGCGTGGAATATCAAGTAATACACCGCGGCCCACGATGCCATGCGCATATGCGGTGATGTCCTGAATAGTCGGTCCGTAAGAAGTTACTGCGCTCGCCGGCTTGCCGTTATACAGCTTTCCTCCTACGGCAATATGGCAGAGCGCGTCGATATGGGTGTGGCAGTCACCATGAAACTCGGTCGCGAGAAAATCCGCAGAGTATTGAGGCTCTCCCCACGCCGAGTGGATGTCATAGCCCCGCACCATGTGGTGAAGAGCAGGACGCGGATTATCGGGCCCCGCCACTTTGTTAATCGGAATCGCCATCGAGACAGAACGCCCAGACCGCACCAAACCCGCAGCCCGGCGAATGTGCTCCGGCCGGATATAGTTCAGCGTCCCCTTCTCGTCATCCTCACCCCAACGTCCCCAATTGCAGACAGACTGAAACAACTCCTCGAACTGCACCCTGGAAACCGGGGATGGTGTCGTTTTCATGGTGTCCTTCCTCAGCGTCCTGTCCTATCCCGGAGGCCAACTCATCCCGCGACCACCAAGCAGATGCACATGCAGGTGATCGACCGTCTGCCCGCCATCCGGCCCGGTATTGATCACTGTGCGATAGCCGCTCTTCAACCCCTCGCTCTTCGCAATCCGCGCCGCGACCAGATGAAGATACCCCAGCATTTCACCATCTCCCGCCTCTGTCTCCGCCAGCGATCCGATATGTTTCCGCGGCACAACCAGAATGTGCGTGGGCGCCTGGGGATTGATATCCCGGAACGCATAAGTCAATTCGTCCTCGAAAACCTTCTTTGAAGGAATCTCACCGGCGACGATTTTGCAAAATAAACAGGCCATACCTACATCCTACTTTTTGAAGTATCGGGGGTGGGACCCAGGCTGCCATGGATTGTAGCTTGCGGCGAACTTTTCGCGCTCCGCGATCGGCGGGTGGGTGTACGTCCAGAAAACCACAAAGGGCGACGGGTAAGGATAGTCCAGCGACTCTTCCCCCAGGCGTTGGAATGATTGCGCATCCACTTTTTGCGGGTCGGGTACGATGCCGTGGACCACTTCGAGACCAAAAACATCCGCTTGATGCTCCTGGGCGCGGCTAATGCTGTTGCCGATCGGCTCCGCCAGGAATGTGAGAATAGACAGCACGAGCAGCAGCACCCCAGCCGCTCCCCAGTCTTCGAGAGAAGCGATATGCCACCGCGGCCCATACCGTCTCACCAGCATCCACGCGAAATGTGAGCCAATCCACAGGAAGAAGAGCGACAGCACCGCACCGATCATCAGGCCGCGCTCGATGTGATGGAGCACATAGTGTCCCAGTTCGTGGCCGAAGATCAGCAGGATTTCATCGTGAGGTAAGTTCTTGAGCGTGTTGTCCCAAACCACGACCCGGCGGGAGGAGCCGAACCCCGTAACATAGGCATTCGAGCTCGTATATTTTTCGCTGGCCTTCATCAGAAACATGCGCGATGGCGGAATGGAAACGCCGGTCTTATTCACTACTTGTTCCAGTTGCTGCACAAGCACCGGATCGGTCTTCGCCAGCGGCTCGAAATGATTGAACATGGGGTCGACAACCAGCGGGAGCACGTACACCACCAGTACCTGCAAGGGCAGCGAAATAATCCAAAGCCAAAGCCACCATCGCCGCGAGTGACGGATCAGTGCAAAGACCACCGAAAGGACGAACGTCCCCGACAGCAGGTCCAGCAGCAAAGCTTTCCCCCAATCCAGGAACCAGCTGCCCCATCCCTGTACGGATTGACCATACGCAAGTGAAATGTGGTGGCCCAGGATGGAAAGCGGCAGATGAAACAGCGACAGTAGCAGAAGGAATGCCGGTGCGAAGCAAAGCCCTTGAAGCCACGGCTTGCGAGCAATGGCCGCTGCCCATGAGCCAAGCCTGGAGACCCAGCGAAAATTCAACCAGGCGAGCAGAACCAGAATGCTCCAGAAACTGGAGCCAAAGTCCAGAGCCGTGCGCCAGTAATAAAGCGAACGGGCCTTCTCCAACATCCCGGGGGGAAGCGTGTACGTCTGCAGCAGAATCACGCTTCAGGGCCTCCTGTAAGGAATAAAGAGAAACAGCAATCCATCCCGAGAATCAGGTTGAGGTTCATGCAGTCCCCGTAGGGACGGCTGAGCATTGCTGAGCATAGCCCAGGACGAAGTCCTGGGTACAGGTCGGAAACATGGCCCCGCAGCGCATCCGATTATCAACCGATCGTCAATCCAGCCGAACCAAATACGCTTCGCCCTCGCTGGGTTGAATCCCGCGAGCAATCTCCACTGCGCGTCCCTTATCGTCCCCCAAAGGACGAATACGCACCCAGTGGCCCGTAGGCCCGGTGAACTCGATCACATTTGCCGAATGATATTTGCGCGTAAGCTGATCCCGCAGCTTATAAGCGCCTCGCTCGCTTTTGAAGGCACCGATCTGTACACACCATCGGCCGCCACTTTCCAGTGGCGCAGGAGCGGCAAAAACCTCTACTCGTACTCGCGCCACGCCGGGTCTCCATACCCCGATCGCCTTTGCCGAGCCCAGGGAGAGATCGAGGATGCGATCAGGAACAAATGGCCCACGGTCCGTGATCCGCAAGATCACAGACTGCCCCGTCGACAGATTGGTGACCTTGACGAGGGAGTTCATGGGCAGAGTCCGATGAGCTGCCGTGAGCGCGTCTTTGTCGTAAATTTCGCCGTTGGCCCCCCGCCGCTTGTCATAGGGGGGCCCATACCAACTTGCCAATCCCACTTCGCTGTAGATCACAGGGTGTGAGTTGACAAAATCCGCATCCGCCTGGGTATCGGCGATGGCTGTCGATCTGGGTGCCGGCGCAGTGGGGCTCTCCATCGGGGCTGTCGAAGGCGGAGGATTCGCAGCTGGTGGTGGCGCAAGCGGAGGCGGCGGAGCAACAGCAACCTGCGGCTGTTTATGCCGGCATCCGGCGGTAAGGATCACTGCTGCGCAGAACAGCACAACTCGCGGCAGAGGGCAGAGCGCTCGGTAGCCCCGCAACACCTACCGTGCTCCGCTGCCCGGTCGATCTTCGAGCTGTTCGGCCAGTTTTCGCAGTTGGTCGGCCGCTGTGTGCAGCGCCTGCGCTGAGCCCTGGCGTACCTGAGGCACGACCTGGTCATTGAGATAGGTGATTACTTTCTTCACCTCTTCTTCGACCCGTGGCAAGACCTGATTGAAGCGCTCGTCGACTTTCTTCCCGAAATCCTCGAAACGGCCGCTGCCCTTTCCCTGGCCCGGTTGGTCAACCATAACCCCTCGCTGGAGCATCTCTCCCTAAACAATGTGTCGCGGGAGTGTGTCCACTGGTAGAGTACCGCACCGGCAATGCGTGAGGAACGAACCACCCGGCTTTTGGATCCAACCCTCACCCGCTCGCATAGACCGGAGGCGCCACTACCTTGCAAACGGGAAATAAGAGTTTGACCAAATTTTTGCGACACCCATGCCGCCTGTTCTGTATTTCTCTGATTTTGAGCGTCTCAGCTCTTTCCCAACAGGCAACCGGGATCCCAGGGATAGTGGCGAAGCAAGCTTTGCCCGACGCGCCGCAGGCGCAAACCTCACCCCAACAATTCGCACATGGCACGCAGCAAATGAACCTTGGCTCCGTACGCCCTCCACGAAAGTACGCCCAGGTGATTGAACCAGGACAGACACCGCACCCGTTCAATTCTGTCGACAAAGTGATATTTTCCTTTACCGAGGTGGCCCGGCCGATCACCCTTCTTCCGGCCCTCTACTCTGCCAGCTATGAACAACTTTTTCAGACAGACCCTAAATACGGCAACGATTCCGGTGCTTACGGAGAGAAGATAGGTGCGGCTCTCTTACGCCGAGCGACGCTGCGGGTTTACACCGACGGAATATTCGCCGCAGCCTTCCATCAGGATCCGCGGTACTACCGCGTGGCCCAAGGAAGCCTCGTCCACCGGGGTCTGCTTTCCGCCGAACAGGCGTTCGTGCGCCGCAGCGACGACGGCATCCATCAGTTCAATTATTCGGGCATTGCCGGGCGGGCCCTTTCCGCTGTCACCGTGTTGGGCTACTATCCTAGTCGAAGCAGGACGGGCAAGGTCGTCGGCCTCACCTTCGCGACTTCTATCGCCTCCGACATGGGCGGCAATTTGGTGCTCGAATTTCTTCCCAATGTCATTCGTAAGTTTCCTATCATGCAGAAGCTTCGTCTGGAGTAGCAGCGAACTGTTCTTTATCTAGGGACTGATTTGAATAGCGCTGTCAACAGAATCCTCCTGCTGGCGATTCTCCTCGCCGGCCGGCATCTTCTTCTCGGACAGCAACAAGGTTCGCCCGAAATCCTGCCGGATGCGCCGCAGCCGTCTGCCTCCAGTGCGGCTCAAGACCCGTCCCTTCAGGAGCCTCTGCCGGAGGATACCTCTCCAACCGACCAGTCCTCCGAGGGACCCGGCCACAATAAGGCTCAGAAAAGCAATCGCAGTCCTGGATTCCCGCCCGTCAGTCCGCCTGCGCCTGGTCTCATGCCGATACCGCCGGCTGCCCGTCTCAACCTCCCCGGTTCTCGCCCGCGGTGTGTTCCCGATGCCTGCAGCCCGGCCCAAAGGTTCATGAGTTGCCAGCAAAAGATCGCGACATTCACCCGTTTCCTCGACTCCGCAACCCCCCTGCCCCTGACGGCAAAGCAAAAATTCATCCTCGCGGCAAAAAATGTCGCCGATCCTGGCAATCTACTCACCATCGGCGGGTTATCCGCGCTCACCATCATGACCGATTCTCATACCGCGGATGGGCCCGGATTCCCCGGATTCGCCAAGAACGCCGGTGTATCCCTGTCGCAGGATATGACCGGTGAATTCTTCAGCACTTTTCTGATTCCGTCGATTTTTCACCAGGATCCCCACTATCACCGCATGCCCAATCTTTCCCCGGGCCGCCGTATCCTGCATGTCCTCGATGCCGTCGTGATCGGCCAGAGCGATCAGGGCGTTCCTATGTTCAACTACGCAACCGTCGTGGGCACCATTTGCACCAACACGCTGGGAAATGTTTACGTGCCCGGACGAAAGCACAGCTTCGGCGCCAGCGCGGCCCGCATCTCCACCTCGTTGGCCACCGACCCGATCGGCAACGCCATCACCGAATTTGTGCCCGACCTGGCGCGCCGCATCAACGTCCAGGTCGTCATCGTCCAAAGGATCATCAATCGGGTCGCCATCGCCGAAGGAGGCGCGGCCCAGGAATAACGGACACTGTCCTGTTACCCGGTTGCACCATTCATAGGAATGATTTTTCACCTACGACCTACAGCCTTTAGGTCACGCCGAAGGTATCCAGATCGATACCACCGCTGCCGTCCTCAAACCCATTCAAATCGATACTTTGCCGTCCGGCTTGCTTTTATCGCCGTTCGCCGAGACTCATTTCTGCTTCAGAAGTGAAGCTTTTAACCTATTACTTTGGCGGTCCCGCCTACATTTGGGACAACCAACCTGAACAGCTTTTCGGCCCCAGTACAGAGTCTGTCAGACCAGGAGACCCCCATGTCGAAATCCGTCAAATACGCAGAGAGAGCGGTCACCATCCTCGCTCAGGGAGCGTGGTTTGTCTTCGAGCGAGCGAACCGCATCAGCCCCAACCCCTCCTTTACCCCGAAGTGGTCCGACAAGCCTCTGCTCAAGTCCTATCAAAAAGAGAAGCCGCCTCTCGGGTGGCCGCGCACCACGGACTCTCTCTGTCCAAAGTGCGTACCTGAGATTCGCCAGCAGATCATCGACGGCAAGCTGCCCCACGAGATTCTCCTGAACGAGAAGGTCGGCGAGATCAAGGCCCAGATCATCGAGCGTGACGGCAAGATTCTGATGGTGAAGGATTGCCCCAAGCACGGGCACTTCGAAGACGTGATGTCCATCGATCCCACGTTCTTCAAGCATCTGGAAGAGGTTTTCCCTGGCCGCGACATCCGCGCCCACAACGATGAGAAGCTGCACAACCACGGAACCTCAACCGTGACCCATGGCCGAGGTTCGGTGCTTACCATCGACCTGACCAACCGCTGCAACATGATGTGCGACCCCTGCTTCATGGACGCCAACCAGGTTGGCTTCGTCCATGAGCTCACCTGGGATGAGATTAAGACCATGCTGGACAACGCGGTCAGCATCAAGCCGCGGCGCCAGATGTCGGTTCAGTTCTCCGGCGGTGAGCCGACCCTTTCCCCGTACTTCCTCGACGCCATTGCCTACGCCCGCAAGGTCGGCTATGAGTCCGTGCAGGCCGCCACCAACGGCATCGAGTTCGCAAAGAGCAAAGAGCTCTGCCGCGCCGCAGCTGAAGCCGGCTTGCGCTACGCCTACCTGCAGTTTGACGGCATCGGCAACGCAGCCAATTCCCACCGCAAGGTCGGCAACCTCTTCGATGTGAAGCTCCAGGCCATCCACAACCTGCATGAAGCCGGCGTCGATATCGTTCCCGTCACCACCATCATCAACGGCATCAACAACGAGCAGGTTGGGCACATCATCCAGTTCGCCCTCGACAACCCCAAGAAGATCAACTTCCTCAGCTTCCAGCCGGTTTCGTTTACCGGCCGCGATGAAGCGGTCAGCGACGAACGCCGGACCGCGCAGCGCTACACCCTGAGCCACATGGCTCACGACGTCAAAAATCAGACCGGCCTGGGCGAGCCTGCTCGCGACTGGTTTCCCATCAGCTTCATGAGCACCTTTTCCGACTTTGCCGATCTCGTGCACGGACCCAACCGCGAGTGGGGACAGATTTCCTGCGGCTGCCACCCCAACTGCGGCATCGGCATGGCCATCATGATCGACAAGGAAACCAAGGAAGCGGTCCCGGTTACCGCATTTCTGAATGCCGATCGCCTGGCCAAGGACATTGCCAAGCTGAACGACGCCGCCCGCGGCCGGTTCCTGTCCCTGGTTGGGATCAGCCTCGCCCTTATGCGGAACTACAATCCGCTGAAGGCGCCGACCCACATGCGGATCCTCGATCTGCTGCAGAAGTTCGACAAGTTCTCCGGTTCTACCAAGCGGAACTACGGATCTGTGAAGGCGGACCGGACGATGGCCGACATCGAGAAGCGCCGCGCCGATCGCTGGAACTTCCTGTTCATCGCCGGCATGTGGTTCCAGGACCTTTTCAACTACGACTTCCGCCGCACCGAGCAGTGCATCATTCCCTACGCCACGCAGGAAGGTGAAATCTCCTTCTGCGCCTACAACACTGGTGTGGGCTGGCGCAACATCATCGAGAAGATGCACATGACGGCAACCCTCACCAAGTGGTACGAGGAGCACGGCCGCCACGAGATCTTCGCCGGTGGCAAGAAGGTCGGAATGGGCAACATCACGCACGACCTGCTGCTCAATCAGGAACACGTGACGGCAGCCGCCAACGACACCTTCGAAAAGCTGGGAATTGCCAAGAACGCCCGCGAAGAAAAGCTGAAGGCGCGCGATTCGAAGCTGAAGCAGGATGCGGAAAACGCGAAAATGGCGCGGCTCTACCGTGAGCACGTACTTGGGGAGAAGCCGAAGGAAGGCTTCATCCCGGTCGACACGCTGATTTCGCCCGCACCCAAGCCGGCTCCGGCGGCCAGTGAAGAGACCGTCATGGGCGACTAGCCCTGGTTCCGAAAGGCAAAAAGGCTGCCACTATGGCAGCCTTTTTTCCACCCCAGCAGCAAAGCTGCCGGGGACCCCGGGTTTTGTGCTCCAATGAGGATCGATGCGCAAGTGCTGGTTCATAAGCCTGTTGGCGATCACCGTGACTCTGAGCGGCTGCACCCTTTACGGACCCCAGAAAAACCCCTCGTTGAAGTCCACCACCAGTGCCGAGCAATATCAGCGCCTCTTCTGGGGTGCTGTGAAAGCAAAGAACTGGCAGCAGCTCCCTGGCATGCTGGCCGCCAATGTCGTCTACAGTGCCGGCGGCAAGGTGATGAGCAAGGATCAGGTGCTGGCCTACCTTCAGGGGCTGAACGTAAGCGACTTCGCCATAACCCAAATGGTAGTCAAGCCAAACGGCCCTGACATGACCCTCAGCTACACCCTGCAGCTCCCCAATACCGGAGGCCAGCCACAAACCCTGCAGGCCATTGCCGTCTGGCAACAAGTCTCCTCCGGCTGGATTCTGACCGCCTATTGCGAACACCCGCAGTAGTCCCTGCGGGACTGACCTTCTTTCCCGGCTATGCGTTTGTTCATTGAGAGCCGTGAACTCCGAGCGCCGGAGGCGCGGTACGGCGAGCTTTGTTCCCTCTGGTACATTCAAAGCGTGGTCACCCATCCGGCTACGATCCGGAAATTTCAGCAGGATTTATCGGCCTGGTTTGATTCCCACGCGCGCGACCTCCCCTGGCGTCGAACTTCTGACCCGTACTGTATTTGGGTCTCCGAGATCATGCTCCAGCAGACGCGGGTCTCCGCGGTCATCGACTACTACACCCGCTTCCTGACTCTCTTCCCCACGGTTGCCGCGCTCGCCCAGGCAGCCGAACCGGACGTCCTTGCCGCATGGAGCGGTCTCGGCTACTACCGTCGCGCGAAGCATATGCACAAGGCGGCGCAGGTAGTCGTCCGCGATCACCAGGGAATCTTCCCGCGTTCCGCGGAAGAGCTGCGCAAGCTGCCGGGTATCGGCGACTACACCTCCGCGGCAATTGCCAGCATTGCTTTCGGCGAGCCGGCTGCCGTGGTGGACGGCAATGTAGAGCGAGTTGTATTGCGTCTCTTCCCAGGCAATGAAGAATCATCCTCGCCCAAATGGTTTCGTGAACGCGCCACGGAACTCCTCGATCCGGAAAGTCCCGGACGCTTCAATCAGGCCATGATGGAACTGGGAGCGACTGTCTGTCTGCCGCAGCGTCCTTTATGCCTTCACTGCCCGGTGCAAACGCATTGCCTTACCCGAGGTGAGCACCAGGCGCCTCCGCCGAAGAAGATGCGCAAGCGCCAGGTTGCCTATGCGCTTCTGTGCCGCAAGCGAACCGGAACAAATCAGGTTTTGTTGGAGCAGCGGTCCTCATCAGCTTCTTTGATGCCGGGCATGTGGGAGTTGCCCGAAGTGGCAATGTTCAAAGATGACGACGACCGGGTGGAAATCACCGTCCGCCACGCCATTACCGTCACCAATTACGAAGTGCGGGTGCTCCGATTTTCTGAACGCGAAATCGAATGCCGCCTCCCAGCTGGGGCCAATCCGCGTCAGTGGATGAAGAGTTCCGAGTTAAGCAGCCTGCCACTAACAGGGCTTGCGCGCAAAGTACTGCGGCGGTTGCAAATCATGCCCCATGAGGTGAGATGAAGAGATTTTTCAACCCTACTCTTTGCCTGACGTTTCTGCTTACGGCTTCGCTGCTCCAGGCACTCGATCACGGTTCAGAAATGCCCGAAGTCCCCGCGCTGCAGGGAATTCCAGAGGCAGCTCGCCAGGCGGCAGAAAGCATCGACCCGGAGAAAATTCGCGCCCACGTCCGCTTTCTTTCGAGCGACCTGCTCGAAGGCCGGGGTCCTGGAAAGCGAGGCGGCCAGCTTGCCGCGGAGTATATCGCCACGCAATTCGCTCTGGCGGGAGCGCGTCCCGCAGGCGACAACGGCACCTATTTCCAATCTGTCCCCCTGATGGCCGTACACACCGATGTCGAGCAGACCAGCTTCACCTTCCTTCCGTCCAGCGGAGCGCCTATTAAGTTGAAGTATGGCGAAGACTATGTAACCAAGGATCAGACCGGCGCTCCCAGCGTCGATCTTGACGCGCCCATCGTGTTCGTCGGTTATGGCATCGATGCCCCTGAGTATCACTGGAACGACTACCAGGGCATCGACGTGAAGGGAAAAATGGTGCTCGCGATCGTCAACGAGCCGCCCTCCAATGACGAGCACTTCTTTCAGGGCAAAGCCCTCACCTATTACGGCCGTTGGACCTATAAGTTCGAAGAAGCGGCGCGCAGGGGCGCCGCAGGGATTATGGTCATTCACCGCACCGATCTCGCCAGCTATGGCTGGGACGTTGTGAAAAATTCCGAATCAACCGAGACCTCCTATCTACGCGACGATCCCCTCGCGGTTCTTAAGGCCGCCGGTTGGATCCAACTCGACGTAGCCCAAAAACTCTTTGCCGCCGCGGGGATGAATGCGGATCAGATGATCGAAGCTGCCGGCAAGCGCGGATTCAAATCCATCCAATTGCCGGTGCGCCTCAAAGCCCACATCGTCAGCCAGGTGCGCGACTACAACTCCGACAACGTGATCGCCATGGTCCCCGGAGCCGATTCGCGGCCCGGTCGCAACGTACTCTACACCGCCCACTACGATCACCTGGGTATCGATCCCAGCCAACCTGGCGACAAAATCTATAACGGCGCCGTGGACAACGGCACTGGCTGCGGCATTCTGCTCGAAATGGTCCGCGCGTTTGCCGCCGCGAAAATCCCTCCGCCCCGCAATGTCTACTTCGCGTCCGTGACGGCGGAAGAACAGGGACTGCTCGGATCTAAATATTTAGGCCTGCATCCTCCGGAACCCATCCGCGATTTCGCTCTGGACCTCAACTTCGACGAGCTGCTGCCCATCGGCATCCCTACTTCCGTTCAGGTTCTCGGGGCCGAGCGCACCAGTTTTTACCCTGTAGTCGAGAAGACCGCCGCGGCCTTCAACCTGCAGATCCAACCGGACAATTCGCCCATGGCGGGCATCTACTACCGTTCCGACCATTTCAGTCTCGCCCGCGTGGGGGTACCCGCTTTCTCCATTGACGAGGGCGATCTCTTTGCCGGCCATCCCGAAGGCTGGGGCCGAGCGCAGAAGGACGACTACGATGCCAACCGTTACCACCGGCCGGCCGACGAATATAGTGCGAATATGGACTTCCGGGCCGATGCCAGATTGGCGCAGTTCGGGTTCTTATTAGGGTGGCAGGCGCTCTCATCCCCGCCCATTACCTGGAAACCGGGGGACGAGTTCGAAGCTGCCCGAATAAAGAGCATGGGGCCGTAAGGCCCGTGGTAGAGGCAAACTGTGCAATTCCCCCGTTGGCAAGCCATAGCACTTCTTGTGATCGCCCTGTCCCCCTCGATTCCGTCGCCGGTTTGGGGACAGGGCACAGCACCCCAGCCGGTACTGCATCGGCGCAGCTATAACCAGGTCGAGGAAGAGCTCGATATCGGTACTCGATCCACGGGCCGAACCATCCTTCCGGTGGATGCTTCCGGAGAATACCGGCTCGGTTCCACCGGAACCATAGAAGTGGACTTGCAGCCCGATCGGTTGAGCGGCTTCATCACCAGGTTGGGCGATCATGAAAGCGATGAGGGTACGCCGCTCACCTTCTTTTTTGCGACCAGCCGTCTGTCCGGACAGCGGCTATCCTTCACCACCCGCCAGGTTCATGGCATCTGGTTTTCCTTCGACGGAACCATCGTGCGTGGCTCGGCTCAAAGCCGCAGCCAGCAAGGCTACTACCTGCTGGAGGGCCAGCTCACCATGCACGACGCCTTCGCCCAGACGCTGCAGGCACGCATGGTGTCTTTGCCTCTAGCAGGGCAATCTACGAATGGTTGAAGCAAAATTTACGAAACGGTATTGGCCGGAGCAAGGAACCCGAGCGCTGCCGTTCCGTCAAAAGAGCGGCAGCACATGGACAGGCTAAAAACATCCCCGTGTTTCGTAATTTGCTTTAACTCGGCATCAATACAATGAGACCGGACATCTAAACGTCCAATTTGTCTCAACAGGAGTTTGTATGGAACGCACAGCAAGTGCAGTGTGGCATGGCAGCTTGAAAGACGGCAAAGGCACGATTTCTACCCAGAGCGGCGTTTTGAAGGACAGCCAATACTCATTCAGCACCAGGTTCGAAAATGGAATCGGAACCAACCCAGAGGAACTGATCGCGGCAGCGCACGCGGGTTGCTTCACCATGGCGTTGAGCGCTCAGCTCACTAACGCCAACCTGCCGCCGCAATCGCTCGAGACCAAAGCCGCCGTGACTTTTGAAAAGACTGACGCCGGCCCGACGATTACCAAGATCCACTTGACCACCACCGCCAAGGTGCCGGGCGCCGACAAAGCTGCCTTCGACAAGGCCGCGCAGGATGCAAAAGCCAATTGCCCCATCTCCCGCCTTTTCAAGAACAACACCGAAATTTCCCTGGACGCCAAACTAGCGTAAGAGCTTGGCCACACAAAAACTCGGGTGCCCCATCCTTCGCGCTTTTCGCGAAGGATGGGATTCGCTGTTCGCTGCCCTCATTGAGAGACCTTCCGGCCACAAAGTACAACTGAATCCAAAAAGTCACGGCTCCGACTGAAGCGGAGTGGACGGGCCTGGTGTTGGCTGACTTCTCAGATCATTTTCGACCGAACTGGAGGGACCTGTGGTTCAGGGAACCAGCAGCGAAACCAGGTTGAGGGAGGCCTAGCTATGAGCCACGATATATTCGCGAAGGCTGCGATTAATATCAGCTGCCTGGACCACCCCGTTATCCAGCAGCTGTATCCATTGTTTCGCGCTCTCATCGTGCGACATTGCGCCCAGCAGGTAATTGGCCTGCACGATGATTTCCAGCGCATTACTCAAGTCGTGTGAGAGGCGGCGGATCTCTTTCGCTTGCTCTGCAGGAATAGAGTGTAGATTTTGTGTCATTCCAACCTCATCCGGGAAGCCTCCCGTGGTCGTACTGGTTTTCCCACAATGCGACACACTTGTGACTTTCTACTCTTCGGTAACCTCATCCCGGTAAGTTGAGAAGAGGGGCTGCAACCGTTATTGTAATGTGATGAATCCATACGCACGACAGCTAGGCAGTCGTGACCCTCTTAAAGTAGTGGCCACCACAGCCCGTCATCTGGAGCAATTGTCTGTTGCCCTTGGTCCGGTAAGACTTGAAGAACCACCCGCACCCGGAAAATGGAGCCCGCACGAGATCCTGTGCCACCTCGCAGATTGCGAACTGGTCTTCAGCTACCGTATCCGCCAAGCCCTGGCCGAGCCACATCACGTGATCCAGCCCTTTGACCAGGAGCTGTGGGCGGCGAACTATTCCGGCTACGATCCACAAGCTGCCATGATGACCTTCTCCTGTGTACGTCAGTGGAATTTGATGCTGTTGCGCTCGATCTCGCCGGATCTTATGTCAAAGCCTGTTACACATCCTGAGCGCGGCCAAATGACATTGCGCACGCTCATTGAAACCATGGCGGGGCACGACCTGAACCATCTGGCCCAGCTGGAAGCGATCGCTGTACAGGTGCCCATAAGCCGCTAGCCCTCCGCGAGCCGGCTCTTCTTGGGAAGAGCCAGGGCTGGAGTCTGCCTGAAAGTAGCCCCCAAAAGGGGACGAGGAACACTACTCAGGAAGAAATCCTGGCACCTTCGGTCAATCTCATGTGCACGCTTCGACCGCTGTGAGAGTTCCAGAATCAAACCGCCCCGCGCTTTGACATCACGTCCCGCTCTTGTACACTAGACAACACTGTCTATCCAGCCGATCGCGCTGGATCAGCGTGCCGGAGTGGCGGAATTGGCAGACGCGCATGGTTCAGGTCCATGTACTCGCAAGGGTGTGGGGGTTCGAGTCCCTTCTTCGGCACCAAATTCTCAAGTCGTCTTAGCCGACACCGTACCGGTCTTTTCCAAAGCATCGAAAAAGCGATCGCGCCACGTCAGGATGTCTGCCTGACGAATCTGCTGTCGCAGCCGAAGCATCCGGCGCCGCCGTTCCTCTGGAGTCATTTCGAGGGCCTGTTTCAGCGTCGCAGCCACTCCCACTTCATCGTTAGGATTCACCAGGATCGCGCCTACCCGAAGCTCCGGAGCCGCCCCGGCAAATTCACTGAGCACCAGCACCCCGTTGGCTTCGGTTTTTGCCGCGCAGTATTCCTTGGCCACCAGGTTCATGCCGTCTTTGAGACAAGTAATCAGGGCCACATCGGCGGCGCGATAAATGGCTACCAGCTCTTCCCGCGGCACAGAACGGTAGATGAAGTTGATCGGAACCCAGCCTGGTTCACTGAACTCGCCGTTCACCTGCGTCACCAGCCGTTCGACTTCTCGCTTGAGCTGGTCATAACGCGGGATACCTTCCCGGCTGGGCACGACAATCTGGATCAGCACCACTTTGCCCCGGAACTGTGGGTAGGTGCGTAGAAACGAGCCGTACGCCTTGATCCGCTCCGGAATTCCCTTGGTGTAATCCAGCCGATCCACTCCGACGGCAATCTGGATCTCACGAACTTTGGCCTTGATCTGCTTCGCCCTTTCCACCACCGGAATCGACGCCGACAGATCAGAAAACGCCCGATAATCAATGCTGATAGGAAAAGCCTCCACGTGTGTGTGCCCATATCCGCTGATTACCGTTCGACCTTCTCCCCGCCCGGAAATCTTGACTGAGGGAAGGAAGCCACGCAGGCAGGCAATCAGATTGCGCTGATCGCGCCCAGTCTGTAGTCCGACCAGGTCGTGTGCCATCAGGTCGTCCAGAATCTGCTGCCGCCAGGGTAACTTCGCAAATATATCCGGGGACGGAAACGGAATATGCAAGAAGAACGCCAGCCGCACCTTCGGCCGGTTGCGCCGAATGATCTTGCCCACCTGCATCAGCTGATAATCGTGGATCCAGATCAGGTCCTCGGACTTCGAGGCCTTTTCGACCGCCGCCGCAAACTTGGAATTGACCTTTTCGTAGAACTCCCAATAGCGCGGATCGAAGTTGCACCGCGACTGCAGGTCGTGGAAGAGAGGCCACACAATCTCGTTCGAGAAGCCTTCATAAAAATTGCTCTGCTCCTCCTCAGTCAGAAAAAGAGGTTCATAACGGAAGGGATGATCTCCGCTGGACTTCTCCAGAATTTTCCGGATCTCCCGGGAATCTTCGGTTCCGCCCGAGCCCACCCAGACACCGCCATGGTCTTTGAGCAGCGGCTCCAAAGCGCTAACCAAACCACCGCTACTGGGGATTCCCTTGAGCTTTCCATTTTCTGAGGCAAATGTGACCGGGATGCGATTGGAGACCAGCACCAGCTTCTGACGGTTCATTGGGAGGCCCCGGCGATCCATGTGTCCAGGAATAACAGGAGTTCTTCCGGCGGCCGAAGCCAGAACTCGGCATAAGACTCGCGAACCTCGGTGCGCACCAGGATAGAGATTCCCCGGTTCCGGAGCGTGGCAAAAGCGTCCTCGTCGGTGAGGTCATCCCCCAGGTACGCAACTGGAGTTTCATAACTCGTCTCGCGCAGTATTTCGGTCACAGCGGTGCCCTTGGTGCGCTCAGTCGACCGCAATTCCACCCCGCCGTCGAATGGCAATAGGTTGATTCCATCGCTTTCGTCCAGGCGAGCGAAGGCCGATCGTACTGCCGCCCGAATCTGCTCCTGGGTCGCCTGATCCGCGTTGCGCCAATGGATGGCAAGCGACGTCGGTTTCACTTCCAGGCTTTGTCCCAGCCCCAGCGCATGGAACTCGCGGCAAACTTCCGAGAGCGCATTTTGCTGGCCTGGTCTCAGGGCAAAGAGGTGGTAGGAGCCGTCGTGTCCCAACCATTCCCGCCCGTGGCTGCCCCAGATCTCCGCTCGGACATGGGCGTCCAGCATGCTGCGCAGCTCGCGCGCGGAACGGCCTGAGACCAGAACGAGCCGAACCCGCTCCAGTTTGGATAGCGTCGCCAGCCGGTCTTCCACGCCCGCGTAAGGCGTCGCTTGCAAACGATCGGCGTGGAAGGGCGCCAGTGTTCCGTCATAGTCGAGCATCAACAACGACCGCCCAGCAGAGCGAAGGTCCTGTTCCAGACGAGCGGCCTCCGCCGATTTCGCCCAAACTAAAGGGAACTGGCGCATACGCTCAATGAGATGCCCTGCTCCCAGGGCTGATACCTGCAGTGTACTTTCTCTGGCGTCATATACTGGTCTTTCGAGCAAATTGCGATGGAGAGCCAACTTACAAAGATTGTGGCTACCACCCGGCGGGGCCTCGAGGAGCGAAAAACAACCTCCTCCGTCCGGTTTTTGGAGCAGGCAGCGGCCAACCATAAGCCGCGCGGCTTCGCCCGTGCGCTCCGGCAGAAGGCTGTTGAAGGACCGGCGGTCATCGCAGAATTGAAAAAAGCCTCGCCCTCGAAGGGCCTGATTCGCCCTGACTTCGATCCCGCTCTCCTGGCGTCACAGATGGCGCGCGGAGGGGCTGCCTGTCTCTCCGTCCTCACCGATGAGCCCTATTTTCAGGGTAGCCTACGAAACCTGGAAGTGGCTTCCCAATCCTGCGTTTTGCCGTGCCTGCGCAAAGATTTCATGGTCGACGAGTTCCAGCTCCTGGAAGCGCGCGCTCACCGTGCCGACGCCATACTTCTCATCGCCGCGGCCCTGACAGACACCGAGCTGCGTCGTTTGACCGCAAAAGCCCACGGCCTGGAGCTGGACGTGCTCTGTGAAGTGCATACCGAAGAAGAGCTGGAGCGAGTGCTGGACCTGGAGTGCGATGCGGTGGGCGTGAACAATCGTGACCTGAAGACCTTTACGGTGCGGCTCGAAGTCTCGCTTGACCTTGCGCCACGCCTCCCGGCCGGCGCCGTTCACGTTAGCGAGAGTGGCATCGACACCGCCGAAGACATCAATCGCTTACGCGCCGCGGGCTTCCAGGCCTTCCTGATAGGAGAGTCCTTGATGCGCCGGCCCGACCCCGGGATCGCGCTCGAAAGCCTTCTTCACGCGGCGGCAGGCCGCTTGCCCGTGAGCAGCTGATCGCCTGTGGCAAGTTAAGAGGGGAATGAACACGGAACTTCGCGTCGTTTGTATCAGGGCACGGCTTTAAACCGGGCCGTAACAGGCCGCCAAAAAAGCCGCGCTTTAGAGGCCCCTGTTTCCATCCGGCCGAATTTGTTCGTGACGACCGTAGAGCGAAGTGGACCTGCTGTTTGCCGATTTCGAAGATGACTTCCGACGGAACTGCCATGTGGATAAAGATCTGCGGCAACACCAATCTTGAAGACGCGCGGTTTGCCGCCCAGTGTGGCGCCAATGCGGTCGGCTTCGTGTTCGCGCCAAGTCCCAGGCAGGTGAACGTAGAGACGGTTCGGCAAATAGCCCGAAATCTGCCTCCGGAGCTCGAAACCTACGGTGTTTTCGCGGACGCCGGCCTCGAGGACATCGTCTCGGCTGTCAACACCTGTGGCTTGACCGGAGTGCAGCTCCACCGCTCCTCGGACGACAGGTTGCCCGCCCTCTTACGAGACCGTCTGGATCGAATCAGCATCCTGTCTGTCCTGCACTATAAGGGCGATCAATTCAAGGGCGATCAATTCGAGCACCAAATGATGGAGACAGCCCAAAACACTGCACTGAACGGCGTTCTCGTCGATTCCTCAACCACGCGAGCCATAGGTGGTACCGGTGTCAGCTTTAACTGGTCTGAGGCACGAAACGCATTTCTCCGGGTCGCTCCCAAGATGCGCCTGGTTGCGGCCGGAGGCTTGTCGCCGGAAAACGTGCAGCAGGCCATTCAAACCCTGCAACCATGGGGCGTGGACGTCGTGACCGGAGTCGAGCAAGCGCCAGGGAAGAAGGATCCTGCGAAAGTACTGGCATTCATCCGCGCAGCCCGCGAGGCATCAACCGAGACTGCCCAAAGTTTGGAGGAAAGGCTCAAAGCATGACCACAGCAACCAACACCGTCGCAGGGCGTTTTGGCATCTATGGCGGCCGCTACGTTCCGGAAACCCTGATGGCCGCTCTCGAAGAGTTGGAGCACGCCTATGCCGAAGCGCAGGCCGACCCGGTCTTCCATGCCGAGCTCAACATGCTGCTGGCGGACTACGCCGGACGCCCGACGCCTCTGTACCTGGCCTCGCGTCTGACCAGCCAGCTGGGTGGGGCAAAGATTTATCTCAAGCGTGAGGACCTGCTCCACACCGGGGCCCACAAAATCAACAACTGCCTGGGCCAGGGTCTGTTAGCGCGCCGCATGGGCAAACACCGCGTCATCGCGGAAACCGGCGCCGGCCAGCACGGAGTCGCCACAGCCACCGTCTGCGCCCTGTTTGGAATGGAATGTGTCGTCTACATGGGCGAGGAAGACATGCGGCGCCAGGAGCTCAATGTCTACCGCATGCGCCTTCTCGGGGCGGAGGTCCGCGGCGTCAGCGCGGGTTCCCGTACGCTCAAAGATGCCATCAACGAAGCCATGCGCGACTGGGTCACCAATGTCCACACCACGCATTACCTGTTGGGCAGCGTCCTCGGCGCCCACCCTTACCCGACAATGGTGCGCGATTTCCATCGCGTGATCGGGCAGGAGATCAAACAGCAAATCCTCGAAAAGGAATCCAGGTTGCCGGCTGCGGTCGTGGCCTGCGTCGGCGGCGGTTCCAATGCCATCGGCGCATTTTATGACTTCGTCGACGAACCGAATGTCCGCCTCATCGGCGTGGAGGCGGGGGGCCGCGGTCCTGAGTTGGGCAGCCACGCCGCTCGCTTCAGCGGGGGCAGCCCCGGCGTATTGCAGGGAACCTACTCTTACCTGTTGCAGAACGAAGCCGGCCAGGTCTCGTTGACCCATTCTGTTTCCGCTGGCCTCGACTACCCTTCGGTCGGTCCCGAGCATGCAGCCCTGCATGACCTGGGCCGAGCGGAGTATGTTTCCGCTTCCGACGCGGAAGCGCTGCAGGCGGCTCTGCGCTTGGCCAGGACCGAAGGGATCGTCCCCGCCCTCGAGAGCGCGCACGCAGTCGCGGAGTGCATCCGGCTTGCCCCAAGGTTGGCTCAGGATGACATACTGGTAGTAAATCTCTCCGGCCGCGGCGATAAAGACATGGGCATCATGGCGCGCGAATTGCACCTGGCCGCGGAAACCAAATCCAATGGCGATTGAATTCAACAGAAAACCTGGCCTCGTCATCTACCTCACCGTTGGCGATCCTGATCTTGCGACCACCCGGGAAGTCGCCCTGGCGGCCATTGATGCCGGCGTCGACGTGCTCGAGCTGGGCGTCCCGTTCAGCGATCCTGTAGCCGACGGTCCCGTGATCCAGCGCGCCACGGATCGTGCCCTGGCTCAGGGAACCCGTCTTGAGGATGTGCTCGCCCTGGCTGCCGAGTTGCGGGCCTTGAGACCCTTCGCCGGTTTGGTGATCTTTTCCTATTTCAATCCCGTGTTGCGTTACGGTCTGGAGCGCTTTTGTGCG
This sequence comes from Acidobacteriaceae bacterium, assembly GCA_035507705.1. GTDB lineage: Bacteria > Acidobacteriota > Terriglobia > Terriglobales > Acidobacteriaceae > PALSA-350. The sequence goes on from DATJNV010000049.1 coordinate 71,902, forward strand.
CGAGCCGCCGGCTCCGGGGTAGATGCAGTCCTGATCACTGACCTGATCGTCGAAGAGGCGGAAGAATATCTCACCCAGCTGCACCATTACGGTCTGAAGCCGATCTTCCTGGCCGCGCCCACCAGTACAGATCACCGGCTGAAGATGATTGCCGGGGTGTCCGAGGGATTCGTCTATGCCATCTCACGGGTTGGCATCACCGGGGCGCAGCAAGACCTCGCTGCCGATGCACGACGCCTCGTCGAACGCCTGCGGCGCTTCACGCATCTGCCCATAGCCGTGGGATTCGGCATTTCGAGGCCGGAACATGTGGCCGCGGTGGGCGAATTTGCCGATGCCGCGGTGATCGGAAGCGCTATCGTTTCTCTGATTGAGCAGGCCAGGCCCGGAACTGCTCCGGCCGGCGTCTCAGCCTTCCTTCAGGGATTGAGGCAAGCCGGTGCTCCAAATGTGAGCGCCGTATCACACGGAGCAAGGTAGAGGTGCATGGATATTGCTGGTTGGCGACAGAAAATCGATGAACTGGATCGGCAAATTGTAGACCTGATCAGCGCGCGGGCCCACGCTGCGCAGGAGATCGGCAAGTTGAAGCGTTCCACCTCGATGCCGGTGTATGAGCCGAATCGGGAACGCATCATTTTCGAGAATGTTCGCGCCGCCAACAAGGGTCCTCTGCCGGACATCGAACTGACCCATATCTACGAACGCATCATAGATGTCATGCGGGCCCTCCAAAGGAATGAGCTGGCCTCGCAAGCAAGGGAGACAGATAAGTAATCATGATTGTTGCTATGCAGGAAAGAGCGACCGAGGAAGAAATCCAGGGAGTGATTGAGCGCCTGCTTCAGGTCGGTTTCAATGTTCACCGTACCACCGGAACCGTCCAGACTGTTTTGGCCGGGGTCGGCACTCCTTCGCATTTCGATCACAAGGATTTCGAGCTGCTACCCGGGGTCGCCGAGGTTGTGCGCATCTCCTCCCCTTACAAACTGGCCGGCCGCGGGTTTCGCCCCGAGGGAACCATCGTCCGTTTTCCCAACGGAGTCGCAGTCGGTGGAGACGAGATCGTCGTCATGGCCGGTCCCTGCTCCGTGGAGTCGCGGGATCAGATATTTACCATCGCCGAACAGGTGAAAGCCGCCGGTGCTTCTTTTCTCCGCGGCGGCGCCTTCAAGCCTCGCAGTTCGCCCTATTCCTTCCAGGGGCTGGGGCTCGAAGGCCTCAAGTTGCTGAAGGAAGTCGCGGAAAGTACCGGCCTCTTGATCGTGAGCGAGGTAATGGAAATTTCTCAGATCGACCTGATGCTTCCTTACGTGGATGTTCTCCAGGTCGGAGCGCGCAACATGCAGAACTTCAATTTGCTGCGTGAAATTGGCATGGTGCGGAAACCGGTGCTGTTGAAGCGCGGCATTGCGGCAACGTTCGAAGAGCTGCTTTTGTCGGCCGAATACATCCTGGCCGGCGGCAATTATGAGGTGATGCTATGCGAGAGGGGCATTCGGACTTTTGAAACCTACACTCGCAACACGATGGACATTTCCGCCATTCCGATCATCAAGAAGCTGTCGCATCTGCCCATGCTTGCCGACCCCTCACACGGTGTCGGGCGCCGTGACAAAGTAGCGCCGATGGCTCGTGCCGCGGTAGCCGCCGGCTGTGATGGTCTGCTGATCGAAGTGCATCCCAATCCCGACAAGGCACTCTCCGACGGAGCACAATCGCTGTTTCCGGATCAGTTCGACAAGCTGATGGACCAGCTTCGCATCATCGCCACCGCCGTCGGCAGAAACATAAGAGCCGAAGTACCCGTGACCAGCTAGACGGAGGGGATTCGATCGAATTTGCAGCAAACCAGTCCCGATGGGGACGGAACAATCCAGAGCCCGGCACGGAAGTGCCGGGAAAGGAAACAACAAGAACCGCAAGTCCCCTTCAGGGGACGGTACAAAACCGATTCACGCAACTACGGAAAGGGCTCCCGCAAAACCGGTCCCGAATCCCGGGCCCCGACATCCGGCTCTCACGCCCGCGCTAAAAGACCGCAGCCATGACCATGCAACGCATCACCATCATCGGCACGGGCCTGATAGGCGCTTCCACCGGCCTTGCCTTGCGCGCGGCCAACTTCCCGGGCCAAATCACCGGCTGGGATCGTAACCCAGGCCGACTGCAGGTCGCGCTCGATCGCCATGCCGTCGATATGGCCGCGGCAGATCCGCTCGAAGCCGCGGCCGCCAGCGACCTGATCCTTCTCAGTGGCCCTGTCTTCGCCATCCTGGACTGGCTCGAAAAGCTGGCACCTCTGCTCAAGCCGCATCAACTCGTGACCGATGTGGGCAGCGTCAAACTGGCCATTGCGCAACAGGCGCAACCGCTGTTCGGTTCGCCTGGTCAGGCTGGTTTCCTCCCAGGTCATCCCATGGCCGGAAAAGAAGTAAGCGGTTCTGAACATGCCGATGCACAACTGTTCAATCGTGCAGTCTGGCTGTTTACCGAGTTTCCTGATCATCCGTTAGCTGCCGAGTGGCGGACCTGGGTGCAGCGATTCGGCTGCCACACCATGAATATCCAGGCGCGTCGTCACGACGAGATTTGCGCCTGGGTCAGTCATCTGCCTCAGTTTCTCGCTACCGCCCTCAGCGCCATGCTGGAAGACCGCTTCGGAGACGCGCCCGACCTGCGCGCCATCGGCGGCCGGGCTCTGCGCGAAATGACCCGCCTCGGCGCCAGCCCGTATTCCATGTGGCGGGACGTCGCACACACCAACCAGGAAGCTGTTGCTGATGCGCTGTTGTCCATGGAGCAGCGCCTCACCCACCTGCGCGAAAATCTAAAGACTCCAGAGCTGCGGGACGAGTTCGAGCTGGCCAATCGATTTCGCGCCACGCCACCCGCCGACAAGTAGACTAGCGTTCACAAAGCTGTCGTGATCGCTGGAGCAAAATACTTCAATGCCGATAATCGACGTGTTGATGGGCCGTCCCCTGGCCAATTGGGAGGAGCGCGGCGAGCAGGTCGGGCCATCCGCCGGCATCCCTATTTTCGGACTGGATGCGCTGAGCTCCGCGGCATACGGTCCGGAAGCTGCCCTGACTCTCCTGATCCCGCTCGGCGTCCTGGGCATTCACTACATCCTCCCGGTGGTGGCGGCCATCGTCGCGCTGCTCATCATTGTCTATTTCTCCTATCGGCAGACCATTGAGGCATACCCCCAGGGCGGTGGTTCCTACACCGTGGCCTCACAGAATCTCGGACGTCATGTCGGGTTATTGGCCGCCGCCGCGCTTATGATCGACTACGTTCTGACCGCGGCAGTTGGCATCTCTGCCGGAGTCGGAGCCTTAGTCTCTGCCGTGCCCAGTCTCCACTCCCACATGCTCGGCCTATGCCTGCTGATTCTTTTCATCCTCAGCTTCGTTAACATGCGCGGTGTGCGGGATACTGGCGTCGCCTTCCTCGTCCCAACCTACCTTTTCGTTGGCTGCCTTCTGATCGTGATCGTTCTCGGGATCTTTCACGTTGTCGCGACCGGCGGTCACCCGATGCCGGTCATGCCGGTTCCCAGATTGCCGGTCGCAACTGCGACCTTGTCCCTTTGGTTGCTGGCCAAGGTCTTCGCCAGTGGTTGCACTGCCATGACCGGTGTAGAAGCCGTGTCCAACGGCGTCATGGCGTTTCGTGATCCCACAACGGTCAATGCCAAACGCACCCTCACCGTCATCATCGCGTTGCTTGTCGTGCTGCTGCTAGGCATTGCATACATGTGCCAGGCATACAGTATCGGCGCCACCGATCCCGAAGGGTCCAATTACCAGAGTGTGCTCTCGCAACTGACCACTGCCGTGGCAGGCCGGGGCGTGTTCTATTACGTGACCATTGGTTCGATCCTGCTCGTGCTCTCTCTCTCCGCGAATACGGCCTTCGCCGACTTTCCCCGTCTCACCCGTGCGGTGGCAATGAATGACTACTTGCCCCACGCCTTCGCTCTTCGCGGCCGACGCTTGCTCTACTCCACCGGCGTCTACGGCCTGGTATTTCTCACCGCCGGGCTGCTCATCCTTTTTGGTGGTGTCACCGACCGGCTGATTCCGCTCTATGCCATCGGTGCTTTCCTCGCTTTCACCCTTTCCCAGTCGGGAATGGTGATGCATTGGGTGCGACAGCGCGGACCTGGCTGGCAAACCAAATTGGTGGTGAATGGGGTCGGTGCGACTGCAACGGGTTTGACGACCCTGGTCGTGCTGGTAACCAAGTTTGCTGCGGGCGCCTGGGTGACCGCACTCCTCATCCCGCTGATGATTCTCCTGATGATCCTGGTCAAGAGCCACTATGAGCGGGTGGATTCCCAGACCGCCGACGATACCCCACTGGAATTGGAGGGTATCCAGCCGCCGTTCGTGATTGTGCCTCTGGATCGCTGGAGCAAAATCACCGAAAAGGGAATCCGCTTTGCGCTGGCTCTTTCCCAGGATGTTCGCGCCGTCCACATCGACTGCGGAGAACACAATGAGGCCCTCGAAGCTCTCTGGAAACGCAATGTGGTAGCGCCCATCCAGAACGCCGGCTTGCAGGTGCCCGACCTGGTCACCTTGCAATCGCCCTATCGGGCAATCATTGTACCCCTCGTCGACTATGTCCTGAAGACTGCGCAGGAGCATGCGGATCGTACCATTGCCGTGCTCGTCCCCGAACTGGTCGTGAAGCGCTGGTGGGAGTACCCGATGCACAACCAGCGCGCACAGTTGCTCAAGCTCATGCTGTTGGTCAAAGGCAACCAGAACATTGTGGTCCTGAACATACCCTGGTATTTGCACCAATAGGCGTAACTTCTACGGCATCAAACAGTCAGATTAGTTCCAGCCCTGCATCGAATAGTGGCTCGGGGTATGATGCCCGGTGGGGCAGTACATCCACCAGCGCCGCTGATACGAGGTTTGAGGGAACCGGACGCAAACGATGGCAATCGAAAATCTGGGAGCAAAATACTCCGGGCCCCTTCGGGGTGAGGACGAAAGTTTGTTCGAACGATGTTCATGGCTTTACGCATTCTGCCGTGAACACCTGTTTCGCGATCACACCGCTGCCATCTCCGACGCCCTGTGGCCTGACGCTCAGCCTGGTCCTGAAACCCACCTCCTCGAAATAGCCTGTGGCCCCGGTTTTTACGCTTGCAGCCTGGCGGAGCGCTTCCCGGACATCCGCATCACCGGCGTCGACCTCTCCCAGCGCTTGCTCTCTCGTGCCAAAGTTCGCGCGGACGTCCGCCGTCTCACGAACTGCCACTTCGTGAGGGCTAATGTCCTGACTCTTTCGGAATCCCTCGGACCTGTAGATGCGATCGTCGCTTCCCGCCTGTTGATGGTCGTGGGCGACCGCCATCAGGCACTGCGCGAAATATTCTCGTCGCTGCGCCCCGGCGGCCGATGTTTCATCGCAGAACCAACCTCAGCTTTGCGCGCCGCGCTCCCACTCTCCTGCATGTGGTTGTTCGCTCGACTGATGGGAGACTGGAGTACCCGCTTTCATGAATCCGGGAGAGGAGCGGTGATGAAGCGGCACGAATTCCAGTCCCTGATCGCCTCTCAGCCCTGGAGTTCGGTGAGCGTTTGGCAGGACCACTGGTATCAATACGCGGTGTGTGATCGGAGCTTTTAAGAGTTGCCCTACACAAAACTTCAACCCGGCGAGGCATCGGGGGTTGGCCCGGGCTTATGCGCATTAGCAGTCATGGCCAAGGCGCCTCGCCCAGGCAAGGTGAAAACTCGCCTTTCTCCGCCGCTCAGCCGCGATCAGGCCTCCGCGCTCAACATCTGCTTCATCCGCGATACTGCGGAAAATATCCGTCAGGTAACAGAAGCTGGTCAGAGTCTCGGCGTAGTGGCCTACACGCCGGTTGGCGACGAAGCTGCGTTCGATGACCTGTTGCCGGCCAACTTCCAGCTTCTCGCCCAGCGAGGCGATGGATTCGGAGAGCGCCTGCTCTATGCCAGCGAGGATCTGTTCGCCTGCGGCTTCAGCGCGGTCTGTCTGATTGATTCCGACAGCCCGACCCTGCCGCAAACTGCGTTGTCGCAGGCCGTCGAAAAGCTTTCCCGCGCAGGCGATTGCATGGTGCTGGGTGGCTGCGACGATGGCGGTTACTATCTGATCGGCGTCAAACAACCGCACCGCCGTCTATTCGAGCGCATTGATTGGAGCACCGAGCGTGTCTTCGCTCAGACCCTCGAACGCGCGCGCGAAATCAGTCTCGAAGTCGAACTGCTGCCCCCATGGTATGACGTGGATGACGCCGCTACCCTCGAACGCCTCCAGCGCGAACTGTCAGCTCAACATGCCGAGGGTTACGATGCGAAGCACACGCGGGCCTATCTCGAAAGCCTGCGGACGGCCTGCGCATGCTGAGCCGGACATTTGTAACCAACGCGGCTCTCGTCTTGCTGGGCCTCTGGCTTCTGGCGTTTTCCCGTGAGGGGGTCAGGGAGATCCATCACTACGTCATCGGCTTTGGCCTGGTCGCGATGTACCAGGCGTTGGGGTACCTGGTGGCTGTCTGGGTCATTCTCAATTGTCCCGTGAATCGCTGGACCCTCCTGATCGTCGTTGTCTTCGCCCTCGGCTGCAGGCTGGTGTGTCTGTTTTCTCCACCGTTTCTCTCTACTGACATCTACCGCTACGTGTGGGATGGAAAAGTGCAGGCGGCCGGCGTGAATCCTTTCCGCTATATTCCTGCCGATCCTCATCTCGCCTTCCTGCGTGATCAGAGTATCTATCCCCACATCAATCGCCGCACCTACGCCCACACCATCTATCCTCCCGGAGCGCAAATGCTTTTCCTCCTGATCACCAGGATTGGCGCCTCGGTGCTGTGGATGAAAGCCGGCATGGTCGCTCTGGAGGCGTTCACCATCTGGATCCTGGTCAGGCTCCTGGCGGCGGTCGGCTTGCCTCGCGAACAAGTCCTGGTCTACGCCTGGCATCCGCTGATCTTCTGGGAAGTTGGCAGCAGCGGCCATGTGGATGCCGCCGCTCTTCCCCTGATCGCGCTCGGGCTGCTCTTCTATGTACGGCACAAGCCGGCGGCGACGGGCATTGCTCTGGCAGGGGCAACGCTGGTCAAGCTCTATCCCATCGCGCTCTTCCCGGCGCTCTATCGCCGCAGCGAATGGCGCAACTGGCGAATGCCCGCCGTGCTTGCCGCCATTGTTGTGGCGGGGTACGCCTGTTATGCGAGCGTCGGGTCGCACGTTCTGGGTTTCCTGCCGGAATATGCCAAGGAAGAAGGTATGGAATCCGGCAGCCGCTACTTTCTGCTCACGCTCGCCCGCAATGTTCTCCACCGCCAGGATCTTCCCACCGGCGCATTTTATGCCTTTGCGGCGCTCTTGCTGGCGGGCTTGGCCCTGTGGGCGTTTTCTAAGAGCGAGACGAGTTCAATGGCAGCGATTCGCTGTTGCTTTGTCATCGCAACCGCGCTGATGTTGCTCTTTTCTTCCCACTATCCCTGGTACTACCTGTGGTTGCTGCCGTTTCTGAGCGTGATCCCGTACCCGCCCATGCTCTACTTCAGCACCGCTTGCTTCTATCTCTACACCACCCAGCTTGCCAATCCCGGACCGGCCATGTACTACATGTTTGAATGGTTATATGCCACGACGGGCGTGCTGGCGTTGTGGTGTATCGGAGCTCGCCGGATGGCACTGGCTGTAGCTCCCAAACCGTTTGCAGTTTATGCGAGGAACTCATGAGCGAGACTCTTTCCGCGATACCCACCCCCCAGGACATGCGGCGTTATTTTGAAAAACCGGAAGACCAGCTCTCGGTCATCATGGAAGCGGACCCGGTCTGTCTCTATCTGGAGACGACGAATCGCTGCAATCTATTGTGTACGACCTGTCCCCGCACTTTCGAAGAGCTGGAACCAGAGAAGGACATGTCCTGGGAGCTTTTCACCAGCATCATCGACCAGTTCCCCAAAATCACGCGCGTGGTTCTGCACGGCGTCGGCGAACCCATGCTGGTCAAGGATCTGCCGCGCAGAATCCGCTACCTGAAAGATCGCGGCATTTACGTTCTCTTCAACACCAATGGCACTCTGTTGACCAAAGCCAATGGGCAGGCACTTATCGATGCTGGTCTCGATGAGCTGCGCGTCTCCCTCGATGCGGCCGAATCCTCTGTCTTCCAGATGGTGCGTGGCAAAGACATGTTCGATCGCATTGTCACCAACGTGGGCAATTTCATTGCCCTGCAGCGAGAGCTCAATACGCAACAGCCGCGTGTCTCTTTGTGGCTTACCGGCTTGCGCGAAACGCTGGCCCAGTTGGAAGCCTTCGTTCGCCTGGCCCACAAGCTGGGAGTGAAAGAAGTCTACCTGCAGCGCCTGGTTTATCTGCCCGACGGCCAGGGACTCGCGCGGCCTGAGTCGGCCCTATTCGAGCACACTTCCCGCCAGGAAGAGGAGATTCTCCATCGAGCCGAATCTGTCGCACAGGAGTTAGGCGTACTCTTCAACGCCTCCGGCGCGACAGAGCCCGGAGAGAGCATAAAGAAGCGCCGTGACGACAACCCATGGTCCTTGTGCCGCCGTCCCTGGAGCTTGATGTACATCACCGCCAATGGACAGGCGTTGCCTTGCTGCATTGCGCCTTTTTCCATGCGCGGCTATGAGAGCTTCACTTTGGGTAACGCAACCCAGCAGACCCTGCGCGAAATCTGGAATGGAGAAAAGTATCAACAGTTCCGCAGTGCTCTGCTGAGCCCTGATCCGCCTCCATCCTGCGCTAATTGCGGCTTACGCTGGAGCCTCTGATTGCCGGAAATCTCGGTCGTAATCCCCGCGCTGAACGAAGCGGAGAACATCGCCGCCGTGGTCCGCGAAATGCCATGGACCCTGATTCACGAGTGCATTGTCGTGGACAACGGAAGCACCGACGCCACAGCCGCGGAAGCGCTCTCGGCCGGAGCAAGGGTAGTCGCCGCGCCGCAGCGTGGTTATGGCCGCGCCTGTGCTGCCGGAGCGGCCTCCGCCGCAGGCGACATCCTGGTTTTCATGGATGGGGACGGCAGTGACGTTCCCGGTGAAATGGGGAACCTGCTACGGCCGATCCTTGCTGGTGATTGCGACTTTGTGATCGGCTCCAGGATGCGTGGCGTCCGCGAGCCGGGCAGCATGCAAATCTCGCAAGTCTTCGCCGGCCGGCTCGCAGGAATCCTTCTGCGCCTGCTCTATCGCGTTTCCTACACCGACATGGGTCCCTTCCGAGCCATCACCCGTCCGGCATTCAACCGTTTGCAAATGCGTGAACAAACCTACGGCTGGAATCTGGAAATGCAAATGCGTGCCGCCCAACGCGGCCTCCGCATCCGCGAAATCCCGGTAAGCTGCCGGAGGCGCGCCGGAGGAGTCAGCAAGGTTTCCGGCTCACTGAGCGGTTCCCTACGCGCCGCTCTACGCATCACTCAAACCATGTTCCGGGTAGCCTCAACCCGCTAAACTCCGGCCCTTCCACTACTCACACTGCCCTTGGGCTAAGGGAAGGGCACACGGTGCCTTTCCAGCCCCCACGTCTGATGCAGCCACGAACCAGTCCCGAGAGACGAGAAGAGTTACGGAGAGCAGCTCAGGACAGGCTCTGGGGGACTGGGCCACTGTCTGCACAGGATTTGTTCGTCAAGAGAGCGAAACGCACCACAGACCCATCGCATAAAACAACCGCGAAGGTCCTTCTAAGCGCTGACCTTCTCCGCCGCCCCCTCAATCGCTTTCCACTCTTCCGGAGCAAGCTGCACCTTAGCCGCAGCAATATTCTCTTCCAAATGCTTCACCGAAGAAGTCCCCGGAATCGGGAGCATAACCGGCGACCGATGAAGCAGCCAAGCCAGCGAAATCTGCGCGACCGTTGCCTGGTGTTGCTTCGCGGCCTGGTCCAAAGGTCCTCCGGCCTGCGCCAGCTTGCCGGCCGCGACCGGAAACCAGGGAATGAAACCCAATTTATTCCGCTCGCAGAATTCGAGAACCTTCTCATGCCGGCGGAAGCTGAGGTTGTACTGGTTCTGCACGCTCACAATCTCCACCGTCTTCTGGGCACGCTCGACTTCTTCGGCCGAAACTTCAGATAGCCCAATATGCCGTATCTTGCCAGCTTTCTGGAAATCCTTTAGCGCTCCCAGGCTCTCTTCCACCGGAACCTTGGGATCGATCCGATGCAGTTGATACAGCTCGATTCGCTCCAGCTTCAAACGCCGCAGGCTCATTTCCACGCACTGGCGCAGGTATTCCGGCCGTCCGACAGCCTCCCACCGGTTCGGTCCGGAGCGAGTGAAACCGCCCTTAGTCGCAATCACCAAATCCTTCGGATAGGGATGCAGCGCCTCGGCAATGATGTCCTCACTAACTTCCGGGCCGTACGCGTCCGCCGTGTCGATGAAATTGACGCCAAGTTCCACCGCGCGCTGTAGTACCTTGCGTGCCTCCCCACGGTCCCTGGGCTCGCCCCAGATTCCCGGGCCGGTGATGCGCATTGCGCCGAATCCAAGCCGGTTGACCGTAAGGTCTCCGCCCAGCACAAAAGTTCCAGCAGACTGCTTAAGCAACGTTTCCATACTGCTTCAGATTCAACCTTCGTATGATTGGTTTCTGATTGTGCCCACGACTGCCACCATTGTCGGAGCAGGTCCCAATGGCTTAGCTGCCGCCATCGTTCTGGCAAACGCGGGTTTTGCAGTGGACGTGAGGGAAGCGGCCTCTATTCCAGGAGGAGGCGCGCGCTCGGGCGAGCTCACCCTTCCTGGGTTTGTACATGACCTTGGCTCCGCGGTTCACCCAATGGCGGTAGCGTCGCCATTTTTCTCTTCTCTGCCCTTGGCCGAAGCTGGGTTGCGCTGGATTTACCCCTCAGCAGAACTGGCGCATCCCTTGGACGACGGGACGGCCGTTACTCTCGAGCGGACCGTCGATGACACCGCCCGTCAGCTCGGCAGGGATGCAGACGCCTACCGCCGTTTGTACAAGCCATTGTTGGATGGCTGGGAAGGCTATCGTCACGACCTGCTCAAGCCGATTGGCTGGCCGCGCCATCCGATGGCCATGGCGCGCTTCGGTCTCCTTGGACTGCGCTCCGCGCGCGCAGTCGCCGAATCTCACTTCCAGGGAATCCGGGCTCGCGCGCTCTTTGCCGGAATGGCAGCACATTCCTTCCTGCCTCTGGAATCGCCCCTCTCTGCTGCCTTTGGTCTCGTACTGGGCATGGCCGGCCACACTGTCGGCTGGCCCGTCCCGCAAGGCGGGGCGCAGTCCATCGCCGACGCGCTCGTGACTTGTCTGCAGAATGCCGGTGGCAAGGTCACCACGAATGCGCCAGTGCTCTCATTGCAGAGCCTCGAAAGGCCGACAGTTCTCGACGTAACGCCCAGGCAAATGCTCGCGCTTGGCGGAGAACGAATCCCGCCCTCTTTCCGCCGCAGGCTCCGGCGCTATCGCTACGGTCCCGGCGTTTTTAAAGTGGATTGGGCGCTCAGCCAGCCCATTCCCTGGCGCGCTCCTGAATGCCTTCGCGCGGCTACTGTCCACTTGGGCGGTACGTTCGACGAGATTGCCACTTCCGAACGCGCTCCGGGCAAAGGAATAATCGCCAGAGATCCGTTTGTGCTCCTCTCCCAACCGACCCTGTTTGATGGAACCCGAGCGCCTGCGGGCAACCACATCGGCTGGGCCTACTGCCACGTTCCGAATGGTTGGTCGGGTTCCGCCCTGGAGGCAATCGAATCCCAGGTCGAGCGCTTTGCCCCCGGTTTTCGCGATTGCATCTTAGGCAGGGCAGTCTTCGGCACCGAAGAGATGCACGCGTGGAATGCAAACCTGGTGGGTGGAGACATCAACGGCGGCTCATTTGCCGGTTCCCAATTCTTTCTCCGGCCTACCTGGCGCCAGTACAGTACGCCCCTGCCGGGAGTGTACCTGTGCTCATCCTCTACTCCCCCGGGCGGAGGAGTTCATGGCATGTGTGGATATTGGGCGGCACAACGGGTCCTCAAGCACCATAAGCCACTTCAAGCATCGTGAAGTCATCGTTGGGGGGAGCGCCGTTCATAAACGTCTCCACCTGTCGCAGCACGCCCTCTATGTTGGACCCCGCCACCGCGGCCTGCAACCGGTCGTCCCCAAAGAATTCCCCGGTTGTGCTTTCTGCTTCCGTGACACCGTCCGTGGCAAGCACGATACGGTCTCCCGGATTGAGTTGCAGGCGCTCGGAGTTGAAGGTAGCCTCTTCGATCAAACCCACAACCATGTTGGCATTTTCCAGCCGCCGGATGCTTGCACCGTTCACCAGGATCGGTTGCACATGCCCGCAATTGACATATTCGAACATGCCGTCCGGCCCTAACCTCACCAGGATCATCGTGGCGTATTTCTGCACATTTTTTTCGCAAATATAGCGATTGGCCACGTCCGCAATCTGCGCCAGCGGTTGACCGGCAAGGAGCAGCCCATAGAGCAACCCCTGCAACGTCGATGCCAGAATAGCCGCGGAAACCCCCTTGCCCGAAATATCCGCAATCACGACGTACAACCCGTCCGGAGTCGCAATGACGTCGTAAAAATCGCCCCCGACTTCCTTGCAGGCAACGCTGCGGGCGGCCACCTTGGCATAGGGCAGGTTGGGGATGGCAAACTCCATCAGCCCTTGCTGAATCGCCGCCGCGATGTTCAGCTCCTCCCGCACCCGGCGGGCCGATTCCTCTGCCTGCGCCAGGAATGCGTTCTCTACCAGCGCCGCGGCTTCGGTTGAAATCGTCTCCAGCAGATCGTTGTCCACCTGGCTCAACTTGCCCGGCTGCAGCCGGCTATCCATGTACAGAACGCCGAGAATATCCTTCTCATGGAATTCCGTACCTGTCGTGCGCTTACGCAACGGTATGCAGTAAACCATGCGGATGCTCTGCTGCACCATGCTCTCGGTACGCGGATTTGCCTCGGCGGACAGTGTGTCAGTGACGATGAATTTATTCGCTTTGCAGGCCTGGGCAATCGCGCTGTGAGAGATCGTCGAATCGTCTTCCAGGCGGTCGCCCTTGAGGCTTCTTCCCGCGGCTAGAGTGAGTGTTCCTTTTTCGTTGCGCAGAAAAACGTAGCCTCGCTCGACCTGGGTCAATTCCAAAGTCGCTTCCACCAGCGTGGCCAGAATCTCATTGACCGCACCGGTGGTATTCAATCGCTGGGCGGCGCTCAGAAACCAACTCAGCTTTTCCAGGTCCGAGGTCGGTGTGGAAATCGCATGCAACTCGTCCAGCAACTTGTGGATCGTCGAGGTATTCTCTTTTGCCGGCCCGAAACGCAGTGAGGGTCCATTGACCGAGCCCAGGCGGATCTCATCTCCAGGCTTCAGCTGCTGGCGGTCGACGAGGGGCTTGGCATTCAGAAAAGTTCCGTGACGGCTGCCCTTATCGACAATGTGAAACTGGCCCTTCTCATACAGAATCGCAGCGTGATCGCGGGAGATGAAGGCGTGCGCCAGCACCAGATCGCGGTCCTGCAAGCGTCCGATTGTGAAGGGAGTGTGAGTGACGCTGATTTCTTCCTGGCGGGACTCATCGATTAACAACAAAGAAGTAGCTGGTATTGGCTCGGCCATCAGGCGCTGGCTCCGGGATTGGTCACTTGCCGGGATCACCGGGCTGATGTTAAGAAAATTACCACATGCAGGACGCGGAATTTCTCACCGTAATCTGAGCCACGTTCCTGATGGATCGGCATCAAAGCGTGCAGAAAACTTGGGCGCAACACCCCGTGTACATTCAAGGCATAGGAGAAAATGAATCGTGTCAATGTCCCTTATACCGACCCCCCTTGCGGAAAGCTATGCCGGCTATCTCGCCGCGATGGATGATTCGAACCAGCTCGCCCCGCTCGAACTTCGCAGGTCTCTCGACGATTACGACGATGACGACGAAGAAGATGAAGAGGAGGAGGATGACGACGAAGAACTGGACGACGATCTGGACGACGAAGATTACGACGAGGATGAGGACGAAGACGACGAAGAGGAAGAAGACGAGGATGAGGACGACGACGAGGACGATGAAGATTACGACGAGGACGAGGACGAAGACGACATCAAACCGCTCCGCATGGGCCTCGCTCGCCTGAAGTAAGTTCTAGAAAAAAAGCCACATCCACACTTTTTCGTGGTAATTGCCTGAAAGTGGAAGCTCCGTTTTGACCGGTTTGGGGTACCTTTTGAGTGCCCCACCTACCCGGAGAGTGACTGTGAAAAGGCGCATTCTGGTTGTGGACGACGATGATGTAACACGAGAGGCTGCCGCGCGCAGCCTGCAGACCATGGCAGGCTGGGATGTAGTCGAAGCATATTGCGGAGCGCAGGCGATTGAGAGCGCCAGGAGAGATCAACCCGACGCGATTCTTCTCGATGTCATGATGCCGGCCATGGACGGACCGGCCATGTTGGCAAAACTCCGAACCGCCCGCGCCACCAGTCACATCCCCATCGTCCTGCTGACATCCAAAGTGCAAGCCGTCCATGACGGCTCCCTCTCGCATCTACCCGTAGCCGCCATCCTGCCCAAACCCTTCGATCCCCTCCGCCTGGCAAGCCAGGTTGCCCAAGCCCTGGGCTGGGACCACGACTAACCCTGGCCTATTCCATCAGACCCCGCCCCGCACGAAAACTCTGCACGATCCGCCCCTCCGCCGAAAGCGCCAGGAAATTTGCCTCGCGTCCCACTTCCAACGAACCCCATCTCTGCTGAATTCCCATCAGCCGAGCCGGATTCCGTGTCGCCATTTGCGTGCTGGTCGTCATACTCACCCCGGTAAACGCGGCAAAATTCTGCACCGCCTTATCCATCGTCAACACGCTGCCGGCGAGTACTCCAGGAGATCCCGCGGTCGTACATCGTCCGTTGGTCACTTCTACATCCAGCGACCCCAGCTTGTACTTGCCATCCGGCATGCCCGTAGCGGCCATTCCATCGGTGATCAGGACGGTCCTCTCCGGTCCTTTGGCCTTGTAGAATAGCCGAACCATCGCCGGCTCGACATGAATGCCGTCGCAGATGATTTCCGCATACAACGCATCCTGATCGAGTACGTAGGCGGCGATTCCCGGGTCTCGATGATCCAGGCTCCGCATCGCGTTGAACGTGTGGGTAGCGCTGCGCCCGCCAGCACGGAATCCAGCCTCTGCTTCCTCCAGCGTCGCATTGCTGTGACCCAGGCTGCAGATCACGCCGAGCTTGCTGGCGTGTTCAATCAACTCCAGCGCTGCAGGGAGCTCAGGCGCGATGGTCAGGATCCGGATCTTCCCGTGCGCCGCTTCCCAGAAGCGATCGAACAGCGCCACCGAGGGCGCTACCAGCAAGGCAGCCGTATGCGCGCCACGCTTGGCCGCGGAAAGAAACGGCCCTTCGAGATGGATTCCTAGTGGCACTGCCGCATCCGCTTCCGGTGCGCCCTCGATGACCGCCGCAATCCCTTCCAGGCCGCGCAGCGTTTCGTCAGTAGTGGAAGTGACGGTCGTGGGGTAGTACCCGCCCACACCGTGCCGGGCAAGAGCACATCCGATCGTTCGCAGCGACTCGGGCGTCCCTTCCATGACGTCGTGACCGACCGCGCCGTGAACGTGGATATTGATATAAGCCGCTACGAGGGTCGCCTCCGGATACGTATCACCGGCTCCGCCTGCGCTTCTCGTGTCAATAGAAGTAATTCGCCCGTCGCTGATGGTGATCTGAGGAAACTCGACAATTTCGTTTCCCCGCAACAGCCGCCGTGCCGTGATTGTGCTCGTCATCCTGTTTTCCCGTTATGGTCCACGGGAAAGGATATAGCAACCAGGGAATGTGCCAAAACGAGTCTCGCCGCCACGGGCAACCATGGCGGCGAGAAGTAAAGAACCTTGGCAGTGAAACCAGGTACGGACTTAGACGAAGAAGCCGATCTGCTCCAGAACGTCGTCGCTCATTTCCACATCGCTAAGCTTGGCGGCGTGGGTGAACTTCAGTTCTTCACGGAACCGGTCCAGAACCGCGGCGTTGAGGTCCGTTCGCTTATCCAGCAGGTGGAGCAGCTCAGCGGCCGTGGTTGCGTGCTGATAGTTGGCTTTCATACCACGGGAATTCTCAATCGTGACGGCCAGTGGCAGTGTGCGAAAATCACTCGCTTGCTGGTGCGGCAGACGGGCTCGGATGTTGACTCGCATGATGGTCACGATCTTGGCATGCGAATTTGCCGCAGGAAATACTACCTTAAGGGCGACAAAATACCTGGTCGGGTTATCCAGATTGGGACACATAGGGCCAATAGCGCTGCCGCCGCGCCAACCACAAGTACAGCCCAACGCCGCTGACCACCACCGCCAGTACATACAGGATGTATACCCACCCCCCGGGCTCGAAGACCTGCACCAGGAAGATATAAAGCCAGCACGCCATCGCGAACAATGCCGGCAAGGGATAAAGCCACATGCGAAACGGGCGAGGAACCTCCGGATGCCGTTTCCTCAACAACAGCAATCCAATGATCTGGCCCACGAACATGATCAGGATGCGTGCCATTAACAGCGCGGTAATGATCTGCACCAGGTCGAACAGGCTCGCAATGGCCGACACGATGCCGACCAGCAGCAAAGACCGGTGGGGAAAATCTTTTTGCGCGTGAACCTTCCCGAAGTAGCGGAAAAACGTTCCGTCGAGCGCGGCCGCGTAGGGAATGCGCGAGTAGCCCAGCATCAGCGAGTACACCGAGGCAAACGCGGTGATCAGCACCATGATGGTCAACCATTGGGCCGCCCAGAAACCCCCGATCCGCTGCATGAAAACCGAGCCGACTGCCTCGTAGATCACTGTTCCCGGCACGATCATTTCGCGCCACGGTAGAACCCCGGTAAATGCGACAGAAATCCCCAGGTCCAGTAAGAGTACGAGGAGGATCGATCCAATGATGGCGCGTGGAATCACCCGCCCGGGGTCCCGCACTTCGTCTCCCAGGTTGCAGATATTGTAGTAACCGAGGAAGTTGTACATCACCAGCATGCTGCCGTTGCCCAGGCCCAACAGGAATGCCAGGTTCAGGTGAAAAGCGCCCGGCGGGAAGTCGAACAGCATCCGTGTATTCAGATGCGTCAGCCCCGCAATCACCACCCACAGGCTGGTGAGTAGCAAGCAAGTCCAAAGCGCCAGCATGATGCGCGCGATGTCGCCAATCTTCCGGTAGAGCAGGACCATCGAGAGCAGAGAGAAACCCGCGGCCAGCAACCGCATTGCCCAGGGATGCGAGACCAGTCCCTTGAACAAAAATCCGCTATACAGCGCCATCCCGACCGTGCCGGTAGCAATTTCCAGCGTCCCGCTGAACAAAAATTGCCACACGAAAAGCCACGCCATGAGGCGCCCCAGGCTCTCGCGCCCGAAACATTCCCGCAGATACGTGTAAGAACCGCCGGAGCTGGGAAAAGTGGTGCCCAGTTCGGCAAAGACCAGGCCATCGGCAATCGCGATCGCTGCCCCAACAAACCAGCAAAGAAGAGCCTGCGGTCCGCCCATGGTAGCCACAATCGCCGGCACCGTAATGAAAGGGCCGGTGCCCACCATGTTGGACATATTGATGGAAACCGCATTCAGCAGTCCGAACTTCTTCGGCAGGTGGGCGGTAGGCATGCAGTCGGGTCGAGACTCCAATCTAAACCATCCGGCTGATAGCCAGTGCTTGCTTTAGCCCACACACCAGTCCCGCAGGGACGGGACAATCCAGAGATCGGCACGGAAGTGCCGGGAAAGAGAACATCCAGAATCCGGAGCCCCTTTAGGGGGCGGCGCAAACCACCTCACGCAACGACGAAAGGGTTCTTCCGATCCTCCAGGTCAAAGCTACAAACGAAACCAGCTCACTGGGCCTTTCGCCGCCCGCGGCGAACCAGCGTGGCCAATCCCGGCCCATTGCGCAGCCCGAAACCGCAAGATTCCCGTACCCGAAGCTGAGGAGCAATCCGATGCGTAACTGTATCTGTCTGCTTACCTTCAATCTTATCCAGCAGAAGCTCCGTCGCCATGCAGCCCACCTCATATTTCGGCAATTCTATGGCGGTGAGCGGTGGATCAAACAGTCGAAGCCACGGGTAATCATCCAGCGTAACCAGTCCAAAATCCTGCGGACACCGCAACCCCATTTCCAGCGCAGCCTGCATGAAACCCACCGTCATCAGAAAATTCGCCACGAACACAGCATCCGGGCGGCGCGGTAACAGTGACAGTCCTGCCCGATGCCCGGAATCGATGCGGTAGTCGCCCTCGTACACCAGGTTTGGATGAAAGCTGAGACCGTTCGCCTTCAACGCCTTTTTGAACCCCTGGAGCCGGGCCCGCCCGTTGCTGACACTAAGCGGTCCGCCCACCATGGCGATACTCCTATGTCCAATCCTTGCCAGGTGTGATACCGCCTCATAGCTCCCCTGGAGATCGTCCGTAACCACCGCATCTTCCGTCAGGCCCGGATAGGTTCGCATCATGAGCACAGTAGGCACATTCAGCCTGGAGAGCAGGTTGGCCGTCTTCGGGCTGAATTCTCCCGGTGATTTGGTAAGCAGGAGGCCGTCAACTCGCTTAGCCAGCAGTAAATCGAGATAGTGCTCTTCCTTCTCCAGGAGGCCGTCACTGTTACAAAGCAAGATACTGTAGCCGCGCTTCTGTGCCGTATCTTCCGCGCCCCGTACCAGCATCGGGAAAAATGGATTGGAGATATCCGGAACAATAATTCCAAGCGTGCGCGTACGCTCATTCGCCAGACTTTGCGCTAGAGAGTTCGGACGGTAATTTAGCTTGAGGATTGCCGCGTCTACGCGCTTCTTGAGCGCTATCCCGACATGACTCTTTTTGTTGATGACTGCTGAAACGGTGAAGACCGAGACCTTTGCTTCGCGCGCTACGTCGTAGATGGTTGGAGTCTTGCTTCTCGATGCACGCGAACTCCGCGGTAAGTCGCCCATTCCTTTTTTTACCAATCCTGCCGTAGGCGGGATCAAGACTCCAGCGATTCTAGCACCCCCTTTACTGAATTCTTCGTGGTTTGAGAATAGTTGTTAGTAAATCCGGTTTGCCGGCAATGCGCGACAGATGAGGACAACGTAACCCGCTGGTATACACAACGGATACTTCAGCATAAAAACTATCCGTCAGAGTAAGTAATTCGATAGGTTGCGAAGTAGTCTCCGCGCTCACCATCGCTTGGCGGAGTAAGTCGGCTGAGTACACGCGATGATTTACCCCCATCAGTTTTGAACCGGGAGCCAGTCCCGCACGGCCGGCAGAAGAGTCTGGAACAACATCGACAATCGTCCCATCCTGATCGAGAGTCAACCCGATCGAAGTAGAAAGATCCGTCTGCTGGGAAACAAGTTCTGTATCCACCGCCGCCTGGTTTGGCTCGTCGTTATATACCACCGTCCATCCCGCGGCTTCCAGTCCCGGCGATACCGGCGTGGGACGTATAGCTTGCACATCCTTCTCGAGAACGCTGTTCCAGTCGTAGGGAACAACCTGCTTCAATGCGCCGATCAGGTCATCGTAAGTGTAGGGTTTCACCGTAACCGCTCCATCCGGTGGTCCGAAAAAATCAGCCGCGAACGTGTCCAGGCTGCGCGAGCCTTTACTCTTTTCTCGCATCAGGCTGTCGACTTGTAACCACAGCAGCGGCCCTTCCTTGTAGAAATCGGTCGAGCGGCGAAGGATCGTCCACTGTGGTTCGGCGGAGTAGAGCAATTGTGCCGACCGCGAAACATCCTGCAGGTTGCGCCAGTCGCGGCCTGTCCGCGTGTCCATTTCCGCCTGGTAAAGTGCCAGCCGGTCTTTCACCTGATTCTCCGTCTCTAGTCCGGAACGTGCGCCGAGCACTTCAGCCCAGTAGCTGGTCAGCCCCTCGTAAACCCACAACAAATCGCCGATCATCGGCTCCTGGTAATTCGAGGTCGCCAGGCCGGCAGGTCGTCGAAACTTCCCGTTCCACGAATGTATGAACTCGTGTGCCAGCAAATTGCCCGACTCCGCCGAAAAGGCGGGTGAAACCATGCCCAACGAGGGCATCTGCTCGTCGCTCGATTCGTGATGTTCCAGGCCGTCGCTGCCTTCTGCCTGTTCTTCTACCAGGAAGTGATAGCTGGCATAGTGATGCGAATGAAACAGGACACTCGCTTCGGACACCAGGTTGCGAAACGCTTCGATTCGCTCCGGTGTCACATTCAGTCCTTCCTGCGCTTCCTCGAAAACATCCAGCGCGTGGTGCTGCGAAACTCCCTGCGGAGTGATGTCAAATTCCCGCATATACAATCCGCACATCAGCGGCGAGTCGATCAGTGTCGTCAGTGGCATAGGACCGAAGTGAATGCTGCCGCCCAGCGGCGTCGGATTGGATAGCGCCGTCGCGTACGACCATCTCTCCGGAAGCTTGATGGAGACTGAAATCGTCACCTGGTCCGCAGCCGAATCTGCGGGGTAGAGCACAAGCTGATCCCAGTTCACATCCCCTTGCACCGGCGTGGACGTGTTGCCGATAGCGAAATCATTCCCCGGCACATACGCTCCGACCGCACTGTATTCGGCCGCCAGCATTTTCGTTCCGGCAGGAACAGACACGTGGAAACGAAACATGTCCACCGGATCGCGCATCCATGCGACCCTCTTGCCATCCGCGCTGAACCGTAGGTTCACCAGGTCAGCGATGGGTCCCGTGGGCGCGTGGTCGCCGGGGATCCACTTGGGGTACACCAGATCCACAGTGTGGGCTTCCGGAGAAGATATCGGGAAAGATTCACGGGCGGACACAATCTTCCGCGAAATCGTGGTCGCGTCCACCTCGAGAAAAATCGCCTGCGGGCTTTGTGCCACGCCGCCGATCGTGAGCACTCCGAATCCAAGCGAGAAAATGAGGAAACAACGGAGAGGACGGAGAAAACCGCACGGCAAAGACAAGGGCAATTCGCTAGACTCCTCTGAAGGCTTCTGTATGTTCCCAAGTTTAACGAAGAAAGACCTGCCGCCCTCGTGAGCTGCGGACGCAGAGACGAGGGAGGAGCCAGGCACGGTCTCCGGTTTTGTCGCAAACCAGCTCCGAAGGGACGGAACAATCCAGAGCCCGGCACGGAAGCCCCGGCCGCACAAGAGCCACAAGACAATCCGAGTCCCTTTAGGGGACGGCACATACGAGCGGCCTTACGTTCGTTGACGTTCCTCGCAACTCTGCGACCCGAACCACCGAAAACCGCTTCTCACCCACATTCTGGCAACCGCCTGTGAAACGCCCCCCGGCCCATTTACCATCGTGAAGCCCGTGAAGCACAGTCTTTTTGAATTGTTCAAGATCGGTATCGGCCCATCGAGCTCCCACACCATGGGCCCGATGCGGGCTGCGCTTCGCTTCGTCGCCGAACTGCAATCACTCGGCTTCCTCTCGCATACCGAATCGCTCCAGGTTGATCTCTACGGCTCCCTGGCGCTGACCGGTCTCGGACACGGAACAGATCGCGCCATCCTGCTCGGGCTCTCAGGAGAAACACCGGAAGCCGTCGACCCCGCAAAAATCGACGCCATCGTTGCTGGCATTCGCGCCGCCAAAGCCCTGCAGCTGCCGGGTCAGCACATGATTGCCTTTGACGAGCCGACGCACCTGCTCTTTCATCGCGATCAGATGTATCCCGTGCCCAATGTCATTTCTCATCCCAACGGCATGCGCTACTCGGCATTCGGTAGCAGCGGCCGCTTGCTCATCGAACGCATCTTCTACTCCATCGGAGGAGGTTTCATTCTCTCTGATGCCGAGCTGAACCTTCCGCCGGCCGCCAATCATGCGCGCGCCGTTCCTTATCCCTTCCACAGTGCAGAGGAGCTCCTGGAAACGGCAGCCACCGCCAACCTCACCATTCCGCAACTCATGTTGGCCAACGAATGCGCGTTACTGGCGCCCAAAGCCCCTAACGCCGAGCAGGAAGTCCGCCGTCGTATTCTCCACATCTGGCAAGTCATGCAGGAGTGTACCCGTCGCGGTATCGAAACCGAAGGCATTCTGCCCGGTGGCCTCAAGGTCCGGCGCCGCGCTCCCCGGCTCGCCGCGCGCTTGCGTTCCCAAGGATCAAAGGATCCGCTTGCGCCCCTCGATTGGATCAACGCCTACGCCATGGCCGTGAATGAAGAGAACGCCGCCGGAGGACGTGTCGTCACCGCGCCTACCAATGGCGCTGCCGGCGTAGTACCCGCCGTCGCCC
The DNA here is from genome assembly GCA_035507705.1 of Acidobacteriaceae bacterium. GTDB lineage: Bacteria > Acidobacteriota > Terriglobia > Terriglobales > Acidobacteriaceae > PALSA-350. Next base: position 94,167 of record DATJNV010000049.1, read on the forward strand.
ACTACTACCTTCAATTTGTAAACGGGGCCGACCAGGAAGGCATCCTGCGCTACTTCCTCACCACGGCTGCGATCGGCATTCTCTACAAAGAAAACGCCTCTATCTCCGGAGCCGAGGTCGGCTGCCAGGGAGAAGTTGGCGTAGCCTGTTCCATGGCGGCGGCCGGATTGGTTTCCGCCATTAACCCGCCGCACGAAACCTCCCTTTCTCCGGCCGAGATCAATCAGCGCATCGAACACGCCGCGGAAGTCGGTATGGAGCACCATCTCGGTATGACCTGTGATCCGATCGGAGGCTTGGTTCAGGTTCCCTGCATCGAGCGCAATGCGGTGGGAGCGGTCAAGGCCATCAACGCCAGCCGCATGGCCATGAATGAATCGGAAGGCCACAAGGTTTCGCTCGACCAGGTCATCAAGACCATGTATCAGACCGGGCTGGACATGCAGTCCCGCTACAAAGAGACGTCTCTCGCCGGCCTTGCGCTGAACGTGATCGAATGTTGAGCGGCTGATTCGGTAACATCGGTTCATCGATGCAAGTTCACCTGATAGACGGCACCTACGAATTATTTCGCCACTACTATGCGCTGCCCAAAATGCGCGATAGTAAAGGCCAGGAAGTAGCGGCAGTACGTGGTGTTCTCGCCTCCGTGATGGGCATGTTCACGGCCGGCGCGACCCACATTGGCGTGGCCACCGACCACGTGATCGAGTCATTCAGAAATAATCTGTGGCCGGGTTACAAAACCGGAGAGGGCGTGGAGCCGGAGTTGCTGGCGCAGTTCCCGCTCCTGGAAGAGGCGCTTGCCGCATTGGGAGTCGTCGTCTGGCCCATGGTGGAATTCGAAGCCGATGACGCCCTGGCTGCTGCTGCCGTTGCCGCCGCTGATGACGCGCGGGTGGAGCGGGTGATCATCTGCACTCCCGACAAGGATCTTGCCCAGTCTGTGCGCGGAACGCGCGTTGTCCAAATGGATCGCCGCAAGAACACAATCCGCGATGAGGATGGCGTAGTCGCCAGATTTGGCGTTCCTCCTGCATCCATCCCCGACTATCTCGCGCTGGTCGGCGATTCAGCCGACGGCTATCCCGGCCTGATGGGCTGGGGAGCTAAATCCGCAGCTGCCGTACTTGCGCGCTTCGGCCATCTCGAATCCATTCCCGCCGACTGGAAAGAGTGGGGCGTAAGCGTAGCCAGCCCCAAAGCCCTATCCAGCAGGCTGACAGCCGAGCGCGATCAGGCACTGCTCTTTCGCGTTCTCGCAACCCTGCGCACAGACATCCCCCTCTTCGACTCCGTAGATCAACTCCAATGGAAAGGCCCCACATCAGACTTCGAGCCCCTGGCCGCAAGGCTCGACTACTCCCTCCCACGAAAATCATCCACCCAACCCTAACCTTCCGTCGCACTGCGCGCCTCGGTGGCCACGGAACCGGGGGAACCATGGGCCTTCGGCCCAGCGATGAGGATGAATCGGTTTCAATATGTAGATTGGAATACGCGTCTGTTCATCAAAAGATACGTGAACTCGCGCAATACTTTTCCCGCCCCAAAACATCTTTATGTCATGGGACGAGAAATCAATATCGGGAAAGTGAGAACCCATGAGCCCTGCAAGCACCCCGCGCCAACCGGAACTCCTCGGACAAACCGTGG
>DATJNV010000050.1:0-46244 GCA_035507705.1 Acidobacteriaceae bacterium
TTGATCAACATGGAATACAGCCGCCGTCATGGCAGGGTCGCGGGAAAAAATCCATGGAACGCCGACACCCTGGAATGGGCCACCGATTCTCCGCCGGAAGCGTATGCCCACATGCATATTCCCACCGTGACGACGCGCCACCCGCTATGGGATGACCATGACGAGGAATACGACCCGGATGACGACCGGATTTTTGCCGAGGGAAGATTAACCCCAGTCTCCCATTGGGTAAATGCCGAGCCTTTCGCAATCGCCAAAATGCCAAAAGAGACAATTTCCCCGCTACTGCTGGCTATCGCGGTCTTCGGATTCTTTCTGGCTTTCGCTTTTCAAGCGATGTGGTGGGTTCTTGTTTCCTTTGTGGTCATGCTCATACTCGCTGGTTACTGGTTATGGCCCCGCGAGCAAGGCGAGGAGATCGGATAAATGGCAACCATCGCTCAAACCAGCTCGCCGCGATTTCCTCGACAGCCAGGGACCGGCTATCCGCTGGACGATAATCGCGGCACCTGGGCTATCGCGCTCACCATCGCTACCGAAGCTACATTGTTTGTTTGCCTCTTCGCCAGTTACTTCTACCTCGAAAGCAATAAATTCCGCTGGGCGGTCGACAAGCCGCCGAAGCTGCTCGAGGCCTTCATCATGTTAGCAGTGCTGGTGAGCAGCAGCTTCGTACTGCACTGGGGAGAAAGCCAGCTGAAGCGGCAGCGCTACGGAAGGGCGCGCGTTGCGCTGGTTGTCACCATCTTGATGGGCATGGGCTTCCTTGCCATCCAGGCACATGAATACTACAACCACTGGAAGGAGCTGACGCCGTACAGCGACTCCTACGGATCGATCTTTTACACCATCACGACCTTTCACGCGGCGCACGTGGTCGTAGGTTTGATCATGCTGGCATACATACTCATCCTCCCGCGCTACAGCCCGGCGCTGCGAAGTCCGTACCGTCCGTACCACGTGGCCGCGCTCTACTGGCATTTCGTGGACGTTGTCTGGATTTTCGTTGTCGCATTGCTGTACGTCATGCCGAATGTGCGTCTTTATGGATTTTGAACAGACAAGCCGTAGCGATGCCGTTGAGCCCAAGCGCATTTGGGTCGGCGTGGTGGCTGCTGGGGCTGCCTGGTTTCTGCTGGGAATCGCAGAGATGTTCATTACCTGGCGAGCCTGTATGCACAACGAAGAGTTTGGAAACGCGAGTCGAGATGTTCCCGCGATGGCGGCGGCATTTGCTGTCTCTTTCTTTCTGCTGGCGCTGGTTGCCGCGGGTGGCTTCTTCTCCTATCAAACCTGGCGAAAGTTCTCTACACAGCCAAGGCTGGCAGAGGCAGAAGGGCATTCGGTACAGGAGTTCCTGTCGTTGCTCGGAATTTTTTTTAGTGTGACGCTGGGCGCAGGCATGGTTTGGATGACCCTGCCGCTCTTCCTCCTGCGGTTGTGCGCGAGGGTGCGGTGAGACCAGCGTGGATGTTGGCGGCCTCCATGCTGTTCGCCGGCGCCGGGACACTTGCCGGGTGCTCCGGCGGTCAGCTGGCTTATAACCCCGCCGTTCCCGGCAATCCAGGCGCGGGAAAGAAACTGATCGTCTCCTATGGATGCGGATCGTGCCACGTGATCCCTGGCATTTACCAGGCGCGCGGACTGGTTGGCCCACCACTGTACTTTTGGGGACGCAGAACCTTGATCGCGGGCGAGCTGCCCAATGTTCCGGCAAACCTGGTGCGGTGGATCATGAATCCGCCCGCAATAGAACCAGGCACAGCGATGCCAAATCTTGGGGTAAGCCGGCAGCAGGCGCAGGATATCGCGGCTTACCTGGACCGGTTGAATTAGATGGAGCGAATCAGGATGCAAACAGCAAGCGCAAAATGGCGGAGAGCCGGACGGGGCACGGCCCTGGTGATGGCCCTGGCGGCCTGCAGCTGCTGGGCTGCAAAGCCAACGAGCAATGCGAACATGGCCGGCACCACGCAGATCCCCGGGGCAATGGCAGGGATTCACCTCGTCTCTCCTGTTCCCAATGGGGAATGGACGCTGCCCGCCGGCGACTTTGCCAATACGCGATTCAGCCCGCTTGCCCAAATCAACACCAGCAATGTGCAGAACCTCAAGGTAGTGGCAACGTCCTCCACCGGCATTCCGCACGGGCATGAAGGCCAGCCCCTGGTGGTGGATGGCACGCTCTACGTGGTCACACCATTCCCCAACAATCTGATCGCGCTCGACATTACCAAGCCCGGTTTCCCGCAGAAGTGGGTTTTCCGCCCCGAACCCGACATTCGCTCGCAGGGCGTGGCTTGCTGCGACGTGGTGAATCGCGGCGCAAGTTACGCTGACGGCAAAATCATCTACAACACGCTGGACGATCACACCGTTGCTGTGGATGCAAAAACCGGCCAGAAGGTCTGGGAGACCGCGGTCGGCGATTGGCGCTATGGCGAGACCACCACCATGGCGCCTCTGGTAGTGAAGGACCGCGTTTTTGTAGGAGACGCCGGCGGTGAGCTCGGAGTGCGCGGGCATCTGACCGCGCTGGACCTGAAGACGGGCGCGATCGTCTGGCGGGCGTTCGACAGCGGATCGGATGCCGACGCTCGCATCGGACCGGACTTCCATCCCTTTTACGCGAAGGATCAGGGCAAAGACCTGGGTGTGAAAACGTGGACGCCCGGCCAGTGGAAACTCGGCGGGGGCACGGTATGGGGCTGGATTTCCTATGATCCGGAACTCAATCTTATTTTTTACGGAACCGGCAATCCGGGTGTCTGGAATCCCGACATGCGGCCGGGAGATAACAAGTGGTCGTGCACCATCTGGGCGCGCGATCCGGAGACCGGCTACGCGAAATGGGCCTACCAGACCGAGGCGCACGACGCATGGGATTACGACGCCATCATGGAAAATATTCTGGTCGATATGCCCTGGAAGGGCACAGAGCGCAAGCTGCTGCTGCATCCGGGACGCACGGGCTTCATGTACGTGTTCGATCGTCAGACGGGCGAGTTGTTGTCGGCGGAAAAATATGAGCCCGTCAACTGGGCCAACGATTACAACCTCAAGACCGGATTGCCGGATGAAAATCCCGACAAGCGCCCTCACTTCGGACAATACACGATGGATATCTGCCCTTCGTCTACCGGAGGGAAGGACTTTATACCCTCGGCCTTCTCGCCACGCACTGGCCTTCTTTATATCCCCGCGCATAACACGTGCATGGACTACGAGGGAACGGCAGTCAATTACATCGCCGGGACACCCTATCTCGGGGCCAGCGTGCGCATGTATCCCGGTCCGGGAGGTTATCAGGGGGAGTTAGTCGCGTGGGATGTTGCGAATGCGAAGAAAGTCTGGAGTGTAAAAGACGATAAGTTCCCGGTTTATAGCGGAGTGCTGGCGACCGGCGGAGACGTGGTGTTTTACGGCACGATGGAGGGCTGGTTCCGCGCGCTAGATGCACACACAGGCAAGATTCTGTGGCAATTCAAGACCGCTTCCGGCATCGTGGGTGACCCGATCACATTTCTTGGGCCCGACGGGAAACAATACGTAGTTATTTATTCAGGCATCGGCGGCTGGATGGGCGCGAGCGCATTGCCATCCATATCGCCAGACGATCCCTACGCAACCCTGGGAGCCAACGGCGCCATGCGCGACATCAAGGCCTACACTCAGCCGGGAGATACGATTTATGTCTTCAGCTTTTAGCAGGCTGCTGATTGTAATCGTGACAGTGGCTTCCACTACCTGCCAGGCGGCTCCCCTGCTGCGTGTTTGCGCCGATCCGAACAACCTGCCCTGGTCCAATCAGCAGCAGCAGGGTTTCGAGAACCACATCGCCAGCCTGCTAGCCAACGACATGGGCATGCAGGTGAGCTATGTGTGGTATCCGCAGGGGGAGAAATTCTTCCGCAAGACGCTCAACGCCGGCGTCTGTGATGTGGTGATGGGCGTGCCGTCCGGTATGGAGAAGACCGCGACAACGCGTCCCTATTACACATCCAGTTATGCCTTTATCTCCCGCCAGGACCGCCATCTGGCCATAAGCTCTCTCGACGACCCACGCCTGCGAACACTCAAAATCGGGGTTCATATCCTGAGCGAGCCGGAAGACACTCTACCGCCTGTGTACGGGCTGATCAGCCGCGGCCTCGTCCGGAACCTGGTCGGCTATAGCATCTTCGGCAATCTGACCGAGAAGAATCCGTCCGCCGATCTGATCCGCGCGGTCCTGAATCGGGATGTGGATGTGGCCGTCGTCTGGGGACCTCTTGCGGGATATTTCGCGCGCCAGTCGACGGTGCCGTTGCGGGTGACGGCGATAGAAACCGACCCCAGGAATCCGGCGCTGCCGATGATTTTCCGCATTGCTATTGGAGTGCGCCCACAAGATGAGGCACTGTGCCGCCGCCTCGACGCGGAGATAGCGCGGCGAGAACCGGAGATCCATCGCCTGTTGGCCGCGTACGGGATCCCGCAGGTGAGCACCATGCCTGCAGTCCAGGGAGGTAATTGAGACCATGCGCATATGCCTGCTAGCTGCGCTGACAAGTCTGATGCTGGCTGCAGCGGGATGCACGAACACCTCAAGCTCGGCCCCCGCCGGAGCTGAGCCGGCCGTGCCAACCAATGTCGGCCCGGTACCAGGCGGAGTCAGCACGCCCGTGGAACGAAAGAACCCCTATGCCGGCAACGCGGTGGCCATTCAGGCAGGCTGGCGGATTTTCAACTGGTACAACTGCTCCGGTTGCCACGGCGGTCACGGTGGCGGCGGTATGGGACCCAGTCTGCGGGACAAGGTTTGGCTCTACGGTAATCGCGACGGCCAGATTTTCGATTCGATCGCCCAGGGCCGCTCCAACGGAATGCCGGCCTGGGGGACCAAGATTCCGGAGCAGCAAATCTGGCAACTCGTGGCTTACATCAAGTCGATGCGCACACCGCAGGAAGCTGATCCTCCTAATGAGCCGGCAAACGAACAAACGCCAAACCCGCTCAACAACGACCGCATGATGGTCGGCACACAGGTGCAATGATGCGCAAAGCACTACTTCTCGGGTGGCCGGCGCTGCTGCTGAGCGGATGCAGGTCCGTGCAGTCGACCTTCAACGCGCAGGGACCGGCCGCGCAAAGGATTGCCACCCTCTCCTGGATCATGACAATCGTCTTCGTCGTGACCACGATCATCATGTGGGTGCTGATTGCCTGGGCCGCGTCCCGGCGGCGTGGAACCCTGGAGGAGCACGCTCCCATCGACATCGGCGGCGGCCAGGAATGGATCACCTGGGGCGGCCTCGCCATTCCACTCGTGGTTCTCTGCATATTCTTCATTTTCGGTTTGCGTCTCATGGCCAGTTTCCCCATCCATCAGCCGATGAATCAGGTTGCGTTGCAACCCGACATACTCATCACCGGCCATCAGTGGTGGTGGGAAGTGCAATACCTCGACGGTCCGCTGGACGAACACTTTACCACCGCCAACGAAATCCACATTCCCGCCCGGCAGCCGGTAACTATCGAACTGAAATCCGCGGATGTAATTCATGCCTTCTGGGTGCCGAATCTGCATGGCAAGGTGGACATGATTCCTGGGCATGTGAATTTCATTCGCATCGAGGCCAATCATCCCGGGAATTTTGTCGGCCAATGCGCAGAGTACTGTGGAGAGGAGCACGCGCTCATGCGGCTGCTGGTGGTCGCGCAAGGCCCACACGACTATGCGGCATGGAGACAGCAGATGTTGAAACCGGCAGATGCGCCGGCAACGCCCGAGGCAGTGGCGGGCGAAAATCTCTTCCTGAGCGGGCCCTGCGCAATGTGTCACACCGTACGCGGTACGGTAGCCGGAGGGCGCGTTGCGCCGGACCTCACGCACCTGGCGAGCCGCCAGTATATTGCCGCCAACGTCTATCCCAATAAAACTGCCTATCTGGAATCCTGGGTCACGCATGCCCAGTCGCTCAAACCGGACTCCCTTATGCCGGACATCACAATGTTCAACGGTGTTCAGTTGCGTGAGCTGGTCGCCTATCTCCAGCAGCTCAAGTAACAGCGAGTGTACTTTTTGCGGACGTGATGGTGACGAGTCTCGAAGCGATAATTTTGCGGAAAAATCAAGAACCTACTAGTATGCGTACCGATTTCGCCTAGCTAGCGCAAAGTGTAGAGATAGGCAGCGATATCACGAGCTTGCAGCTCGGAGATGTTGAGGTCGGGCATCGCCGTGGCGGGTTTCATCGCGGGTGGATCCATGATCCAATGAACCATCATGTCGGGATTGTTGGGAAAATTACCTGCAATGTAACTCCGTGCCGCGATTGCGTTCAGGGGAGGTCCAACGACCCCGTGGGCCCCGCCAATTCCCGGAATGGTATGGCATTTTCCGCAACCGTACTTCACGATGTACTGGCGCCCCTGATGGGCGGTTCCCCCGGTCACCACGCGATATACGGGCGGTTGTTGGCCACCGGTGAACATGCCGTTTCCCCGGCAGCCAAGCATAGCCAGCGTGGCCAGGCCGAGCGCCGAACCGGCAAAAATGTGTGTGCGAAAACTCATCCGATCACCAACCATACGAGAGAAGGGATGCGAACGCGGCATTGTGCGTTTGGGTTTTTCTTGCTGACTCCAGGGTTTTCATAGCAACCCGCAATTGCGAGTTCACACAATAGTCAACGGGCGTGCCACGCATCTAAAAGGGCCATGAGATGGATGGTCAAGCGGGGCCGCCTTGATTGGCAAAGGCTTCGCATGAGCGCGCCGCTTTTGGTGGCGATTGCGGCTACACCATGCATTCATGGGCAGCAGGCGAAGCCTTCGGCCTCGGAGGGCGAGGTAATTTTTCAACAGCAGTGCGCCAAATGCCATGGAGATCGCGGCCAGGGCCGCAGTGCCCTGGTCAGCATCGCGGGCCCGAATCTCCAGGCCGAACACGACACAGGCAAGGTGCTGACAGCAATCTATACAGGTCCCAGTCACATGCCGATCTTCAGCTATCTGCTTTCGGTTCCCCAGGCCAATGCGGTCGCTAAGTATGTGACCCAGAGTCTCGCGGTGATCCCGCTCACGGGTGGCAACCTGAGCGAGGGCGGCGAGCTCTTCCGCGTTTACTGCGCCAGTTGCCATCGCACCGCAGTGCGCGGTGGGCCGCTTGCATTTACCGGCGTGAACGCGCCCCAGCTCACCAATAAATCCCGGGCCCTGATTGCGGGTGCGATCCGCTGGGGCCCCGGTCCCATGCCAAAGTTTCCACCCGCGGTGCTGAGTGACGAGCAGGTCGCCTCGGTTGCGGATTACGTCAGCTACATGCAGCATCCGCCCAATCCGGGAGGCAGACCACTGCACTTCATCGGGCCGGTCGCCGAGGGTCTTGCGGCATGGGTGTTCCTGTTTCTTGTGCTCGGCGGAACCATGTGGATTGAAAAAGGGGGAGAAGGATGAGCGACAAGCCAGTCGACCCTGGAGACGCACGAGCGGCGGAAGAAACAGGCGCCAAAAAAGAACCAAGCCTGACGCGGGATCTGGCTCGGCTCGGAGCGAGCCTCTGGCATTTCGCCGGTGCGATGGTATCCATTGGCGCGGACTTGCTCGAGACCGCGCGAAACGTGGAGCAGAAGGTGGATGCACTCACCTCGCCGTTGCCGGCCGATGAGCCCGGAATCGATGGGCCAATTGCACCTCCGGCAGAGACGGACCGGGACTCGGATCGGGATCTGGGGCCTGCAAGCGCGCCCGCGCGGCTGCGGCGACTGCGATGGGGAACGGCATTCGCATTCAGCGCTTTTGCCGCTGCGATTGTTGCCGGGATCGGGTTCATCTGCTTTTATTGGACCCGGGGCACCAACGAGCAGCTGGGCGTGACCCTGGCGATCGCGTTGGGCGGAACCGGATGTGCCCTGGTGTTTTATGCGCGCTGGCTGATCCGCCCTACGGAAGCCATTGAACCGCGTCCTGAACTGTCGTCTGCGGAAGAGGAACGCGCGGCCATTGCCCACACCTACCGGTCGGCCGCAGAGGACACGCATCGACGCACGCTGTTGCAATGGATGGGGGCAATGACCGTCGGCGTACTTGCCGCCGGCGTTGTCTCGCTGTTGCGTTCTCTCGGCAGCAATCCCGACCAGACTCTTTATTCGCGCGTGTGGAAGCACGGCGAGCGGCTCATGACCATTGACAGCAATCCGCTGACTATCCATTCGCTTGATACCGGTGGCACAGCCATCGTGTTCCCGGAAAGCAGCGTCGGTTCGGAGAAGACGCAGACGGTCCTGATTCGTGTCAACCCGGATCTCCTGCAATTACCCTCCGCGCGAAGTGACTGGGCCCCCTTGGGGTATCTCGCCTATTCCCGCGTTTGTACCCACGCGGGATGTGCGGTTGGCATGTACGAAGCGGAGCAAAATCTCTTGCTTTGCCCCTGCCACCAATCGACCTTCGATGTGTTGCGCGGCGCAGTCCCTACGAGTGGACCGGCTGCCCGTCCACTGCCCCAGCTGCCTCTCTACGCCGATTCCGACGGAACCCTGCGCGCCGGGGGTGGATTCAGCGAGCCCACGGGGCCGGGTTTTTGGGGGATCGATGATTGAAGCTGTAGGTCGTGCACTCGATCGCCGTCTGGGCATGGCCAGATTTGTGCGGGAGGCAATGAATCACGTCTTCCCCGATCATTGGTCCTTCATGATCGGAGAGATTGCCCTTTACGCCTTCGCCATTCTTGTAATTACCGGAATCTACCTGGCGCTGTTTTTCAATGCCAGCGACGCGGAGGTGGTTTACCACGGGAGCTACCACGCGCTGGACGGACTCAGGATGAGCGCGGCATATGAGTCGTCATTGCACCTCAGCTTTGGGGTTCCTGCCGGTCTGCTCATCCGGCAGATGCACCATTGGGCTGCTGACATTTTTATCGCTGCCATTGTTGCACATCTCGCGCGCATCTTCTTCACCGCAGCCTATCGCAGGCCGCGCGAACTCAACTGGCTCATCGGACTAACATTACTGGTCCTCGCGGTGGGCAACGGCTTCTTTGGGTATTCGCTGCTCGGCGATTTGCTTTCCGGCGCGGGACTGAGGGTTGGCTACGCCATCCTTCTTTCGATTCCGGTGGCCGGTCCGTGGCTTGCATTTCTCGTGTTCGGGGGCACGGTGCCTGCAAATGGAATGACGCCGCACATGTATGCCATGCATGTCGTGGTCATTCCCGCCCTTATCAGTCTGCTGCTTGGAATACATCTGGCGATCATCTGGCGCCAACGCCACACGAACTATCCAGGACCGGGCCGGACCAACCGCACTATTGTCGGTTCCCGCCTGTGGCCGTCATACGCAGCCAAATCTTTGGGCTTATTCTTCCTGGTCTTCGGAGTCATTGCCATGATGGGTGGCCTGTTCCAGATCGATCCCGTATGGATCTACGGTCCTTACAATCCGGTGGCGATCATTCCCGGGGCCCAACCGGACTGGTACCTCGGGTGGGTGGAGGGGGCCATACGGCTTTTTCCCGGCGTCAATCTCCACCTGGGCCATTGGCTTGTTCCCGAGCTCTTCTTCCCCGGGCTGCTGTTTCCTGCTCTGGTTTTCCTGGCGCTGTATCTTTGGCCGTTCTTCGCGGAGACGCTGTCGCTCGACGATCGCCAGCACCATGTCCTGCTTTTGCCATGGCAGCAGCCATTTAATACGGCATTTGGCTGCGCGGTGTTCATGTTTCTGCTTGTCCTGCTGGTCGCGGGCGCCGACGACTTCATCGCAGTGATGACGGACAGCTCGGTCGTGACGTTGCGGACACTGCTGCGCATTCTGGTTTTCGTTATCCCGGCGCTGACATTCGTCGTGGTCTATTGGCTTTGCTTGCGGCGCCGGGCCCGCCATGCGCAAGATAAGGTTGCGGACGAAGCACAGTCTACCGTCCCGCAGGAACGACCGCAGGCCGGCGAGGGTCCCTCTTTGGGCTTCACGGTACGAGTTCGTCCCGATTGACTGACGGGAAGCATTCAAGCTCGCGGCCCCCGGCCCCCCCCCGACTAGCGGACGCCTGCGGCAAATTCAATACCTACAAAAGAAAGACGGCTTTGAAACAGCGGTTGCGCGTTTCTCGACAAGCGGGTCTTTCATCCCATATTGCCTCTGGACGCTCTCACCCGGAAAGCTCAACTTTGCCACCCTGGTCTGCCATTTCACGCCATGAAAGAAGTTTCTGAATCCGAGCCTGCGCGGAGTGTTAGGTTATCTCTACTAACCTCTGTTTGGAAGGATCACCCCAATGGCTGGCTCGCTCAAGGTGTTGTGTGTGGGTTCGGGTGCTGCCTTGAAGACAAGGGTCGCGGTGCTGGAACAGCATCAGTTGCAAGCCTCCGGGTGTGCGCCTGAGCAACTGGGTGAGACATTGGAGTCCGAATTCTTCGATGTAGTGCTGTTACCCTCGGATATCCAGCGCAGGCTGCTGATGGAGATCCGTGAGAAGTCAACTGCATCCGCCATTGTTTGCCTGGAAGATTTCACCTATCCAGCGGAATTGGTAGAGCTGATCCGGCTGGCAAAGAGGGCTCACCTGTAATTCCCGACGCGACTCGTCGAGCCCACCCCAGGCCCTTCACACTGGAACTTCTTTCTCAGGGGAACTCGCCCGCACGGGATTTCCCTCCTCAAAAGCTCGCTCCGTGTCCTCGGATTGCGGCCGGAACGAACTCAGCAGAGCCAGCGTGAACAGCACCATACACATCCACGCGAACCAGTCTCCGAAACGCGAATAGATCGTCGTGTCGTGACGGACAGGTATGGTTGCAATTGCGGTAGTAAAGGGGGGTCCCTTAAGCGTGTCTTGTTCCGCAAGAATGCGCCCGCGATCGTCCGTCGCCGTCAGAATGCCCAGGTTTGCCGACCGTGCGATGCTGAATCCCCCTTCCACACCGCGCAGAACCGCCATACGTCCGTGCAGCCAGCCATCCTGTACGAAATCAGACGCGGAAACGATCAGCATTCCTATTCCGTCTTGCGAATATCCGCGGCTCAGCCGGGGGAAATCCATGTCTTTGCAGATTTCGATACCCCATTTGCCGGAAGGCTCATCCAACACCGTCCGCGTGGTGCCGGGCGTATACACACTTTCGAACGGTGGAAGCATGTGGTGCTTGTTATAGATGGCGGCCAATTTTCCATCCGGGGAGTAGAGCCGCTCCTGGTTCCGGGAGAGCTTGGACTCGATGCGTTCAATCCCGATCGCTACGTACGCCCCGGTGTCTTTGGCCATTTGACCGAGAAGCGCGTCTGCATCGGACTCAGAAGCGTCGGTTATGGGACCGATATGTTCTGGAAGCACGACCAGTTGAATTCCCTGCCCCGCCAGACCCTTCATCGCCTCCGCATACCGCTCCAATACACCGTGAAGCCGTTCCGGGGTTCCGGCAAAGAAATTACCCTCGGCGCTGGAAGCCACGAGCGCTACCTTGACCGTTTGCGAATTTCGCGGGGTCGCCGCCAGCCGCCAAAATCCAAACGCCAGCACGCACACAAGACAAATCCCCGCTCCAATCGCGACTGAGATCTTTCTCGATAGTCGACCAGCGCTCAGGACGGCTGCCACCGTGCCCGAGAACAAGAACATGCAGAAGGCAATGCCCCAGATGCCGGTGACGGAGGCAATCTGCACGATAGGTAGAAAATTCATTTGCGAATAACCGATATTGCCGAACGTGCCGTGAATCGAGACCACGGAAAGCAGATAATCGGCGACCACCCAGAACGCGGGGACAATGACCGCGGCTTGCCAGACTCTGCCCCGCCGGATCCGGCCTCGGAACAGCAAGACTGCAAGGCCGAAAACGCACGCGCCCAGCAGCAGAAGGGACGCAACCAGCCAGGTGGGAAGGACCTGCCGTGAATAGCCCCACTCATTCAGCCCACCTAATGCATATGCGGCAACCCCCACGAAAAATGCGTGCCAGGAAGAGACGCGAGGCGCAAGCCAAAGGACGGGAATGGCCGCGAGCCAGGTGCAAAGCCAAAAAGGTGTGAGACCCGTTCCGAGGAAGAATAGTGCGGCCGATATTGCCAGGCATGGCGCCGCGAGGACGTACGGGTTAACTTTGGAGTCCATGCACAAATCTCCTGAGAGAACGATGTATTAATTCGCGAAACTCTTTCTCGTCGAGGCCAATGCGCCCGGCGCGGTACAGCATGACGTATCCGTGCACATGGGCCCAGAGGGCAAACGCAACTTCCCAAACGTCGTCCTTTTTCAGGCTGCCTTGCGCCATCGCGGCAGAGACGACATCTGCCACCGTATTGAGCGTGGGAGAATGGCGGGCGCGGAAATCCTTCGGAAACCGCCGCGCTCCGGGACGCGTCCGGGAGAAGACATAATCGAAGATGCGGGGCCGCGCCAAAGCGTAATCGATATACCCTTCCAGCACGCCGATGACACGGGATTCCGAATTACCCCGCAGAGGATGCGCCAGAATGTATTCCAGGAGTTTCGAGAACTCCCGGTCGGCGATGTAGTCGAGCAGGGCCTCGCGATTGGGGAAATGGTGATAAATCGCCATCGGAGTAATGGCCACGGCACTGGCGACCCGGCGCATGCTGACGGCGTCCGCGCCCTCAGCCTCCAGGATTTCGAGAGCTACCTGGGCAATTTGCTCGGCGGTGGCCTGCGGAAGAGCGGGTTGCGTCTTAGCGTTCACCTATACACCGTATACCATACAGCGTATAGGCGCAAGAGGCATCTCAAAAAAATGCTAATGTCCTGCGGTCGGCTCCTGTGCAATCCTGACAACAGATCCTGGTAGGCGCATCAGGCATCTCATCAAAAGAATGTTTTAGGAGAGGCGGCTACGGCAAACTGTGACGTGCATTGCCTATGTTGAGAGATCTGTCACGCGAAGTGCATCGAGGGGGTAGCTATGCTGGAGAGAATCAGGGATCTTCCGCAGGGTATTGTAGGCGTCAGGGCCGTCGGAATGGTTTCCAAACACGACTATGACCTGGCGTTCCCTCCCATACTTGATGAGGCGCGGCGAACCGGCACTCCTATCCGATTGCTCTATCACCTCGGCCCGGAGTGCGAAGGCTTTACCCCCGGCGCAACCTGGGAAGACACCAAAATCGGTCTCCAATCCATGCGCCTCTTTCTCGCCTGTGCAATTGTCACAGACATGGAGTGGGTCCGCGAATGGACACGCGCGGTAGCCTTCCTGAGCCCCTGCCCCGTCCGCGTCTTTGCCGATAAAGACCGCGAGCATGCGCTGGTGTGGTTGAACTCCATCCCCTCCGAGTCAGGAATCTCGCACCGCCTTCTGCCCCAGTCTGGCGTGATCGTTGTCGAGGTGAAAGGGCCCCTGAGCCGCCAGGACTTTGATGCGTTGGCGTTCACTGCCGACAGTTGGATCGCATCGCATGGCAGCCTGCAGGGGATTGTCTTTCACGCCCGTGAATTTCCAGGATGGGAGAACCTGGGCAGCGTCGTGCGCCAAATTGAATTCCTTCGCGACCATCATCGCCACCTGAAGAGAATCGCACTCGCGGCAGACGCCAAACTCGCCGATCTCGCCCCAAAAATCGCTGAACATTTCGTTCGGGCTGAGGTCAGGCATTTTGACTACGCCGAATTGGACCAGGCCATTGCCTGGGCTGCCGGAGAGCCGGGAACGCACCACGTAGCAGCCTGATCAGCCGTCCGCGCTTGACCCGTAGCGTGCCTCAGCTTATCTCTGCCCTTCCACGGGTCCAATATGACGAGATTGCTGAGAGGATGAAGCCTCGCCTTCATATACTATTCCTGACATAGTATTTTCGGGTTACCATTCATTCATGCTCAAGAAACCCGACTACCGCGGACTCTTTCCAGGCGCGCTCGAATTGATGATCCTGCAAACGCTGAGCCGGAAGCCGATGCACGGATATGCGCTCGCGCAGCACATCAAATCTGTCTCCGACGACCTTCTGCAGATTGAGGAGGGCTCGCTTTATCCGGCCTTGCAGCGCCTGCTGAAGAACGGCTGGCTGGAGTCGGAAATGGGACTCTCAGCCAACAAGCGGCCGGTGCGCATCTTCAAGATAACGAAAGCGGGCCGGAAGCACCTGGTGGAAGAACGATCGAGCTTCGAACAGATGTTTGCCGGTATCACACGGGTTCTTACGGTCACCCAATCTTAGGAGGCGGCTACATTGCGCTGGCTTACACAGCTATTCACACGCCGCCGCCGCTATCAGGAGATATCGGAATCGCTCCGGGAACACCTCGAAGAGAAAATTGCCGACCTCATTAACGGCGGCATGACGCAGGAAGAGGCGGAACGCGCTGCCCGCAGCGAGTTCGGCAACGTAACCCTGATGGAGGAGCGCAGCCGTGAGGTCTGGCAATGTCCGGCGTTCGAATCCATGGTTGCCGACTTTCGCTTCGCCTTGCGCCAATTCCGCAAAGCGCCAGGGTTTACTACGACAGCCGTTGCCGTTCTCGCTCTTGGGGTCGCGGCCAGCGTCGGCATCTTTGCTTTCGTCAACGCTGCTCTCCTCAAGCCGCTGCCGTACCAGGAACCTTCGCGCCTCACCGGGGTTTTTGAGAGCACAGCTTCCTGTCTGGATTGCGGCCTCTCCTATCTCGACTATCAGGACTGGAAACGTGGCAACACCGTTTTTCGCTCCCTGGAAATCTTTGAGCCTACCGCCTACCTCTTGCACAGTTCCAGCGGTGTCGAAGCTCTGCGCACAGGGCGCGTCTCCGGTGGATTCTTTCAAGACCTCGGGGTAATACCCGCTTTGGGCCGTCTTTTCACTCCGGCGGATGATACGCCCGCGGCGCCGCGTACTGTTGTGCTGCCCTATGGCACCTGGCAGCGCCTGTTCGGCGGGCGCGCTGACATCGTCGGCGAAGCCCTAACGCTGGATGACGACACCTACACTGTCATTGGCGTTCTTCCCCGTGACTTCCAGTTCGCTCTTCGCGCCGCCGAGCTTTGGGTCCCGATTCACGATCTTGGGGCATGCGAAAATGACCGTTCCTGCCGCCCATTCGATGGAATTGGCCGCCTCAAAGACGGCGTCTCCATAACTGCCGCGACGGCCAATATCAGCGCCATCGCCGCTCAGCTGCAGAAGCAGTATCCGAAATCCAACCATGGACAAGGTGCGCTTGTTGAATCGCTCAGTGACTGCATTACCGGTGGCGTCCGCCCGATCCTCCTCATCCTGCTCACCGGCTCGGCCCTTCTC
Organism: Acidobacteriaceae bacterium; assembly: GCA_035507705.1. Taxonomy (GTDB): domain Bacteria; phylum Acidobacteriota; class Terriglobia; order Terriglobales; family Acidobacteriaceae; genus PALSA-350. The sequence goes on from DATJNV010000050.1 coordinate 15,205, forward strand.
CTGCTCATTGCCTGCGTGAATCTTGCCAGTCTGTTTCTTGTCCGGGCAGAAAATCGCCGTCGGGAAATGGCGGTCCGGGGCGCACTGGGCGCATCGCTCGCGCGTCTTACTGGCCAGTTACTGATCGAGGCGTCTCTTCTGGTCACTGTTTCCGTATCGTTCGGGGTCGTCGTTGCATGGACAGCCGTACGCTTTTGCGCTGCTCTGATCCCCGAACGTGTGCTTCGCGGAATGCCATACTTTACGGCCATCGGCTTCGATCACCGTGTGCTCCTTTTTGTTGCTTCGGTCTGGCTGCTGGCCTTGGCCGTCTGTACCGTTGCTCCCCTCTCCCGGCTCTCTGGCAAAGACCTCCGCGCCCGTCTAGCTGAGGGAGTTCGCAGTTCTTCCCGAGTCTGGAGACGCTTTGGATCCAACCTGGTCGTGGTCGAGCTCACCATTGCCATCGTTCTCCTCGCAGCCGCCGGTCTCCTCGGCAAGAGCTTCTACCGCATCCTTCAGATCGATCTCAATTTCAACCCTGCCCACCTGGCTACGCTCGAGATCGACGCGAACACCGGCTACGACACCAAGGCTCAGCAGCTCCTTTTGTCACATCGCTTAATTGAAACCGTGAGCAAGGTTCCGGGCGTGCAGTCGACAGGAATTACCGCAAGCAACCTTCCCGTTACCTGCAACTGTTACGCAGACGCCTATCGTGTGCAGGGCCAATCCTGGAACGGCACCCAGCAATTGGCTGTCTCCCGCAGGGTGAGTGCGGCATATCTGGCTACCCTCCAGGCCCGGCTTCTTAGTGGACGCTTCTTCGCCGAAACCGATGATGCCGCACATCCGCCTGTCGCGCTCATCAATCGGACGATGGCGCAGCAGTTCTTTTCCGGCCTGGATCCCATTGGCAAGACCATCGGCGATCCAATGCTCTCTCAGGATTCTCTACATCAGGTGATTGGGGTCGTAGACGATGTCCGAGAAGGCGAACTCAGCGCCCCAATCTTCCCAGCCATCTATTTTCCGTTGAACCAGAATCCAGACAACTACCTCTTCCTCGTTGTGCGCACAGCACAGGACCCCGCAGCCTCTCTCCCCGGGCTCGTTGCCGCCATCCATGGACTGAATCTTGGCGTCGGCGTTCGCAACGAGTTCACGATGAGTGAGCACATCCACGACGGCTCCGCCTACTACCTGCACAGTTCCGCAGCGTGGCTCGTAGGAGGCTTTGCTGCCGCCGCTCTGCTCCTCGGGATTGTCGGTCTCTATGGCGTCATTGCCTACTCCGTGAGCCGGCGCACCAGCGAGATCGGGATCCGCATGGCTCTCGGGGCGCGACGCTCTACCATCGGTCGCCTCATCCTTGGTGAGGCCGCATCGCTGGTTTTGTTCGGCCTGGTCTTTGGCCTGGTCGCCTCCGTCCCTACCGGACATTTGCTTCGCAGCCTTCTCTTCGGCGTAAGCTCCTGGGACCTTCCCATACTCGGCGCCGTTTCCGCCACTCTCACGGTTGCCGCTCTGGCGGCTGCCTGGATCCCGGCTTTGCGTGCAGCCGCCACCGACCCAATGGAGGCCCTGCGCCATGAATAAAAGGAAGGATGACAGCGAATGAAATGAGGGGGGTTACAGCCTCACCGCACCCGCGGATGTTGGCCTGAAATCAAAACCAGGTAATAAAGGGATGATCGCAGCCATTTGCACGGATCACCCGCGCGGCAGATACTTCTTATTTGACCTGCCTTGGCAGGTGATTCAACTTCATTTGGGGAATGCCCTTGCAGAGGCGAACTTTTCTTTCCGGCTCAGCGTTGACGCTGGCCTCGCGTTTCGTTTGCTCTAACCTGTGCGCCGGATTAGCAGCACCGGCTTTCCCCCACCATCTGCCTCTCACTGATCCCCACTATCGCCGCGTGAAATCTTATATCGAAGAGGTCCCCGTAGAGGGATACCACTGGGCATCGCCCGCTGCCTACGAAGCCTTCAACGATATGAAGTACGGCGTGCGCATTCACTGGGGCTTGTATTCCGTTGCTGGATTCGCGCATGAATCATGGCCCTTTCTCGGTTTGAGCTATCCCCAGCGTGCCCACTACAACCAGATGTACAAGACCTGGAATCCGACAGGTTTTGACGCGGAGGAATGGGCGTCTTTGTTCTCTGACAACGGGCTGCGGATGTTCTCCTTTACCACCAAACATCACGAGGGGTTTTCCCTGTTCGACACACAAACGCGCGTGCGGCAGCGGATTCGCTGGGACGCGCCTGGTGGACCGGAGCTGGAAAACTGTGACCTGAGATATTCCATCATGGAAACCCCCTTCCGGCGCGATATCGTAAAGGAGCTTTGTGCCGCCGGCCGAAAACGGAACCTGCGCATCGCTCTCTATTTCTCCCATCCCGATTGGTACGATGCGGACTTTCGGCCCTACGCGGATCACCCGGCCCAGGTGCCTTCTTCTCCGAAGCTCGATACGGAGTGGATGGAATCCAGGAAGCGGCTGGGTAATCTTATCTGGATCGCTCCTGACCCCAGTCCTGAAGCCGTAAACCGGATGATGGCGCGGCATCGCGCGCAGATCGAAGAGTTGCTGTCGCACTATGGAGAGATTGATATGCTCTCACTGGATCAGTGGCTCGGGCCGGCGGTGTGGCCGCAATTGCGGCAGACACTATTCCGCATCCGTGAACTCCAGCCCAATGTCATGCTCCGCGCCCGCGGTATAGGAAACTATGGCGATTACTATACCCCGGAAGGCTTCGTTCCCGGAGATCCATCGAATACCGGCATGCCGTGGATGGTGATCTATCCCCTGGCCAGCGGCTTCTCCTATGATCCCGAGGCGGCGCATTACAAGGGTCCAAAATGGATCGTGGACAATATCATCGACACCGCTGCCAAGGGCGGCAGTTTCCAGGTTGGCATAGGTCCGGATGCCTCAGGCCGGTTTCATCCCACGGCGGTGGAACAGGTGAAGCAAGTTGGGGTATGGCTAAAAACCTGCGGCGGCGGCATATATGCGACCCGTCCCCGGCAGGGTGACTTTTGGCGCGAGGGAGGATCCATCCGGTTTACGCGGTCGAAGGACAACGCGACGATATATGCCTTCGCGCTCGAATGGCCCGGCAAGCAGCTCCACCTGGCTTCCGTGCGGCCACAGGCCGGAAGCCGCATTTCTATGTTCGGCTACCCGGAGGCACTACGCTGGAGTTACGACGCAAGCCATGGGCTAAGCATTGAAATCCCCGAAGCCCTGGCGTCGGAAGCGCGCAGGCCAAACAACTATGCCTGGGGATGGACCATCCGAGTAGCTTGACCTGATCTTGACCAATCAGATCAAATCTAACGTTTGAGCGCTCGTCCTGCCAGTGTCGAGGTCAATTTGCCTTTGTCCACTGCGAATTGCCCATTGACCAGCAGGTACTGCACACCCGTTGCCAGAATCGTCGGATCCTGATAAGTCGCGCGATCGATAAACGTCTTGGGATCAAAGGCCAGAACATCGGCGTAATAACCCGCCTTCAGCAGCCCGCGATCTTTCAGTTGCAGCGTCTTTGCGGGGAGCGATGTGCTGGAGCGCACCGCTGCTTCGAGCGAGAGCACGTGCTTCTCGTAAACATATACATGGATTTTGCGCGGGAAGGTACCGTACTTGCGCGGGTGCCCTGTCGAGCCGTCAGAGCAGGTCATTACCCATGGCTGCTTCATGAAGGCCTCGATGTCGGACTCCTTCATGTTGAACGAAGCGACGTCAGAACCGCCGGCTCGAATGATCTCGAGCGCAGCTTCGATCGGCGAGACGTGGCGCTCCTGCGCGATCTGCGCCAGGTTCTTACCGACGATGCTCTTGTCTTTGGCCGAGGTCATCAGCAAGGTCTCCGCACCACCGCGGCGTCGCAGATTCTCAGTCATCTCTTTGACCAGGCGTGCATGCAAGTTAGGATCATCGATATTTTTCAGCAGGTTTCCATTCGCCTCGGCCCACCGTGGCACCAGCGACGCTGTTACGCTGGTGCCGGAGGCGTCGTAGGGATATTGGCTGGCCGTGGCCTGAATGCCTGCCGCGCGCGCGGCGTCGATCAACGCGATCACATCTTTGCTCTGGCCCCAGACGTCCGCCCCCAGGGCCTTGATGTGCGAAATCATGACCGGAATATCGGCCTCTTTGCCGATGCGTAAGGTCTCTCGCACAGCATTCAGCAGGCCAATGTTATAGCTGCTCTCGTCCCGCATGTGCGTGTCGTAGATGCCCCCATGGCGCGCCGCAACCCGGGCCAGCGCAATGACTTCCTCCGTCGTCGAATAGCTGCCGGGAGCGTAGTAAAGGCCGGTGGAAAGGCCGATGGCACCCTCGTTCATCGCGGTGTTGACAAGCGCCTCCATCTTCCGCATCTGCTCCGGCGTAGGCTTCGCATCCGACATTCCCATCACTTCGCGGCGCACGGTGCCCTGTCCGATGAAGAGCACCGCATTAGTGCCGATGCCCTGCTTGTTCCACGTGGCGAGTGTATCGCCGATGTTTTCGGGGCTGTCGCCATCGTTGCCGGTAGCGACCGTGGTGACTCCCTGCATCAGGTAGGGCGTGTTTTGGCGGCGCTTCGGGTCACTGAGATCGCCGGCCGTGTGCGTGTGCGGATCAATGAAGCCCGGCGTGATGATCAACCCCGTGGCATCGATCACCCGTTTCGCCTTCTTGCCCGCGCTCGATCCTACGAAGGCAATCCGATCGCCGGAAATGCCGACATCCGTATGGATCGGGGGGGAACCGGAGCCATCGAGCACTTCTCCGTTGCGGAGAATCACATCGATGTCCCGTGCGTGGGCAAGAGGAACCAGCAAAAGTGCCGCTGTGATGAGGGCCGGCAAGAACTTCAGGAATCGCTGCTTTTTCATTTCAGGAGGTAAGTCATTCCCATGCAAGAATTGTAGAACCCAACCGGCAGATCGAACTTTATGAGAACCTCTATAGAGGTGTGATGGAGAAACGGGACCGCAAATAGCGAAAGCTCCATAGGGGAGGAAGAACGATATGCCCGATTGTTGTCGAGACTGTGAACACTGGAACCTGCCGGTAGAGCTTCGCGTCATCGCAGACGCACAGGCAGCGTGCAATCTGGTTTTAGGGTCGAAGCAGCAACTGAATATTCCCGCTTACGTCAATGTGATCGGCGGTCAGCTCATCACGAAGCCAGACTATGGCTGCATTCAATTTGAGCCCGCAAGTTTTGACATGCTTCCAAACCTGGCTACCGGATGAAAACCAGGATCAAATATTCCTCGATACCATCTCAGCACCGTCATCCTGCCTGCCCCGGCGTGCCGGGGAGCAAAGCGCGCCGCAAAGCTTGAATAACGAATGGTTTATCGGGCGAAGTCGAAGAGCCTGTCCCGAGACTCGGCGAGGGAGCCCGCGCCTTCATGCGGGGGAGCGGCGCTTCAGCGCTGCGTAAACGCTGCCCCTTGCCAATCATGCGCCTGAGCGCTGGCCACCTCTCGCATCCTCGCCAAATTGGATTTTCGAAAGAGGGCAGACGAGGGAACCCCGGCGAGTCCGGCTCACAGATGCTTTTTCTGGCTCAAAGTAGTGAAAGTAATCCTGGGTCCGGCTTCGTTGGCTGTTGCGTCTTATTTCCGCACCAGTTCTATCCCGGAGCACACACTTTCGCGCTGAAGATCGTCCAAATAGAATTGGCGTAGGCCAACACCACCTCCCGTTCCTGCCGCGAAAGGATGTTCGTGAAGTTTCCCGCAAGTCTCCTCCTTGTCTCTCTCTTCCTCCCACTCTCCCCCGCATGGTCACAAAAGAACGACATGGTGCAGACGGGCAGCGACATCCCCGCCAAATGGCAAGAGCCCAAAACAGACTATGACTATGTCAAGCGAGACGTAATGATCCCCATGCGCGATGGGGTCAAGCTGCACACCATCATCGTCATTCCCAAGGGCGCGCATGATCTACCCATGCTGCTGGAACGCACGCCCTATGACGCCAACTTCTTTACCAAAAAGGACAGTCCTCATCTGAAAGACGCCGTTTGGACGGCCAACCGGGAATGGGTCGATGACGGCTACATTTTCGTCTACCAGGATATTCGCGGAAAATACGGCTCCCAGGGCGACTACGTGATGACCCGTCCTCCCATCGGACCGCTGAACCCAACCAAGACCGACGACACTACCGATGCATGGGACACCGTGGATTGGTTGAGCAAAAACGTTCCCGAGTCCAACCACCTGGTCGGCATGATTGGCTCCTCCTACGACGGATGGACGGTAACCATGGCCCTCCTCGGGCCTCACCCCGCGCTTAAAGTCGCATCGCCCGAAAGCCCGATGATTGACGGCTGGATGGGAGATGACTGGTTTCATTACGGCGCCTTTCGCCAGGTGAACCTCGATTACTTCACCGAGCAGACAAGCGAGAAAGGTGAAGGCAAACCCGTTCCGCGCTGGGGCGCGGACGATTATCAGAATTTTTTGGACGCCGTATCCGCGGGCAACTGGGCCGATAGGAATGGCTTTCAGCAGCTCCCTTTCTGGAACCGCCTTTCGGCGAATCCGGCCTACGATGCTTTCTGGCAGGACCAGGCGCTCGACAAACTGGTCGCCGCCCATCCCTCCACTATTCCGACGATGTGGCTGCAGGGCTTGTGGGACCAGGAGGACATGTATGGCGCCATCCATAGCTGGGAAGCCCTCAAAGCCAAAGGCATGATCGCCAATAACTATTTGGTGATGGGTCCCTGGTGTCACAGCCAGGTCAATCGCTCGGCAGAAAACCTCGGCCCACTCAAATGGAATGGAGACACGGCCGCGGATTTCCGCAAGAACGTTCTCATTCCCTTCTTCGATACCTATCTCAAAGATCGCAAGCCCGCGGAGCCAACGCCAAAAGTCCTTATCTATAACCCGGCAGAAAACCACTGGGATAAGTTTTCTGACTGGCCGGGCGCGACCGAACAGCATCTTACCCCGCTCTATCTCCAGGCCGAGGACGGTCTCGGTTTCCAGGCGGCTGCTGCGGGTGAAGACAGCTACGTGTCCGATCCGGCAAAACCTGTGCCCTTTATCCGGGTTCCCTTGCAGTTCAACTCTGCGCCGCAATGGACCACGTGGCTGGTCCAGGATCAGCGTTTTGTCGCCAACCGTACAGATGTGCTCTCGTACCAGACTTCCCTGCTGACCAGGCCGGTGACGGTGGAGGGCGCTCCGTTTGCGGATATCTTTGCCAAAACAACCGGCACGGACGCAGACTTCGTGGTCAAAATCATCGATGTGTATCCGCCGACATTCCCAGCGCAGCCCGAGATGGGGGGCTACGAATTACCAGTCAGCATGGATATCTTCCGCGGGCGCTACCGTAAAAGCTTCGTGGATCCAAGCGCCATCCCTGCCGGCGAGGTGCAGGAATACAAGTTCCGTCTGCCGACGATGAACTACGTGTTCGAGCCCGGGCATCGCATCATGGTCCAGATCCAATCGACTCTATTCCCGTTGTATGACCGCAATCCGCAGACCTATGTGCCGAATATCTTCTTCGCCCAACCCCAGGACTACAAGAAAGCAACCATTTCCATCGAGCATGGCTCTTCGGGAGCGAGTGCCGTGTTACTTCCTGTAGTGGCGGCCAGCACGGCCATCCGATAGCCTGTGGGCGCCTTTGCGCAAATAAGCGCGGCGCCTACAACTTCTGAGCCAATTTCGGGTCTCAACAATAAACCCCTGTAAGCCTTTGTTCCCTAACGGTAGTCCGTTCACTGTTACGGAAGAGGTTCTTGTTGCCGGAGATGAGGTTCATCGTAATGCGCGTTTCACTCTTAGATCATGCGAAAAGCCTAAGATGGGTTGCCATGCGGACCCAGGCTTTCATCATTGCAGGACTGCTTCTGTTGGGCACTTTTCCAGGTGTTCTGGCCTATGGCCAGTACACGCCGCCTCCACCGCCTCCACCGCCCGACCAAACTGCGCCGGCGAACATGCCCCCAGGCCCTCCGGCCCAGCCGCAGGGACCGCCGCCGATGGTGGCGCCGCAACAGCTCGACCCCCTGGTCAGCAGGATCGCTCTTTATCCCGATCCTTTGTTGGCTCAGGTTCTCACCGCATCGACGTTCTGGCCTGAAATTCCGGACGCCACCAACTGGTCCAGCCAGCATGCGGGTCTAAGCGGGGATGCGCTGGCGAACGCGATCCAGCAGGATAACCTGCCCTGGGACCCGAGCGTCTTGGCCTTGCTGCCGTTTCCTCAGGTGCTGCAGATGATGGCCCAGGACCCCGGCTGGACGCAGGCCCTGGGAAATGCCGTTCTTGCACAGCGCCCTGACGTCATGGACGCCGTGCAGAGAATGCGCCAGCAGGCATACAACTACGGTTACTTGAGGCCGAGCCCATACGATAGCGTGGTCAATACCGGTGGATATATCGAAATCATGCCGGTAAATCCCGCCTATCTGTATGTGCCTGTCTATAGTCCGGCGGTCGTTTTTGCTCCACCCAGACCCGGCGTCGTGGTCGGTCTTTCCATCCACTTCGCCCCCAGCGTTTTTGTTGGGCCCGCGTTCGTGCCCTTTGGCTGGGCGAGGCCCGGATTTGGCTGGGGTGCCCACACCATCATCATCGGCGGATCTCCCTGGAATCGCACCTGGGCAAATCGCGCCGCCTACGTTCATCCATACCCGAATGCTTACCGGCCGGCACCAGGTCCTCGTATGGAAGACCATCACGTATATCACGACACCCACGAACATCCCCGCTAGGGAGCGGTAACACCGCTCCCTGGCTTCACGTCCTCGCCGGTGCATGGGCTGAGCGCGCTGCACACTCCGCTACGGATAAGGATGCTGGCGAGCAGTAGAATCGCTCATGAGTCTGCGTAGAGTACCTCCCGCTTTCGGCACAGGCGCATGTGTCGCTTTGGTGATATCGGCGTTGGCCTTGTGCGTTCGCGCGCAAACGCCTGATCGATCGGCCCCCGCCGGCCCTGTGTGGAACAACAACTCCCTGATCGCCTTGCAGAAAAAAGGCGGAGATCCGGCTCGTCCTGGCGATGTCGCGATTGATTTCTACGGGCACGACGCCTTTAAGTTCACCTCGCCTGAGGGCCTGACCATTCTCGTCGATCCCTGGAGGAACGACCCCGCGGGTCTTTACCCCAAGTGGTTCCTGCATAACTTTCCGCCGCTCCGGGTCGATATTGTTCTCTCGACGCACGCTCATTTCGATCACGATGCTGTCTCTGTGCCTCATGGATTGATGGTCCTGGACCGTCTCGCCGGCCGGTTCCGGTTGGGCGACGTGGAAATCACCGGCCTCGCCGACAAACACCAATGCGCATCTACACCCAGCGCCGTTTCGAATCCCTCCTCTGCAAATTCACAGACCTGTCCCTCCGTGGACGCAGCCGGTCAGGATAACGCGATTCAGATCATCGCGACCGGTGGATTAAGGATCGCCATCTGGGGGGATAATCGAACTCTGCCTGATGCATTCGTCGATCCCTATTTGAAGGGTATCGACGTGCTTATCCTTCCAGTCGATAACGTACTACCGCGCCCGGAAGCAGACGCAGTCATTCGGAAATACGATCCCATGGCCATCATTCCGGCGCACTACTCCATTCAGGGTTTATCAACCCAGGCTTCGGGTCTCGAATCGGCCGACGCGTGGGTCGCCGATCAGGAGAATGCGCACCATGCCGAAGTACGCCGCCTCCCCACCGCGCATTTAACACTGAATCCTGTTGACCTAAAAGGCGCCCATCATCGGATTTATTACTTCGGCGACCACTTTAAAAAGGACTAGAGAGCGATGAACAGGGTGCGAAGCACTGCAAGAAGCGCCCTCTGCCCCTCCAGGAGACTGGGCAGAAGGTCATTTGCTCCGCACGCCGACAGCAACCAGACCTATGCCGCCAAGCAATGCGATTGCGCTCAGAATGGGTGGAATGGGAACAGTGCTGGTTTGTTTATGGCTGATCTGGAGGGGTCCGGCACTCACATCTTTCTTTTCGTGTGTGAACGAAAATCCGCCCAGTGCAAAGCCTACAATCCCTACGATGATGAGGACTACCCCAATTACGGTTGCTGGTTTCACGTTTTTACTTTCCTGATTCAGATGCCCTGGCGCCGTAGCGGTCAGGATGCGACAGGTCCGTCCGCGCCTGCACTCCAGACTGAGATGCTGTCGGCTGCATCGGGGTAGCCGGATTGCCGTAGGAAACATGATCAACCGCTGAGACAACTGCGCGTCGAAAGAATCTGCTCCAGGATGTCCTGGCAGGCTGCGGGAAAATAGGCTTTGTATCAGGGCACGACTTCAGTCATGCCGCAAACGCCCGAAAATGAGCTGGGCTTTAGCCTCTGAGGTATGTTTCCTCGCAATTTGAGGCCTTTCCGCAGCCTGCCAGGATCTATCGCGGCGCAACAAAACCGCCATCCCGCCATCCCTAATCCCGCCCCTTGTCTCCCAGCGCCAGATACTGATGAATAAACGCGATCGCCATACTTCCTTCCCCCACACCGCTGGAAACGCGCTTGATCGAATTATGCCGCACATCGCCGGCGCAAAAGACGCCTGGCAGGTTCGTCTCCAGCAGGAAGGGAGACCGCTCCTGCTTCCACGTCGCGAGATCCCGCCCGGTGCAGATATAGCCCTTGGAATCCCGCTCCAGTTCGCGCGGCAGCCAATCGGTGTTGGCATCGGCGCCAATCATCACGAACAACGCATCGGCAGCGTAGGTAACAGAACGTTCCTCGGCCTGCGGCGGCCGCACCCGGGTCACAATGCGCTCCAGGAACTCTTTCCCCTCAAGCGCGACCACCTGGCTAAAGGGAATCACCTGGATGTTGGCCTTGGATGCGATCTCACCGATCAGATACTGCGACATACTCAGCTTCAGGCCTTCTCCGCGTACCAGCACCTTCACTTCGCTGGCGTAGCTCGAGAAGAACATCGCCGCCTGACCGGCGGAGTTGCCTCCTCCCACGATGAAAACTTTCTTGCCGATCACGTTGTTGGCCTCCGGCCGCGAAGCTCCATAGAGGACTCCGTGCCCCAGCAGACGGTCGGCGCCTTCCGCCGCAAGCCGGCGCCACTCGACGCCGGTGGCCAACACCACGGCTCGCCCTGAGACCTGGTGGCCGCCGTCGAGCTCCAGACAGTAGCCCCCATCGACGGGCACGAGTTTTTCGATGCAGCGGGTCATCACGATTTCCGCACCGAAGCGAATGGCCTGGCGCAAAGCCCTCCCGGTCAAATCCGTGCCTGAGATGCCCTCGGGAAAACCGAGATAGTTCTCGATGCGGGAGGAGGTACCCGCCTGGCCGCCGGCCGCCGAACGCTCGACCATCAGAACCTTCAGTCCCTCGGAGGCGCCGTACACACCGGCAGCCATGCCCGCCGGACCGGCTCCCACGATGACCACATCGTAACTGTCACTGTGCGGTTTGGTCTGCAACTGCAGCGCGTTGGCCACTTCGCGGATGCTCGGAGCATGCTCGAACACTTTGCCGTCAATGATCACGGCCGGGCAACCCATATCCTTGGGTAGAGCCGCGGGAACCCGTTCCGGTTCCAGATCGCGATCCACCCACTCGTAGGGGATTCGATTGGCGGTGAGGAAGGCCCGGGTATCCCGGCAATCGGTATCGCTTTTCGTGCCGACGATCCATACTCGGGACGATGGAACCGTGGTTGAAAATTTCTGCACGCGCGAGAGCCGTTCATTCATGGTTTGCAGAATGAGGGCGCTGGCTTCTTTCGACTCCCGAATGAGATTTCGAAACTGCTGCGGATCCAGGCGCGCCAGGCGGCAGGGCGTTTCCGCGCGTAACGAAACCAACGACTGGGCGCCGAGCATCAGCGGGGTTTCGCCAAAGAACTCACCTGCCGTATATTCGTAGATTTCCTGGTCGCGGCCGAGCAGTTCTTTCACCATGCGCAGACGCCCCTCGAAAAGAACGAAAAAACATGGCGGCTCCCCTTCCCGGATCAGCCACTCGCCGGGACCCAGCCGCACGTCGGCGGCCTCCTGTGCGAGTCGAACGCGCCCCGCCTCATCGAGGCAGCAGAATAGCCTGGCTTGCAAAAGCTCTTGCGGTGAGAACATCCCACCATTCTGCCATTAACAGGCTGCGGAAAAACGCGCCTATCCGGCGCGTTTGCCGCCGGATCAGGCCGGATTCACTTCCAGCTCCGGATGGCGATGGCCGCTGGTCATTGCACCCGCATCCGGCGGAAGCCCCAGGCTGTCGAACACCGGACCAAGCGCCAGCACCGCCATACAAAGCATCGCCAGCTGGAAATCGTGCAGTTCCGGTTTCGCCGCCGAGTGGCCGCGGGCATGCGCGACCATGCGCAACGTGATGGCGCCGATGGCCACACCCAACCCCATGCTGAGCTGCATCACCGCGCTCAGGAAGCCGTTGGCCCGGCTCATCCGGCTGGGCGGAATTTCGGCGTACGCCAGCGTCGTCATGCAGGTGAACTCCATGGATCGCGACGCTCCGTGGAAGAAGAGAATCCCGATGATCAGGAGGGGCGCAGTGGCCGGGCTGAGCAAGCTACACAGTGCCATGGACCCCGCGGTAATCACCCCGTTCACGATCAGCAAGCGGCGAAAACCAAAACGGCGAAGAGCCTGGATGACGAACATCTTCATCGTCAGGTCGCCGGCAAACAAGGCGACCAGGTAGAGGCCCGACTGGAAGGCATTCATTCCGAACGCGATCTGAAACATGAGCGGAAGAAGAAACGGAAGTACGGAGACAGCAATGCGAAACGCGCTCGCACCGTAGACCGAAAGCGAATAGGTCTTCAGCTTCATCGACTCGAGATCGATGAAGGAGGTGGCCGGGTTGCGATGCGCGGCCACAATAGCGGCCACTCCGCTGAGCACACTCAGGCTGAGAACGAGCCCGGGCAGCTGCCAGGGAACATCCTCACTGCCCAGCTTCTCCATTCCATACACAGCGCCGGCGGAGGCAATGCCCGCCAGCAGAAAGGTGAGCCAGTCGAAAGCATGCTGCTCGTCGCTGCGGACGTTCTCTACCCACAGGATTGTCAGGACGAGGGCGATCACGCCGATCGGGAGATTGAGAAAGAAGATCCAGTGCCAGCTCGCATAGGTAGTAATAAAGCCGCCCAAAGGCGGACCCACCACCAGGGCCGTCAGCCCGGGCCAGGTGATGTAGGCAATGGCCTCCGCCAGCTTGTCCTTCGGCGTCGCCCGCAGCACGATCAGACGGCCCACCGGCACCATCATGGCGCCGCCAATTCCTTGCAGGATGCGCATCAGCGTAAATTGTGCCAGCGTGTGGGACACTCCGCAGAGCATCGAGGCGATAGTAAAGGTGGCAATCGCGGCGGCAAAGACAGAACGCGAGCCGAAGCGGTCGGCAACCCATCCGCTGATGGGAATGAATACCGCCAGGGTAAGCAGGTAAGCCGTGATTCCCAGGTTGAGATTGACCGCGCTGGTGTGAAAGCTATGCGCCATTTGCGGGATGGCGGTGGCAATAATCGTGCCATCCAGCATTTCCATGAAGAAGGCGCCCGCGATCAGGGTGGTGACATACAACGGCGAGCGGGTCTTGTTCATCCTTGCGATGGGCTCACAACGGTAGTTCGGTTAGGGAGTCTCTAATCCACTCAAACCAGCTCTGCGTTCGAACGCCTGAATCAACGATCCGAGAGTGCGCTCGCCGGGAGTCTCCGGACGGAGTTCCGCTGCCACCGGGACCGGAGGCGGAGCCGCCACCACTCGCTCCTGGACCTTCCGCGCCTCAACCGCCGAAACGACGACGATTCCGCTGGGCACTGCTCCGCTCAGCGCGGCTGTCGGCTTCAGAGCTCTTTCCGTATGCACTTGCCGCCGCTCCATCCTGCGCCTGGGCGGAACACGCTTCACCTGCGGTTCTACCTTCACCGGTGCGGGAGGCGGAGCAGCCACAGTCTGACTTTGTAACTCGTCTTTAACCGAAGCCACAGCAGTGGCCGGCTGTTTGCGTTTGGGAGCCGCAATTTTTGTCTTGACCCTGGGCGGAAGAACAATCTTCGAACCGTTGGGGGAAGCCTTCAGCGCCGCAGCGAGAAAGTCTCTCGCGCGCGTGAGGCGGCCTAATTCATCAGCAATCTGAGCAATAATTTCTTTCCGTGTGGTCATGCCAGGATCATTTTATCGCCCTCCGCGTGCTTCTGCAGATTTCCTGCCCTGTGGAATAGAACTGGCGTAATTATTCGCAACGGATGGCAGCCATTGGCTCGATCCGGGCCGCCCGCAAAGCGGGCAAAAGAGAGGCCCCACTGGCAATAACCGTCAGCACCGTCACCGACCCCACCAATACCCACGGATCGAACGGCGAGGTCCCATAAAGAAAGCTTGCCAGCGCTTTTGAGGCCATGAGCGCCGCAGCCGTTCCCGCCGTCGTACCTATGGCTGCGACCAACCCATTTTCACGAAAGATCATCGCCATCACTCGCCCCCGCTGTGCCCCCAGTGCCATGCGAATGCCAATCTCGCTGGTTCGCCGCGCCGTGGCGTAGGACAGAGTTCCGTAAAGGCCAATGCCGGTCACCAGCAACGCGCAAACGGCGAAAAATGAAGACAACACGGCCATCATGCGCTCGGTACTCAAAGAATCTTTGAGCTCATCCTCGACAGACGTCACAACAGGCGCGGGAATGGTGGGTGCGAGCCGTGCCGCCAGGGCGCGCGCGGGCAAGGCCAATGCATTCACCGGGCCGTCCGTCCGGACAACAGCACTGAGAGAAAGCTTTTTCTGCTCATCCTGCTGCATGGGTATGTAGCCCTCGGGAGGCGCCGGAGTGCGCATGTTGCGATACTTTGCGTCGCCTACAACCGCAACCACCTCATAGGAATGTTTCTCCCGGTCAACGATTTGCCGGCCCAGCGCGCTCTCGCCGGGAAACAGCAGCTTGGCCGCGGACTGATTCAGAGTGATCTTTCCGCCCGACGCTTTGTCGTCAGCCCAGGTGAATTCTCTTCCCGCAAAAACCGGAATGTCCATGGTAGCGAAATACTCTGGGCCTACGCTGTTCAGAAAAAGACGCTGTAACTGTGCGCCTGAAGCTGCAAATTCATTGTCCCAGCCCCGGCCGGAAAGGGGCACGATAAATTCGAAGCTCACATTCCTGACACCCGGTTGTTGCCGCAGCCCATCATCCAGTGACTGGTACAACCTCACCAGCGCATCGCCTTCGAGCGGTTGTTTATCCATGCTGAATGCGATATTCGCCAGCCCCCTGGAGTTGAAGCCCAGGCCTGACCGATAGAGCCGCGCCAGGCTGGTCGCCAGTAAGCCCGCCCCAAACACCAGCACGAGGGCAAGTCCGACTTCCGATGCCAGCAGCACGCGGGGCCAGATCCCGCGACGATTCAGTTTGCCTGCGTGCTGCTTGTCCTTGATGTGTTCCGTCACATCGCCCGCGGTCGCCTGGAGGGCAGGCACCAGCCCGATCAGCAGTGCCGCTGTCACGGTTGCACATGCCGCAAAACCAAACACCCGCACATCCAGGGATGTATTCAAATGCCATCCCATCGGGCCGCTCATCAACAACGTCGCCAGCGACTTGCTGACCAGCGGGGCCACGGCAATTCCGGCGGCCGTTCCCAGCACGGCAATCAACAGGCTTTCCCCCAGTAACTGCTGGATCAGCCTTTGCCGGCTCGCGCCAATCGCCAGCCGCGTGGCCAATTCGCGCTCCCGCACCGCTCCACGCGCCATGAGTAAACTGGCCAGATTCAGACATGCCAGCAGCAGAATCCCCAGGCACATGAAGAACATGGCTTCCAATGGCTTGCGGAACAGCAGTCGGGCGAAGGTAAATCCCTTGGAGCCGGGTTCCGCAAGAAAATGAAAATGTCCCTTCTCCTCGCCGCTGATCCAATCTGCGTCGCTCGAGGCCTGATGAAGGATCGGAAGAGAAACGGTGGCCAGCGAAGCATTTGCCTGGTCCAGCGTGACACCCGGTTGCAGCCGCGCCCCTACCGTGAGCCACCAGGCGTGAATACCGTCCTCGATATGGTTCCGCGGCGCGTCGATAACCGGATCCGCGGACAGCGGTGCATAGATCTCCGGATTCCTCGTCGGATCCGCCCCGATAAAGCGCTTGGGCATGACGCCGGCTACCGTGAAGGGTGTGTTGGCAATAGTGAGCTTGCGTCCCACCACATCGGGAGCGCGCGCAAACCACTTTTCCCAGAAATGCTCGCTGATCACAACCGCAAACCCTTCCGGATTGCCGCCGCGCCGGTCATCCGCAGGCGTCAGATAACGTCCCAACAGCGGTGGCGTTTGCAAGGCGCGAAAGAATTGCCCGCTGACCAGCATTCCCTCAATGTTCTCGTTTCCCGACCGGCCCTTGACCTGCAGAACGTCGGAGTTGAAAGCGAACACGTCGGCAAATACTTCATGCCGATCCTCTAAGCCGCGAAAGAGCGGGGCGCAAAACTCGTAGTTAGGCTCCGGGCCGCCCTCCTCGATGCGTAGTACCGCCAATTGCTCCGCATGAGGCACCGGCAGAGGCCGCAACAGGAGGCCATTGATCAGGGAAAAGACCGCAGTATTGGCGCCCACGCCCAGGGCCAGCGTTGACAGCGCAACCAGCGTAAAGCCGGGCGATTTTCGCAACAGCCGCGAGGAGAAGCCCAGATCGCGAAAAAAATTCTCCAGCATCTGAAATCTCCATAGTTCTGTGAGGCGTTCGTGCCATCGCTGCCCATTTCCGAATCTTCTGCTCGTTGCCGTATCCAGCTCCGCCTCGGGTACGCCCTCGCGCGATAACTTCTCCCGCAAGAGCGACTGGTGAAACTCCAGCTCTTCGGCGAACTCGCGGCGCATACTTCGCCGTCGAAACAGCGACCACATTTTCAGCAGGAATTGGTGGAGGGCCATCACGGGCTCCCTTCAGGATGTTTGCATCACAAACGCAACTGCCGCTGACAGCCGCGCCCAACGCTGCGCTTCTGCGTTGAGCCGCTTCTTTCCTTCCGCTGTCAGCTTGTAGTACTTGGCGCGGCGATTATTTTCCGAGGCTCCCCACTCGGCATTGAGGAGCCCGCGCAACTGGAGCCTGTGAAGCGCCGGATACAGCGCCCCCTCCTCCACCTTGAGCACCTGCTGCGAGGTTTGCTCGATCCATTCCGCTACGGCGTAACCATGCATAGGTCCGCGCCCCAGCGCCTTGAGGATCAGCATCTCCAGCGTGCCCTGAATCAGCTCTCCGCTTTCTTCCCTAACCATATTAGGGGAAGACTATGCGATAACTCCCCGAATTGTCAAAGCGGTTTTCTCCAGGTGAATGGCTGTCCGGCCTTAGAGCACCTTCACCACGACCACTGTCAGATCGTCAGCTTGCGCCTTTTGCCCGGCAAAAACAGCAACCGCTTCGGTGATGGATGCAACCATGGCGGCCGCGGGCTCTATCTCTTTCTTGCGGACGACTTCCTCTAAACGGCTAACGGAAAACTCCTCCCCAGCTTCGTTCTCCTGTTCGGTCACGCCGTCGGTGAAAAGCGTAAGGACGTCGCCTTGCTCCAACTGGACCACTGCGTTTTTGTATTCTGCGTTCCTGAGAATTCCCAGGATCGGCCCACCCTCCTCCAACTGCTGCGCCTGGCCATTGCCGGGGCGAATCAGGAGCGGTGGGTTGTGGCCACCGTTCGAGTAATGCAGAGTCCGCGATGCCTGGTCGAAGCGCGCGTAGAACATGGTGACAAAGGTGGCCGAGTTCGTGACCTGCTGCAGCACCTGGTCCAGATCTTTAATGATCTCCGCCGGCCCGCTCAACTCGTGAGCTCTCAGGCGTAGGGCAACCGCGAGAGACGGCATCAGCAACGAGGCCGCGGCGCCGTGCCCGGAGACATCCGCAATCACTACGTCCACCACATCTTCGGAGATCTGAAAGAAGTCGTAGTAATCGCCGCCGAGCAGCGTCGCCGTTTGCATCGCCGCACCCAGTTCCAGCGAGGCGCAGACCGGCGGCTTAGGCAGGACTCGCCGCTGCACCTGGGAAGCCAGCGTCAGGTCATGCTCATACTCATCCCGCTGCCGCCGTACCTCTTCCACCAGGCGGTTGCGCTGCTTGGCAATTTTCCCCACCAGGAACCCCACCACCAGAAAACCTGCCAACGTGATGAGGTCGCGAACCTCTCTCACATGTTGCGTCTCCGGACCGGTGCCATAAAAGATGTCGGCGAGAACCGCACACGCCGCGGCAAGCAGGCTGGTCAGCAGAGGCGGATTGACCAACGCGCTGAGAGCAATCGGCAACACGTAAAGGTAGCCCAGCGAAACCTGTGGGACCACCCGCCAATCGGTGTACGCGATCGCCGCTACGGAAAGAAGAACAAGGAAGTTGAACAGCCCCGTAATCCGATTTTCCTGTACCTGGACCAGCTGTTTGTCGTCTTCTTTTTTCTTCCTGCCCTTAACCAGCGCCACGCGCGAACCTCGCTTCTAAGTTGAGACGTAGCCATACTATAGGAGCAACCATGAAAAAGCCGGGCCGATCTCCGGTTGCACCGGCCGGTAGGCCAGCCGGGAGCCTTGATGGACCCCCGGTCCACCGCAGGGGAATCATAATCAGTTTCGAATAACACGGGGCGCTTGATTTGCCGTAAACCAGTCCCGCAGGGACGGGGCAATCCAGAGCCCGCACGGAAGTGCCGGGAAACAACCAGGCACAAATGCGAGTCCCCTTTAGGGACGGCACAAAACGACTTAGCGCAAGCACCGACAACGCACTGCGGAGCCTTCCCCGAAGGCTGAGAGTATATAGAAGAACCTTCCCTACGGATTCTGCGGCTGAGGATTGCGGGCGTGGGGCGTCAGTTTGCGGATGAGAAATTCCTGGAAGAGATTGCCGATCCCGGAACCGCCAATGCCAATCAGCGTATTGACGAAAGTCAATTCCGCTCCGTTACGGTTACTCGACGGGTAGTACAGGTTTGAGATGCCGCCGGCGGCCAAGCTGCCCAGTATACCGGAATAGTCGGGCTGCCAGTGTCCATTGTCCCCTTTGCAGATCACTGCGCTCGCCAGCGCATAAAAAATGCGCGACCGTGTGCTTCCTGTGCCCTTGTAGAAGTAGCGCGGGTCCTGCTTGAGAAGCGATGGCAGAATAGCGCCCCCGATCATATTTCCGATGAAACCGTCCGCATAGGATGCGCCAAATCGTTTGGCATAGCCCTGGGTGCCTTGCCCATAACCGCTGAAACCGTTGGACGCCTGCTCGACGCCGGCAATCAGGCCTGTGGCTGCGAAGGTCACCGGATCGATGTTGGTCTTCCAGGCAAGCTCAAATTTCTGCTTGGTATTCAGCGAGACTGCGTTGGGATCGTAAGTCACAAAAAAATTCGGAATCACGCCCAACACTCGCTGCGTCTCCTCGACCTTGACCTGCTGCCGCGCCAGTTCGTAGTGGTCGGCGCCACCGCTCACCTGGACCTCGGTGGTTGCGGCCGCTATGGACAGTTCGACATCCAGTAGGTTGAGGGTTTCCCCAGGATGCAGCATTCCCGTCACCTGGCGGGTAGCAAAGCCGGGAGCGGATATCGTCAGCTCAAACGTACCCGCGGGAACCTCGGGAAAGAGGAAGAGTCCCTGCTCGTTCGACTTGGCTTCGAGCTTCGCATGTCCCTCCGGAGCAAGCGCCACGACAGCCGCGACCAGGAAGTTTCCAGTCAGGTCAACCACCCTGCCGCTGATGGCCCCCTGGGAAGCTTGCGGGTTCCGTGGAGTGCCGCCAGCATTGTCCGCCCCTGTCTGCGACTGTGCCCATCCGGAAGCACAGAAGAAAAAAAGAAAGATCGCAGGCCAATAGGCAGGGGTGAGAGTGCGGTGGCGCTGGATCATCCTGATTGCAGGATAGAATGCGAACGGCTGATTTCCGAATACCTGTTACTGGGGATGAAGTTGGCGGATCGGATGCGCAACCACTTTCGGTGCAAAGAAACGCGGCGTCCGCTGGGCAACGCCGCGCCGTAATCACTCGAACCACGTAGACCTGGCAACGCTCTAGTGATGCTTCCCGAAGGAGTGATGACCGCCACCTCCACCGGAGTGTCCGCCACCAAAGCCTTTGCCCCCACCGCCGAAACTCTTTCCTCCGCCGCCGCCAAAGCCCTTCTCTGAGTGGCCGCCGCCGAAGAAATGGAAGCCTCCGCCACTCTCCTTAGGTGGCTTGCTGGAATAACCGGAAAACCCCC
Organism: Acidobacteriaceae bacterium; assembly: GCA_035507705.1. GTDB lineage: Bacteria > Acidobacteriota > Terriglobia > Terriglobales > Acidobacteriaceae > PALSA-350. The sequence goes on from DATJNV010000050.1 coordinate 35,415, forward strand.
TTCCGGCAAACGAAGAGCCGAAGCCGGGCGAAGAACGCTGGCCGAAGTCGTTACGCGCAAACCCCGATGGCTGCGGACGATACGCCGGTTGCGAACCGCCAAATGGTACAGCGGGCCGGTTCCCGTAGAAGCTGGAACCATACGCCGGACGCCCATACGGTTGCATAGTATTGATTGCCGGCTGCATGTGGTTGTAAGCCTGCTGGGTTGGGCGCGCGTAACCAACCCCGCCTGATGGATAAACCGGCCGAATCCCCTGAGGCGGCCGCACTCCCGCATATCCTTGCGGCGAGCGGTTAGCGAATCCCTGGCCGGCTCCATAACCGTATCCGCCGCGGGTTTGACCATAACCGCTTGGCGTGCGATTGTATCCGCCGTATCCCCGCGCTACCGTATTTTGTTGCGCGTAGTATCTACGTCCACCGCGCGCAAAGCCCCAATCCGCAACCGTCGTGCTGTGTGTGAAATAACTCGATTGATGGAAGAGCACGGCCTGCGCCAGCCAGCTTAAGCCCCAGCCGATAAATCCAAACGGGGTATTGTTGAACGCGCTCATCAGGATGCCCAGTCCAAAGGACACCGGCGTTGAGCCAAAGAACGAACCGATCGCGCCCAGTAAGGAAAATCCAGGATAAGGTGAGACGGGCTGGCCATAAACGGCCCACGGATTATAGGCCGGCACATAGACTACCTGCGGATTTGCCGGCGCTACCGCTATGTTGCCCTGATCGTAGCTGACCGTTTCCTGAGGCCCGCTTTGCAGATTGCCGGCGGCCTGCGCCCGTTGGCGCATGATCTGGATCGCCTGCAATATGTCTTGCGGCTGGTTGTAGTACGCCGTCCCCAGGTCCGAGGTCCAGCGCATGTTCCGGTCCATTTCCGAGAGGACTTGCGGGAAAGCGGTCAGCGCCTTCACGCTCGGATCCCAGTTTTGCACGTCGGCTCCGGCCGCGATCTGTTCCTCTGCGGCATACCCCTGCGCCTGGCGCCAGCGGTCTGCATCCGCCACCTGCGCCGGATACGTGGAGGCAGTCAACACCTGGGCAATGAGCCCGTCAGGATATAGCGCGATTGGCGCGACCAGTTGTTCCAACTCGTCGGGTCCAAGCGGCTGCACCTGCGGTTGCCCCTGCCCGTAACCCGGTTGTGGTTGCCCGTATCCGGGATACGCCTGCTGCTGGCCGTAAGCCTGCTGCGGGTAAGCTCCCTGCTGTCCATAAACCGGTTGCTGCGCCGGTTGCGGCGGATAGTAGGGCTGCTGCCCATAGCCCTGTGGCTGCCCATACGGCGCGGGCTGGGGATAGCCCTGCTGTCCATAACCAGCCTGCGGATACTGAGGATATTGTCCGTAAGACGGATAACCTTGCTGCGCAAACAGCTCTGCCGGCAACAGCAACAGGATTAACGAAGACGCAATCACGCGTCGCAACGCCTGCGCGACAAAGGCGCGCAATCCGTGCAGGTTAAGCGGGGGACTGAATTTCTGTTTCATGGCCTACACGACCGTCCGGGAACGGCGCCTCATCATCTTCAAAATCCGCGGCCGGGAATCCAACTTCCGGCCAACACAGCCTGCGTCTTGCCTTCGCCCGCTAGCGCCTGCGATACACGGACGAGACAAGTTATCCATGATGACCCCAATCCCCTGCGTTAGTTCTGCGTGGGCCTCAGCAACGATTCTATGGGGCCCCAAAGATTTCAACCTGTTGCGAAAAAGACACAAAAAAACAATCGAAAGATACGCCTCTCCATCGTGCGATTTGCATCAGGCCTCGGGAAGGAGAAAGATCCCTCATAATGAAGGTGCAAGCAATCAGTGAATTCCTCCACCGCCCCGAGTTGATCGGTGGCTTTTGCGAAAGGATCTTCGGTTCCGCATGATGAATCTCGCCCAACTCAGCCCAGACGAAGTAGCCAACGCCAGGCAGCTGCAGGAAACCTACGATGCCTTCAAGGCCAGGGGGCTCAAACTCGACCTGACCCGGGGAAAACCCTCCACCGCTCAACTGGATCTGAGCGCCGAATTGCTGGCTCTCCCCGGAATCACCGAATACATGGCGGAGGGCAAAGTAGATACCCGCAACTACGGTGGACTGCAGGGCCTGGTCGAGGCACGCAGGCTGTTCTCGTCCATAATGGGGGTCCCGGCGGAGCAGATCGTCGCTTCCAACAACTCCAGTCTTGCCTTGATGCACGACACGATTGTTTATGCCCTGCTGAAAGGAACCTGCGACAGCCCCACTCCCTGGTCGAAGCTGGACGGCATCGCCTTTCTATGCCCGGTGCCCGGCTATGACCGGCATTTCAAAATCTGCGAGGACTACGGCATCCGGATGATCCCGGTCTCTCTGCGCGAAGATGGTCCGGACATGGACGAAGTGGAGCGCCTGGTCGCGCAGGATGCCTCCATCAAGGGCATGTGGTGCGTGCCCAAATACAGCAATCCAACAGGCACGGTCTACTCCGATGCGGTCGTCGACCGTTTGGCGGCGATGAAGACGGCAGCCGCCGATTTCCGTATATTTTGGGACAACGCGTACGCCGTCCACCACCTGACTGCCGAACACGTCGAAATCGCCAACATTCTGGAGCTGACCGCCCGGCACGGGCACCCCAATCGCGCCTTCGTTTTCGCCTCCAGCTCGAAGATCACGCTGCCGGGATCGGGGCTGGCCCTGTTTGCCGGGTCGAAAGAGAATGTGCAGTGGCTCCTGGCAAGACTGACCCCGCGGACCATCGGCCCGGACAAGATCAATCAGTTGCGTCACGTGTTTTTTCTAAGAGATGAATCCGGCATCGCGAGGTTGATGGAGCGGCACAGAGCAGTGATTGCCCCCAAATTCCAAAAGGTACTCGATATCTTTGCCGAGAAGCTTACGCATGCTCCCGGCGTCTCCTGGACCCGCCCTAAGGGCGGTTATTTCATCAGCCTGGAAGTACCGAAGGGTTGTGCCAAGCGGGTGGTTGCTTTGGCAAAGGAAGCTGGGGTTGTGCTCACGCCGGCTGGAGCGACACATCCTTACGGGAAGGATCCGGACGATAGCACCATTCGCATTGCTCCCACTTTCCCTGAATTACCGGAAGTCACCCAGGCAGCCGAAGGGGTAGCCATTTGCGTCTTGCTGGCCGTCGCGGAATCCCACTCAAGCCAAAACCGGGCTTGAATGGGGCACCGGGGCTGGAAAACCCGCCCCGTTCACTCAGGCGCCAAGCTCCAGGTCATCGAAGCGCCGCCATTTGTAAAAAGCTATGGAACCTAGCCAGCTCACAACAAACAGGCCCACGATCAAGTAGCCCAGCGTGCCGAAGTTGGCGTTGAGCCGGTTCACGCCATCCCAAAAGGCGCCACGCAGGTGAAATTGGTCCGCCAGCAGCCCCAGCGCTTCGATTCCTCCCACTGCCAGGGCAACTACGACCGAAACCGTGGTGATGGTGATGTTGTAGTAGAGCTTGCGGATCGGCTTGACGAACGCCCAACCGTAGGCGCCCAGCATCAGGATGTTATCGGTGGTGTCGATCAACGACATGCCTGCGGCAAAGAGCGCCGGGAAAATCAGGATCGACCAGAAGGAAAGCCCTTTCGATGCCTCGGCGGCGGAGATTCCCAGAACGCCAATCTCGGTCGCCGTATCAAAGCCAAGCCCGAACAGCAGCCCCAGGGGATACATATGCCAGCTGCGCGTGATCACGCGAAACATGGGACGAAACAGGCGCGCCAAAAATCCACGTCCGCCCAGCAACATATCGAAGTCTTCTTCAACGTAAGGTTCCCCTGCGCGAACCCTGAGAAATGTGCTGCAGACACTGCGCAAGACCACCAGGTTGACGGCCGCAATCCCAAACAGGAAAAGCGTAGACGCCAGCGTGCCGACCATCCCCCCAATTTCCCGGATCGAATCCATGCGGTGCTGCAGGGCGAGAGTGGTCCATGCGATCGCGATTGAGCCGACCAGAACCACAGTCGAGTGCCCCAGGGAAAACAGCAGGCCTACAGCCACCGGCCGCTTATCCTCCTGCATGAACTTCCGTGTCACATTGTCGATGGCGGCGATGTGGTCAGCATCGACGGCATGCCGAAGACCAAGGCTGTAGGCCAGAAATGCCGTACCGAGCAGGACCGGGAAGTGGCGGAACGCCAGGATTGCCCAGAGCCATGCGCCTGTGTTGAACACCAGCAGCAGGCCGTAAATCCCCAGCACCTTACCCCGTGTGTTGCCCGCCTTGTCATCGAAAAGTGTTCGCAAAATAGGTCCAATCCCTGCTCTCGCAGGTTGGTTTCGCCGGTACTACGATTGTCAGAATTGTATTACTGGTGAGGGGTGGCAGGACAGTGGCGACATCTGAAAGGAAGCAATCGTTGCTGGTCGTAACTTTTCAGCGATGCCCGGTTTTCGAGGCACATATTAGCCTACGTCGCCTGCTGCGGTCTGGAGCAGCCACCAAAAACAGATCCGCCGCTCGAAATCCATATCGCTCCTTCGCCTCGTTCCCTTGACGAAGGATGATGTTGCTATGGCCGCTCGCGCCTTCGTAGCACGAATCTGACAAATGTAATACCATTACGTCGCACTCCGGATCGAGGTTTCCGGCGTCCCAGGCGGATCACTCCGGGATGCGAGTGCTACTTTTTCTGAAAACGTAATACTCGCCGCGGTGGGTAGCCCCGCACATTCGGCAGGGGAATCCCCACAGCAATGATCGAAGAGGTATTCGGTGCAGCCGTCCCTGCAGCTACTCCTTTTGAAGTGCCGCCGTTCCGCGTCACAGATTTCCTTTCTCACTCTGGCTGCGGCCGTCGCTCTCAGTTTCGCTTCATCTTTGCATGCCGCGACCGGAGGCAGCATTTCGGGTACTGTCGTAGATCCCAGTGGCGCGGCGGTAGCCGGAGCTGCTCTCCAGCTTGTTAATACGGCTCAGCAAACGACCTATCAGGTCTCGTCCGATAGGCAGGGCCTGTATTCCTTTCCCAATCTCCCTGTCGGACATTACGATCTGACAATTTCAGCCGCGGGATTTGCGCCGCAAAAAAAGGCAGGCCTTACGGTTGATACGGACTCGGCCCTGCGCGTCGACTTCGCGCTCGTCTTGGGCGCCGAGACCGCCTCGGTGATAGTCACCAGCAGCACGGGAGTGGAAGTGGACACCGTCGCCACCCATCTGGGCGAAGTGATCTCCAGCGCGCAGATGACCGCATTGCCCCTGAATGGGAGAAGCTACACCGATCTGCTCGCCATTCAGCCGGGAGTGGCGCCGATCTCAACCCTGCTACCCAGTTCTGTCATCATGGCCGGCGTCACCGGAAGCATTGATCCCTCGGGAGACGAAAATCCCGGCAATCTGTCCATCAATGGCCAGCGCGAATCCTCGAATGGGTTCATGGTGAATGGCATCGATGTTCAGGAACATATGAACGGCGGCACGTCGATCATCCCCAATCTCGATTCCATCGAGGAGTTCCGGGTACTCACCAACAATTTTGATCCAGAGTACGGAAACTATAACGGCGGCATCGTTACCGTTGTCTCCAAGGCCGGCGCCAACGCATTCCACGGCGACGCCTTCGAGTTCTTCCGCAACACCGCGCTCGATGCCCGCGGATACTTCGACCCGACGCGGTCCGCCTTTAGGCAGAATCAGTTCGGCGGCACCATCGGTGGTCCTGTCAAGCACGACAAGATTTTCTTTTTTGCGGATTATCAGGGAACCCGGACCACCCAGGGCGTTTCCACCGGCAATATTTCCGTGCCCACGGCCGCGCAGCGAGGCGGCACATTCAGCGATCTCAGCGGCTCCGTCAGCGGCCCGTACTTTGCCTCATTACTTACCCAGTCTCTGGGTTACACCGTCACCGCCGGTGAACCTTACTCCAGCGTCTTTCCCAACGGCACGATTCCGCAGAGCGCCTGGTCCGCGCCGGGCAAGAGTCTACTGCAATACATTCCGTCACCCAATGTCAGCGCCGGCCAATATTCCACTTCCGCATTTGCCCAGACAGTTCGCGATGACAAAGGCGGAGCACGCATTGATCTGGAGAGCCGCCTCGGCCAAATTTCAGGCTACTACTTCATCGACGACTATCACCTCGACAACCCCTATCCCGGTTCCGTTGCCGGGGCAAGCATCCCCGGCTTCGATGCGCTCTACATCGGGCGCGCGCAACTGATATCGATTGGCGACAACAAACCGATCGGCTCAAACACCGTCAACGAACTCCACCTGGGTTATCTCCGCAACTCCAATATCATTGGGCAGCCCAAAGGAGGACTGGGCGTAAGCCTCACCTCGCAGGGCTTCGTCACCGGTCCAGGCACTCCGGGCATCGTCGTGCAAGCCCCGCAGTTTGAAGGCGTGGAGAACATCACGTTCCCCACTTTTGTGATGGGTGTGCCGATTACAAACATGACGCAGATCAACAACACCTATTACCTGAGTGATGGGCTCTCGAAGGTGATGGGCGCGCACACCCTGAAAGTGGGCGGGCAGTTTCACCTTGACCAGGTGAACGACTTTCCCAACGGCACATTTAATGGAACCTTCAACATTAACGGAACAGAGACAGGGGACTCTTATGCCGACTTTCTACTGGGAGTTCCAAGCAACTTTACGCAGTCGTCCGGTTCCCCACTCTATTTACGTAACCGCTATCTGGGTCTCTATGGACAGGATAGCTGGCGTGCGCGCAACGACCTCACCATCAACGCAGGGTTACGCTGGGATCTGATCATGCCTTTCTGGGAGAAGTACAACCAGATACAGACCTGGGTTCCCGGAGCGGAGTCTGTTCTCTATCCAGGAGCACTTCCCGGGCTGCTGGTACCAGGCGATCCAGGGATACCCAGGACTCTCGCACCAACCAGTTACAAAAACTTTGCTCCAAGACTTGGCGTGGCCTATGCACCCAGGTTCGACCACGGGTTGTTGCGGTCGCTTTTCGGTGGCGACGGCAAGGGCAGTATTCGTGCCAGTTACGGTATCTTTTACACCGCGTTTCCGGGCTTGGCGGCGGGCATTATGTATGGAGTGCCCCCTTACGGGTACAACTATCTCAGCCCGGGGCCTCCGCTCATGGCAACTCCATTCATTACTGCGGCCACGGGCGTAAACAACGGGCAGCGATTTCCCTTTCCCTTTCCGCCTCACAATGTATCCCGGTCCAACCCCGACACGTCGATCAACTGGGCCAACTTTGCTCCGCTGGCGGCAGACCCGTTCTTCTACTACCGCAATCGCACGCCGTACATCAGCAACTACATGTTGTCTATCCAGCGGCAGATTGCCGGGCGGGCGCTCTTGACGATGAGCTACGTGGGCAATCAGGGACATCGCATTCTCGCCGTCGTACCCGTAAATCTGGGCAATCCGGCACTGTGCCTCAACCTGCAGGGCTGCGGTCCCTTTGGTGAAGATTCAACCTATACAACCTCCACCGGCCAAACCATCTATGGAACGCGCACCGGCCAAAGCAGCGTCGGGGCGCCGATCACAAACGGGCCTAACTACGGTGAGAACACCGCCGACAAATCCACAGGAAACTCCAATTACAACGCATTTCAAACCACTTTGCGCTACCGGCGCAACGGCTCACAGTTCCTGTTGAGCTACACGTTCGCGAAATCGATCGACCAGGGCTCAAATCTGGGCGAACAGCTCGATCCCCTCAATCCAAGACAGACACGCGCCATCTCTGCCTGGGATCAGAAGCACACCTTCGTCGCCACCTACACGCTGGCGCTGCCGCTTGAGAGTCTGCTCAAACGATCCAATCGTTTGATCGACAACTGGACCGTCTCCGGAACCACGCGTTTTGCCACCGGCTTTCCTGTAACCCTCTACGACAATTCGGACAATTCGCTGCTGGGGACTTTGGGAAATGGTGTCAATAACTATCTGCTCGACACACCGCAATTTACCCCCGGCCCTCTCCAGATCAACACCAATGGGCGCAATCGGCGACCGGCCTTCAATACATCTCTTTTTCCGGAAGAAAATCTCGGGCAACTGGGCAACGCAAAGCGCCGCAACTTTTACGGCCCCGGGATCAACAACTTCGATCTGACCCTACAAAAGATGCTGCGGCTGAACGAAGGTAATTCGGTTGAGTTTCGCGCTGAGGGATTCAATGCTTTCAATCACGCGCAGTTTTACGGGCCGGCTGCGGTCGACGGGCAGTCTGAAGACCCGAACTTTGGCCAGATTGTATCGGCGGCAGCTCCCCGCCTCGTCCAACTCGCCGCGAAGTTCATCTTTTAAGACCCCTTCATACCGGCCTGAAACCGAGGTTAACGGTGGCTATGCTTGAGATTCGTGCCGGAATTGGTCAGTACCAGTTTTCCTAACTCGACCCCGCGGAGCGCCAGCATGCGATCCGCGATTTCCTGCAGTTCCCTGCTCTTGCCCTTCATGATGATGACCTCCAGGCAGTAATGATGGTCGAGGTGAACATGAGTGGCTGCCAGCACCATCGCCCCGGCGGAATGTTGCGTGTCGGTCAGCTTTTCCGAAAGATTTGGCACGTGATGGTCGTAGACCAGGGTCAGGGTTCCAACCACCGGTTTGTTGGAATCCACCGTCTCTGCCAGGAGCGCTTCGCGGATCAGATCGCGGAACGCCTCCGAGCGGTTCTTGTAACCACGTTTGGTGATCAGGCGGTCAAATTCGCTCAGAAGATTTTCGTCGATTGAAACTCCGGTTCTGGCCAACTCTGCCATCGTTGCTTCTCCCCTCTCTCAATGAGACGCAGCCAGGTCGTCATCCTTGGTTTCCCGGATAGAAAGCAAACCCAGGAGCGTAAGGACCGCCGCAACACAGAGGTAGTACCCGACGTACTGCAAACCATAAGTCTTGGCCAGCCAGGTTGCGATGTACGGCGCGAGGGACGCACCCAGAATGCCGGCCAGGCTGAAGGCCAGCGAGCTACCCGTGTATCGCACTTTGGTCGCGAACAACTCGGAAATGACTGTGCCCAGCGGTCCATAGGTCACTCCCATCAGCGCAAGTCCCACGGCCATCATCAGCGTAGCGCCCGTGGTCCCGGCAACAAACATGGGAGCCATGATCAGTCCAAAAACAAAAATGGCAACGGTCACGCCGATCATCACTCGCCGCCGCCCGCGCTCCGCCATCACAGCGGAGATTGGGATGGTCAGGGCAAAGAACAAAATATCGAACAACTGCATCAGCAGAAACTTCTGACGGCTGTAATGCAGCGCGCTGGTTCCCCACGAAAGTGCAAATACCGTCATCAGGTAGAAGAGCACGAAGGTGGCCAGGCTCACGGCGATTCCCTGAAGGAGCGCCTTGGGATAGTCGCGGAAAACCGCCAGCATTGGCACCTTCTCCTGCTGACCCCGATTCACGGCTTCGCGGAACACCGGCGTCTCCGTGATCGTCAGTCGCACATACAGGCCGAGAAACACCAGCACCGCACTCGACAGGAAAGGCAGGCGCCAGCCAAAGGCAAAGAACTGCTGATCAGTGAGCCAATGCGAAAGCAGCAGAAACGTTCCCCCGGATAAGAAGAATCCGAGCGGCGCGCCAAGCTGCGGGAACATCCCATACCATGCGCGCTTATTCGGAGGAGCATTTTCGATCGCCAGCAGCACGGCCCCACCCCACTCGCCTCCGAGCCCCAGTCCCTGTCCAAAACGGCAGATCGCCAGCAGCAAAGGCGCGGCAAAACCAATCGCGTGATAGGTTGGCAGCGCACCGATGGCTACGGTGGAGATCCCCATGGTCGACAACGCAATCACCAGCGTCGTCTTACGCCCGATGCGATCTCCAAAGTGGCCAAACAGCGCCGAGCCGATCGGCCGCGCGAGAAATGCTATGCCGAAGGTAGCCAGCGATTCGAGGGTTGCCGAGGCTGGGTCTGTGGCAGGAAAGAACAACCTGGGAAATACAAGTACCGCCGCAGTGGCGTAAATGTAGAAGTCGAAGAACTCGATCGTCGTACCGATCAGGCTGGCGAACAGCACCTGGCGAGGTGAATTGACGGACCTGGCTGCGTGTGTCGTGCTCATCATTCTTATATGATTTCCTTGCGGCCGTATTTATTCCCATCAGCGTTCTTTACAGTTTGAATACTATAGCGAAGGAGCCCTTGCATGAGCCAAACCCAATCCATTACGGCTGCGGCCGCCGGAACCGTCACTCTGGGCGGCGACCTCACCGTTCATCGCCTCGGCTATGGGGCCATGCGTATTACGGGTCCGGGTATCTGGGGCCCTCCCGCCGATACGGTCGCTGCCCTGGCCACCCTGCGGCGTGCGGTCGAACTGGGCGTCAATTTCATCGATACCGCGGATTCCTACGGCCCCAACGTATCCGAAGAGCTCATTGCCGAGGCCCTCTACCCCTACCCCAAAGACCTGGTGATCGCCACCAAGGCCGGTTGGGAGCGTGTCGGTCCCGCAAAATGGACCCACAACGCCAGCCCCAAACACCTTACCGAAGCGCTGGAAGGCAGCTTGAAGCGTCTCCGCCTGGACCGCATCGATGTTTTTCAACTCCACGTTCCCGATCCTGCCGTGTCCTACGATGCTTCGATGGAAACCCTGGCCAAACTTCGCGAGCAAGGGAAGATCCGGCATGTTGCCCTTTCCAACGTGACCCAGGAACACATTGAGCGCGGACGCAAGATCGTACCTATTGTGTCGGTGCAGAACCGCTACAGCTTTGCCGACCGGGAGTGGGATTACGTGGTTAATTACTGCGAGCAGCACGGCATCGCTTTTCTGCCCTGGGCGCCTCTGGGTCAGAACCGGAAGGCGCTCGACGTGCTGGAGAAGGTCGCCAAGGAACTCGGCGCCACCACGCTCCAGACCGGATTAG
>DATJNV010000051.1:0-110530 GCA_035507705.1 Acidobacteriaceae bacterium
GCACGTGTTGTTGGCCCGCCAGGTGGGCGTTCCCTACATTGTGGTGTTTCTGAACAAGTGCGATGCGGTGGAAGACGAAGAGCTGACCGACCTGGTGGAGATGGAAGTGCGGGAGCTGCTGTCGAAGTACAACTTCCCCGGCGACGATGTGCCGGTAATTCGCGGCTCGGCGTTGGGTGGGTTGAACGGCGAGGCGCAGTGGGAAGCCAAGATCGATGAGCTGATGGACGCGGTGGACAAGAACGTGCCGTTGCCGGCGCGCGCGGTGGACCAGCCGTTTCTGATGCCGATTGAGGATATTTTCTCGATTTCGGGACGCGGCACGGTGGTGACGGGCAGGATCGAGCGGGGCAAGATCAAGGTAGGCGAGGAAGCCGAGATTGTAGGTTTCCGTGAGACCCGCAAGACGGTGGTGACGGGCGTGGAAATGTTCAAGAAGCAGCTGGACGAGGGCATGGCGGGCGACAATGCCGGATTGCTGCTGCGGGGCATTGCCAAGGAAGACGTGGAGCGTGGCATGGTGTTGGCCAAGCCGGGCTCGATTACGCCGCACACCAAGTTCAAGGGTGAGATTTATGTGCTGAGCAAGGAAGAGGGCGGCCGTCATACGCCGTTCTTCAACGGCTACCGGCCCCAGTTTTACTTCCGGACGACGGACGTGACGGGGACGGCGAAACTGCCGGAGGGCACGGAGATGGTGATGCCGGGTGACAATGTGCAGCTGGAGATCGAGCTGCATACCCCGGTGGCGATGGAGAAGGGGCTGCGCTTTGCCATCCGCGAAGGCGGACGCACGGTGGGCGCCGGAACCATCACTGAGATCCTCAAGTAGCGAAGTCGGACGATCGGGTTTCCCATCCTTCGCGCTCTTTACGAAGGATGGGGACGAAGCCCTAGGTAGAGAGACGGAATCTGGCTCGTTCGTTGTGGACCATCGCTGGTTGTATCAGGGCACGACTTAAGTCGGGCCGTAATGGAAGGCAAAACTGAGGGGCTTTAGCCCCTGCACTCGGCGAGCAGAATCGCACGAGGCGCACGAAGGATTGAGGAATGGTAGGACAGAGAATTCGCATTCGACTCAAGGCGTACGACTATCGGGTACTCGATACCTCGACAGGTGAAATCGTCGAGACGGCCAAGCGCACCGGCGCCCAGGTCGCGGGTCCGATTCCGTTGCCTACCGTTAAGAACAAATATTGCGTGCTGCGTTCCCCGCACGTAGACAAGAAGTCGCGTGAAGCCTTCGAGATCCGCACGCACAAGCGGCTGATCGATATTCTCGAGCCGACCCAGCAGACTATCGACGCCTTGATGAAGCTCGATCTGCCTGCCGGCGTCGACGTTGAGATCAAGGCATTCGAGAAGTAAGGAGAGCATCATGGCGGTAGCAGGGATTCTGGGCAAGAAAATTGGGATGACGCAGCTGTTCGATGACCGTGGGGAAGTGCACCCGGTGACCGTGCTCCAGGCGGGTCCCTGTGTGGTGACCCAGCTCAAGACAGATGCCAGTGACGGTTACACTGCCGCGCAGATCGGCCTCATCGAGTTCGTCAAAGGCAACAAGGTCAACAAGCCGATGGCCGGCCACTTCGCCAAGAACAGCGTGCCCCCGGTAAAGTTGCTGCGCGAGGTTCCGGTGGAAGTCGCCGCGGATGGAGAGAATTCGGGGCTGAAAGCGGGCGACAAGGTTCTGGTAGACATTTTCGTTGACGCCAAGTACGTCGACGTCATCGGCACCAGCAAGGGACGCGGGTTTGCCGGCGTAGTCCGGCGCCATCATTTTGGCGGCGGCCCCAAGGCCCACGGCCACATGTTCCAGGTGCAGGGCTCGATCGGCGCATCTTCGTTCCCTTCGCGTGTGTTTCCCGGACAGCGTATGCCGGGTCACCTGGGGGACAAGCAGGTTACGGTCCGCAATCTCCGCATTCGTGGTATCGACCTGGACGAGAACCTGCTGATGGTCGAAGGTGCGATCCCTGGCCCGCGGGACGGTTACGTGATGATCTCGAAATCCAAGGCGCCTCCGCGTGAGCGCCGTGGATTCGGCGGAGGCGGAACAGTCGATCCGTTGAAGGCCTCCAAGAAGGCCTCCGGCGGCAAGCCTTCCGGCGGCGCTAAGAAGAAGTAGCTCTTCGTATCAGGGCACGGTTTTAGTCAGTCCGAAAGCGAGTTGAGCGGTGAGGGGCTTTAGCCCCTGAGGGCGAGTGAAGCCCTATAAGGAATGAAAATGGCAACCATTGATGTAATCGATCTCGGTGGCAACAAGGTTGGCTCCCTGGAACTGGCGGAAGAAATCTTCGCGCCAGACCAGATCAACGAGGGCCTGCTTTGGGAAGCGGTGAAACATTATCGCGCTGCGTTGCGTCAGGGCACCGCCGCCACCAAGAACAAGAAGCTTGTCTCCGGCTCTGGCAAGAAGCTGTGGAAGCAGAAGGGCACTGGCCGGGCGCGTGTTGGCTCCGTGCGCTCTCCGATCTGGCGGCACGGTGGCACGGTCCACGGACCCGTACCCCACAGCCACGACTATGCCTTCCCCCGCAAGAAGCTGCTTGGGGCCCTGCGCTCCGCATTAGCCTCCAAGCTGGCGGACGGCAAGCTGACCGTGGTGGAGAGCTTCGAGTTGTCCGAACCCAAGACCAAAGCCTACCGCGCGGCCCTCAACAAGCTGGATGCTAAGCGGACGACGTTGCTGGTAGAGGCTGGCCAGGCGCCCGCCCGCAATCTGGAGCTTGGCGCACGTAACCTTGCCCGCGTGGAGCTGATGGTGAGCCGCGAAGTTCATCCCTACGATCTGCTCCGTTATGAGCGTGCCATTTTCTCTCGTGCTGCGATGGAGCAATTGCAGGATTCACTCAAAAAGACCGTTTCCCGGCGCAAGGTTGCGGCCGGATCGGAGGTGGCCTGATGCCGACTCTCTATAACGTAATCCGGCGTCCGATGATCACCGAAAAGGGACTGGGCGTCAAGGAAACCGAGAGCACACTGGTATTTGACGTGGCTCCCGATGCGACTAAAACCGAAGTCAAGCAGGCGGTTGAGACCTTGTTCAAGGTAAAGGTCCACAGCGTGCGCACGGCCAATTTTGCCGGTAAGGAACGCCGCCGGGGCAAGTTTTCCGGGTTCCGTCCCGATTGGAAGAAGGCCTACGTCCGTCTGAAGGCGGGCGAGAAGATGCCCGACTACGTCAACGCGTTGTAAGTGAGTTAAAAAGATGCCGATCAAGACATACAGACCGATCACACCTACGCTGCGTTTCCAGACTACTCTGGCAAACGACGATATTACGGCCGATCGCCCCCACAAGCCGCTGCTCGCAGTCAAGCAGCGTACCGGCGGCCGCCGTAATTCCGGCGATTTGACCATTCGTCACCATGGCGGTGGCCACAAGAAGAAGTTGCGCCTGATCGACTTCAAGCGGGACAAGTTCGGCGTTCCCGGCAAAGTGGCCTCGATCGAGTACGATCCCAACCGCTCCTCCCGCATCGCCCTCGTGCATTACCTGGATGGTGAGAAGCGCTACATCATCCAGCCGACCGGCTTAAAGGTCGGGCAGACCGTCATGAGTGGTCCCGAGGCCGATATTTTGGTGGGCAACGCGCTGCCGCTACGCAACATTCCTTCCGGCACTACCGTTCACAACGTCGAGTTGCGGCCGGGTAAGGGTGCGCAGATGGTGCGCTCCGCTGGAGCTTCGGCTCAGCTGGTGGCGAAAGAAGGTGATTACGCGTTGCTGAAGTTGCCTTCCGGCGAAACCCGCCGCGTCCTGGTAGCCTGCATGGCGACTGTGGGCCAGGTTGGCAATACCGATCACGAAAACGTGGCTATCGGCAAGGCGGGCCGAAATCGCTGGAAGGGAATTCGGCCCACCAACCGTGGCGTATCCATGAACCCGGTCGATCACCCGCACGGCGGTGGTGAAGGAAAGACCTCAGGCGGCCGTCACCCGGTGACTCCGTGGGGCCAGCCTACACGCGGTTACAAGACACGCAACAACAAGCGGACCGATGCGTTCATCATCAGCCGTTACAAGAAATAGGTAGGAGCAGCAGAGCATGGCACGTTCCACGAAGAAGGGTCCGTTTATCGACACCCACCTCATGGTGAAGATCGAAGCGATGAATGCGGCGAACGACAAGAAGGTCCTGCGCACCTGGTCGCGCCGTTCGACCATCCATCCCGACATGGTGGGCCACACCATCGCGGTGCACAACGGCAAGAAGTTTATTCCGGTCTACGTGACCGAGAACATGGTAGGTCACAAGCTGGGCGAGTTTGCCGCCACCCGGACGTTCAAGGGCCACTCGGCGAAAGCCGCAGAGGCCGCGGCCAAGCCCCGCTAATAAGGAAGAAGCCAATGCAACTGGAAACACAGGAATACCGGGCCGAAGCGAAGTTCCAGCGAGTGTCGCCGCAGAAAGCTCGCCTGGTGCTGGAGCTGATCAAGGGCCGCCGCGTAGGCGAGGCGCTGGAGACGGTGGCCTTTACCAAGAAGGCGGTCGCACCGCTGGTGGAGAAGGTGCTGCGCGCTGCCATCCAGAACGCCAGCTATCTCAGCCAGGAGCGCGAGCTCGATGTAGATGTGGACAATCTCTACGTCAAGACCGCGCTGGCCAACGACGGACCGCGCATGAAGCGCATTCGTCCTGCACCGATGGGGCGTGCTTTCCGCTATCAGCGCCGCATGGCCCACATCGTAATCGCGGTGGCGGAGCGCAAGCGCGCCGGTCTGGTCGAAACCGCAGAGCCGCAAGCAGCTCCGAAGAAGCGGCTTCTGGGCAGGAAGCCTGCTGCTAAGAAGACCGCCGCCAAGAAGACTGCTGCAAAGAAAACCGCTGCCAAGAAGACGGCAGCTAAAACCGCGAAGGCCGCGAAGTAGGCTCGAGGAGATTATGGGACAAAAAGTTCATCCATACGGCTTTCGACTTGGCGTCAACAAGCCATGGCGGTCACGCTGGTTCGTCGAGCGCGACTATGACAAGTTGCTGATCGAAGACGTGCATCTGCGCGCAGAGTTGAAGGACAAGCTCAAGGCCGCCGGCGTCAGTTCGGTCGAAATCGAGCGCCCCGGCAACAAGCTGCGCCTGATCATTCGTACCGCGCGTCCCGGCATTGTCATTGGCCGCAAGGGAGCGGAAATCGAGAAGCTCAAGACTGACCTCCAGAAGCGCACCAACCGCGATGTGTTCATCGACATTCTTGAGGTGAACAAGCCTGAACTGGATGCTCAATTGGTAGCGGAGAACATCGCACTGCAGCTGGAGAAGCGCGTCGGCTTTCGTCGTGCTATGCGCAAGGCCGTCGACTCCGCATTGCGCTTTGGCTGCAAGGGCATCAAGGTTCGCGTCTCCGGGCGCTTGAATGGGAACGAAATCGCTCGTTCCGAGTGGTACCTCCAGGGCCGCCTCCCGTTGCACACACTGCGTGGGGACATCGATTTCGGATTCGCCGAAGCCCGGACTACCTACGGCGTGATCGGCGTCAAGACCTGGATCTATCGCGGTGACATTTACGAGCAGAAACGCCGCCAGCCGCAACCGGCCGGCACCAGCGGGGTATTTTAGTCATGTTGATGCCTAAGAAAGTTAAGTTCCGCAAGCAGCAGCGCGGCCGTATGCGCGGCAAGGCGTGGCGCGGTTCTGAGCTCTCCTTCGGGGACTACGGGCTCAAAGTCATGGAGTGCGGTTACATCACTGACCGGCAGATCGAAGCCAGCCGTGTTGCCATGACGCGTTTCATCAAGCGTGGCGGCAAGATCTGGCTGCGCCTGTTTCCCGACAAGCCGGTCACCAAGAAGCCGGCCGAAACCCGTATGGGAAAAGGTAAGGGTGCACCCGACCATTGGGTCGCGGTGGTTCGTCCGGGAAAGGTGCTGTTTGAGATGGAAGGCGTTGCGCCTGACATTGCTATCGAGGCCATGCGCCTGGCCTCGAATAAGCTGCCCCTTAAGACACGTTTTGTGATGCGCCACGACGTCAAGACCACGACAGTGGCCAAATAAAAGGAACAGCAATGGATTCGGAAAAGATTCGCAATCTGAATGACGACGAATTGGCTCGGCAGGAAAAGCAGACCGCTGAGCAGCTCTTCCGCCTGCGTTTCCAGATGAAGCTGGGGCAGAACGAAGGCGTGAAGAAACTGCGCGACCTACGTAAGGACGTAGCGCGCATGAAGACGATTGCCCGCGAGCGGGCGATCGCCAAAACGAAGAAAGAGGCTAAGTAACCATGGCCGAAGAGACAAAACCGGAATCCCGGCGCACGGAAAAGGTCGGCAGCGTAGTTTCCACCAAGATGCAGAAGACCATCGTGGTCCAGGTGGAAATGCGCAAGACCCACCCCAAGTACAAGCGCGTGATCAAGCTGAATAAGAAGTTCTACGCCCACGATGAGCAGAACACGGCGCGCGTCGGCGATGTGGTCCGGATCCGCGAAAGCCGTCCGCTGAGCAAGCTCAAGCGCTGGACGCTCCAGGAAGTCATCCGCCGCTCTTCGTTGCCGCAGGCCGAAGAGATCGCGCAGCCGGCTGTTTAATTAGAGCAATTCGGTCAAACGACAACAAATTTGTCATCTCGACCGAAGCGAAGCGAAGCGGAGAGACCTGCGGTTTAGCAAGTTGTGCCACGTAAGCATAGGCAAGGAGAAACGACCATGGCAGTGCAAATGAGAACCATGCTGGAGGTAGCCGACAATTCCGGCGCCCGCAAGCTGCAGATGATCCTGCCCCTGGGTGGCTCGAGCGGTAAGAAGGCGGGCCTTGGCGACGTGATTACTGCCGCCGTGAAGGAAGCCTCTCCCGATGGCCAAATCAAGAAGGGTGTAGTGGTCAAGGCCGTGGTGGTGCGCACCCGCAAAGAGTCTCGCCGCCGCGACGGAACCTACATCCGCTTTGACCAGAACGCAGCCGTCCTGATCAACGAAGCTGGAGAGCCCGTGGGTACCCGCGTCTTCGGCCCTGTAGCTCGGGAGTTGCGCGAGAAGAAATTCCTGAAGATTGTGTCGCTGGCTCCGGAAGTACTGTAAAAGAAGAGGATTTATGGCACTGAATTTACAACGCAACGATACCGTCGAAGTAATCAGCGGCACGGATAAGGGAAAGCGCGGCCGCGTGCTGCGCGTTTTGCCCGATCAGGATCGTGTTTTGGTAGAGCATGTCCGCATCGTCAAAAAGCATGTCCACCCCAATCCGCAGCGCAACATTAAGGGTGGCATCGCCGAGCAGGAAGCAGCCATTCACGTCTCCAACGTGTTGTTGGTCTGCAGCGCCTGTGGGCCGACGCGCATAGGTCACAAGTTCGAAGGCGACACCAAGGTTCGGGTGTGCAAGAAGTGCGGCCAGACTCTGGCGCCGAAGAAAAAGTAAATCACGCAACGGTACACGGGCGGAATCAGCGCCCACTCCGGGACCGTGAAAGGAAGAGAAGAATATGGCAGCAAAAGTAACGGCAAGACTGCGGGACAAGTACCAGAAGGAAATCAGACCCGCTTTGCAAAAGGAACTCGGGGTTAGCAATCCGATGGCGGTACCGCGTCTGGAAAAGATCGTCCTCAACATGGGCTTGGGCGAGGCTACCCAGAATGTCAAGATCATGGATCCGTTGGTTGCGGACCTGGCGGCGATCGCTGGCCAAAAGCCCGTGACCACCCGCGCCAAGAAGTCGATTGCCGCCTTCAAGGTGCGCGAGGGCATGCCGATTGGCGCTATGGTTACGCTGCGCGGCGACATCATGTACGAGTTTCTCGACCGTTTGATTGCGGTAGCGCTGCCTCGTGTGCGCGATTTTCGCGGCGTTTCCACCAAGAGCTTTGACGGCCGGGGCAACTACACGCTGGGCATGCGCGATCAGCTCATCTTCCCCGAGGTGGACTATGCCCGTGTGGACAAGCTCAAGGGCATGAACATCACCATTGTGACGACTGCCAAGGACGACAACTCGGCGCGTGCCCTGTTGCGGCAGTTCGGCCTGCCTTTCCGGCAGACCGCGTAGGCAGAGAGGATTGAGAGAGACAAATGTCAACCACAGCGAAACGAGTTAAAGACGCCCGCAAGCCGAAGTTTTCCAGCCGTCAGCACAATCGCTGCAAGATCTGCGGCCGGCCGCGCGCGTATCTGCGCAAGTTCGGCATCTGCCGATTGTGCTTCCGTCAGTTGGCGCTCCGTGGCGAAATTCCCGGTGTCGTCAAGTCCAGCTGGTAACACCGGTTGGCAAACGATCCTGGAATGAGTTTGTATCCGGGCACGGCTTTTTAGCCGCGCTGCAAAAAGCTTGAATCGAAGGGGGCTTTAAGCCCTCGGGGTAGTCCTAAAGAGCATTCTCGCTGGTTCTCCGGCTTCGCCGGAGCGAACGGGGAGTGGAGGAGAGAGAATGAGTTTGACCGATCCAGTAGCCGACTTTGTGACGCGCATCCGCAATTCCATCCGGGCGCGCCATCAAAAGCTGGATGTTCCGGCTTCGAAGCTGAAGACCGAGATCGCCCGCATTCTGAAGGAAGAAGGCTACATCGCCAACTACAAGGCCGCTGAAGAGAATGGCCGCGCCGTCCTGCGGGTCTACCTCAAGTACGGCTCCAACAATGAAGCCGCCATCCGCGACCTGGCGCGCGTTTCCCGGCCCGGATGCCGCGTCTACGTTGGCCGCGACGAGATCAAGCGCGTGCAGAACGGTCTCGGCATCAGCATCATGACCACTCCGCGCGGAGTGATGACCGGCCGTCAGGCTCGCCGCGAAGGCGTCGGCGGCGAAGTCCTCTGCGAAGTTTGGTAGGAGAGAGACATGTCACGTATAGGCAAAAAACCGATTCCCCTACCTTCCGGCGTCAAGTACACCGTGCAAGGTAATACCGTGCTGGTTGAAGGCCCCAAGGGCAAACTGTCCACGCAGCTGCCTGCGGGCATCAAGCTGGAGAAGAAAGACAGCACGCTGGTAGCAGTCCGCGAGAACGAAGAGCTCGCCGCCTTGCATGGCCTTACTCGTGCGCTGGTTTCGAATGCGGTGGAAGGCGTCACTAAGGGATGGACCAGGGAACTCGACATCGTTGGCATCGGCTATCGCGCCGAGCTCAAGGGCAAAGGCATTGTTGTCTTTACCCTGGGCTTCTCGCACCCGATTGAGTTCCCGTTACCCACCGGCATCGAAGTGGCCATCGATCCCAAGCAGACGCACCTCACGGTGAGCGGCATCGACCGGCAAAAGGTGGGGCAGGTTGCGGCCGATATGCGCGCGCTGCGCAAGCCCGATCCGTACAAGAACAAGGGCGTGCGTTACCTGGGCGAGCGCTTGAAGAAGAAGGTCGGCAAGACCGGAGCCAAGTAATACCGAACGGAACTGCAGGGCAGCTCCGCTTTTAGGAAAGGAAACAGTAAATGCTCCCGATTCGGCAGAGAAACTTAATTCGCAAGCGCGTGCACTTTCGCATTCGCCAGAAGATGCAGGGCACCACGGAACGTCCGCGGCTCAATGTGTATCGGTCACTGAACCACATCTACGCTCAGGTGATTGACGACGCCAAAGGGGAAACGCTGATCGCCGCCTCCAGTTTGGCGGGCAAGATGAAGACCGGTGGCAACGTAGCGGCGGCAAAAGAAGTGGGTAAGCTGGTGGCCGAGCGCGCCAAGGAAAAGGGAATCACGAAGGTCGTTTTCGACCGCGGTGGCTATCTCTATCACGGGCGCATCAAGGCGCTGGCCGATGCGGCCCGCGAAGCAGGCCTGGAGTTCTAGCAGCGCCGCTGGTAGGGGCACGGCTTTAGCCGTGCCATAGACGGGCTAGCCCGATATCGGGCTTTAGCCCATGAGGGATGAGTTTAGGAAGGATCAAGCATGGCAATTCTGAAGCGCAAACTGGACGCCGGGCAGTACAACCTGAAGGATCAGGTGGTGTCCATCAATCGTGTCACCAAGGTGGTCAAAGGCGGCAAAAACATGTCCTTTGCCGCGCTGGTCGTGGTCGGCGATCCCAGCGCCGCCGTCGTGGGCTTCGGCTCCGGCAAGGCGAAGGAAGTGCCGCAGGCCATCCGCAAGGGAATTGAGGCGGCCAAGAAAAACCTGGTCCGCATCAATCTCTCCGAGACCACCATTCCGCATCAGGTTCTCGGGCGCTTCGGTTCCGGACATGTGCTCTTGAAGCCGGCCCCGGAAGGCACGGGCGTCATTGCGGGCGGAGCGGTACGCGCGGTCATGACCTCGGTCGGAGTGCAAAACGTTCTCACCAAGAGTCTGGGCACCGCCAATCCCCACAATGTGATCAAGGCCACCTTCGACGCCTTGGTGCAGTTGCGGGATCGCGGCGAAGTCGCCGCTGCTCGCGGCAAGCAGGTACAGGAGCTGAACTGAAATGGCCGCTACCGGAAGAACAATGATGCGCCTGGAGTACTACCGGTCTGCGATCTGCACGCCGGAGAAGCACAAGCGTGTGATAAAAGGACTGGGTTTTACCCGCCTTCATCAGATTGTGGAGCGCGAAGACACCCCATCAGTTCGCGGTATGGTGAAGACCGTGCCCCATTTGGTGCGGATCGTCAAGTAGTCAAAAAATGCGAGTCGGACCGGCGCAGCCGGCCGGCGTTGAGCGAGGAAACACGATGTCAAAGACTCTTTCGAATTTGCGGGCGCCCAAAAAGGCGAACACCGGCAAGAAGCGTGTGGGCCGTGGTATGGGCTCAGGCATGGGCAAAACTTCGACCCGCGGCCACAAGGGCCAGCGTTCCCGTTCCGGCTCTCACATGATGCGTGGCTTTGAAGGCGGCCAGATGCCCCTGCATCGCCGTTTGCCCAAGCGCGGCTTCACCAACATCTTCCGCACCGAATACACGGTCATCAACCTGGGCCGTATTGCCGAGCTGCATGCTGAAGGCGTTGGAGAGTTGACGCTCGAAGCCTTCGCTGCCAAGGGCCTGCTCAAGAAGAACGATGGCCTGGTAAAAATTCTGGGCGACGGAGACCTCAAGGCTGCCGTGACCGTGCATGCCCACAAGTTTTCCAAGTCCGCGCAGGAAAAAATCGAGAAAGCCGGCGGAAAAGCCATCCTGGTCGCCTAAGAAGGCCGCGGATAGGTCAGGGCTTGCTATCCCTGACACATCGAAAGCCAATCCAAAGCGGCGTTTAGTCCCTGAGAGCAAGTCCCGAAGGGACGACTGAGAATAGCCCAGGACGGAGTTCTGGGTAGGTGGAAAGTGAGAGCCCAGTCCCGAAGGGACGACTGAAAATTTCCCAGGACGGCAGTCCTGGGACCCAGGACCGGTAAGATGAAATGGGGATTACCTCCCCGAGGCGTCATTGTTTATGTTTGAGAAGATTCGCAACATCTTCCGTATCCCCGACCTGCGCAAGCGGGTTTTGTTCACTCTCGGTATCCTGGCTGTCTACCGCCTGGGCTCCCAGATTCCGACCCCGGGTGTCAACCTCAAGCTGCTGGCGCAGTTCTTTGATCAGCAGGCAGGCAGCGCTCTCGGCCTGGTCGACCTCTTCAGCGGTGGAAACCTCCGTCGTCTGACTGTCTTCGCCCTGGGCATCATGCCCTACATCACCGCCTCCATCATCTTCCAGCTGCTGACTGTGGTCTACGAGCCGCTGGCAAAGCTGCAAAAAGAAGGTGAACTGGGTCGCCGCAAGATCACCCAATGGACCCGCTACGTCACAGTCGTCCTGGGTGCGGTGCAGTCCTTGGCCATTGCTCTTACCCTGTCCCACGGATCTGGCGGCGTCTCCTACGTACTGAATCCCGGCATCGGCTTCATCCTGATGACCATGGTCACGCTCACCACCGGTACCGCTTTCATCATGTGGCTGGGCGAACAGATCACCGATCGTGGCGTCGGCAACGGCATGAGCCTGCTGATCTTTGCCGGCATCGTGGTCGGCTTGCCCCGTGGCATTCAGGACCTGATCGACAAGGCACGCACCCAGGCTTGGGGTTCCTTTACAGTTCCCGCGCTCATCCTGCTCGTCATTGCCATGATCGCCATCGTGGCCTTCATCGTCTTTGTGGAACGCAGCGAACGCCGCATCCCCGTGCAGTACGCCAAGCGGATCGTAGGCCGGCGCCTGATGGGCGGCCAGTCCACCCATCTGCCGCTCAAGGTCAACTCCGGCGGCGTGATGCCGGTCATCTTCGCCAGCTCAATCCTCTCCGCGCCGCTGCTCTTTGCCAGCTCCAACTTCGTCCGCAATAGTGGCCCCTTGACTCGCATTTTCGACGCTCTGCGGCCGGGCGAGCCGTGGTACGAACTGCTGTACATCGTAGGCATCGTCTTCTTTGCCTACTTCTACATCTCCATCGTGTTCCGCCCTGACGACATCGCGGACAACATGCGCAAGTATGGCGGCTTTATCCCAGGCATTCGCCCCGGCCGGCGTACCTCAGACTTCGTCAACGACGTTCTCACGCGGATCACCCTGGTCGGTGCGCTGTACCTTGTCGTCATCTCGCTGATCCCGCAGATGCTCATCAGCGGCATACATCTTAACGACCTATGGCTGGTTGGCCCGTTCTTTGAGAAGTTGCCTACCTGGGTCACGCACGGACTCAACGTCAGCTTCTACTTCGGCGGCACCTCGCTGCTGATCGTGGTTGGCGTGGCCATGGATACGGTGAACCAGGTGGAGTCGCAGCTCATCATGCGCCACTATGACGGGTTCACCCCCCGCAGCGGACGCATCCGCGGAAGGCGTTCGTGGTAGGGCCGCTCCCGGTGGCGGAAAGCCTGCAAGCCGAACCGAAAGACCATTGGGCCAACATTCTCCCCGGGCCCATGCTCCTGATGGGCGCTCCCGGCGTCGGCAAGGGAACCCAGGCCAAGGCCATCATGGCTCTTTGGGGTATCCCCCAGATTTCGACTGGGGACCTGCTCCGCTACCATCGTGAGCACGGGACGTCCTTAGGCGCCCAGGCCAAGGAATTGATGGATGCCGGCAAGCTGGTTCCGGACGGCCTGGTCAACGAGATGGTCGCGGAACGGCTCCTGCTGCCGGATACAGCCCGCGGCTACATCCTTGACGGATACCCGCGTACGCTGGCCCAGGCGGAGTGGCTTGATGGGCGTTTGGCGGCTGACCCGGCGGGCCTGCCGTTGATTGCGGTCAGTATCCAGGTAAGTTATAATCAGTTGTTGCGTCGTATCACGGGCCGGCGCAACTGTCCAACCTGCCAGCTTATTTATAACGTTTACCTGCAGCCGCCGAAATTCGACACGGTATGCGATATAGATGGCACACCGTTAGTCCAGCGTGCGGATGATGTGGAAGCGGTTTTCCATGAGCGAATGCGCACGTATGCGGCACTGACAGCGCCGGTAGTGGAGCACTATCGCGCCAGCAGCCGGTTCGTGGAGGTGGATGGCGAGCAGTCCGCGGATAAGGTTATGACGGATATCCTGACCGCCGTATCCCGGCTCAGGTCCCAGTCTTTATAGAAAGTGTTGAAGCAGGCCAATGGCCATCATGATTAAGACGCCGCAGGAGATAGAAAAAATGCGGCGCAGCGGAGCGGCAGTTCGCACGGTACTGGAGCACACCAGGGCGCACGTGAAGCCCGGCGTGACCACGCTCCACCTGGAAAAGGTCGCCGAAGCCAAGATCGCTGAGCTTGGCGCAACCCCGGCATTCAAGGGTTATCGCGGTTACCCTTGCGTGTTGTGTACGTCAGTGAATGAGCAGGTGGTACATGGAATCCCGTCGCGCGAGCAGGTATTGCGCGAGGGAGACATCGTCTCTATCGACTGTGGTGTAGTGCTGGACGGCTACTATGGCGATTCGGCGATCACCGTCCCTGTGGGAAACCATGTAGCTCCGCAAACGCAGCGCTTGCTCGATGTGACCATGAAGTCGCTCGAGACAGCGATCCAGGTGGTTCGCCCGGGAGCGACCCTGGGCGACATCGGCGCAGCGGTACAGGAAGTGGTGGAAGCGGATGGCTTCAGTGTCGTCCGCGAATTTGTGGGCCATGGTATCGGGACCCGGATGCACGAAGATCCCCAGGTTCCAAATTTCGGGCAGCGCGGAGCGGGAGCCAAGCTCCGCGAAGGCATGGTCATTGCCATCGAGCCCATGGTAAACGTCGGCAAGCCGGGCGTTCAGGTACTGAGCGACGGCTGGACCGCTGTGACCGAGGACGGAAGTTTGAGCGCTCATTTCGAGCACACCGTGGCGGTGACGGCCGAAGGCGCTGCAATTTTGACGCAGTAAGGAGAAAGCCTGTGGCATGTCGGCCGCAGGCAGAATCAGGATAACGTTTGTCAAAGGAAGACGCGATTGAAGTAATGGCAACGGTCGTTGAGACGTTGCCCAACGCGATGTTCAAAGTCGAGCTTGAAAACAAGCACCAGGTTTTGGCGCACGTTTCGGGACGCATGCGGAAAAACTTCATCCGCATTCTCCCTGGTGATCGGGTAGCGGTGGAGCTTAGCCCCTACGATCTGACCCGGGGCCGCATCGTGTACCGCTACAAATAGAGTAGGAGAATCATGAAGGTCAGGGCATCGGTAAAGAAGATTTGTGACAAGTGCAAGGTCATTCACCGCCGGGGAGTGGTTCGGGTGATCTGCGAAAACTCAAAGCACAAGCAGCGCCAGGGTTAACTAGGGCGGCTGCTGATTTTTCGCCGGGCTTGTATCAGGGCACGACTTTGGCCGGGCCGCTAGTGCAGGCGCCATTTGATGGGCTTTAGCCCCCGGAAACGGCAGCCGACCCAAGCCCGCGCCACCAAGTCCCGATAGGGACGACTGAAAATTACCCAGGACACGAGTCCTGGGAAGACAAAAACGGCCCCGAAGAGGCGAGTTAGCCACAATAGGCTTGCGATGAACCTCCTCGGCCAGCCAAAACACTAAACCCGCAAGAAGCGGCGAAGCCACTTCGAGCAGCTACAAAGGATCACCAATGGCACGTATTGCAGGCGTCGATCTGCCCCGCCAAAAGCAGGCAAGAATCGCGCTGACCTACATTTTCGGCATCGGTAACCCGCGCGCCCGTCGCATCCTGGACGCCGCCAACGTCGACCCGTTCAAGAAGGTCCAGGACCTCGGCGAAGACGAGGTAAACCGCATCCGCCAGGTGATTGAGAACGAAGGCCAGATCGAAGGCGATCTGCGCAAAGACGTCTCGATGCACATTAAGCGGTTGATCGACATCCAGTCCTATCGTGGCCTGCGCCATCGCCGCAACCTCCCTGTCCGCGGCCAGCGCACGCACACCAACGCCCGTACCCGTAAGGGACCGCGCAAGGGCACAATCGCGGGCAAGAAGAAAGCGACGGCGAAGACCTAATGGCGAAACAGGATCAGAAGCAGGCTTCCGGCAAGGCCGCCAAGAACAAGAAGTTCAAGAAGCGCGAGCGCAAGAACGTTCCCTACGGGTTGGTCTACATCCAGGCCTCGTTCAACAACACGATCGTGACCATCACCGATGGTCAGGGCAACACCCTGTCGTGGAAGAGCTCGGGCTCTCTGGGCTTCCGCGGATCGCGTAAAGGCACGCCATTTGCCGCCCAGCAGGCGGCCATGAACGCCGCGAACCAGGCGCGTGACCACGGTCTGCGCTCAGTCGATGTGCGCGTCAGTGGACCCGGCTCGGGCCGTGAATCCGCCGTACGTGCTCTGGCTGCAGCGGGACTCGATGTCCGGTCCATCCGCGACATCACGCCGATTCCGCACAACGGCTGCCGCCCGCCAAAGCGTCGCCGCGTCTGACGGGCGACGGAATACGAAGGTGCCCCATTCAAGCCCCGCTTTTGGGCTTGAGTGGGCGAGGAACTTAACCGGCAATCTAGAGCCGGGCAACGAATATCTGGTGCTCGAAGTACCACCAGAAAAATTAAGGGGACGGGCTTCAGCCCCTCCGTAAAAGCCGGCAAAAAAACGGCTTTAGCCGCCGAGGCAAGGCGGCCCAAACAAAACCGCTGGACCGGGAAGAAGGATCATCCGTAAACCGGTCGGCCTCTGAAGTAAGGAGATCTACGTGGCACGTTATACCGGACCAGTCTGCCGCCTTTGCCGTCGCGAAGGCACCAAGCTTTTCCTCAAGGGCACCAAGTGCTTTTCCGACAAGTGCCCCATCGAGAAGCGCAACTTCGCCCCCGGCCAGCACGGCCGCGACCGTAAGCCCAAGATCGTAGGCTACGGTCTCCAGCTGCGTGAGAAGCAGAAAGCCAAGCGCATCTACTTCACCCTAGAAGGACAGTTCCGCACCTATTACGAGAAGGCCTCCCGCGCCCAGGGCGTCACCGGCGAACTGCTGTTGCAGCAGCTTGAGCGCCGTCTCGACAACGTCGCCTTCCGTCTCGGCTTTGCCACCTCTCGCCGCCAGGCGCGCCAGATCGTGCGCCATGGTCACGTCGAAGTCAATGGCCGCAAGGTCAACATTCCTTCCTACCAGGTAGGAGTGGGCGACGAGATCAAGGTGCGCGAAGGCAGTAAAAAACTCACCGTGCTCGAAACCTCGACGGAATTTGCCAGCCACCAGGTACCGCCCCGCTGGCTCGAGGTCGATCACGCCAATCTCTCCGGCAGGGTCATTGCCCTGCCGAAGCGTGAAGACGTCAACATGCCCGTAAACGAGCAGTTGATCGTCGAACTGTACAGCAAGTAGAGCATTACAAATCAACCAAGGAGCAACGGGCACGGCCGTAGCAGAATGCTTCGCGACGCTTGCCGTGCATGGAAAGGACACCACACATGCTTTGGAGAGGATTCCAGAAACCGAAACGTCTCGCGGTCGATACCGAGACACTCACCGAAAAGTACGGCAGATTCAGCGCTCAGCCATTTGAGCGCGGTTTCGGCACCACCATCGGCAATGCACTGCGCCGCACCCTGCTTTCTTCTATCGAGGGCGCTGCGGTCACTGCGGTCAAGATCGAAGGCGTACTCCACGAATTCCAGTCCATCACCGGCGTAGTCGAAGACGCGACCGATATCATCCTGAACCTCAAGCAGATCCCCTTCAAGCTCAATGGCGAGGGGCCAAAGGCGCTCTATCTCCGCGCTGAGCAGCCCGGTGTCGTCACCTCCGGCATGATCGAAGCCGACGGAGACGTCGAGATCCTGGACAAGGATGTCTACATCGCCACTGTTAGCGAAGGCGGCAAGCTCGACATGGAAATGCGCCTCAAGCGCGGTCGTGGTTACATTTCCGCCGACAAGAATTTCGACTCCGACCTGGGCATCGGCTTTATCCCTGTGGACTCCGTGCACTCTCCTGTCCGCAAGGTCAACTACACCGTCGAGGCCGCTCGTCTGGGTCAGATCACCGACTACGACAAGCTCACCATCGAGGTCTGGACCAACAGCTCCGTGCTTCCCGCCGATTCGCTCGGACTGGCGGCCAAGCTGCTCAAAGACCACATGAGCATCTTCATCAACTTCGAGGAAGAGATCGAAGCGGAGAGCGCTCATGACGAAGGCCGTATGCAGTTGCGCAACGAGAACCTCAACCGCTCTGTCGAAGAGCTGGAGCTGAGCGTGCGTAGCTACAACTGCCTCAAGAACGCCAACATTCAGACCATTGGCGAGCTGGTGCAGAAGACCGAGCCCGAAATGCTCAAGACCAAGAATTTCGGCCGCAAGTCCCTGAACGAGATCAAGGAAATCCTGGCTCAGATGGGCTTGTCGTTGGGCATGAAGATCGACGAGCACGGTAACGCCGTGCCCGGACCGACCAGCGTATTGCCGGCCACGACTCTGGCTTCCTCGGGCTACGGCCGTTACGACGACGAAGAGGACGACGAGGAAGATCTCGAAGGCGTAGACATCCCGCTCCAGTCGGAGCCGGAAAACTTCTAGCCCGAGCGCTCTTGAGCCTCGAACACGTGTAGAAAGAGAAACCCATGCGCCATCGCAATGCAGGATACAAACTGGGACGCAAGACCGATCACCGCCGCGCTCTGCTGCGGAACCTGGTAACGTCCATTCTTCTAGAGGACCGGGTGGAGACGACCATCACCAAGGCCAAGGCTGCCCGTCCTCACGTAGAAAAGCTGATCACTTTGGGCAAGCGGGGCGACCTGCACGCGCGCCGCTTGGCCCAGTCCTATCTTCAGACCAGGGAAGCGGTCACTCGTTTGTTCGAGACCGTGGCTCCTCGTTATGGAGACCGTGCCGGTGGCTATCTGCGTATCGTGCGCACCGGCTTCCAGCAGGGCGATGGAGCCGAAATGGCCTACATCGAACTTCTCGGCAGCGAGCACGAGCTGGACGAGAAGCGCCAGAAGCGAGCCGAAGCCAGGGCCAAGCGCCGCGAAGAGCTGGACAAAGCCATGCAGGAGAGCGCCCCACCCGACGGAAGCGGAAGCGACACCAACGCCTAGTCCAACCACCAACGCCAAATCAGAAGCCCGCGCCGTGAGGCGCGGGCTTTTTGCGCGCCGGAACAAGCCGTCGATCGTTTGTATCAGGGCACGACTTTTAGTCGGGCCGTCCACGGGCAACAAGGATGAGGGCTTTAGCCCCTGATCAGGCATGATTACGAATCCATGTAACTGAAACTTACCTCGCAACAGAAGCCGCGAGATGCCGGTTGTCTCACTGCCGGCGCCCGACGAAAACACGCTTCCGGAAATCGAGGGAATTACCGGTCTTGCAGCGCTTCAAGCCCACCGCGTCCACTTCGATTTCTTCGAAAAGACCTTGTCCTGGGAGTGAAGGTGTGGCCTTGGCCGTTGAGATCCACGAGAACTGGATCGAGACCACACGCTGCCTCATGGTCGAGAGAACCGCGGTCCACAAAGCACTCAAAGATGTGTGCAAATCATTCAGCGCCGAACCAATTGCGGCTCAGGCGAAGGAGCCGAAGGCGCGGAGTCGATGGTCTTGCGATCCAGGTCGGCTGCCCCAATCCGCTCTCCATCT
The DNA here is from genome assembly GCA_035507705.1 of Acidobacteriaceae bacterium. Lineage (GTDB taxonomy): Bacteria > Acidobacteriota > Terriglobia > Terriglobales > Acidobacteriaceae > PALSA-350. The sequence continues at coordinate 18,837 of DATJNV010000051.1, forward strand.
TCTGTGGCCACTACCACGCGAACGCGGCGGGTTTCGCGGGGAACGCGGATTGTGATCTGCAATGCCGTCTCATTTGCAGCCAGTCGAGCCGGATCCTGGGTGCCGGCCGTCCACAACACGCTTTGCACCTTCGAAGACAGGATGTCACCATTCGCCTTTAGGCTGGCCGTCGCCAGATGGAGCCGCGTGGTGCTCTTGCCGTCACTCGCGTCCTGCCAGAAGAGATTTTGACCCTTGAGATGTAATGTCAATCCCGCCGTAAGTGAATCCGGGTGTTGCACCACATCGGACACTTGCACATCCAACTCCCGGAAGGGGATTACGGATCGGGCTGCCTCCGCCATGTTGGTAAAGATCTGCTGCCGCGGATCGACGGGTGCATTCTTGTCTGGCGCGAAGTAACCGGCCTTGGTGACAACACGAAAATTCGGGTTCCCGACGGTCACGCGAATTCGCCGGAACTTGCCATCCATTGCGCCGCCGTGGGGCTGGTAAGTCAGGGTGTAATACTCCGAGCCCAACTGCAGCGCGCGGCCGATCTCGCCGCCAATGTCACCGCCAGTCTCGTTCACGAATGTTCCAAAACTGATGTCGCCCGCAAACGGATCCGCGTCCCCAATCGTAGCGCTCGCATCGATCATGCTTAACGTATCTAAACCTTGCGGCGCCAATCCCTGATAAATCACAAAAAGACTAATCCTAGAATTCACCAGCATATTGGTCGTTGCGTGGACATACTCTTCGATCGGCTCCACGGCCATATCTGACAAATGGCTTGTATCGAGGTTTGGCCCCCCTGTACCTAACCAAATAACATTCTTACGGCCCGGCACGCCCTTGTTCTGCAGCGCGATCTGCTGCAGTGCATCGAGCGATTGGCCAAAGCGTTCTCCGAGCGAACCACTCATCATCTTGTAGGGCAGCACCGGCGGCAGGTGCCGTAACGCGAACAACAGGTCCTCTTTATTTTGCGTGTAACTCTGGATCAGATCCAAAGACTCATTGCCCACCACGACCATTTCCGTTGGGGATTTCAATCGCGATGGTTGGGCCTCCAGGTACCTCTCCGCTGAGTTGCGGATCAGCGAGAAATCTTCAAACTTTGAGTTCAGAAGATCAAGCACGATGACGGTCCGCGGTGGCGCGGCTTGCAGTTCGGAGCCTTTAGTATCCGTGGTTGTGTGCGCCTGCGGAGGTTCGAAAGAGAAGATACGCTGTGGTCTGTCTTCTTCCCTGATCGCGAAATCATCCTTCGTGAGTCCGCTTGTTACCGGGAGACCGTTTCTGTCAAGCACCGTGACATCGAGGAAGACAAGACTCGAAGTCACCCGTAGTGTCGTTGTATTGGAAGGTTCAGCCGGTCTCTGATCGGCCGGCTCCTGCGTGGGAACAGCAGTCGGTCTGTCAGAGCCCAGCCCTCGCACAGGGACGATGGGCTGGTTCTGCGAAAGCGGCGTGTGAGCCGGAACGTCAGCCGGTTTTTCCGCCATCGCCTCTTGGACAGGGCCGGGAACAGTCTTCGCCGGACGCGTCATCGTGTAGCCGGGCCGGGCCTGCAACTCCATCCCCTCGCGATCTACCTTTACTTTGAGGCGATGCCAGGAACCATCCGCCTTCACATCGTTGACCGATAGCTCCAGCACATAAACGTCTCTGGGAGGCTCTGTCAAAAGCCGGAATCCCGCGTTCAGATCGTTATTGTTATGGAAGAACGTGCCGCCGGTGCCGTACGCGAGTTCCATCATCGGGTCGGCTGCCATCCTCAGCTCGTTGCTACGGTATTGCAGATTGGGCCCACCCTCTCCCGGGCTCAGGTCGCGTGCCTCCAGTTGATCCGAGTACAGGCCGCGCGCGTCGATGGTACTGAGGATCACGTTCGACTGGGCCGCAAGCTCGACAATTTGTGATCCCGTGGTTCGCGAATCCTGCTCGATACTAAGAAACCCAGGCGAAACGAGGACCAGTGTCCGCTGGCCGGGAAGCTTCGCCATCCTCCGCACGAACTCGGCAATGAGAGCATAGGTTGCCTGCGTATCGCGATGACCAAGTTCCATCGCGCGCCTGGCCGCCGATTGCACCAGGCTGAGCGCAACGGATCCGCCCGGTCCACCGTCCACCGGCCCGGGCACATTCTGTGCCCCGGGTATCGTCGGCCCCTGCCCCGCTACCATCTGCAGGGCGGGGTTGCATTGAATCTCACGCTGGATGGCGTCCGCCAAAGCTCCCCCGTCGTTTTTGTTTTCGATCAGGTCTGCCTGGTAGTAGTCCAGGTCTCCACAAGTCGAGGCATTGTTCTGATAGATGCGATGCGGCTGAATACTCATGATCGCGGCCGTCAGTTTGGCAGTATCCCGGGTGAGGCCAGTATTGGTTATGCCCGACACGGAAACGACGTCAGCCATGCCGGACTGCGCAAGTGCGGTCGCCAATCCATCGGAGGCTGCCTTCTTCACGCGCGTGAGTTGTTCATCGTTCAGGTGCAGATCATCAAAGAGGAAGACCACGAAGTGCGGCGGCGACGATGCCGTCTGGCCAGCGGGCGACCGTGGGTTATTGACTCCGCCGGCTTTCGCATTCTCTGCAGCGCGTCCTTCGACCGTAAAACCAGAAATAGGACGAGGCTTGTCATCGTCAAAGACCTGAAAGTCCTCTTTTGTGAGGTTGCCGACGGTGTGCCCCTGGGCGTCGCGAACCACAACCGGCACCAGAACCCGGTTCACCTCGATGCGCACCTCAGGCGTCGTTTCTTGAGGCTGCTGGGATTGCGGAGCCGCGCTGCAGGGGCAAATGAGCAATCCGAGGCTTATGGCAGAAACAGGAAGGGAGCGCCGCATCCTATTCATGCTGATTTACCTTCGCACCGCATGAGCACCCCCAACTTGCGGATGTAGGCAACCGCCCGCGGAGAATTACCGGCCAACAGATGTAGACGCTTTTACCAGCCATTCCGTCACTTGCCCGCACAGAGGTTGGGCGAGGAATCGGTTCGGACGCTCACCTTTTCGCTCGTTAAGAGTGCCCGACTTGCCCGGGGGAAGTGAAGCGAAGCAAGGAACAAGGAACTTCGTGTTCTTTGTATCAGTGCACGACTTTCGTCGTGCCGCACACGCTTGAAAATAGTTTGGGCCCCTGTTTCCAGGTTGTTCATTAAGAGCACCCGACTTGCCTTGCGGCAAGTTAAGGGAGAAATGAACAGGTGGCAACGGAATTGTCGTCTCGACCGGAGCGTAGCGAAGTGGAGAGATCTGCGGCTTCTTTCTCAGCCACCTGGTTTGTTCAGTAGGAGCTGCGGGGATTGAATGCTTTCATTTATGTGGCCCGGAAGACAATGTAGGAAGGGGCGACCCGCAACCGCAAAAGTTACAAGTTCTAGGGGAAACGCTTTGCGGTCGAGAGAGCAGCTGGCTAGGTACCTTTGGGTTCCATGATCACTAAGCCCTTGATTTGTGAGAAGTGGCGTCGATTGAATGTAGCCAGGGTGCTCCCGAGCTGTAAGGCTGTGGCTGCCACGATCAGATCGTAGGCTCCGATCATCTTGCCTGAGGCCTCCAACTCGGACCATAGCCGCGCATGATGATGAGCCGTCTGTTCCGTGTACGCGATGACCGGCAGCGCCGCCGTCACAGCCTCAAGATATTTTACGCGGCTGGCTCGGCGCCCCCCGGATGCGCGTTCCACCCCATGCCAAAGCTCGGCAATGGTGATCGCCGCAACATGGAATTGATCTTCCGCTCGGGATTCCAGCCAACCCTGAAGATCGAAAATGTTCTTCTCGCCGCTGATGATGACATCAGCATCCAGGATTATTTCCACTTGTCCTGTGGTCCCTTCACTGTCTTTCGTGAGGTTTGAAGATCATGGCGCCATGCTTTGAGTTCGCTGTCGGGTAATCGGTTCTCGCGCAATACCTCGGCGAGATCACGGCCGTAACAGACTTTTTCGTTGTTCGGCGCCAACTGGGCAACTGGAGTGCCATTCTTGAGCAGGACAAAGGTAACATCCTGATAACGAACGCGGTTGACGCAGTCGGCAAAGTTTCGCGCCGCCTCGGTCACGCTGATCGAGATACGTTTCATAGAATCAGATTATCAGATTTCTCAAATAGTTCTTTGGTTGTTGATTTGCATACCCTGTGTAGCATGCGATATATTGGATCGGCTCAGATTTCCCTACGAGCGCAAACGAGCCCGTCATCAGGCAATACGCAGTTTTGCGGCACTCCGGCCGCCGCCCGGAGCAAAATGGGAGGGCGCATGACGAAACGCAGATCGGCGACTCGCCTCGTCATGCTTCTCCTCTCCGGTCCGCTTTGCGTGTTCCTTGTCGAGTGGGTGTTTTGCCGATGGCCCGCTCCTCACCATCTTTCGCCAGCGGCGGCTGCTCTTGCGGCGATAGCATACATTTCGTTGGCTGTGCTCTCAGGATCAGCGGCTACCTTGCTCTTCTGGGCTTCTGCGCGGCGGTCCGCCACTGTTTCCCTGGGCCTGTTCATCGCGGTGAGCGCGATCGGCTGGGTTTGGATACCCTCTGTTGTACTGCTCTCGCGTCAACATTCGCTTGGCGCACTGGCAGTCGCTATCTCCGCAGGCGCCGTGGTGGCGGCTGCCACGCGCAAAATCTTGTCGTCACATGACGCAACGCCCAATGTCCTGAATGCGGGATTGAAACCGGCAGAATTATTCGCCCAGTACCTCGAAACCACTCCCCGGGAAGGGGAGGGCTTCATTGTCGCGATCTCCCTCTATTCCGCCTTCTTCCTGCTGCACAAACAGCGGCTCTGTTCCGCCAGCTTCCTGCTGGCTCTTTGCGCCTTTCTGGTGACCTGGAGACTGAAGACGGACTCTGTATACGGACGAGGAGACAGAAAGGGCGGATCCCAGCCGACGATGCGGCTCGCCAGAGTCACATCCATGGCGGTTTTGGTGATGACGATGCTACTCCTCCTGGGAATCCAGCACGCGTCTTCCGTTGCGACGGATTATTTTGCACTGGACCGTAGAGCCTCTGCGAGAAGCGTTTCCCGGCAGCAAAGAACCGAAATGCCCTACGCAGATGTTTTGGGGTACCGGCGCATCATCCTTTGGCCGATTCCGGAGAAGAAGAAAGTCGTTCTCCCGGTGCTCTCCAGGACGGCCCTTAGCGGATTCAATATACATAAGCCGCTCACAATACATTTCGAGGGATCCTACTGGTATTTCCAGCCGCGGGCTGAGGGCGAAAAAAGTCGAGCGCACGTAGCCCGTGGCAGCCCTTTGACCGTGGAGATCCGTTCCACCAATCACATCCCGCTGATTATGGAAGCGCATCAAGTTTTTGCTGCTGCGATCCCATTGGCATGTTGTCGCGAGATTCAGATTGAAATCGAAAATGGAGACAACGCACGAGGCATAGTTGCGCTCGGAGTCTTGCTGACCGACTCAACCTCTCTTGGAAAACCAACGCTCTATCTGGATCCGCAGACCATCGTTTCCACCGAGCCCGGCAGCTTCACAGTAAAACCCGCACCAGTCCCCGAGGTGCTCCGCTTCCATCTTCCCGCTTCTGCGCAGATCCGGCAATTCGATGAGATCACCCTGATCTTCCTGCCCGACTCGGAACGACCATATACCGCGCCCAAAATTGCTGTAAACGAATTCGAACTGATTCCCCGTTGATCGTCCCACGATCCCCAGCCGGGATTGGATCTACGGTCCCGAATTTGTTCCGTCCCTGCGGGACTTCTCGGATGAGGGACCATCGGTCCAGCTATTCGGAAGTGTAGCCCGCAAAAGCATAGGACATCCTTGTAACATGCCCTTCACCTAATCGCTCGCCCGATCGAGAACAATATCCTTTACGTAATTGACGATGTGCCAAAGCTGGCCATCGTATCCACAGCAAACTCGACATTTCCTTCGAGGAGACAACTACCATGGCCACGAATCCGCTGCTTTCTATCAACCACATTGTTGTTCTGATGCTGGAGAACCGATCGTTCGATCACATGCTGGGTTTTCTCTACGCCGGGAATGGAAATATGTCTCCGGCTGGCGTGCCGTTCGATGGGTTGACAGGGAAGGAGAGCAATCCTGACAGCAATGGCAATGCTGTTCCTGTGAAGCAGATTCAGCCTAGCGACGAAAACGCATACTACACGCCCGGGGCCGATCCCGGAGAGGGGTACTCCGCAACAAACTCGCAGCTATTTGGCGCCACAACTCCTCCTTCTCCGGCCAATGCAATCAACCAGGGATTCGTGACCGACTACTCATACACTCTGGGGTGGGAAGCGAAGGAGAACTGGTCGATATTGCCGGGTACAACGGCCAACGACATTATGAAGATGTTCACGCCGCCGATGCTCCCCGTCCTTTCCGGCCTGGCGACCGGCTTTGCCGTCTGCGATCAGTGGTTCTGCTCGGTCCCCACCGAAACGCTGCCCAATCGTGCGTTTGTCTGCGCGGCGACGTCGCAGGGCCACATGGACGATAAGGCCGTGAAGTACACCTGTCCATCGATCTTTGGCGCGCTTTCCAATGCGAACGTGAGCTGGTCCGTCTACGGCTACAGTGAGCCGCCGCTCACGCGGCAGGATTTTACGGATACGCTCAATGCAGACGATAGCCACTTTGGCTTGTTCACCGATTTCCAGGCTGCGGCGGCAAATGGCGACCTGGCGTCGTACGTCTTTCTTGAGCCAAGCTGGGATGCGGCCGGGAACAGCCAGCACCCGAACTACAACGTCGCGCTAGGCGAGCAGCTCATTCACGATGTGTACTACGCTCTGCGCAATGGCCCGAATTGGAAGCAGACGCTCTTGATCGTCACGTATGACGAGCACGGCGGCTGTTACGATCATGTTCCGCCGCCGCTCGGAGCAACGCCGCCCGACAACTCTGTTGGTGAGTACGGCTTTGACTTCACGCGCTTCGGGCCGCGGGTGCCCACCGTTCTGGTTTCGCCGCTGATTCCGGCGGGAACTGTCTTTCGCGTGACCGCTGGAACGATGCCGCTCGACCACACCTCGATTCTGAAGACGGTTGAGAACCGATGGGGATTGGCGAGCCTGACCGCGCGCGACAGCGCAGCGCAGGATGTGAGCGCGGTGCTGACCCTTGGAACACCCCGTACCGACGATCCGCTGTCCAGCGTAACCGTTCCCGTCGCTGCTACTGCTGCTCAGGTGAAGCTTGACACGACGGCGCCGTCGCACCTGCAGCAGATTCATGCCGAGCTGGTTTCGCAATTGCCGGTTCCCGACGAGAGAGGCGGTACGCACCACACCATGCCGCAGATGAACACCAGCCAGGAGTACAGCGAATACATTCAGTCTCGCACCGCAGCCTGGAAGGCAGCGAAGCAATCCAATGCGGGATCGGCAAGGGTCCACTAACAGGCTGCGGAAAACGGGCTTTTGAAGGGCGGGGCTTCAGTTTCTACGTGAAGACCGGGTTTTGTATCAGGGCACGACTAGTCGTGTGCCGAAAAAGAACAGCAAAGACAAGGGCTTTAACCCCGTGCGGCGACTTTTCTTTCGCTTTGGACTTGCCACGGTTAGACACCCCAATCCTGCTGGGAGGACGCCGACTCGAATAGCAGAGCGGCGTCAGCTCCACGAGCTCATCATCCGGATTTCCAACAGAAGCCTAGCGCGGGCGAGGAATCGGCAGTTTCTCCCTCTGCGACTGGCATTGATTATTGATGCCACCTGCCTAGGGCACGACCGGCAGAATCAATGCGCTCGAATGCGACCCGCCGTATAGAACGGTATTGGTTGCCTTCACGAAGTGCGCATCATCAGCCCCATTCTTGCCCGTATTCAGATTGCGGTCGAATCGCGGAAAATTGCTGGACGACACTTCGAGCCGGATCCGGTGGCCCTTCAAAAACACGTTGCTCGTGGACCACAGATCGATCCTGTATTCGTAGACTTTTCCCGGCGTGATCGGTGTCGGCTCTCCTTTCGTGGAGGCACGCAGGCTTGCGCGCAAAATCCCCTCAGTCAAATTCTGCGCAAACCCGTTGGGCCAAACGTCCACCAGCTTTCCCGTGAAATCGGTATCGACAGCGGAGGACTTCGCGAACAGATCCAAAGTCACAGGACCCGTGACTTCGACATCTCGATCCAGCGGCGGGGTCGTATAAACAAGAACATCGGGACGGCTTTCCACCTCTTTCTGATCACGCGGGCCCGGCGCCAGATGTTCGGAATCGCAGCACAATGGACCACCCACAGTGGGTACAGGATTCGCCGGGTCATAAACGAAAGTGTCTGTTCCCTCCCTCTCTGGGGTTGCCGTTGCAAGCGAACCGTCCCCCGAAGCACTGTTGGCCTTACCGTCCGAGTGGAGATAGTAATGGGTCTCGGTGGCGCGGGCGAGGGGCCATTCGGCCTCATTCCGCCACTCGTTCTTGCCCATCACGAAAATTTTCACCGGATTAGCGCCCGAGAACTGATTTTGCTTGCCCTTAAACAGATAATCGAACCAGTCCAGCGTGGTGCCGATCTCATCGAAAGTCGAGTCGGGGCCAAAATCAACATCGCCCACCTTGCGGCTCCAGCCGGAATGCCCTCCGATCGCGATGATCAGATGTTGCCCGTCGCGTGCCGCCTGGTTTGCCGCATGCGCCTTCATTCCCAGGTAGTTGCGGAGCGAGCCACCCTGGAACAGGTCGTACCAGGCCGCAATCGTGAGCCCGGGAACCTGAATATTCGGATAGTTCTCTTCGATCGACCACTGTTTCCAATAGGTGTCGTACGTCGGATGCGCAAGCCAGTCGAGAAAATAAGGTGCGAGCTCATGCGTCAACTGCGATCCGCCGGTAATTGGCTTGATGTTGAAAACCGGAAAATCGTTCAGCGGCAGGATGCGGTCGCCAACCAGCGCATTTGTGTCCTGGTGGATCATGCGATTCGCCGTATCCTGCGCCAGGCCCGCGGCCCACGACTCATCGAACCACTGCTCGAATGCGCCGCCCTGGTACGTCCAGTTTTCGTGGTAGTTCGACGCTGTGACTACTGGACAGATACCCGCCAGGTGCGGCGGATGGCTGATGGCGGCCAGCATTACTGTGGCCCCCACGTACGATCCGCCAAACAAGCCGACCTTGCCGTTCGAGTGCGGCAGCGCTGCCGCCCACTCCACGGTGTCGTAGCCGTCATTGATCTCGTTCTTGAAGGGATACCAATCTCCGCCGGATGTATACCGGCCGCGTACATCCTGGATGACGACCATGTAGCCGCGAGCGACAGCCTTGAGGGCGAAGTCTACACTTGCGTCCTTGTTGTAGGGCGTTCGTTGCAGCAGTACAGGAAAACTGCCATCACCTGCAGGACGATAGATATCCGCCTTAAGAATGACCCCATCACGGGTTTTCATTGCGACATTGTGCTCCACCACGTTATCGGCAGCGGGCTGCGCCAGCGCAGGCGAAAAACAAACCACAACCAGGGCTACAAAAATCCAAACTCGTTTTCCGGACACAAAATCCCCCAGCGGCAGAGGCCGAGCCAATTCTAACCAACGCCGCAAAACCTCGCGCAGTACGACGGCCAAAGATAGGCACACCCACATCTAGCGAAAATTCTTCATGACCATGATGTAGGACTCGTCGAGCTCGTTCTGGCCGTAGAGGAGCGATTTGCCGTCCGGAGAAATTGCCAGACCACCAAACTGGGACGGTGGATTCTCCAGGCTCAGGATAGGTGTGGACTGGTTGTGAACAAAATCGAAAAATTCAATTCTGCCATTCGGCGGAACACCCTGGTTCAGAAAGTAAATTCCCCGGCGGCTAAGAGCCCAGTCATACCAGTCACAAGCGTTAATCGGCAGCCGTGTTTCCTCACCGCTCTCCAGTGATCGTCTCCAGACGCCGCACTCGGTAAATTTGGCGTAATAGAGAAATCGTCCGTCCTCCGATTCGATTGCGTAAACACCCCCGTTTGTCGTCACCCGGACAGGAGACCCGCCGGCAGACGGCGTTTTCCATAGTTGATAAGCCCCACCATCATGGCCGGAATAGAAATAGAGCCACTTGCCGTCGCGGGACCAGTTTGCCGCGCCATTATTGGTATCGGGAAAGGTCGTCAGCATGTGGGGCGTGCCATCCGGTAGCTCGAGAACGCCAACCTGCCAATAGTCCTGGGTTACGGATTCGAAGGCGAGGTAGCGGCCGTCGGGGGACCAGCGGGCGGTAGCCGATTGCCCCTGCTGGTCAATGAGCTGGGTGCAATCAGATCCGTCGCTGTTGCACATCCAGATGTTCTGATAGCCCATTCGGTTTGATTCGAAGGCGATCTTTTTGCCATCGGGAGAATAGCTGGGCTTCCAGACGACACCCCGGCCGGATAACAGCCGTACGGGCGGAGCCAGGGGGTGCCGCTCGTCCTTCAGGTTGAGCCGCCAGATTGTGTCCCATTGCTTAAATACCCGGTAAGCTAGCCGATTCCCCGTGCGTGAGATCGATGGTTCATAGGCATCCCCTGAAGCGGCAACCTGCTGCGGCGTTCCGCCTGAAGCGGAAATGCGCCATAGACCTTGAAACCCTCGAGCGTAAGAATCGAATACGATTTCCTTGCCGTCTGGCGTCCAGGCGCAGTCTCCTCCCGAATTCCCCGTGGTGAGACGCAAGGGTTGGCCACCGTCGACTTTCTGCACATGTAAGTCGCTCAGAAAAGCTCCCATGGGGCCGCGGGCGAACGCAATTCTCGCGCCCTCAGGCGAGAACACGGGGTCGCAATCAAACTGCTGGATATGCGGAGAAGTGACCGGGCGAGCCGTCAAGTCAGTCAGCGAGAGCATGCTCAGCCGGGCCGCGGCGCGCTTATCCAGGGCTTCTGGGAAAATCAACGATTTCCCGTCGGGTGACCAGCTCATCGCATTACATTGGTCCCATTGCGGAAACGACGTGGTGTAGATACGCCGTTCTGAACCGCCAAGAGCGGGAATTACATAAATGGTCTTTTGATCGCCCGCTTCGCTGAAGCGAGCAAACGCGATTTGCCGCCCATCGGGCGACCATGCTGGATAGCCGTCGTTTTCATTCTGGGTAAGCTGCAAAGGCTTTTCGCCTCCGACTAGGGCGACATAAATGCCGGGGTGTGGTCCGCCCGAATAGGCAAACGCAACCTGGCGGCCGTCGGGAGAAATAGCAGGTGTATCCTGCTGGCCCGGCATCGAGACTAGGGGCAGAATCTCACCCCCGGTTGAGGACTGCTGCTGGAAGGTAGGAAACACCCGTAAGAGGGCCACAGCGGCCACGCTGACGACCGCCAGAGTTCCGACGATTCCAACTGTCAGCCTGCGCTTTTTGCCTGCAGCCTTAGCAGGACTCTCGTTCAGGGGAGAGGGAACAGTTTGTTCGGGCAACGGCGGGATGGTGTCCGATGGGCGGGGGTCGTCCGGCTCCTTGAGGGGTGCGATAAACCGGTAGCCACGGCGGGGAAGAGTTTCAATCAGATGCGGCACATCCGCTGAATCGCCCAGTGTGGCCCGTAGTTTCGTCAGGGCCAGGTTAATGGCATGGTCAAAATCCCCGAAGCTCTTGTCCGGCCAGATCAACTGGCGCAACTCTTCCCGGGTAACGATCTGTCCCCGCCGTTCCAGCAATGCTGCCAGAATCTTGAACGGCTGGTCCTGCACCTTGAGCGGTCTGCCTGCCTTCCACACCTCGCCCGTTTCCAGGTTCACTTCGAAATCTTCGAAGCGCGCGACCGGCCGTTGTATCGACTTACCCATAGCGACACCGAACAGGGTCTGAGATAGGGTCTAAGTCCCGGAGATACCCAGGAGATGGTGATGCTAAGTCTAGCGCCATCCTGGCATTACACGCAGACAAAGTTGATAGGGCTAAGAGATTGCCGGCGAATTGAGGCTGCTCCTGGCATGCCCCAAGTTCGTCCTCACCGCTACCGCGGCCGAGGCGAACTCCATGAATCGCTGGCTTCTTTCTCTAGCCTGCCTGAGCGTTTTGCTCCCCTCTCCTTTGCAAGCAAACGACCAACCGATGCCTACGGAGGACGCGTCCCGCAGCGTACTGCCGTTCCGTCTTTCTTCCGGATACCTGATACAGGTGGAAGGCCGCATCGGAAGCCAGACCCATCTGAAGTTCCTCCTGGACACTGGCGCAAGCATCAGTATCGTCGGCCAAAAATTTGCTCAAAAACTGAAGCTGCCTTTGCGCCCGGCGCAGAGCTTTAACTTCGACAGAAATCTCCGGTGGGAGACCACCACCATACCTGACGTTCAGTTCGGTCCTGTTCGAGCAGCCAACGTCGCTGTATTGGTGGGCGATCTTACCCGCTATTCGGAATTTGCCGGCAAGGCAGACGCCATCATCGGCATGGATCTTCTCCGACTGAGTGACTTCACCGTCGAGTACGGCTCCAGCCGGTTGATCTTCGACCCTGGGCCGCCAAGAACTTATTTGCCTGGGGGCGATCCCATGGACAAGTGCCTGATTGTCGAACTCCAGGTGCAGGGTCGTCGGGTTCGCCTGATTGTCGATACCGGCATGCAAGGCATTCTCCTCTACGAGGAGCGCCTGCGCAGGAACGTGCCGGAATTGCGCACGGTGGGTACCATCAAGAATGCGAGCCTGGGCGGGAGGCTATCGGTCAAACAAGCCACTCTGCCCGATGTCCTGCTGGGCAACAGAAATCGCAACCTGCCGGTCGTCTTGGTGTCCGCACCCGCCGGAGACATTCTGCCGGGCATTGACGGGGTCGTCGGCATCACCGCGCTCCAGGCCCGCCGCATTCATTTCGATTTTGCCGGGAAGACCGTGTCCTGGGAGTGAAGAAAGCTTCCTCGTGATCATCCGGCAGCGATCGGGTCGGAGGGGAATCCCCCTAGCAGGCTGTTTTCTCCGGATCGAGTGGGGTGGTGAGCGGCGGCTTCCAGGAACGCTCCGCGACTCGCGCCCAACGAGCAGCATGTGGAAACCGCCTCGTTTTCAGGACCCCCGCGGGCACTAACCGCCAGGATTACGGGGCCTATCCTGCGCGGGCCAATCTGAGCCGAGTTTATAGGTGGGGTCGGTGACGCGCTGAATAGCTGCGAAGGTTGTGCAGGTTTGGTTATAAGAGCTGCCACTATAATCCCGCAGACGGACGGACCCTGCAGGATTCTGCCTGCAGTAAGTCTTCGCATTATTGATTGAGGCCTGAACACCGGTTTTCGGCTTAGGTGGAGTGTCGATGGAGCTCACCTCACTCTTTGCGCAGCAGCGCACTTCGGAACGCTGATGAATTGGTGCCGGCTAAGGAGAGTCGCTGGCTGGCTGAGACCCGGCAGGCAAAGAACCACAAGGAAACTCTCGCTGCATGAAACAACCCGACCACGGTGTTTTCGTGGGACCGGGTTTGTATCAGGGCACGACTTTAGTCGCGTCCCCATGAGCTTGAAGATAGTTTAGGCATTAGCCCTTAAGGCATTGCCGCTTTCACAATCCATGAGTTCTCACGCAGACTCTACAGCCCGCTAGGATTGAACCTTGATCTGATCGACCACATTCTGAACATTCGGCACGGACTTGGCCAGCTTCACGGCCTCACTGCGCTCGGAGTCTCTACGGACCCGGCCGGAAAGAAGAATCGTCCCATGGTCGACTTTGTAGTCAATCCCCTGGTGATCGAGGTTCTTGTGGGCCTTGAGCATGGCTTCGTATTTGTCTTTTATTGCGTCGTCGGAAGTAGACGCTGTTTGGGCTGCCGGCGCAGTCACGTTGAGTGCGTTGGTGATGGTGTAGTCGCTTGCGTTGATAGACGCAATCTTCGACGCCTGCGTTTTTAGATCCGGCGATGCGACTGTTCCGGTGAGCGTCATCACACCTGTGGTCCGATTCTGGGCTACCTGGACGTTGTTGAAACCATTGACGACAAGTGCGTGGTTGACGGAATCGACCTCGTCAGGCCACTGTTTTAGGGCGTGATTGTTGTTACAGCCGCCCAGCAGGCCGAGACCAAGGATCGAAGTCGAACAAATCGCACCGACTGCAGAAAAGTGAATGCGCTTCAAGGCACCCTCCCGTATGTTGGGACCGCAAAATCTGGAAAAAAGATGCCTGGAAATGCGCCGCACGGATTTGTATCTTCTTGCTACCTGCAGGAGCAGAATTGTTACAAACTCACCCGCTAGTCGGTTTCCGGCCGCGGCGGATTTGCCCAGTGGCCGGATTCGTCTTTCCCGCTCACCACGACACCCTTTGCATTCCATCCCAGGCCCGCTCGAACCACGGCAGGACAATAGCGCAGCGTCAGCCCGCAGCGTCGTTTATTCGATTGATTTGCTTCCGATCCATGCAACAGTAGATCGCTGTGAATGGAAATCTCTCCGGCCTTCAATTGAACATCCACAGGCTTTCCGAGGCTCTCAGCATTTGGAACCGTTTGGTTGAGAACATTCGCTTCGTCGTTCTCGCTCAGTGTGTAGGTCAGATGCCCCAACTGGTGCGAGCCAGGAATGTATCGCATGCAGGCATTTTCGACGGTGGCATCATCAATCGCCAGCCATGCGGTGACAGCCATTGACGGCGTGAGCGGCCAATAGCTTGAGTCTTGATGCCAGGAGACCCGTTTCCCATCGCCAGGCATCTTGCAAAAGAAATGCGAGCCCCACGCAATCACATCCTCGCCGATCAGGTCTTGGACGCGGCCAACAATGCGAGGCTCGGTCAGGATATCGTAGACCCGTCCGTAGCGGAGATGTGCCGTGCTGATGGAGTAGCTGTCGCCCCCCGCGGCCAGCGTTTTGGCCAGTAGGTCATCGAAGTAGCGGCGAATTTCGGTGATCTCTTCGTCACTGAAAATTCGAATCCCGGCCAGATAACCATCGCGATTGAAGGCCGCAATCTGCTGCGGGGTGAGAACCGTGGGGAGCTGCGTAGTAGACGGATGGAACCGCAGATCGCGGTCGATCTTGCCCAACTCTTCAGTGCTTGGAACGAACCTTTGTGTCGCCAATGGTCTGATGCCTCCAATTCGGTCACGCGACGGTGCAAATCTCCATGCCCGATGTCCGGATAAGTTTACCGCCGAACCGCAGACTGTTCGCAAGATATCAAACGCCGCTGAATACCCGCCTTACCTGATCTTTGCCACCGTGACGGCGACCCCGGAGATGGGCAAACAACGCGAAGGTGATCCAAGCAGATTCGGGAGGTTTTCCCAGGCGCCGATTCGCTCCGGCAATTGATCGATGAGAAGTCGTATGCAGGCCTACCGAATATCCAGAACCCGCGGCGGGGGAACGCGCGGCATGGTCGGAGCTGAAACAGCTTGGGATCTGCAGTCCCTCCAAAAGCTAATCTTTCAGGTCATAGACAATGTTGACCGTCGTCTCAACTTCAATCGGATCCCCATTTAGCAGATACGGCTTGTACTTCCACTGCCGCACAGCGTCGAGGGCTGATTGTTGAAGCTTTTGCGGGCCCGAAATTACGCGCAGGCTTTCAACGTTTCCATCTTTGCTGATCACAGCCCTCAGCGCGACCGTCCCTTCAATTTTCGCTTTCTTTGCCGCGGGCGGATATACGGGCATCGTTTTCGTCAGGAGGTTTCTGGCCATGACATCAGGGGGGATCGAAAGTTGTTTCGGTGGTCTGGAATCGTTGCCGCCGGCGACCTGAGCCGCATTTGCATGCATTCCCAACGCCACTACGGAGCCGCATGTGGCCAAACCCAGCGCTGCGCAGGCAGCCATGATGGCTATCCGTCCTGCACCTTGTATTCCTTTTTGCTTTTCGGCGAGATTCATAATTCTCCTTTCAAAGGCATTTCCATCTAAAATGCCAATGGTGTGAGGTGTCCGGGCCGGCGCTCCGCTAATCACCAACGACGCAAGCCGTAGAAGAGACGATGCGTATTCCACTTTTCCGGTCATGACAGCTGCCATCTGGTCGCAAATCATTTCGCGGCTCTCGCTAATGCCCGCGCGGGTCAGCCAGAGCAGCGGATGGTACGCCACTGGCAGCGATATCAATTCATACAGCAGGTTCTTGGCGTAGTCCCTGCGCTGCATGTGTGCGAACTCGTGCGCAATTACCGTACACAGTTCCTGATCAGGCAAACCGTCGGCCATGTTCGCCGGCAACAGGAGCAGTTTTCGCCACAGTCCCATGGTTAGCGGCCCCGAAATTCGGGACGAAGCCGCAATGCTTACACCTTCAATCCCAAATCTTCTCGAGCATCGCACCCAGAAAAGCCTTGGTTCCCCTGCAAGTGTCACTGTCGCGGTTTCGTTGCGTATGCCGGAGAGCCTTCCCATCCGCCACAAAAATCTGGCGGCAAAATAGGCAATCACCGCGGCATACAAAATCGCAATCGTTGTCAGCATCGCGCCCGGCAACGGAATCGCACCGGCTCCGTCTCCTGAACCCATCACCACGATCACTTGGCCTTTGCTCCCGCTGCCGCCATGCCATCCCCAGAGGGAAAGTGCTCCCGGCCATTTCCAGGGAACAATGGACACAGCTGGAACCAGGCTCTCAAGCACCAGTGCAATCACCCACACGCGATGTTCTGCGGTTGCTGCCGCGGAACGAAGCGACCGCCCCGCCAGCCAGGCTGCGCTAAATAGCAGTGGAATTTGCCACAGGGAATTGAAAAGATAGGCCAGGGCCCAGAACTCGAGTGCTCTCATGCCCTCCTCACTTTTTCCTTGAATCTGTCGGTGATCTCCGCCAGCTTGGCCGCGTTGATCTCGCCATTCCGCAGCAGCGTCATCACCAGTTCTTCGCTGGAGCCACCGAACATCCGATCGATCAAGTCTCGAACACCTTGGCGGAGTGCCTTAGCTTCACTGATGGCCGCGCTGTACGTGTAGGCACGGCCCTCTAGTTCACGCTTGAGCTTCCCTTTGCGCTGGAGAATATTCAACATCGTTTGCACCGTGGTGTAGGCGAGGGGAGGGTCTAATTCTTCCTGCACGGCGCTCACCGTGCAGCGGCCTCGCTTCCACACCACCTGCATGATTCTGAGTTCAAGCTTGGTCAAACCGTCCTTCTTCGGAGCTTTCAAAGTCTCTTCTCCTAAGGTATTAGGACAATATCCCCAGCCGGGCGGTTGTGTCAACTAAGACTTTAGGACATAAATTTTCGGGGGTCGGGCAGCTTGGATGATGCCTATTCAAGCGTTGCTCTTGGGTTGAGAGGGGTGTTCGGGGGACGCGAATCAAATCATCTTTCTCGGGCAAGAGCTCAGACTTCTCCGGAATTTCAAGAGGTTCACGGAATTATCTTCAGTGAAGCTATGCGACCGCCGGCGCAACACCGCATTACAGCTTGTCACCTAACCACGCGCCCACCCCTCGGAGGGAATCCACATAGTCGCAAACGATCTTTGTGGATCCCACAATCGGGATGGCCAGCACCAGGCCCATCGGACCCCAGATCCACGACCAGAACAACAATGAAAGCACCACTGCCAGCGGGTTCAGTCTCGCTCGTGGACCAATGAGTTTCGGGTAAAGAACATTCATGATGAGCGCATGCGTACCGACGACTGTTCCCAGAACGATTACGACGCCCGTCTTGGTCAGGATGCCCATGCCTCCGGCCAAGGGCGGCAATAACGCCAGAAACGCGCCCAGCGATGGAATGAGGTTTACAAACCCGCTGATAATGCCAAGAAAATAAAAATACGGAATCCCCAATAGGCCGAACACGACCGCATACAGTGTTGCCGCAATCAGCCCCACTGCGAGATTCCCCACAATGAAGCTGCGGATCATGGCCGTAATTCGGGCGATTGTGCGGTACGCCGCAGGGCGGTGTTCTTGCGGGAAGAGATGTACTGTAGCCTCGTGGAAATGATCTTTCCAGGTCAGCATGAAATATGTGAGAAAAGGAATGAAGCCGATGGCGAAGACGGTTTTCCCGATCTCAGCCCCATGTGCCGCAACGATGCGAGAAAAGATAGGTCCTTCCTCTATTCTGACCGGTATCGCCTCGTCGCTGGATGGTTCAGTCTTCGCTAGCGAATGGGATTTCTCCTCCAGCTTTTGGATCGGGGATTGAATCCAGTTCACAGCCCGTTCAATTCGATGGGAATACCTTGGAATTTCCGCAAGGAAACTCCCCAGGCGGCCTCCAAGGAAATAACCCACGCCGCCCGCCATCGCCGCCGCCAGCACCAAAGTCACCAGCGCGCCCGCGGCCCTCGGTAGTCCAATGCGCCGCAACCAACTCACCGGCGGATCAAGAATGCATGCCACTAACAGCGAAACCAACACTGTGACCATAACGAAGCGGAGCAGGTAGATGAGCCCCACGATCGCGATCATCGCGACGACGATCTGCGCTATTGAGCCGGCCTTCAGCGATGCGTGGAGGATTTCCGCTTCTTCGAGGGGAACGAGACCCGTCGTGGGCCTGTTTTCCCCCTCTCCTCCCGAACCTCCCCCACCGGTCGCACCCCCGGGCAGAACGCTAGGGGAATCGGTTGAATCTTCTGCTGCCGAATTGGACGCTTGCTTCATTAACTACCAATGTTTGAGCGACGGAGAGCTTGATGCGTTGTCCGACCCGGCCAGGCACTGTCAACCGCGGCCACGGCGGTGGATTTCGTACTCCCGGTGGCTGGATATTACGCTACTCTTCTCTGGTTCCCGTCGGAGACAAGATGAAAACTCCTGATCAAAGTTATCCCGGTAGCGGCGAGCGGAGCCGCAACCGCCACCCCCAACACCCCGGCGAAGCTGTACAAAAAGAATTGCGAAAGAACCGTAAGGACAGGCGGGAGTCTCACTGCTCTCCGTTGCACCAGGGGAGTGAGAAAATAGCCTTCGATCACGTGGAAAATCACATACAGCATCAGTATGTATAGCCCGGTGACAGGGCTGCGATCGAACCCCAGGAGCGCCGCGAGCAACCCCGAGAATATGGACCCCGCATAAGGCACGAAGATCAGCAATCCGGTGAGTAATCCGACCGCAAATGCCAGCCGCACTCCGAGCGCCCAGAGCGAAATCATGCTTGCGATACCAATCGCTGTCATTGGAACCAACTGGCCTAGTAGCCACAAACGCAGCGTCTCGGCCACTTCGCTGCCGATTTCTCGTGCCCGTTGACGATATTGCGCAGGTAACAACAGAAGCAGGCCTTCCCGGTAGCTCCTTGGGTTGAGAGCGCCAAAGAGCCCGATCACCAGAATGACAATGGAATCCACCGCGCCGTTGACCAATGCTTTGGCCGCGAGTGTCAGATGAGATTCTGTTGCACTCCCGCTTAGAGCCTGGTGCGCGACCCTGAGCACAGTCTGCCCCCACGGTTGTTGGTCCAGGTAGGACTGCGCCTCCTTCATAGCGGCCGGAATCGCCACGAACACCTGCGAAAGTTGGTTAATGATCCTCGGACCGAGGACCACGATGATGAGCGTGGCTAGCCCGGCGAGGGCGCCCACAGTCGCCGCATAGGCGAGCGTCGGACGGAGTGGGGTATGCCGTTCTATCCAGGCGATTGCGCTCCGCAACAGAATCGCCAACAAAAGCCCAGCGAACGTAAGTAGCAAAAGCCGCCACTGGAACCAGACAAACAGGAACGTCGCCGCGCTGGCGGCAACGGCCAGGAAAATCCGTTGGGGGCCCCAGTTTTTCATCGCAATGGAAACCAGCGGGCGCCATGGCGCGTAAGCGTCGGCGGCCATCGATCGAGTAGCAAAAACAGGCCGGCCGGTAATTCATCCGGTCGGCTTGCTGCTCCTCGGATATTGAGATGCCGACCTGCCGCAAACGGGAAAGATACGATCGGTCCCTCGTTCTCACTTGCGCCTGGATGGCTGAGACTGGCGCACCCAGTGCCATACGGAAATTCCACTCCCAATCAAGCAGATCGCAATGAAAACGGTCATGCTCCATCGAAAAGCCGTGGAATTGGCAATGCGCAACACAGCTCGTCCGAACTTGATTGCCAGTATGGCTAACACAGTAAATCGAGCCGCCCTGCCCAGAAAATTCAAGCAAAGTAATCGAATTCGCGGGTACTGCAATGCCGCTGCGGCCGCAATTACTGTGGTAAATGGAAAAGGAGGCGGGGCTAGTGTAGCGAGAACAACCGCTAAACCGCCCCCTTTTTTAAAGCGAGCCTGCAGTTTCTTGAAACGCCGTTCGCCTGCCATCTTGCGGATGCCTTCTTCGCCGATTTTGCCCGCGACGAGTGAAAGCAGAAACACACCAAGCGTGGACCCCAATGCACCTGAAATCACCAGCAACGGAATATTGTGATGGCGCTGGGAAACAAGCACTACCAGCAGCAGGTCGTTTCCAAACGGCAGGAATAGGAACGATGAGTCAAAGACCCCCATCAGGAATGGCGCGAAGAGACCGAGATGAAAAACAAACCTGAGAAGCGGCTCAAAGAAACGGGACACGATACTGGGATGCCGGTTGAGCGAAATCGAGATTGCGCTTGAGCTAGGTCAGTGATCGAGAATCAAGCGATAGCGGAACTTCCGGGGATGTCCGGCCTGGAAGATAATGCACGTTGCTGGGACATTGACGATTTCCACCAATTCTGCGCCGGCCAGCTCACAGGACCGGCGTGAGGCAATGTTTTCCGGGTCGCATGTTATCCACAGGGGATTCAGCTGCAGGGCCCGAGCAAACGGGAGCAAAAGCCTTATGGCGCGAGATGCATATCGATGCCCCGATGAGCAGGTGCCACACTGTAGCCGATATGTCCGGCATAGAGCTCAATGTGTGTACTGAAGCCAGCCCGCATGTTGATGCCACCCATCTGTTCGTTCGACCCAGCATCGACCATCCGGAAAAAGTAGGTAGGGACCTTGTGCACCGGGGGCAACGCAACCTCATTTGGCTCGAGGATCAGGTCATGGTCTCGAAGTTTGAGGTCGCCAAAGGCTTGATTGAACGTCGGCATCGTCATTTCTTCTATTCTCTAGTAGCAAAATCCTAGGCGGATGCGTGGTTCGGCTATTTTCGGCAGGTTAAGGGAGGAATGAACGAGGACCATCGTTTTAGCCGAAGGCCCATGGTCCCCCGGTCGAAATGATAATTCCGTTGCAAAGCCGTTCCCTCATCTCCTGACGCCGGCCAACGGGACGCGCTGGGTCTTCGACGATTGGCTATGATGAATGGTTCGGTTTCCTGCTCATTTCACCTGCATCCAATTGGCAGCCTCAAGGATCGAATGGATTGCCGGTAGATTGAATTCGCCAGGAGGGTCACATGGCCAAATACACCAAAGACGCTGACGCGATATCCCGCCTTTCCCGTGAACAATACCGGGTCACGCAGCAGAGCGGCACGGAGCATCCGTTTGCCAACGAATACTGGAATCACGATGCGCCGGGCCTTTACGTCGACGTAGTGTCGGGTGAGCCCCTGTTCTCCTCCCTGGATAAGTTCGACAGTCACTGCGGCTGGCCCAGCTTTACCAAACCCGTGGAGTCCGGGAACGTCGAGGAGCGGGCCGACAACAGCCATGGAATGATCCGGACCGAAGTCCGTTCTACCCACGCTGACAGTCATCTGGGCCATGTCTTCGATGACGGTCCGAAGGCCGCCGGAGGATTGCGCTATTGCATCAATTCAGCGTCTCTGCGCTTCATTCCGGTCGAGGACCTGGAAAGCGAAGGCTACGGCGAATATCTCAAGCTCTTCGAGACGAAGAAGGAGAAATGAAAATGTCACCATCTCACGAAACGGCAATTCTGGCCGGTGGCTGCTTCTGGGGCATGCAGGATCTGTTGCGCCACTATCCGGGAGTCATTTCCACACGTGTCGGGTATTCCGGCGGGGATGTTCCAAATGCCACGTATCGCAATCACGGGACCCACGCCGAGGCCATCGAGATTGTCTTTGATCCGCAGCAGCTCAGCTACCGTAAGCTGCTCGAGTTTTTCTTTCAGATCCATGACCCAACCACGCTGAACCGGCAGGGTAATGATCGGGGCACGAGTTACCGCTCAGCCATCTTCTACACCAATGATGAGCAGAAGCGTATTGCGGAAGACACCATAGCCGATGTCAACGCCTCAGGCATCTGGCCGGGAAGAGTGGTGACCGAAGTCGCTCCTGCGGGCCCGTTCTGGCAGGCAGAACCGGAGCATCAGGATTATCTGGAACGCTACCCCAATGGCTACACCTGCCACTTCATCCGGCCGAACTGGGTGCTGCCGCATCGTGCGGCTTGACCGGCAAAACACGAGGAATGAAGGCGGAGCATCATGTTGTTTGCATCAGGGCACGACTTTAAGTGGTGCCGCACATGCTTGAAATAGTTTGGGCATAGAAGCCCCTGCTTCATCCGATCCAAATTTCACCAAAGCGCGCCGCACATCACTTCATGGCGCGATGTGGAGAACAATCTTTCCCACCACGTGACCTTCCTCGATGCGGTGATGAGCCGCCGCCACATCCTTGAATGGGAAACTCTGAATCCTGAGCGGGAGCTGCCGTGAACCGATCGTCGCGTTCAGCCTGGTAAAGGCGTCCTCTGACATCTCTCCATCGAAGGCCGAGACGGGATGTCCCTGCGAATGCGGTTTGGGCTCAACCCCATTCGGATAGGCCACGGGCGCGTGCCGTTTCAGATGTGACAGGAAATCAGGCAGCGCGTCGCCGTTGGTCGTGACCAGGGCCGCATCAAAACCGCCAGTGGCAACGCGATGAATCACAGCCTCCCGTTGCGGGGAACCGGGATCAACCGCGTGTTCCGCTCCCAGAGCACGCACGTACTCCTGCGCATCCGGCCGTGCCGTGCCCACCATCGTTGCCCCTTTCGCCCTTCCCAGCCACACAGCGCAAGAACCAACGCCGCCACTCGCGCCAAATATCAAAATCGTCTGCCCAGGGGCAGCTTTCAGGGTTTCCAGGCCGGACAGGGCGGTGAGTGCAATGCAAGGCATGCCGCCGGCGACCTTCATGTCCATGTGTGCGGGAACTGGCGCAACTCTGTCAGAGGGAACGCTGACATATTCCGCGTAAAAGCCACCGCCGCTGTTTCCATAACTGTAGGAGTAGACCCTGTCGCCCACGTGGAACCTGGTTACTTTGGAACCTACCGCGGCCACTGTTCCACTCCCATCGGCGCCCAGGATCGTTCCGGGCTTGACTCGTCCCCAGGATCCATCGCGTTGCTTAGCATCCCACATGCCTACCCCCGCATACTCGAGAGCGATGATGACGTGGTCAGGAGCCAGCGCGGGCAAGGGTACCTCTTTGAGGTGAATGGCTTCCGGCGGGCCGCCGGCATCCACGACTGCGGCCTTTATAACTTTGGGAAGGTTCGTGCTCATCTCTTGGCTCCATCGCTAAGCGCCACATAAACAGCGCTGAGATCCTGTGTTCCGAGGCCATGCTGTCGCATCTAAGCCGACGCGAGCGGAATTGCGGGCAATCGCCGTGCCCATAATGCCCAAACCCAAAATGCAACCTTTGTGCTCATACCGGCTTAGATGTTGGATGCTGGTGGACTGGACGCACCCGCGCCTGGTTCTTCGCAGCAAACAGAAACTTATTGCCCCGCAGGGGAACTGTTCATGCAGCAGGTAGACCCTTGATTCGCCGCAATCCAGTCCCGAAGAGACGGGACAATCCAGAGCCCGGCACGGAAGTGCCGCACAACCACAACGAAATCCGAGTCCCCTTTAAGGGACGGCACAAGTCTGCCTCACGCGACCAGCGAATGGCGGATCTGCTAAGACAGTCAGTCCGAAAACCTGTGCTATCTGGGGAGCGCGTAGTATCCGGATTGGCCGACGATATCCGCAACCCGAGGCGGTCCCACCAAGACGATCCGGTGGAAGGAACCATCGCGTTTCAAGTTTTTCGGGCGGTAGAAGAGCAGATACTCGCTGCGAACATCTGCCGCGAGTGAGTTCATAGCTTGCCTGACTTCGGCTTCTGATCCACCGCATACGATGATGCTGCCGCCCGTCTGCTCGGTTAGCTTCCGCAGTGTTCGGTGCCCCATCGACAGGTCAGAGAGATCTGAGGTCGAGGTGAGTACGAAAATGCTGGTGTGAGCTTGTTGGCAAGCGCCGACTGCCTGCTCCAGCGTGCCATGGCTCGAGGTATCGACCCCATCCGACAATAGCAAGAGGATATTTTCAGCCCTCTCTTGCTCTCCGCGAAAGTCGTAGTAGCAGGTGCTCCACAAGCTATCGAAGAGACTCGTTCCGTCAAGCGACCCGTCGGGTCTCAAACCGATTGTCCTTAAGCCATCAGTCACTGCATTCAAATCGCGACTCCACGGTCGACGGATGTTCCGCGCTCTGCGGAACTCGATAACAAGACCCTGATCGATTTCGTTCTGCATGAGGGCTTGAGCCGCAGCTATGGCAATCATGCGACTTCTGCCGACATCATCTGAAACCGATCCGCTGACATCAACTAAAAACCCTACGCGGAGGGATAGTCCCTTCATCTTCCGCAGGGCGACAATCGTACCCGGTCCAGCCTGATTGTCGAACAGATCGAGATCGCTGAGCTTCAGATCCTCGACGGGCCGTCCGGATTGGTCGATGGCATGGAAAGTTAGCCGAACCTCGTCGACCGACACTCCCATGCTGTAACGGGCGTCCACTTCAGGCGTGAGGGTATCTCGACCGACGGCACTGGATGCGGATGGAAGCGGCGTACGCTGTGTTGTGTCTTTCGGCGGCGCAAATTGCCCAGTCGATGTTTGGCCAAAACTCACCGCGATCAGGAGAAGCACAACCGCGGGGGCTCGGGCGGGGTTCACATTACTCCACGTGATAGTTAGGCGCTTCGCGGGTAATGATCACGTCGTGAACATGGCTCTCGCGTAACCCGGCGCTCGAAATCCGGATAAAGCAGGACTTCTCCTGCAATTCCTGGATCGTGCTGCAGCCCACATAACCCATGCCCGAGCGCAGCCCGCCAACCAACTGGTAGACCATCGCTTCGAGTGGTCCACGATGAGGCACTCGGCCCTCGATCCCTTCCGGTACGAATTTCGCCAACCGGTTTTCTCCGTTACGTTCCCTGGCCACAACACCCTCGGTGGAGGGCCTTTCTTCAATATCGCCCTTGCCCTGGAAATAGCGCTCGCCCGAGCCCTGCGCCATGGCCGATAGGGAACCCATGCCACGGTAGGTCTTGAAGCTCCGGCCCTGGTAGAGAATGGTTTCCCCTGGACTCTCATCCACGCCGGCGAATAGTGAACCGATCATGACCACGCTGGCGCCGGCTGCAATGGCCTTAGTCACGTCCCCTGAGTACTTGATGCCACCGTCCGCAATAACCGGAATATTGTTCGCCCGGGCCGCACGGTAACACTCGCTGATGGCCGTAATCTGCGGCATCCCGGCGCCTGTAACCATGCGCGTGGTGCAGATGGACCCCGGTCCAATCCCGACTTTCACCGCATCTGTGCCCGCTTCAATCAACGCCTTCGCACCCTCGTAGGTCGCCACGTTACCCGCCATCAGGGCAACGTTGGGGAAGTTTTTCTTGACCAACCGAATCGCCTCCAGCACCCGCGACGAGTGCCCGTGCGCCGAGTCAATAGCAAGCACGTCGACGCGCGTACGCACCAGTTCGGCCGCCCTTTCCAGAAAGTCGCCGGTCGCGCCGATGGCTCCTCCCACGCGCAGCCGTCCCTGATCATCTTTTGCCGCATTGGGGTATTTGAGCTTCTTCTGGATGTCCTTCACCGTGATCAGGCCCTTCAGCTCGTACTGGCCGTTCACGACCAACAGTTTCTCCACCCGGTGTTGGTGCAGAATCTTCTCCGCCTCTTCGAGGGTGGTGCCCACTGGAACCGTGATCAGGTTTTCCTTCGTCATGACATCGCCGATAGGGATATCGGTGCGCGTTTCAAAGCGGAGGTCGCGGTTGGTAAGAATGCCTACCAGTTTCTTTCCTTGGGTTACCGGGACGCCGGAAATCTTGTATCGCCGCATCACCTCCAGCGCATCTGCGATAAGTTGTTGCGGCTCAATGGTCACCGGGTCGACAATCATTCCGCTCTCTGAGCGCTTCACCTTATCCACCTCGCCGGCCTGCTGCTCGATGGTTAAATTACGGTGAATTACACCCAGACCACCTTGCTGTGCCATAGCGATTGCCAGCCGCGACTCGGTTACCGTGTCCATAGCCGCGGAGAGCAGCGGGGTATTGAGCGAAATAGAGCGGGTCAATTGAGTTTGTGTGCTGACCTGGGCAGGGACCACGTCGCTCAACGCGGGAACGAGAAGAACGTCGTCAAAAGTAAGAGCTTCCGGTACGGGTATCTGAATCATGATAAGGACTTCTATTAATCCTATAACCTACAGCAGGCCGGGTGCCGTGGCGTTGAAATCCCGTACAAAACAGCGTATTCTTCGATCAGCAGACGAGTTTTGTCCCTGGCTTCGCTATTCAGCACACAGCGAAGAAGCACGGAGAAATGAGTGGGCGAAAGCCCACTTTTCTTTTGCTGCGAAGCCTCAGCATCTAAAGCGGCAGTTATGGCACTGAATATTGAGGAAATCCGCCGTACCGCGGACCGGGTTGCCGCATCGCACGGGCTGGAAGTAGTGGACATCGAATACCTCGGTGGCAACAAGCACAGAGTATTGCGCGTCTTCATCGAGCAAAATGCCGAGCAGCGTGCGCGGCGCGCCCACGAGGCCGGTGAACAAAATACTCTGGAGCATCTCGGAACCGGAGGCGTTGCCCTCGATCAGCTGGCTTGGGTCACGCACGAGGATTGCGAGCGATTTAGCCGGGATTTCGGCACGGTCGTCGACGTTGAGGGGCTCGTACCGGTGGACGACTACACCCTCGAGGTGTCCTCGCCGGGGCTGGACCGGAAACTGACCGCCCGGTCCGACTTTGAGCGCTTCCAGGCCAGCCCGGTGAAGATTCAGACCTTCACGCCGATTGCAGGGAACCGCCATTGGCAAGGCAGACTCGCCGAGGTAGGGCCGGAGGCAATTGTGCTCGATCTCACGGCGAGAAGGCAGAAGGGGAGCAAAAAGGGGCCGGCTCCGGTGCAAACAGTTGAGATTGCTTTTTCCAATATTGAAAAGGCGAATCTGGCCCCTGAAATTTAGTGAATAGGTAGAAGAGAAACCATGGCGAGTGTTCTTTATCAGAGTATTGAGGCGTTGAGCCGCGATAAGGGAATTGATCCGCAGATTGTTGTCTCAGCAGTCGAAGATGCCATCGCGTTGGCCACCCGCAAGTACTACAAGACGCAGGAGAACATGCGCGCCGAACTGGATCGGGAATCGGGCGAGATCCGCGCCTATGTGTATAAGACCGTTGTGGAAGCTCCCGAACAGCTCGAGGATCCGGTCAACCAGATCACGCTGGAGGATGCCCGGGCACTCGCTCCCGAAGTCGAGGCAGGCGGGGAAATCCGCTATTACAAGCCAACCGACGTGCTGGGCCGCATCGCTGCCCAGATGGCCAAGCAGGTTATTTTCCAAAAGGTCCGCGAGGCGGAGCGGGATACGGTCTACAAGGAATACGCTCATCGCCTCGGTGAAGTGTTGAACGCGACCGTCAAGCGGTTGGAGCTGCAGGACGTCATTTTCGACCTCGGCAAGGCCGAGGCCAGGATGCCCAAGCGCGAGCAATCGCGGCTAGAGCAATTTGCTATTGGGGAGCGCGTCCGCGTGGTTCTGCTGCGCGTGGACCGCGCTGCCAAGGGGCCCCAGGTCATCGTTTCCCGCGCTGTTCCGGAACTGGTGCAGAGCCTTTTCCAGAGCGAAGTCCCCGAGATCTACGACAACACTGTCGTCATCCGGGCCATTGCTCGGGAGGCCGGCGAACGCACCAAAATTGCAGTTCTGTCGCGCGACAAGGATGTCGATCCGGTGGGTGCCTGCGTAGGCATGAAGGGCATGCGGGTGCAGTCCATTATTCGCGAGCTGCGCGGCGAAAAGATCGACATCATCGAGTACAGCGAGGAAATCACCACTTTCGCCGAAAAGGCCCTGCAGCCTGCCAAGGTGAGCCGCGTGAGCATCACAGACTTAGGCGAGAAACAGCTTGAGGTGATCGTCGACGACTCGCAGCTTTCGCTCGCGATCGGGAAAAAGGGGCAGAACGTCCGGCTCGCGGCCAAACTGCTGAGCTGGAAGATCGACATTAAGAGCGAAGAAGAGAAGCGGCAGGAAGTCGAGCAGCAGATGCAGGCGATGAGTGGCGGTCCATCCACCCCCATCGAGCAGGTCACCGAGCTAGGCGAGCAAATCATTCAGAAATTGGTGGTCGCCGGCATTACGACTGTCGAGGCTCTCGCCGATATGACGCCGGAGCAGCTGGAGGAAATTCCGGGGATCGGGGAAAAGACGTTGGAAAAAATCAGCCTTGCGGTTCGGCACTATTTCGGCGAATACGAACCTGGTGAAGAGCGTCCCGCTCTGAAGGCCAAATCCGAGGAAGAGCAGCTCGCCAGGGCCAAGCACATAGAAGATGCCCAGGTGGAAGAAGAGATCGATGCGCTCACCCTCGATGAGGAGGGGGAACGGGAAATCCCTGATACTGAGGACGGATCGGGGCGGATCAGCGACGATATAGCCCGTGTGCGCATGGAAGAGCTTACGGAATCAGGTCCCGACCTGGGCGATATCGGTGCGGTTTCGGAAGAGCCTGGCCGGGAAGATACGAGTGCGACCCTGGCCAGCCACGTGCCCAACTACGAAGTAGCCAGATCAGAGAACGTTGATGAAGGAAGTGTGGAGGAAGTCAGCCAGGAAGGCCGGCAAGACGCGAAAGTAGATGAGGGAAGCGTTTAAATGAACGCTTTCGCGTGGTTGGATGGTGCACATTCCACGTTTCAGAGGATAATAGATAGACCTGTCTATCCCACAGCCGTGAGGAAGCACATGAAAGTCTGAAGGGCGACGGGTACGGCAAAAAGGGGCGGATGAGCAAAGTTCGGATTAACGATTTAGCACGCGAGCTGGAAGTGAAGAGCAGGGCGATCCTGGATGCCCTGACGCACGTCGGCGTGACGGAGAAGAAGACCCACTCCAGTTCGCTCGAAGAAGACGAAGCGGAACGGGTGCGCCAATACTTTCAGCGTAGCGCCAGGAACGGCGCCAGTGCGCCCAGGGTAGAAAGTACTGAGCCAAAGCAGAAGATCGACTGGTCGAGGGTATCTAAGCCCGGCGACGTGCTTAAGGCCATACAGCAACGTAAAGAGGAAGCGGCAGCCGCTGCCTCACGTCCCCCTACGCCCCCGGCGGCCAAACCAATGGCTCCGGCCCGTCCCGTAGTCTCTGCCCCCCCGAGTGCCAGTCCGGCCACAGGTTCTGCCGCAGGCGTAGCCGCGTCCCCGTCAGTCGCAGCACCTCGTCCCGGCTCACAGATTCCTTCAGCCAATGTGGTTGCGAGCGCGCCGGCGCAACCGTCCGCTCCTCAGGCCGCTGCCTCCCCTCAGACCCCCGGGGTTGGCGCAAGTTCTCAGACTCGGCCAAATCCCGCTGCAGTCAATCTGGGCGGCCAGGGGCAGAGGTTCGTTACCCCGGCCCCACCGGCCCCGCGCCGGATCGTTCCCCAGCCCCGGCAGGAGCCCCGCATCGTGGTTGCTCCTCCGCCGGCGGCGCCCGCCATTGCCGCCAAACCGCCGGCAGGTCCGGTCGTCGCCAGACCTCCGGTTTCGGGTGTTGAAGCAAGGCCTCCGGCTGTTGCACCGGCCGGGTTGAAACCGGCAGCGCCCGGCAGTGAAGTGCGGCCGCCGTCGCCCAATGTGGGCGTCGTGGCTGCTGCTCCACCTCAGCCTCGTCCGCCGGCAACGCCTCCTCCGCCACCGGCGACGCCGGGTGCTCCCGAGGTTTCAGTTTCCGCTGCACCGGCCCCGCAAGCCTCTTTCACCGCCGAACTACCGGTTCCCGCTGCGCAGGCGCCGCCGCCCCCGCCGGCTCCGCGGCGCGTGATCATGCCTCAGACCGGTCCACGGCCGGTTTACCAGGCTCCGCCGTCACCGCCTCCACCGCAGGCTGCATCTCCGGCATCCGGTGCGACAAACCCGCAGGGCGGCATCCAGCGTGGACGGCCTATCTTTGATCGTGGCCGCCCAGGCGGTGGTCCAGGAGGTGGTAGCCCCGGTTTCAGTCCGCGTCCGCAGCATGACGGACCTGGCGGCGCCCGTCGGCCCATGCACCCGACTCGTACCCAGCCCGGTGGACCTCCGGGTCCAGGGGGACGGCCCGGATTCGGACCCCCGCGCCCCGGTTTCGGCGCTCGGCCGGGCTTTGGTGCACCTCGCCCTGGCATGGGTGGTCCGGGTACCCTAACCCCGCCACCGGGTGAAGCGCCACGCCCGCAGAGAGCGGCTCCGCAACGCCGCGGACGACAGCAGTACCCGAAGACCAAGGAAGGCCCGATGAAGGGCTTTGCGCCTCCCCCTCGTTTCGGCGGTGCGCAGATTCCTCAGGAGCCCGTGCCCATCAGCCGCACCATCACGGTGACAGAAGGCGTCAGCGTGAAGGATCTGGCGGAGAAACTGGGCGTTCGCGGCAAAGACCTTATTGCTACCCTGCTGATGCGCGGCGTCTTTGTCACCGTGAACCAGTCATTGGATACGGATTTGGTAAAGGATGTGGCCGCCCAGTTCGGGGCAGCCACACAGATCATCTCCTTCGAGGATGAGATGGCCAACGAGGCCCTCGAAAACCTCATGAAGGACGAGGACGTCAGCGAGATCGAAGTTCCCCGCCCGCCGGTGGTTACGGTGATGGGCCACGTCGACCATGGCAAGACCTCGCTGCTGGACGCCATTCGGGAAACCGATGTTGCCTCGGGTGAAGCCGGTGGTATTACCCAGCACATTGGCGCTTACAAGGTGCGTATCAGTAAGCCGGACTCACCTGCGTTTGGCCGTGAGATCGTCTTCCTGGATACGCCGGGTCACGAGGCGTTCACGCGCATGCGTGCGCGGGGAGCCAAGGTCACGGACATTGTCGTTATCGTGGTTGCCGCCGACGACGGTGTCATGCCCCAGACTCTGGAAGCCGTGGATCACGCCAAAGCCGCAAATGTGCCCATCATCGTTGCTGTCAACAAGATTGACAAGCCTGATGCGCAACCGGACCGTGTGAAGCAGCAGCTGGGCGATCGCGGGCTTGTCCCGGAAGCGTGGGGTGGTTCGACCGTTTTTGTCGATGTCTCGGCGAAGAAGAAGACGAACCTCGATCTGCTGCTGGAAATGATTTGCCTGGTCGCAGACCTCGGCAGCCTGAAAGCCAGCCCTGACCGGCCGGCTGTTGGAACCGTGATCGAAGCCAAACTTGACCGTGGGCGCGGCGCCGTAGCTACCGTTCTGGTGCAGAACGGCACTTTGCGCGCCGGCGACAGTTTCATCATGGGCAATACCTTCGGCAAGGTACGCGCCATGTTTGATGATCGCGGCCGTCCCACGCAGGATGCCGGGCCTTCGACCCCGGTGGAGATCCTGGGCCTGGAAGGGATGCCGGATGCAGGCGATACCGTCCTGGTCGTTTCCGATCGCGACAAGGCCAAAGGCATCGCTCAGTATCGCAAGATGAAGGAACGCGAGTCGCAGCTCGCCAAGTCGTCGCGCGTGTCGCTGGAAGGCCTCGCCGAGCAGATCAAGCAGGCGGGCGTTAAGGAACTGCCACTGATCCTTAAAGGTGACGTGACTGGATCGGTCGAAGTGTTGGCAGACTCCCTGCAGAAGATGTCGACCGAAAAAGTTCGCATCAAGGTGTTGCACACCGGGGTTGGTGCCATCACCGAAAGCGATATCCTTCTTGCCTCGGCATCCAATGCGATTGTCATCGGGTTCAATGTCCGGCCCGAGCGCAAGGCGGCTGAGCTTGCAGAACAGGAAGGGGTCGAGGTTCGTCTGCACTCCATCATTTATGAGCTGCAGGATGAGATCAAGAAGGCTATGCTCGGCTTGCTCGAGCCCACGATTAAGGAGAACTACATCGGCCGGGCCCAGGTGCTCAACGTCTTCAAAATCCCGAAGGTGGGTACCATTGCCGGTTGCCGCGTAGTCGACGGTTCGATTAAGCGCGATGCGGAAGTTCGCCTGCTGCGGGAGGGAGAGCAGGTCTTCAAAGGCAAGATCTCTTCTCTCAAGCGCTTCAAAGACGATGCCCGCGAAGTCACCAATGGTATGGAGTGCGGCGTCGGCATCGCCAACTTCAATGACATCCAGATCGGCGATACGGTCGAAGCATTCGTAACCGAGCGAATTGCCGCTGAGTTGACCGCACAGTAGTCAGCTCATGGATCTGGCAAAAATCCAGACCGCACTTCGCGAACAGCAAGTTGACGGCTGGCTCTTCTACGACCATCATCACCGGGATCCGATAGCTTATCGGATCCTGGGATTGGACGAATCGTCCCACGTTTCGCGCCGGTGGTACTACTTCATTCCATCGCAAGGCGAGCCGCGCAAGCTGACGCACCGTGTCGAAAGCGGCAAGCTGGCGACGCTGCAGGGAAGCGGACACTCCTATTCGTCCTGGCAGGAATTGGAAAACGGCCTGCGCACCATGCTCGAGCCGTACAAAAAACTGGCCATGCAATATTCGCCTCGTAACGCCATCATGTATGTATCCATGGTGGATGCAGGTACGGTTGAGGTGCTGCGCGAGATGGGCAAAACCATCGTCAGCTCGGCGGACTTGGTCAGCCGCTTCGAGGCCGTTCTGACAGCGGGGCAGATTTCCAGTCACTACGAAGCACAAAAAGCCATCGATGAAATTCTCCGTGAGGCCTGGAGATATATCGCTGCGGGTTCCAGGAACGAATTCCAGGTGATGGTGTGGTTACGCGAGGCGATGCGGCGGGCAGGGATCGCCGAGGGCTACGGCCCCAATGTCTCGGTAAACGCCAACAGTTCCGACTCCCACTACGAACCATCCTCCGAAGGCTCGAAACCGATCAACAAAGGCGATTTCCTGCTCGTCGACATTTGGGGACGCATGGATCGGCCGGAGGCCTGTTTCTACGACATCACCTGGACTGGCGTTGTCGGCCGCGAGCCGACGGACCGCGAACAGCAGGTCTTCTCTTTAGTAGCCCGAGCACGGGATGCGGCCATCAAGGCGGTGCAGGACGCCTTTACCGCCGGCAAATCAATCGCGGGATGGCAGGCAGACGATGCTGCGCGTACCGTCATTCGGGATGCCGGCTTTGCAGAGTATTTCACCCACCGCACTGGGCACAGCATTTCCACGGAGACTCACGGCAATGGAGCCAACCTGGACAACCTCGAAACCCACGACGACCGGCTGATCCTGCCTTACACCTGCTTTTCCGTAGAGCCGGGCATCTACCTCCCGGAATTCGGCGTGCGCAGCGAAGTCAACATGCTGACCGAGCCAGGGCGTGCGGTGGTCACCGGACCTATCCAGACCGAACTCGTGCGAATTTAAAGCTTTGTTCTTGCCGGTTGCTAGTGGCGGATGAAATACATCAGCCAGCTTGCCGCGATCACGGCAACCAGAAACAGCACAAAACAATAGGCCCCGTAACGAACCATTGCTCGCGGAGTGCTTCGTTGCGTGATCCCGAAGATGATGGAGGCGAAGATGGCGAAGAGAATGACCGAAGTAAAGTGAGAAGGCGCGAGGCTCATGGCTTTCTCCCGATCGCGATGCTGTGCGCGTCGACCGCCGAGATCAGGTTCAACAAGCCGGCGACCACAACAAACTTAGCCCCGTAATCGGCGGTGACAATCTGCACCGGCGCCTGGCCGAGTCCCATCGCATGGCTTATCAGGTAAAGCAGGCCTGATCCCAGGTCGCCAAGAAAACCCAGCATGTCCAGAAGGTCGGCTGCATTGGGCGCGTACAACTTGGCTCCCATCATGATCCCCAGAACAAACATGCAGGTGATGGAGCCCAGTACCAGAAGTCCACGTCCCCAACGCTTCAGCATCAAGTGCCCGGCTCCGGGTACAAGCCAACCTGCGATCAATGCCATATAGCCCAAACGGTTGGCGTTCGATTCAGCCTCCCGTTTCGCCACATCTACCTTTTGCGCCATCATTCAAGAATACACAACTCCAGCTATATCCGGCTTCTGTCGCGGCGCTCCCAGACCATGGCGTCGAATGTCTGGCGGGTGACGAATCCGCTACGGTGATAGAGCGCAACCGCCTCGGAATTTTGTCGCGTCACAGTGAGCGTGAGCGCCTGAAAACCGTGGCTGCGAAGCGCTCGCGAACACTCGGACAACAACCATGCGCCAAGCCCGCGTCGGCGATAGCGCCGGTTTACGCAGATCTGAGTTACGTGACCGACGTCCTCGCGTACGCGGGAACAAAGCAGCAAAGCGAGCATCTCCTCCTTGCCGCGATAGACCAGCACGCGGGATGCCGTGGGGTCGAATTGCCCGCAACCAGGAAATCGGACAATGTTGTGTAAGAACCGCAGGGACCCGGCGACGGATCGATACTGATCGTTGATGATGCCGTCCAGATGGCCCTCGTATGCGTGTGCGATCAGTTGGCCGGCAGCCGAAAAATCGCTGTCTCTCCACGACCGCAGTTCCAGGCCCTCGAATCCACCGTTCCTCGAGCGTTCCAAAGATTTGGCTGAACCTAGCTCCAGCTCCATGAACAGGCGTTCGTAAATTTGGAATCCACTGTTCCGAAGTGTTTCGGCGTGGGTGCCGTGGGGGCGCAGCAGCAGTTGCGATTCAATTCGCTCAACCCCGGGTGAATTTTGCAGCAGCTCAATCATGTGTTCCAGCAGTCGCCGCTCCACATCCGCAGCCAACTCGGGATTGCCGGCCGACGGGACAGCGAATACGTCACCCACCAGGGCCTTTTCACCCTCATAAACACAGAAGACATACCCGCAGATGCGGCCATTTTCGATGGCCACGTATCCGGGGAGAAGACGGGAGTCGAGGTATTGGAGCAACAGATTGGCCGAGGGATGGAAATCCCAGTGGAGCCGCTGGTTCCAGGCGAGGCTCTCCGCCTCCAGCACCGGCTTGAGATTGCTGGCGGTGAAATGTCGTAAGTCGAGGATTTCCAGGTGTAGGGCCGGTGTCATCCGCGTCTGATGGAGTGTACGGCACAAAGCCATGCCATGAAAACCCGAAGCCCGTTCCGGAATCGTCTTACGGCTTGGCAAACACCTGATAAACGGCAAGATTTTGTGCAGGATAGGAAAAGAGCGGTTGGTAGGACCGGCCGGCCAGCAAGCTTCGCAACTCGCCCGTATACCTCTCCCGGGTGATGAGGATATGTTCCCCGGATGGAATGCCATCCTGGTCATAGTTATCCACCCGGTGATTACGGTAGAAGGACAGACCGTATTCAACATCGCGCCGGACCCTATATACCGCAACAGCCTCGTTCGGGCGCGCAATCTGGCTGATGATCGCGGCCAAGGGCCGCGCAGAGTAAGCAGCGTCCAACAGCCGGATGTTCTTCTTGGTGGATGAGATTGCTGGCAGGCCAAAGAATGGGCCTACCCCAAAGATGAACAGCAGCATGACCACCATTGGCACCATGGTGGCGACACGCAGGCGCGTGACTCCGAAGCGCGCTACGACAACCAGAATCAGCAACGCGGCCGCAGCTCCGCTCGAAATTGCCGCCACCAGTATGCTGCCCGGGGGTATTCCTCCGGGGTGAACAATGTGCCAAGGCAGCAGCAGGATCAGGATGATTGTGACGGCTGAGAGCAGCGCATGCAGCACCAGCAGCCAACCACTCAGACCTTTATGGCGAATCCGGTTGATGTAATCCCCGGTGAGTATCGTGAGCGGCGGGATGGACGGCAGAATGTAGCCCGGCAGCTTCGACCGGGAGAGGGAGAAGATCACGATCGGAAACAGCGTCCACAAAACCAGGAATTCAGGGAACGCATCGCCCCAGCGGGTATGGCCAATGTAGTGGTGTTTTGCCAGACGCGCTTTCCACTCCGCGATCGATTGCTGGATCGCCACTCCCAACGCGCGCATCGCAATGACGGACCAGGGCATGAGCGCAAGTAGCAAAATGGGAATGTAATACCAGATCGGGTGCTCATGCATGAACCGGTTGGTGGCGAAGCGCTCCAGATTGTGTTCCAGGAAAAAGATGCGCAGAAAATCTGGGTTACGGTGCTGGACGGCGATATACCACGGCAGCACCATCGCGAAGTACAGCAGAACCCCGGGAATCCATATGCTGCGGCGTAGCAGCGACCACTCCCGTCGCAACGCGGCAAAACTAAAGATGATGCAACCGGCCATTACTGGAGCCACTGGACCCTTGGCAAGGGTGGCAACGCCGACGAAGAAATACAGGTCGAAAAGCCAGAACTTCTTGTCGGTCTCGTACCAGGCATACCAGCCCAGCATGCCGATGCAAAAGGGTGCAGCCAATTGCATATCGGTCGAGGCCCCACGGGCGAAGCCCACAATGCCGGCGCAGGATGCAGTAATCAACGCTGCGTCCAATTGGCTGCCCGGGCGGAAGCGTCGGAGGTGCAAATAGATCAAGGCCACCAAAATAAACGCAAAGCTGGCTGATGGCAGGCGCGCGGACCAGTCGTGAACCCCGAACTCGAGGAAGGCAAACATTGCCCGCCAGTAATAGAGAGCCGGCTTTTCCAGCCACGGATGTCCCCACAAAACCGGCGTGATGTAGTCGTGCCGGACAAGCATCTCGCGGGCAATCTGCGCGTATCTGGGTTCGTCCGCTCCCACCAGCCCGAGCCCATCGCCACCGAACACCGGCACCAATCCGTAAAAAAGGAAGAAGGGCGTAAAGACGAAAAGGCTGAGGGCCTCGAGGGTGTCGTGCAAGGCAGGGAACCGGGCGTGTAGCGCACTCAGGCCGGCGCTCGGTCGATTGAGAACCTGAGGGGTACCCGGCATTGTCTTTTTCTCAACCATCGATTCTGCCAGGTACTCTACGGGCACAAGGCTATCAGATTCAGCAGCCATGTGAGGGAGTAGCCGTGGGCCCGATGAAGAGGCGCAAAAAGACGATCTTCACGCCACCCCGTCGACCGATACCGCAGCAATTTCACTACGCAGACAATTCAGAATCAATTCTGTGGCCATCGGAAGTGGGCCTTCCAGAGTGCAGCCGCTGGCATTTTCGTGACCACCCCCGCCAAACCGCTCGGCTATCGTGGCGACGTTCACCCGGCCTTTGCTGCGCAGGCTGAGCCGCACGCGTCGATCCCGAAGTTCGCGCAGAAAAACCGCCGCCTCGGTCCCCCCGATGGCGATGGCATAATTGACGATCCCTTCGCAATCTTCTTCAACCGCATGGGTGCGATGCATATCATCCTCCGACACCCACAGCCAGGCCAGGTTCCCATCGTGGTGCAAATTAGCCAGCGCAGCGCCCAGCAGAAGCATCTTGGATGCCGGGTTGGAAAAGTAAACACTCTGGGCAATGCGAACCGGATCCGCGCCCTGACGAACCAGGTTGCGTGCCAGTTCAAAGGTATGTGCGTCGGTGCCCTCATAGCAAAACGACCCAGTATCGGAGAGTACCGCCGTGTAAAGGCAAGTCGCCATGTCCGGGGTGAGGTCTACCCCGGTAGCGTCAGCTAGTTGGTAAATAAGTTCCGCAACTGCGCAAGCGTCACTGTCAATCCAGTTCACGTGCGCAAAAGTCCGGCCGCTGGTGTGGTGGTCAATATTGATCAGGAAACGATTCTCCAGGCCATCGAGACGGGTGCGAGGAATGCCATCACATTCCAGCAGAACCACGGTATCGTAATCGCCCTCTACCTTGCTCAAGTGCCGGATCAAGCCGGCGCAAGGCAGCCCGCGATAGATAACCGGGACCCGGTCGCTGAGAGCCATATCGGCCTTCTTGCCCATCCGTTGCAGGATCATCCAGCAAGCAAGAACGGAGCCAATCGCGTCGCCGTCAGGGCGCGCGTGAGCGGTCACCAGGATCTGATTCGCCTTGGCGATGGAGCTGAGTACTTTGTTAATCGTCTCTTCGGATTGCGGACGGGATGGCATCATAGCCGGCGCGGAGCTGCTAATCCTTGGAGTGCGCGGACGTTAGGGATTTGCCGGAAGTGGGTTTCGCCTCCGTTTTATGTACTCCCCTCGTGCGACCCAGCAATTCGTCAATCCGCAGCTTCAAAGATTTCGACTTATCAATCTCGAACGACAATTCAGGAATATGGCGTACTCCCATACGCTCCAACAATTCGTGCCGGATAAAACCCCTGGCCGCGGTTAACGCCTGCAGCGTTTTTTCTTCTGCAGCCTCCCCGCCATCGACCGCGATGTACACCCGCGCCGACTTACCCCCGGGGTTCAGCACGACTTCGCTGACGTAGGCGGAACTGATACGTGGGTCGCCGAGTTCCCCCACAATCATTCCACTGATCTCTTCCCGCAGCGTCTCGGCAACGCGATCCCGATGGTACTTTCGTCCCCGTGCTTCCACCATACAAACAGTCCTTAGCTAAACCTGTTAGGTTATCAGAAAGCCCGCCCCCGACCTATTCCGGGCTCTCCTCCTCGAGAAAGATGTACCACGAATCAATGACTTGCGCCCCCAGGTCATTGGAAATGCGGACGGCAGCATCTTCCACCTGCCGCATGAGGCCGGAAAGATAATCGCGGGACCGGGAAATAGCAGTTATCCCGATAGTGGCGGACTGCCAGGTGACCGCCTCGTCCAGTTCGGCCACAGAGATATTGAAGCC
Source organism: Acidobacteriaceae bacterium (assembly GCA_035507705.1). Classification (GTDB taxonomy): domain Bacteria; phylum Acidobacteriota; class Terriglobia; order Terriglobales; family Acidobacteriaceae; genus PALSA-350. The sequence goes on from DATJNV010000051.1 coordinate 57,397, forward strand.
GTGACGCAGCTTCTCTTTGAGGCTTCGAACTACCTGTCGGCGGTCCTTCAGAGAGCGCGCCCGTTCGATTTGCAGTTCTAGCGTAAGGGAAACGATCGCCATCGTTTACGCCAGTGCCGTTTCCGCCGCTGCAACGAATTCCGCGGCCTGCATGGATGCCAGCGAGCTGCACTGAACCAAACCTCGACGGCACATATTGTCACCTCGCAGCTGCAAACACGGGGAGCACGCCGGTTGGTGGAACAGGCTGCTGCTGCGAGGGCCGGTCGGCCGAAAACGATGTGGATGTGCCGGCCCGAAGTATCCGATCGCCGGCACATCGTAGAACGAAGCCAGGTGCAGGGCAAAACTGTCGGGAGCAATTACCAGGTCTGCTGCGGAGATCTTCGCAAACAATTCCCGCACGGGACCCTGAGCGTAGCCCGCTACTCGTTGATTAGCCGCAAATTCCTTGATGGCTGCTCCCGCGCCGTGAATCACTATCGTGTGTTTGGGAAATGCCTGTAGTAAGCCCCGGATGATGTCGGTCCACTGTTCGTCGGTAAGCTGCCGTGCGCGCCAGCCAGCCTCGGCGGCGCAGTAAATGTACGGAGTTTCCGGGCGCAAAGCAGGCGGAAACGCATAGGCGCCGCGATAGGAGCTGAGTGCGTGGCCCCATCCCTTCAGGTCAAGCAGTTCGAGCTCAACTTCTGCATCATGCTTGTCTTCCGGAAAGCGAATCCTGCCCGGTTTATAAACCGATCTGACCAACGTAGAGAGCCACGGCCGTACGCTCCGCCATTCAGAATATCCACCCTCCTTGTAGAGAAGGCTGATCCCCTGAACCCATCCTGTCTTTTGTTTGCCCCGCATCAGCAGCGAGAGAACCAGCGTGGTTCGGCTGTCGTCCAGCGCAAAAACCAGGTCAGCCCGCGGCATGGCCAGCAGGGTGCGCAGTATTCCAACCTTGGAGTCGCCGTGGTCAACAACGGTCAGCTTCAGGCGCGAATCCACCAGGGGATAGACCTGGCCTCCTTTGCGATTCGTAATCACTCGCACTTCGGCATTGGGATAGAGCCGGAACAGCTCAAAGAGAAAAGGTGCCTTGAGTACGTAGTCGCCGAAGGTGCGAAAACTGAGCAGGGTAATGCGCTGGATTGCGTTCTCGGGCACGATGTTAGCCTTGGTAATTATAGTGCGCTACGTTTTTCTCGACCGTGACGGAGTTCTGAACCGCAAGATGCCCGAGGGCGATTACGTCACCGGCTGGGCGCAATTCCAATGGCTTCCCGGGGCGATCGAGGCCATTGCGCGCATGCACCGCGCCGGCTTGACATTGATACTGGTTACCAATCAACGCGGCGTTGCCTTGGGCCGCTTGAGTATCGAAGGCCTGGAGCTTATTCACCGCAATCTGCAGGCTGACCTGGCACGCCACGGCGCCCGGCTCGATGCGGTCTATTACTGTCCCCACGACAAAAACGAGTGCCGTTGTCGTAAGCCGGATACCGGACTCTTTGAACAGGCGCTGAGAGATTTTCCTCAAATGGCTGCCGGCAACAGCTTGGTGATTGGCGACTCTATATCGGATATAGAGGCAGGCCGGCGGTTAGGCATGAAAACCATCTTCATTCAGAACGAACCGGAACGCCAGAAACCCGGAGCGCGCGAAGCTGCCGCGCTCGCCGATGCATCTGCGAGCTCGTTGCTCGAAGCCGCGGAACTGGTTCTCAGAAGCTGGCATACGGGTTCCTCCGGCTCGCCTGATTCTTGAGGCAGACCTGCACGTCAGAGGTTAGCGGCGTAACGCCCGAGCCTCTACTGCTTCCTTGAGATGCCCGGCCACCTTACGTCCGTAGTTTAGCCACGTATAGCTCTCTGTCACGGTTGTCATTGCGGCTCTGCCGATGGAGCGACGTAATTTCTCATCCACTGCAAGTTGCCCGATGGCTTCAGCGAGAGACTCCGCATCGTTGACCGGAACATAAATGACGCTCTTTCCGTGCTCCAGTGGCAGGCCACAATTTTTCGTCGTAATGATAGGCAGACCGGCAGCAGCGGCTTCCATACCAGCCCGCGACGATCCCTCGGCAAAGGTGGGAAAGACAAATAGGTCCGAAGCGGCAAAGGCGGCGGCGACCTGCTCCAAGGGCGCGAAAGCCGTGTGTGTAAAAAACTCTTTGTCGCCCGTTTCCAGGCAGCCGGCGCCATTATCGAGGTTGCCCATCAATTGCAACCGAACATCGAGTCCGGAACGCCTGCAGCTGCGGATCGCTTCCAGCAAAATCCGTACGCCTTTGCGCACATCGAAATTGCCCGTGAACAAAATGTGCACCGGCCCGTCGATGCGATAATCCCGCTTCAGGTCGAAGAACTCCTCGCGCACTCCCAGGTAAGCAACCCGCACTTTGCACTCGGGATATCCCTGCTCGACAAAAGTCCTTTTTACGAATTCGGAGTTGACCAGGAGCAGGTCAGCATCCGCGCAATCGCGCAATACCAGCTTCCACAGGTCGGCGCGTGGATCGTACCCCGCGGGAAGGCCGAAACGGGCAAATTCATCGCGCAGGGCGCTGTGCAGAAACGCTGGGTGGGCGATGGAGTGATCGGTAACAATAGCCATGCCATTTTGACGCGCCCTCCGGATCGCGCCGGATTGGCCGGCTCCGCTCCGCACTAGCAGTACATCGGCATGATGGAGATATTTTCGGCTGCCCCAGGCAGCAATTCTGAACTCCAATCCGTAAGCCAAATCGAGCGGGATAACTCGAGTGCGTTGGATCAGCCTGATGAATGTGCCGGCAACCTCGACCCAAGCCACCGGCGTGACAGAGACGCCCGGAAGGCGAATTTGTCGGGCAGCCATCCGTCTTGCCAGGTTTCTTTCCCCCAGCAGGTTTCCCAGCCGATTGACCAGCGCAGTCTGATTGTCTTTCGGCACCCAACCAGTGAGGAAGTTGACTTCGACCCCGGCGGCGGCCAGGGCGCGGGCTGTTTCGTGGAAATGAAGCTTGCCAAATCCCGTGGCAACGATTGCTTTCAAATCCTACTCTTCAGTCTTCGACATCCACGCGGGATTGGTAGTAGTCGTTGTAGGCCCGGCCATAGTACTCGGCGTAATCGGAGGATTGCAGGTCTACTGCATTCAGCACGACGCCCAGCAGATGAGCCCCTGAACGCAACAGTATCTCGCTGGCGCGCGCGACGACATTTCTGGACGCCTGCCCATAGCGCAGCACAAGCACCACACCATCGCTGATAGAGACCAGCACGGCTGCGTCTGTAACCGTGAGCACAGGCGGTGTATCGATCAGGATGAAGTCATAGTTAGCGCGCAATCCCTCGACCAGGCGCTGCATCTGCAGCGAGCCGAGTAACTCGGCCGGCATCGGAGCGATCGGGCCCGCAGGAAGAATGTGGAGCGTGGGCACGGACGGCACTGTAACGATCGCTTCCTGTAGTGGCACCTTGCCGGTCAACACCGAGGTCAGCCCGGTCTTGTTGGGAATCCTGAAGCGAAGATGTACGGAGGGCCGTCTGAGGTCCGAGTCGATCAGCAGAACGCGGGCCCCATTGAGCGCAAATACAATCGACTCCAGCGTCGTCACCGAGGTCTTGCCTTCGGAGGGCTTGGCGCTGCTAATCAAGATGACCTGGGGCGGCGTCCCAGCGCGGGAAAGCAGGATGGTGGTTCGCAGGGCCCTGTATGCTTCCGCCAATCTCGACCATGCGCCCGGAACGGGCGAGGTCGCATCTCTGACAAACGTTTCCGGCGAGAGCAGCTTGGATTCGACCTGTGGAACGACGCCGAGCATCGGCAGCCCAAGTCGCTCCTCGATGTCATAAATCGTCTTGATGTTGGTGTCCAGCGCCTCGACCAGGAATGACAACACCAGGCCGATGCCAAGCCCGCACAACAAACCCAGTGTCAAATTGACGGACTTGCGCGGGGAGCTGGGAAAATCGGGTGGATCTGCGGGGTCGATACGGCGGATATTGGTAGAGTGCAGGCCTGCGAGAATGCCAGCCTCCTGCAGGCGTTGTTGCAACCCGTCGTATAGCGACCGATTGGCTTCGTACTCCCGGCGAGCCAGAGTGTACTCGACTGCTTTGGAATTTCCCATGTAAGCGGAGCCTTTCTCCTGGTCGAGTCTCCGCTGTAATGCATCCTGATTTTCTGTTGCTGCCTTTACTTCTTCCTGTGCCCGGGCGATGACGACCTCTTGCTCCCGCTTTATGCTCTCGCTGACTTCTGCAATCTCCGAGCGGACCTCCAGCAGTCGGGGATTCTTGGCGCCATATTTTGGGCTGAGGCTGGCCAACTCCGCCTGTAGGGATGTCAACCTCTCTTTCAGTCCCAGTAGCACGGAATCGCCGCTCAACGTCGCCAGCACATCCGACGGGGCGCTTTCCAGAGTTACGAGCCGTGCTTGGGAGACCAGCCGCTGCGTTTCCGCCTGCGTCAGATCATGGCTGATATCGACCAACCGGGAAAGCACGATACTCTGCGTCTGATCGATGCCTACCAGGCCAATATCTTTCTGTACTGTGAGCATGTGCTCCTGGCTGGCTTCCAGACGTTTCTTGAGGTCGCCCAGCTGCAGCCCGAGCCAATCTGAAACCTCTCGAGTGGCGGCATAATTCTGCGTGAAGTTGTGCTCCACGTAATTCGAAATCAGCGTATTGCAAATGAGTGCGGCCAACTCCGGATTACGAGCGGTAAAACTAAGATCGAGAATATTCGTGTGCCCGAAGCGTTCCGCTGCCAGGCCTCCTTCAAACATCCCGATCAGTGCGTGCCTGTCTCCGATTTTTGACAAGTCCCAGACATGATTCGAGCCCAGCGGGAGAAAATCTTTATTCTTATCAAGGTGCAGGCTTTGGATGGTTTTGAGTGCGAGGGTCGAGCTCTTCAGGATCGCAATCTCGGTGTCCAGCTTGGTGACGTCGATGTAACCGCCGTCATAGCCTCCGCCTGTGTCCATGCGGAATTGATCTGCCGTGTCCTGGGTGATCTCAATGTTGGCGGTGGAACGATATTCCTTAGGTGTGGTGGCGTTTTGTATGAACCCAGCGCCTACCCCCAGCATGGCGCAGACCAACACCAGCCAAAGGTATTTTTTGCCGATTAATAAGAAGTGGTGAAGCGTCTGGCCATCGTTGAATCCGAGGCTGAGAAAGGAGCGCTCGCGCTGGCCGGGTTCGCGATACTCAGGAAGTAGCGCCGGCTCCGAGGGTGGGGGATAAATACTCATGCGCTTGGTAGCTCACCGAATCGCCAGATTGAAGTTGCCGGGTGGCAGATGTCCGTCAATCTCTATCGCCTACTGCCGGAAAGTGGCCGCACCCTTCCCAGTAAAGTCTAGATTATAGAGCTCCGGTGGAAAGGCCACCAATCTTTCTCGCATCCCGAACCAGCCTGACCAAATTCTCTGTTAGCTCCGATACATCCGCGCCCGGATGGCCGATTCCACGGCTCCAGGATGGGTCAGAATGCGCTCGATCCGGATCAGGTAGCCCCGCAAAGTATCCAGGGCGGTCCAGCTGCGCCCATGGAATAGAGAAAACATGCGGTCGGAATCCGCTTTCATCAGCTCGCTGTGACGCTTCGACCCGGTAATTGACTTGCCGTGAATGCGAAACAGCGCCAGGTCGTAATTGAGGTATCTGATCTTGGAGCCCAAACGCACCATGTCCACCAGCAACTCCCCGTCCCAGCAGGAACGGTTGTTCACATTAAATCCACCTGCACGCTCGAAGGCAGTGCGGCGAAAAAATGTGGCCTGCTGCAGCCACGTCGCGCCTCCATAAAAATAGCGGTCAAGCGTGAAGCCCGCTGCACGGATGTGGCGAATGCGTTTGCCCTGGGAATTCACGATAAACCCATTTCCCATGACGATGTCGCATTCGGGGTTTTCGTCAAAGGTTTGTTGGACGGCTCGAATCGCGCCTGGAAGCAGCGCATCATCCGAATTCAAAAAGCCGAATATCTCTCCAGCGGCGCGCTCGAAACCTTTGTTTAAGCCGTCTGCAGCTCCCTGGTCGGGCTCAAAAACGATATGCCCGAGTTGGCCCCTATACGTTTCAATCAGTTCACGGCTTCCGTCCGTCGAGCCGGGGTCGACCACAATGTATTCGATCGCAGGGTAATCCTGCGTCAGAACCGAGGTGATGGCTTCCTCCAGGTACTGGAGCTGGTTGAAGGAGATGGTCACAACAGTGAATTTCATTTGGCGCATCACGACCGTGAGCTTGTCGAAGTTAGACTTTGCGAATCGATTACCTGGTATAGAAATACGCCTGAGTCGCGAATCCAACGGCTGCCGTCAAAGCGGTTTTTCCAGCCGCTTTGAGCACGCTGGGCGGAACAAAGACGATGTCATCCGGCTGCATCGTGATATCAATCTGTTTTCCACGAAGCACGGAATCGAGTTTGACTGTCTGCACCACGCGGGTTCCACTCCCTGAGTTTCTGAGCAGGAGAGTTTTTTGTGACCAGGAGGAGGGCTTGGTGCCCTGAGCCAGGGCAATCACTTCAGACAATGTTGTGTGGTTCGATTCGCACAACGGAAAGGCTCCCGGCCTCCCCACATTCCCACCGACGTACACGACACCGCAGCGGCTCACAAGGATCGTCTCACCCGTTTTGATCTCCAGCTCGGCATTGTCGTTTTCCCGCAGGGTAGGATCCCAGAGCACGGTCGTGGGGTTTTTCATGGAGCCGGAAGCGAAGATCTCGATCACATGTCCGGCCGAATTGGTGATGCCTCCAGCCTCAGTCAGCATGTCTATCAGTCGCTTCTTCCCCGCAAGCGTGTAAATGCCAGGATTCTTGACCTCACCCATCACCGTGACGCTGTAACCGAATTGTTGCGTGGTGACGATTACGTGTGGATCCCGCAGTATCTGGTTTTGCTCGAACAGCCGGGCGATCGCCTTCGATGCTTCGATTGAAGTCATGCCCGCGATATGAAAGAGCCCTGCGTATGGGATCGCGATCAGACCGGCAGGTGAGACGGGCATTCTCACCGAATATTCGGGGGCATCGAAGATTTGCACCTCCACAATGTCGCCTGGCCGGATGGGTCCATAGCCCAAACCGGACGTCGAGGATAGCCCGTTCGGCACGGGATACATCGAGGAACGGGTTCCCGAAGATGCGTTAGCTTGAGGCGTCGTCGCAGGAGGAAAAATGGGCTCGACCGGGGTGTTTCCCGTTGGGTTAGTCGGCGCCGGTGTAATTGTGACCGGCGCGGGGTTTTGTTCCGACAGCCCTCCGTTGTCGGAGTTCTGTCCCCAGGACTGGGTCGAACAACACAGGCCCAGCGAGATTACGAAAGCGGCCATTGTTGCCCGTCGGATCACGTGCCAAACACGTCTCGTGGAATTCACATCAGGCTGCATTGCTCAGAGCACTTCTCCTTAGGTTCACTGTTCACAGTAACAGGAGAAATCGGCGAAATCAGTCATGCTCTCAACAGGGACTTCAATTCATTACTTGGCCGTACTTCCCTGTTCGCGGCACACCCGTTGCTTGATAGGCTGTGCCGGCACCCCGGCATAGACGGTCCACGGTTCCAGATCTCGCGTGGCCACTGAGCCCAGACCCAGAACGGAGCCCTCCCCAACGTTCACGCCAGGAGACACAGAGGAACGGGCGCATACCCAGCAATAGGCGCCCAGACTCATGGGAAACGAGATGAGCGGGAATTCCGGGTCATTGTAGTCGTGCGTAGCCCCACAGATATAAGCCTGCTGGGAAACGATGGCGTGCGACCCCATCGTGATGAGGGAGGGGTTGTAGATTTCGGCCTCATCGCCCAGCGTCACCCCGTCGGCGCACTCTAAATTCCATGGGGCCCATACTCTGGCACGCGGATAGAAGTGACAATTCGGCCCCAACTTGGCGCCGAAGCAACGCAAAAGCAACGCGCGCCACGAGTGGCAAGGCCGTGGGGACAGGCGATACAACAACGTCCACACGATAGACCAGACCAGCCTCAGCATGCGATTTGACAGGGAGAACGAGGGTCGGAGGTAAGGATCGGTGGATTGAGCGGCACGATACATCTCTACTTCGGATGATATCCGTGAAGCACCCAAACCATTATGTTGTCCGCGAGGGAGAAGGGCGCGCGCTGAGTCGCACCCCAATCTAGCATGGTCCATCGAGCTTCCGCCCTGCCGTGGTGAAGAAAAGAGAACGTGCGGCTCTCTTTCAGCGCCGGGGAAAATTAGGACACGCCCAGCTTCCGGTGTGCTTTACCTGACACGGATGAGTACGCCGAAGCCCAGGGTGTACGGCTTCAACTTGGTGTCAATATACACACCAGGCTGCCCAGGGAGAAATCCCGGCGGATAATAGTGATTCCCCAGGTCCCAGAGCTGATACTGAAAATCGATGAGGCGAAAATTGAGTGTCCGATTCTTGTGATAGTCGACGCCGCCGCCAAAGTCATAAACAATGCTGTTATCCGTCTGACCGGTTCTATAAGTGATGTTGCCCGGGCCAATCAGGAAATTGCCATAAGGACGAAAACGCTTGTAGATGTAATGAATCTGGGGTCCGAACAAAAGCGTTCTTTGCTTTCCGAAGGTTCCGGTGCTCCAGGTGAAACGAGTCCCGAGGGCAGGCTGGCCGAATACGAAGCGGCCCAGCCGAAAGTCAGCGCCTACCGAAAAACCCTGATTCCAACCATCCGCATCGTTGGTGCTGCTCGGTGGTGGCGCTCCAGGCGGATAGTCCAGGGTGGAATTGAAGTCGGTCTTCACCGGCACGTAAAGACCATAGACGTTGATTTGACTTCCGCCACCCTTGATCGCGGGTACCACCTGGGCATCCGAAGCTTTCGGCAGCATGGCTCCCGCCACGAGAACTGCCAAAGCTAGTGCTCTAGAGAGAAGTCGCATGTTAGCCGCCCGTGAAATCAAATGTTGGTCCCTCAGTGTCCGGCGATATCGGAAAGCCATGGCAAAAATGGCCCATCCGCTCCCTCATTCAGGCTTCCATCTCGTCGCGCACAGTACAGGCATACATAGAACTTGCGCCGCATCCAGTCGTTTCTACCAAGTAACCTCTCTGGTTACAAATGCAACAATAGTTGCAGCGCTAGTACACACTATGATGCCCAAAAAAGGCGGCTCCCGGATGATTCAGAAAACCGGAACTTTAATGAAAACTGTATTCGTAATGCTGAAGCATGATGCCCTGCAGCGAGTGCTTGCGTGACAGAGGCGTTTCGGTGCTAATTGCAACAGCTCTCCTGCCGATGCACGTTCAGGGTAATCAAAACGTACTCGTCTGTCTAGAAGAGAAACAGCTCGCAAGTCAGAACAGAACAGCGATCACAATTAGCGCAAAAGGTACCGCATCCATTGCGTTATAACGAAACAGTCACGCAGCGTGGTAGGCTTTTCCACGAAAAGCGTGTGCGCAGCAGTGACAGTTTCTCTTTTTATCGCGAGGCGAGACCGGAACCTTTGGGGGTAATAGCACAAAGGGCACGCGAGACGTTGTCGCTCCCCGCAATACTTGCTCAGCCCTTAACCCATGCGGCCCGCTCCACTCTGAGTGCAGCGTTTTATAGCCGGTCCACCCTGTTACCTTGTTAATAATGAGGCAGTATCCCTCGGCGATGGTGATTGCGTCGTTCAGTTGTACTTGATGCCCAGCTTCTGGAGTGTTCATGCCTAAAACCGCCTTACTCATCGGCGCCGGCCCGGCAGGTCTCACGGCTGCCTTAGAGTTTCTGCGTCGTTCGGATGTGCATCCGATCGTGATCGAGGCCAGCCAGGAAATCGGCGGTATTTCACGGACCGTACGGCACAACGGCAATCGCATTGATATTGGCGGCCATCGATTCTTCTCTAAGTCCGACCGGGTGATGAACTGGTGGATGGATCTGATGCCGCCCGAGGCTACCGCGGATACCCAGCATGCGTTGCGCTACCAGAATAAGCAAAGGGCCCTCAGCATTACTGCTTCCGGTGCAACCCCTGAAACTGCCGATCTGGTCATGCTGGTCCGCCCGCGAAAGAGCCGGATCTATTTCCTGCGCCGGTTTTTCGACTACCCCATCAAACTGACTGGCGATACCCTCAGCAAACTCGGCCTGGTGCGCACCGTCAAGATCGGCGTGAGCTATCTCGTGGCCAGGCTCTTCCCACGCAAAGTTGAAAAGTCCCTCGAGGATTTCCTGGTTAACCGTTTCGGTCGCCAGTTGTACCTGACATTCTTCAAGTCGTATACGGAGAAGGTCTGGGGAGTGCCTTGCGAGCGCATCAGCGCGGAGTGGGGAGCCCAGCGGATTAAGGGTCTCTCTCTCACCACCGCCATTCTGCACTTCCTCAAGAAGACCTTCAGCTCTCCCGGAAATCAGGCCATCCAGCAGAAGGGAACCGAAACCTCGCTGATCGAGAAGTTTCTCTATCCCAAATATGGACCAGGCCAACTCTGGGAACACGTGGCAGACCTGATCCGTGAACAAGAAGGAGAAGTCTTGCTCGGATGGCGCGCCACCCGCTTGTTTGTTGAGGGGGACACCATCACCGCAGTGGAGGCGGTGAATGATTCAGGCCAACACCGCCGCTTCGCTGCCGACTACGTCTTCTCCACCATGCCCGTGCGTGAACTGATCGACGCGATGGACACGCCCATACCCGCTCCGGTGAAGGAAGTGAGCGACGGCCTTCAATATCGCGACTTTATTACCGTGGGACTACTGGTCAACCAACTCACGGTGCGCGAAGCCGGCGGAGGACCGCTCAAAGACAACTGGATCTATATCCAGGAGCCGGATGTATTGGTGGGTCGGCTACAAATTTTCAACAATTGGAGCCCTTACATGGTCGCCGACCCCAACAAGACCTGGATCGGCCTCGAGTATTTTTGCTATCAGACGGACAGCCTGTGGAACATGAGCGACGAGGACCTGAAGAAATTTGCCATCGCCGAAGTGGAAAAAATCGGCATCCTGCGGGCTTCCGACGTCACCGACGCCCATGTGGTCCGGGTCCCCAAAACCTATCCGGCTTATTTTGGGACCTACGACCGCTTCCATGTAATCCGCGAATTCCTCGATCGCTTCGAAAATCTTTACCTGGTTGGCCGAAATGGAATGCACAAGTACAACAATCAGGATCACTCTATGTTGACGGCCATGACAGCGGTCGATAACATCCTCGCCGGTATTCGGGATAAGGACAACCTGTGGTCCATCAATACGGAGATGGAATATCATGAGGAGGGAGCCAGGAATGAAGCACGGACCTCCTCTCCCGCAAAGAACGCCAGCAGCATAGGAGCCACCGCCTAGAACATGAGTTTTCCCGGACGTTGGGGAATTTTTCGGACATTTAAGCGTTCTGGATAGTGGAAGCGGTTCTACCGCCGAGCAACCGTAATGAAGCCGCACATTTCGCGGCGCATCGGCTGCTCCTTCGTACGATCTTGCACCATTTGAGTATGGTTTTCACCCAAATCTGGTAGTTACATCAAACTGTTCGATGCCGCGGTGGAGTCCGTAAAACAAGATGAGCGAATCTATTGCAATCACGGTTGTTGGGTCGGGATATGTGGGTTTGGTGGCGGCCGCATGCTTTGCGGAAATCGGTCACCGGGTATTGTGCGTCGACAACGACGAGGACAAGGTAAATAAGCTTAACCAGGGGCTGATCCCCATTCATGAGGAGTTTCTTCCCGAGCTGCTGGGACGTCACCGGATCAGTGGCCAGGTTCAGTTCACCACGGACCTTGGACATGCCACGCAGGCTTCCCAGGTCATTTTCATTGCCGTAGGCACGCCACAGAGCGAAACGGGCAACGCGGATCTGTCCTATGTAGACGCGGTAGCGAGCGAGATTGCCCGTTCCATACACTCCTATAAGGTCATCGTCGAGAAGAGCACGGTGCCGGTCTACACCAACGACTGGATACGCCGCACCATTGAGCGCAACGGTGTCTCTAGGGACCTCTTTGACGTCACGTCGAACCCCGAATTTCTGCGTGAAGGCACCGCGGTCAAGGATTTTCTCCACCCCGACCGGATCGTTCTGGGCGCCGACAGCGAGAGTGCTGCCAAACTCCTCGCCGCCATTTATGAGCCGCTCACGTCCGGCAGCTACTACGAGCGCTCAGATGCCGTTCCAGGCTCTCGTTCCGCAGCCGATCTCCCGCCGCTTCTTCAAACCTCAACCAAGGCCGCGGAGATCATCAAGCACGCCTCCAACGCCTTTCTGGCCATGAAAATCTCTTTCATCAACGTGGTTGCCAATCTCTGTGAGGCGGTCGATGCCGATGTGGAGCACGTTTCCCAGGGCATGGGCATGGATAAGAGAATCGGCAAACGATTCCTCAGCGCCGGCATCGGATATGGCGGCTCCTGTTTCCCCAAAGATGTTGCGGCGTTTCGCTATGTGGCCCAGCAATTGGGTATCGACTTCAGCCTTCTCCAGGAAGTAGAGAGGATCAACGATCTGCAGAAGGAGCGCTTCTTCCAAAAGATCCGTTCTGCCTTGTGGACCTTGCGCAAGAAGCGTCTGGGCGTCCTCGGACTTGCCTTCAAGGGCGGAACCGACGATATCCGGGAATCACCCGCCCTGGAGATCATTCGCATGCTGTTGGACGCCGGCAGCACCATTTGTGCCTATGATCCAGCGGCAATCGAGCGGGCTAAGCTCGAGATGCCTCCTCATGCATGCCTGCAATACACGGATGACCCTTATGCCGCGGCAGACAACGCCGATGCCCTACTGATCCTGACCGATTGGGCCGAATTCACGCGCCTCGACCTCAAACGGCTCCGCTACACACTCCGCTATCCCATCATCATTGACGGCCGCAATCTTTTCGATCCATGGGCGATGCAGGATCTAGGGTTTACCTACCTCAGTGTGGGCAGACCATCCCAGCACACGTCGGTCGAGTCCGCTTCGACCAAGCGTTGGCCTTAGATGCAGGTGACGAAACAATTACCTCGTGGAGCGCAAAATCAGGCCGATCCATCCAAATTACCTATCTGACCCATCCGATGGATAGGCTTGCCCGAAAAATTGTTGCACTACTATAGGATCAGTCTTAGGACGGGAGAAACCGCATTTTGACGACTCATCGTGTCCTGGTCACCGGCGCCGCCGGCTTTCTCGGCTCTCATCTGTGCGATGCCCTTCTTGCTCAGGGGTACCAGGTAGTGGGGGTAGACAACCTTGCCACCGGCCGGCCAGCGAACCTGGCACATCTCAGTAACGAGTCCCGGTTCACTCTCGTAGAGCAGGACATCTGTACGCCGTTTGATCTCGGCCACATCGACTATGTCTTTAATTTCGCGTCTCCAGCCAGTCCTGCCGACTATGCGCGGCTTGGTCCGGAGACGTTAATGGTCGGCTCCCTGGGAACGCGAAATGCTCTCGACCTTGCGCGTAAATATCAGGCTGGCTTTCTCCACGCCTCGACTTCTGAGTGCTACGGCGACCCCGATGTTCACCCTCAATCGGAGAGCTATTGGGGGCGTGTCAACCCCGTTGGTCCTCGGTCTGTCTACGACGAAGCCAAGCGGTTCTCTGAGGCGCTGATCATGGCGTACCACCGTTATTACGGTGTCGATACGCACATGGTCCGGATCTTCAATACCTACGGACCGCGTTTGCAGCCGACGGATGGTCGTGTGATTTCCAACCTGATGATCCAGGCGCTGCTCGACGAGGACCTGACTGTTTACGGGGACGGGCTCCAGACCAGAAGCTTTTGCTACGTATCGGACCTGATTGCAGGCATCCTGCTTCTCTCGCGGTCCAGCGAGCATCTTCCGGTCAACGTCGGCAATCCTGAGGAGTGGACCATCATGGATTGCGCCCGCGAGGTTTTGGCGGTGACCGGCTCCCGGAGTAAGATTCGCTTCGAGCCTCTGCCCGTCGACGACCCGATGCAGCGCCGGCCCGACATCACCAAGGCCAGAACCTTGCTCGGCTGGGAGCCAACCATCAACCTCCACCAGGGATTAGAACTCTCGCTCGATTATTTTCGGGCCAGCTTGCCCACGCGTACTTAACCAGAGGTAGACATGCTCAACGATTCGTCGCCCATCGTCGTCACCGGCGGAGCGGGTTTTATTGGGTCGAATTTCGTGCTGGATTGGCTTACGCTGGTGGGCACTCCGATCGTCAACCTGGACAAGCTCACCTACGCAGGTAATCTGCAGAACCTGGCGTCTGTCGAAAGGCATCCAGCCTACCATTTCGAACAGGGAGACATTTGTGACCCGCACTTTCTCGATCTCTTGCTCGACAGGTATCAGCCTCGAGCCATCCTGCACTTTGCCGCCGAAAGTCATGTAGACCGTTCTCTGTCCGGGCCAGAGGCATTCATCCAAACCAATATCGAAGGGACCTTCCGCTTGCTGGAAGCTACCCGCGGTTATCTTGCGAAATGCTCTGGCGAGGATCGCAGGCGTTTTCGTTTTCTGCATGTCTCCACAGACGAGGTATACGGCACCCTGCGTGCTCAAGATCCGGCCTTCGACGAAGCCACTGCCTACGCGCCCAATAGCCCCTACGCGGCTTCCAAGGCGGCCTCTGACCACCTGGTTCGCGCCTGGGTGCATAGCTACGGCTTTCCTGCCCTCACCACCAACTGCTCCAACAACTACGGCCCCTTTCAGTTTCCGGAAAAACTTTTGCCGTTGATGATCACCAACGCCGTCGCGGGAAAAGCACTGCCCGTGTACGGCGATGGAAAGCAAGTGCGCGATTGGCTGTATGTGGGCGATCACTGTTCCGCTTTACGTGCTGTCCTGGAGCGGGGAGAGATCGGGGAAACCTACAACATCGGCGGCCGCAACGAGCAGGCCAACCTGGACACCGTCGAGCTCTTGTGTAGCCTGCTGGACGAGATGCTCCCGAACTCTGCCTATGTGCCTCATAGGAAATTGATCACTTTTGTCACGGACAGGCCAGGCCATGATCGCCGGTATGCGATCAACGCCACCAAAATCGAGCAGAAGCTGGGTTGGCGTCCAGCGGAGACTTTCGCGACCGGTTTGCGCCGCACCGTCCAGTGGTATCTCGCGCATCAGGATTGGGTGCAGCAAGTGACTAGTGGCGCATATCGCCAGTGGATCGATCTCAACTATGCCCACCGCGGGAGCGCCGTGCGATGAAGGGCATCATCCTTGCTGGCGGTTCCGGAACCCGCCTCTATCCAGTCACCCACGTCGTCTCCAAGCAACTCCTTCCCGTTTACGACAAGCCGATGATCTACTATCCGCTCTCGGCACTCATGCTCGCCGGCATACGGGATGTGCTCATCATCTCCACCCCCGCGGATACCGCACTGTTCGAGCGTCTGCTCGGCTCGGGTGATCAGTGGGGAATGTGTTTCCAATACGCTGTCCAGCCTTCTCCCGATGGCCTTGCGCAAGCGCTGATTATTGGCGAACAGTTCATCGGCGGGGCCCCATGCGCGCTCATTCTTGGCGACAATATTTTCTATGGCCATGATTTCGCGCACAATCTGCAGGCTGCGGCGCAAATTCAAGATGGCGCCATTGTCTTCGCTTATCCGGTTTCAGATCCCGAACGGTATGGGGTGGTAGAGTTCGACGCTTCGGGACGCGCGCTATCGATTGAGGAAAAGCCGGAAAGGCCGAAGTCACGTTACGCCGTCACCGGCCTATACTTCTTCGATCATGAAGCGTCTCGCATCGCCAAGCAGATCGTCCCTTCAGCACGCGGGGAGTTGGAGATCACCGACGTCAATCGATGGTATCTGCAGATGGGCAAACTGCACACCCAGGTCCTGGGCCGCGGGTTCGCTTGGCTCGATACAGGTACGCACGACTCCCTTATCGAAGCCGCCATCTTCATTGAGACCATCGAGAAGCGGCAAGGCCTGAAAGTCGCTTGCCCCGAAGAAATCGCCTACCGCCTGGGGTGGATCGATGCCGCTCGTCTGGAGAAGCTCATTGCCAGGGTCGCAAAGAGCGGATATGGCCGGTACCTTCGTTCCGTTCTGGACGAGCACGTATTTTAATCAACCGGCGGTGCGACAGCCCAAGACTTCTAACCTTTGGTGTTTTGCTGACTCAGCTGGATGTCGTTAAACCCCTCCACAGCGTCGTCAACCTGCCTGCCCCGGCGTGCCGTGGCAGCGCCTCACAAAAGTCACCCTGGACGCAATCCAGCCAGGAATGCATCCAGCGGCTTTGTATTCAGTACATCGTCTTTCGTGAGCCACGCGCGCCGTAGTTGCCGAACTCCATATTGCATCGCGTCCAGGTGGCTGGTGTGATGCGAATCAGTATTGATTACGATTTTGCAACCCAGTTCCCGGGCTCTTCGTAAATCGATATCGCACAAGTCGAGCCGGTCCGGATACGCATTATGTTCGACCGCGACCCCGAGTTTTGCCGCCTCCTTCAGCACCGTGGTCAAATCCATTTCGTAGCCGTCTCTGCGCAGCAAGAGACGCCCGGTCGGATGACCCAGAATCTTGATGTGAGGATTCTCCAAAGCCCTGAGCAGGCGCTCCGTCATTTGTTCCTTGGGCTGCTGGAAAAGAGAGTGAACGCTGGCAATCACCACGTCCATCTGGGCTAGCACTTCGTTTGAAAGATCGATCTCTCCATCGCCGAGGATGTCTACCTCGATGCCGGCCAGCACACGGATGCGGCCCTGCATGCGATTGTCGGCGTCGCGTATCCGGGCGATGTGCTCGAGTGCCCGTTGATCGTCGAGGCCGTTGACCATAGCCAGATTCTTGGAATGATCGGTAATGGCAATGTATTCGTAACCGCGCGAGATCGCCGCTTCCGCCATTTCCTCTATGGTGTTTCGGCCATCCGTCGCCACGGTGTGCATGTGTGTATCGCCGCGCACATCTGCTGTTTCGATAAGCCGTGGCAGCCGATGTTCCGCGGCAGCTTCCAACTCGCCCTGGTTCTCGCGCAGCTCGGGAGGAATCCAATCCAGATCGAGAGCGCCGTATATTTGCTCTTCCGAAGCCGCTGCAACCACGGCGCCGTTGTCCAGGCGCGCCAACGCGTACTCGCTCAAAGTGTAGCCGCGCTTCAGGGCGCGCTGGCGGAGCGAAACGTTATGCATTTTCGAGCCCGTAAAGTACTGCAGGGCTGCGCCGTAGCAAGCCTCCGGTAGCAAGCGAACGTCCACCTGTAAGCCGCCGCGTAAACGAAAGCTGACTTTGTTCTGACCCTTGGCTAGCAGCTCGACGATGGGTGGATAGGCTGCCGTGTACTCAACGGCCGCGGCAACTGATCCTTCCGCGCACGCGGGGCCCGTCACTAGAAGGTCCAGGTCGCCGACCGTTTCCCGGCCACGACGCAGGGAGCCGGCGGGCATGACCTGTGTAACGCCCGGGAATTGTTGCAGGTAGAGCGTGACTCGTTCGGCCGCCGCCTGGGCATCGTCGAGCAGGAACCGGCCGCTGTTCTTACGGTATTCAGTGATACCGCGGGACAGCTTTTCGATCAACTTCTGTCCGAAGCGGGGCAACTCCGCCAACTTGCCCGCTTCGATTGCAGCCTGTAACTGTTCTATATCGCCGACCTGCAGCGCTTCCCACAGCAAGGCAACGGTTTTGGGACCCATGCCGGGAAGCTTGAGCAATTCCAGCATGGATGGCCGGTATTTGGTCAGAAGCTCATCGCGCAGCTTGAGGCTGCCGCGGGTTTCAATTTCCTGGATATTCGTCGCCATGCCCTTGCCGATTCCCGGGATGGCGAGAAGCCTGGCAGGCTCACTGATGAGGGAACTGAGTTGTTCGGTGCTGTTCTCTACCGCCTCAGCTGCGCGGCGGTAAGAGCGAATACGAAACGGATCCCCCGCCGCGATCTCCAGCAGATCGGCGGTTTCTCCCAATAGTTGTGCAATGGATTTGTTATCCATCCAAGGCACATTAAATCATTTGACGGACAGATGCCGAGGGGCAACTCGGGGACCAAGACGATCGCTTCCGAGAAACCCGCTCGGCTCAAAGCCCAGCACTGTTTATTCTGTTTGGCTCAGGCTACCTCACGAACGCGAGTTACGGAATCGGCTTGAGGTCCTTTTTGCCCCTGAACGATATCGAACTCCACTTCGTCGCCTTCTTTTAAGCTCTTGTATCCATCGAGTTGAATCGCGCTGTAGTGCACAAACACGTCGGGTCCGTCGTCCCGGCCGATAAAGCCGTAACCCTTCGCGTTGTTGAACCACTTGACTTTGCCTTTATATTGAGCCACTAGCCTGTCGACCTTCCTTGATGCGGATCGAGCGTGAGAGAACAACTGCTCTTTTTTACAGACGCATCAGAGTGACGTTTGGTTTTCCTCAAAAGTCTCGCGAATTCTGGGCGGCTTGCCGGGCAGTGACAGGGCCGGTTCTATTTTCTGCGCGTTTTCTTCGCCGCCCGATGAAGTCGGTCAAAAAGCATGACTGAAATCAGTGTCTTACCGTCATAGATCTTGCCCGCCTCGATCATGCCGAGCAGAGTCGAAAGCGAAACCATCTCGATTTCGAGTTGTTCATCGTACTCTGGCTGAGCGTCGCCGCGTGTCAGGCCTTCCGCGACAAACACTTGCATCCATTCGCCGAGAAAGCCCGGGCTGGCAAAATAGCGGACCATTTTTCGCCAGCGCTTCGCCTTGAAGCCGGTCTCTTCCAGCAACTCGCGCTTCGCGCCTGCGATAGCGCTCTCTCCCGCCTCCAGTTTTCCGGCGGGAACCTCCAGGAGAAATTCTCGTGCCGCGTGCCGGTACTGCCGTTCCATCACGATCATTGGGTCTCGTGAGCTCTTCGAATCGTCGATCGCCACTATGACGACGGAACCGTTGTGCCGAATGACGTCGCGAGTTATCTTTCGGCCATTTTCTAAAACCCGATCGGTATATACGCTGAAAAGAGGGCCTTCATAGCTCTTTTTCGAGGAGATCACTTTCACATCGCGCTTGACCGATGCCTTTTTCGCCATGCCACTCCTTTAGGTTACTTGGACAGTTTTAAAGTACCATCCGGGGATGCAGCGGAAGCTTTGCATCATTGGACTGGGTAATTGGGGTAGTTCGCTGGCGTACGCAGTCATTCAAGCCGGAATGCAGCTCGACGAAATCATCGTCCCCCGCCTGCGCTCTTCTGCGAACCGAAGAGAGTGGGCTCGCGATTTACCGCTTGTCACTCTTGATCGTGCCCGGCTGGAAGCCGATGTCCTTTGGCTCTGCGTGCCGGACTCGGCGATTACTCCAATGGCTGACCGCCTGGTGAAGCGGGCTCGTCCGCGTGGTCTTCAAGGAAAAATTGTCGTCCACTCGAGTGGTGCGCTAAACGTAGAAGCTCTTCGCGTGGCTGCGCGCGCAGGCGCCCTGGTGGCCGGCATTCATCCGATGATGAGCTTTCCCAGCCGCACACCGGTCTCGTTGCAAGATGTGCCGTTTGGCGTGGAGGCAGAGGCTGCAAACCGCCGTGCGCTACACGCAATAGTCCGCTGCATAGGTGGCCGCCCTTTTGACATTCAGGCAGGGAGCAAAACGCTCTACCATCTCGCGGGAACGATGTCTTCTCCATTGCTGGTCGCTCACCTGGCAGCGGCGAAAGAGCTGGCTGCCCGAGCCGGTTTGAATCTCAGGCAGGCGCAGCAAGTCATTGAGCCCATTGCCCGGGCCACATTGGACAACTTTTTCCTCAAGGGGGACCGGCGGAGCTTCAGCGGGCCCATCGCTCGCGGAGATGTGCAGACAATTCGCCTGCATCTTCAGGCCCTCGAGCCCCATCCTATCTTGGCGGACGTGTATCGGTCATTGGCGCGGTATGCGCTCGAGGCGTTTCCGGCGCCCCGCAGGAAAGCGCTCCGTGCGTCGCTTAAGCGGAAATGATGAGAAACTACAACAGGCGAGGGGGATGCGCATGGCGGTAGAGCAAGGAAAAACCGAGTGCTACCCCATAGCGATTCTGCCCGGGCTGAGCAAGCTGTTTCTGGATTTTGCGGATAGGCGCGAAGCGCTTGCGCCGTTTTATGCCGCCAGCGCCTACTCCACCGATTGGATGGCCCCGCAGCCGGTGCTCGCGCCTGCGCAGCGAGAGACGCTGTGCGACCTGCTGGAGCAGCAGAACCGGTCTTTGGCCGCTTCGGATGCGGTTTTCGAAAACATCGCCCGGCTTCGCGGCGGCGCAGGCGCGGTGGTTACAGGTCAGCAAGTGACCTTGTTTGGTGGTCCGCTCTTCACCATACTCAAAGCAGCAACGGCAATTCGGAAAGCCAAGGATGCTTCCGTTGCCGGCACACCGCATGTTCCGATTTTCTGGCTGGCGACGGAAGACCATGACCTGGCCGAAGCAGATCACGTCACCTTTCCCAACCGGCACGAATTGAGCAAACTCAGTCTGGGTTCCACGAGTGTTAATACCGCGGCCGTCGGTTCTCTGACTTTGGGAAACAGTATCGAAGGCCTGTTGGAACAGGCGGCGGAGATTCTCGGTCCGGGCCCTTTCCTCGATCAGCTTGTGGCCTGCTATCGCCCGGGCCAGACTTTGGGGCAGGCTTTCGGACGGCTTATTTCCAGTGTCTTTGCTGCCCACGGTTTGATCGTTGTAGATGCCGCTGCCCGCGGATTCCATACTCTGGGAAGAGACGTTCTGCGCCAGGCGGTCGTCCGCGCGGATGAATTGCGCGTCGCGCTCACCGATCGCGACCAGCAGCTGGCTGCGGCAGGTTATCACTCACAGGTGTTGGTGTCGCCGTCATCGAGCCTGCTTTTTCTCTTTGATAATGAGTCCGGAGCTCGGGTTCCGCTGCGTCGGGCGACTGACGGTTCATGGCAGGCTGCTCGCCAGCACTACTCCACGCAGGAACTGCTCGCCGTACTCGATGAAACACCCGAGCGGCTCAGTCCTAACGCCCTGCTCCGTCCTATCTTTCAGGACTCAATCCTACCCACAGCCGCATACATTGGCGGGCCAGCCGAAGTGGCCTATTTCGCTCAGTCGCAGGTACTTTACGACCGGATCCTCGGCCGCACCACACCGGTGCTTCCCCGCTTGTCGGCTACACTTATCGAGCCAGCCATCGCAGCTCTGCTTGCCAGGCATGAAGTTTCGTTGCCCGATGTAATCCAGAGCGCCCTGAAGGATCCCCTGGAGTTGTCCCAACGCTTGGGCGCGCGCTCTATTTCTGTTGTCGGCAAGCGCAAGCTCGCGGCCGCCGGCAATGCGCTTGACACCGAGCTCTCGGCGCTGGCCACGTATATGCATTCGCTCGACCCCGGCTTGGGACGGGCGGCGGACGTGAGCAGCTCCAAAATGCGCTATCAGATGAACCGGATGCGCCGGCTGGCAGCCAATTATGAACTCCGCCAGAACCAGTCCCTGAGCCGGGATGCCGGCTTGATTGCGCTCAATTTGTTTCCGGACCGCCATCCGCAAGAGCGCATACTGGGCGCAGCCTGGTTTCTGTCTCGCTACGACGATCTTTCTCATTTGCTGGTCGAGCAGGCGGGACAGCAGTGTCCTGGCCACAAAGCCCTCTGGTTGTAAGTTTCAATTTTCCCCAATCCCCGGCCGCCAAGCCCCCTGAACCCAGCTCTCTTCCCTCCTAAAAATTACCCGCCCGCGGCGCAAAGAGGCGCCTGCTGTAGCCCCGGCAGGTCATTGCTAAATGTTTTAGAATGTTTGCAGTTATGAAGTCCAAGCCGGTTCAGCCATTTGATGTTATCTGTCCCGATTGTGGGGCGATCCTCAAGGTCGACCCTGAGACAAAAGCGATTCTCTCCCACACCCCGGCGCCCCGTAAACGTATGTTTGAGGACTTTGAGTCCGCCGCCAAGGCCATGCGGGAGCAGGATGTCCGCAAAGAAGACATTTTCCGGCAATCGGTAGAGGCTGAAAAAAACAAACAACAACTGTTCGACAAGCGCTTCGAGGAAGCGTTGCGCAAAGCCAGGGAGACGCCCAGCGACGAGCGCCCGTTGCGCGATTTCGATCTTGATTGAGCCATTCCGCGCATCTATAACGAACAGTGCATCGCGAAAGAGAGATAAAGATGGGAATCACACACATTCCGCAGCAGGTGGCATCGACCGTAGAGGACACAACGGACCGCCTGAAACGCCAGGGAAGCCGCTTAGTAGGCCAGGGATGGGATAAGAACTGGGTACGCACTGTGGCTGCAGGGTCGTTGGTGACCGGAGCTGTTTTGCTGGCTTCCGGCCGGCGCAAGGCTGGCTTAGTTGTAGCTGCGGCCGGAACGCTCTTCGCCCTGATCGAAGACCCTGAAGGCGTCAAGAAGGTCTGGAACGACATCCCCAACTATCTTGATAACGGCCACAACATGCTGACCCGCTTTGAGAAGTTTGTCGGCGAACTGACAGTCCAGGGCGACAAGCTGCGGACGGTAGTCGAAAAGGTCGTGCGGCCCTGACGATCAACCGATACCCAGCTGTTCCCGTGCTTTCTGGCTGATGCGTTCAGGGGTCCAGGCAGGTTCCCATACCACGGTCACGGCAGCCCCGCTGACTTCCGGAATGCCCGCCAGGCGATTCCGTACCTGTTCCGTGATCTGCACGTGAGATGGGCAGCCCCGCGATGTCATCGTCATTTCGACTTCGACTCGCTGCCTGGGAAAGGCGGGTTTGGAGTTTGGGTCTGGGGTCACCTTCACACCATAAATCAACCCCAGGTCGACGATGTTAACGGGCACCTCCGGATCGTAGCAGTCTCTGAGTGCGTTCAATACGTCTTCCTCTGTGATCGCCATCAGTTTTGCCGCTCCACCAGATAAAGTGCCACCGCCTTCAATCGATCCGCGCGCTTCCCGTAGTGTTCCAGTTGGGCGAACGCCTCGTCGATGAATCGCTTCGCGTCCTTCATACTCTGCTCTACTCCAAACACTGCGGGCCATGTTGCCTTTTCGCTCGCCACGTCTTTGCCAGCCGTCTTCCCCAACTGGGAGGAGTCCTGTGTCATATCCAGCACATCGTCGGTAATCTGGAATGCCAGTCCAGCTTTGCGTCCAAACATTTGCAATCGACCGATGTCATCGGACGTGCCGCATGCAAAAATCCCGCCGGTTACCAGGCTGACCCGAATCAACGCCCCCGTCTTGGCGCGATGAATCGCTTCTACCAGTTCTGCTGTCGGTTTGTGCTCCTCGGCCTCCAGATCCATGACTTGGCCACCAATCATGCCATCGACGGTCCCCGTTGCCTCCGCGATGGAGCGCACGATCTTTACCGCCTGCGCGGGAGGGCAGTTCAGCCCGGAAAGAACTTCGTACGCCTGCGTCTGAAGGGCATCTCCGGCGAGGATAGCGATCGCTTCGCCAAAGGCAACGTGGCAGGTCGGCTTCCCGCGGCGCAAATCATCGTCGTCCAGCGCGGGCAAATCGTCATGAATGAGCGAATAAGTGTGCAACATCTCGATCGCCGCGCCCAAATCCTCCACACCCGGCGGAGCCTGGCCGGACTCCGCGATCATTCTTGCCGCCTCCATGCACAACACCGGGCGCAGGCGTTTGCCTCCGGCAAATACGCTGTGCCGCATCGCGCGATGGATGGAGATCGGAGCCTGATCCGCACCGGGCAACAGACGATCCAGAGCCTGATCGATAAGCTCCGCCCCTCTGCTTAGAATTTCGCGAACGCTTTCCTGCATTTTGGTAATCATACGCGACGGTAGCGGCGTTCCCACAGGGTGGCTCCGGCCAGCGCCACAAGCGCCAGGACGGAGATGGCACGCCCCGCCACGATATCCCGCGTTGTTGTCCACTGAACTTCAATCTCGTGATTCCCGGCGCCAACTGGAATGGCCATGAGGCCATCATCCCGAACCGGGCGCGGGAATATCGGCTTGCCGTCGACGGTCACAAGCCACGAGGGATAATCCATCAAACGTAAGACAGCGTACCCTGCTTCCGGGCTCGACACGCTTACTATCCAGTGCTCCGCATTCCACCGTTTGGCGTCAGTCTTGGCAGCAATAGCGGCAGTGTTTCCGGCTTGCCATTCTGGATTTTCACCCTGGGAAGAGGTGGCTTGGTCAGCCCCGGCTTCGTGCAGCATGCGTACCAGGGGTAGATGCTGTTGCACCAGGGAACTATCTGCACCCATGGGCGTGTACTCATCCGTCCCCTCCACACCCTGTCCTGACCGGAAGTTAGCCACCTGTGCCACGACCGCGTCTTCGTCATCGCAGGGCTGAAAAAACAACACGCTGCCGCCGATGGCTAAAGCAACGACCACTGTGGCAGTGGTGAGCGCCAGCCATCGACCCGGCTTCGCAAGAGCCATGGCTGCGAGCACGGATCCAGCCACGCCCAATGCCAACAGCCAACGCCATGGGAACTGGAGGAATTTCATGTGCGGCGCGTATTTCCAGAGCACGTCACTGACTGGCAATTGCAGGAACAGAATCACCGGGAGCAGGGCCGTGAGCACGATCCTTGCCTTACCGTCCGCCTGCCTTTTCCATGCCAGCCACGCCGCGAACGAAGCGACGCCGATTTCACCTAAGAAAATCCAGGATGCCGTGTGCAATACATGGTCATGAAACGCATCCGCAGTGTGTCCAAAGAGGAAGCTGTCTTCAACGCGCATCCCGGGATTGATTGCCCGTTGAATTTGCACCCATCGCTGTTGCACTACCGCGGGAACGATGTAGAACGCTGCCAGGCCCAGCCCGAGAGCCATTCCGCCTGCCGCGCGTAGAGCAGGCCACGGCCTGCCTTCCAGGATCCACATCCCAAGCGCCAGAAACGCGAGCAGGTAGCTGCCGACCACCGCCGCCGGCGAATTCGTGAGCCACAGAGCGGCTACGGACAATGCCAACGGAACCATTGCGGGACGGGTTCGGAGCGCGAACCACACCATCCACGGCAACCATGCCCCGGCCAGCAACTCGCTCAAGGCCGAACGCTCGTACATGACGAACATGGCGTAGGGGTTCGCGATGTAGAGGCACGCGGCCAGGGTCGCGGCTCCGGGGCTCGCCCACTCCCGCGCCAACCGGTACATACTGGCGCCGGCGCCGAGCAGCGCCAGCAGCACGAAAAGCACTGGCGCAGCATGCCAACCGCTGATGCTCCCCAACAAGGCTCCCAGAAGCCAGGAAGCAGGTGGGTAAAAAATCAGCCTCGGCTCACCCGCTCCGTAATTCGCATCCTGCACCCATTGTGGATACAGAAGACCGGAGTGCCACGCTCGGGCAACTTCCATCCACGAAAGTAAGTGGAAGTCGAAATCGTGGCCGCACGAATTCCCTCGGACTATTAGGGTGGCGGCCGCGAGGAAAGCAGTGCCCACGATCAGCAGGCTATGCAGCCATGCCCGGCCCCGAGAAAGTTCAGTCATTCCCTATCCGCCAGGCAGCTGGAGATCTGCGAGCGCCGGGATCCAACTGCTTTCAATTCGGTTCGCTCGATCACGGTAACAGGCGCAGAGTGTTTTGCGTCGAGGCGCTCACCGCCGCTTCCGTGAACGGCATGGGGAAGGTCTTGCCGGCATACCAGTAGGGAAATTGGTCCAGGTAGTAGGGGCTCACTGGATCCCCGGACTCACCCATTACGATGTTTTCTGTCGATCCATCCACGTTGCTCCAGTCGACGGTAAGCCGTTGGCTCGCACCAAGTATCCCGCGTACATGGTCCACGGTGGTCTCATCACCCGCCAGCTCATGAGGCCCGGTACTCGTCCAGCCGAAAAACGGCAGCATCCCGTACAGCGGATGTTTCACATTAAGGATGTGCTGGCTGCCGAATGTCCAGTCCCGCAGCGACGAGGGCGCATGTTTATCTGCCATGCCCTTGCGAATCGCGGCAGCAATCAGATCATCCCAGCTCTTGTACTTCGCAGGCAGCCACTCCGGTGCGGCCTTCTCCACCATTTCTTCCTGCACGAAGTTTTTGCTTTGCCAACTGTAGAGTCGCCAATCGGCGCCCAGTTTTGGCTCCAGCACCAGCGGCCACAACGCCTGTCTGGTAGCATCCACGATCTCTGCAGCCACTGAATCCTTGGTGATGACCCCATCCCAGATGCGCAAAATGTCGGCCGCCTGGTGTAATGTCGCATCCGGTGCCGTCGATCGATCGATTGCGTAAGCAAAGCGCTGCGCCAATTCCCGGTCCACTTCGGAATAGGTGTCCGTCTGCAATTTGAGCATGTCCGCCGGTGTGAGTTTGGTTCGCGCGGAAAGCCATTTCCATATCCGCTCATTCCGATAAGGTGCGTCCCAATTGAGCGCTAAAGGATACGGGTAACCGTCGGGAGTGATACGCGCATTCGCGGTAGCGACAATCCCGCTATCCGGGTCGAACACGGTTGGCAGCTGTTCGAATGGTATCCATCCTTGCCACTCATGTTCCTTGTCACTGGCGGTTCCCGTCTCCACGATCGGAACGCCGCTCAGGCCTGCCGGGCGAATCGGAAATAGCCCTACCGCCTGGTAGCCGATGTGTCCCTGGTCATCTGCGTAAGCCACATTTTGTGTAGGGCCCCACCATTCGCTTGTCGCCTGGCGGAATTCCGTCCAGTTGCTGGCGGAGTCCATACCCAGCAACGGTAATCCGTGCAGATCGCTCGCGTATAACGTCCACTTGAGCGAAAGCATGCGCGTCTCATGAGGCAGCAATGGTGTAATCACCGGGCCATGATCAGTGATCTCCACATCGAGCAGCACATCTTGCCCAAACCGGACGTGGATGTGCTCCTGGTCGTGCTCCGGCTGCCGCCAACCGTTTGCCGTCCAATATTCGCCCTGGCCATTGGTTTTTTCCACGTACACGTCCTGAACATCGCCGTTCAGTGTGGTGAAACCCCATGCAACGTGTTGGTTGTGACCTTCGATGATGAGCGGAATTCCGGGTGTCGTGACTCCGGCAACGTGGAAGCTTCCCGCCTGCAAGTCTTCTTCATGCCAGATGTCGGGGATGGAATGTTCCAGGTGCATGTCGTTCGAAAGCATCGGTTTCCCGCTGGCGGTCCGGGTTCCGCTTACAGCCCATTCGTTGGAGCCCGGCTTGCAGTTCTCGCAATTGTCCGAGGCCAGGTTGAGAATGGCCCGCAGATGCAGCAGGTCTTCGAGGCTGCTTTGCGGTTCGTCCTGCCCGGCATCGGGAATGTTCCCCTGGGGTGCAGTGAGGTCAGGCGCGGACTGAGTCGGCGGATGGTCGCGAAAAGTACTCGTCGGATAGAGCTCTGCGATCAGGTTGGGTGGCAACTTCGCCTCGACCTTCTCCCGCTCCAGTTTCCATGGGTAGAGCGTGTCCAGGCGAGCCACCATGTTGAGCGCCACCAGCCATGAATCCACCGGCTGCCAGGGCCGCGGCTTGTAATCGAGCAGCCGGAACTCTGCCGGGAGGTTGTCCTGATGACTGTTGATGAATGCATTCACGCCCCGGGCAAAGGCTTCAAACAGCCTCTTCTGGTCTTCGGGCATGGTTGCTGTAAGGTGCTCCGCGGCCGGACGAATCTGCAGTATCCGCTGCAGCTTATCGTGCTCTACCACGCTCGGGCCCAGCAGCTCCGCCAGTTCGCCGCTGGCAAAACGCCGTGCCATGTCCATCTGCCATAAACGATCCTGGGCCACCACATAGCCCTGGGCCTCGAGCAAATCCTCCATATTCGCAGCCTGGATGTGGGGAACTCCGTGGCCGTCACGGCGCACGACCACAGGCGCGGAAAGGCCGGGCACCCGTAAGGCGCCGTCGAGCACCGGCATTTGCTTCTGCATTGCGCCCTTCAGCCACGCCACACCGGCCGCAACGCCTATTGTCGCTGCGATTAACAGGGCGATTACCACACCGCCAGCAATCCGCGCGAACAAGGAGAATCTTCGCCGCCGAGCGGCTCCCACTTCGGTCCTCGCCATCGGTCCTTCTCGTTTTCCAGGGCTCATTGTCTCATCGCTGTGCTGTTTTCTGGAGCAGCAGCTTGACACGTGAGCGCCTCCCGGCAATCCTAGTCATTCGCCCATGGAGAGGAACATAACTGTTTGAAGGTCTGCGTCTTCTATCACGACCGGTGTTTTGATGGTGCGTGCTCCGCTTCGCTCTTCATGCGTTTCCATCGCGAATGCATTCATCCGGATGCGCAGTACGGCTTTCATGGACTGGTGCACCGGGCGGGAGCCCTGTTTGATGAATCCGAGTTTATCGGTGACGAGAACGCGATTGTCGACTTCAAGTACAGCCCCTCGCCCCGCATCACCTGGTGGTTCGATCATCATCTCAGCGCCTTTCTAACGCCGGCCGATCAGCAGCACTTTCTCCGGGGTCAGCAGGACGGCAGCGCGCGAAACCGCCATTTCTACGATCCGAATTACACCTCGTGTACCAGCTTCATTGCGCACATTGCGCAAACTCACTTTGGCTTTAATGCCGCGCCCGTCGCCGAACTGGTTCACTGGGCAGACATCGTGGATGGCGCCCTTTACGACACACCGAAAGCTGCGGTCGAAATGGCTGAACCTGCAATGAAGCTGACACTGGTCATTGAATCCAGCCAGGATCCGGAATTCATTCCGAAGCTCATTCCTCTGCTCACGGAAATGAGTCTGGGCGAAGTATTGCAGCAGCCGTTTGTGGCCAGTCTTCTTCCTCCGCTGCTCGAGCGCCACCAGAAGTCCTTGGCGATTATCGGCGAGCGCACCGAGTCGATGGACGGCACACTTTACTTTGACATCACCGATCAGCCCTTTGAGGGCTACAACAAGTTTGTTCCGTACTTTCTCCATCCCGAGGCGACTTACAGCGTGGGCCTCAGCAAATCCAGCTTTCGCACCAAGGTGGCGGTCGGTTCCAATCCATGGACCAAGGCGCGCCCGGAGCAGATGGTTAATCTGGCGCAGATCTGTGAACGTTACGGGGGCGGAGGCCACGCTCGCGTGGGCGCGATTTCTTTTCCTCCCGATCAGGGCGACCGCGCCCGTGCCGCCGCGGCAGAAATCGTAGCCGAGCTCCGTGCTCACAACCCATTCCCATAAACTTTGCCGCCGTACGTTCCTGTTGCGAAGAATTGGCCGCAAACAAATCGCCACGATAGACTCCAGAGCAGGAAGGCACACGACGGATGAAACTTTATCGCACCGCCAGCGGCTTTATCGTCGAACGTCACGATCGATTCTATGTAGCCGAGAACCCCTCCTGGGATGAATTGATTGTTCATCAGGATCTGCACGCCCAATTGGCAAAAGTGGTCGAACAGCAGAAACCGATCAGTGCCAGTTCCTTCGCAGACATCGAGACGTTGTTGGTGGCGCCCATCGGCACCCAGGAAGTCTGGGCCTCCGGCGTTACTTACTATCGCAGTCGCAATGCGCGCATGGAAGAGGCAAAGACCGCGGGCGGCGGAGACTTCTACGACCGCGTATATCACGCGGAGCGCCCTGAGCTCTTTATGAAAGCCACGCCCAATCGGGTAGTCGGCCACCGTGGCAAAGTTGCTATACGCAAAGATGCCCACTGGTCCGTGCCGGAGCCGGAGCTTACGCTGGTCGCGAATCCTGGGGGAAAAATCGTGGGCTATACCATCGGGAACGATATGAGTTCGCGAGATATTGAAGGTGAGAACCCTCTGTACCTGCCGCAGGCCAAAGTCTATGACCGGGCATGCGCTCTGGGACCGGGAATCCTCGTCAGCAGCGAGACCCTCCCGCCTTCCACAGAAATTCAAATGGAGATACTGCGCGCCGGCAAGAAGGTCTTTTCCGGCTCAACCGCGCTCACCGAGTTGAAGCGCACATTCACCACGCTTCTCGAATACTTATACCGGGACAACAGCTTTCCCACCGGCTGTTTCCTGCTGACGGGAACTGGAATTGTTCCTCCCGATGAGTTCACACTGCAGCAGCAGGACGAAATTCGCATCACCATCACCGGCATCGGCACCCTGATCAACACCGTGGGATAGTCTCGACTGTTCGGCAGCTACTTCCGATGCAAGCCGCGACTCCTTCCTTTGTCATCCCGACGAAGCCGATGGATCTGCAGTTTCTTCCCCGGCTGATGGCCTTCCGTCCCGGCCAAACCACTTTGTTCACCCGGAGCAACTGCCCATGCGGGCAACAACCTCTACGGCTTAGGTGCGTTGATCTTATATGTCAGCTTGTCGGATTCGAACTTACCTTCCGGTACAGCAATGCCGGCTTCCTTAAGCTTTTCGTCATCTTCAGGGCTTGCGCTGGGGCCGTCATAGACCACGCGAAATTCATAAGTCCCATGGGCATTGGTGTCGACCCCCATGGCCAGCGGCCTTCTGGCCTCATAATTCTGGCCCGGCTTGAGCGTCAGCCATTTCTTGGCCCGCTCGCGGATGTCAGGCAATCCACTGCCGTCTACCTCCAGACCGCATTCGCTGCCGGCCTGTGCTTGGTTGGAGTTCTCCGGAGTAAACCTCACTTCCAGGGAAAGAGCCCCAGGCGCCCCTTTGCACAGCAAGGGCGGCTCCGGGATCCGCAACACATGGCCCGATTGGTTCACGATATGGATTACTAGGATCGGTTGCTGCTCCGGTGCGGCCATGTCGAGGGAAGCAATCAACTTGACGTCAGGCTTGTTGGCTTGCTTCGCGCCGGCGCCTGACGGTAACAGCAGAAAGCAAAGTCCGGCCGCAGGCAGAGTTCGCATAGGAATCCTCAACCTCCGATCCTAGTACATTTCTGTCGTCAAGGTCGTTCGAGGTCGAATCGGTCGGCAGTACGCACGTAAGTTGACCCGGCCATTCGGCCTACGGCGCGCAGCTTGTCCGGATCGATGCGGAAATTCTCTATGAGCCCCTCGCGCACATGAAAGCGGAGCACTTCACCCAGCACCAGGCTTCCACCTCCCGGCCGATCGCTTACCTGGACTACCTGCTGCAAGCGGCATTCCAGATGTATTTGGCTCTCCGCCACTCTCGCCGGCTTAACCAGGTCACTGGCTAGCGGTGTGAGCCCGGAGAGCTCAAACTCATCTACCTCCGGCCCTACCTGGGCTGCGGTTGCGTTCATTCGCTCGACAAAGTCTTCGGAAACAATGTTGACCACAAATTCGCGCGTCTCGAGGATGTTGCGCAGCGTATCTTTGGCCATCGGTGGCGTGGGTCGAAGGATGGGGCAAAACACGATAACCGGCGGATTGGAACTGCAGGCTGTGAAGTAGCTGAAGGGTGCAAGGTTCCTCACGTTGCCCTGGTCTATGGATGAGACCAGGGCAATCGGGCGAGGCACGATCGAACCCACCATCAATTTGTAAATGTCGCCGGTAGACGTAGTTCCGGGATCGAAAGCCAGCATGCTCAGAGGTTACCGCGCTCTGCCTGCTCCCGTTCGATGGCCTCGAAGAGAGCCTTGAAATTCCCCTTTCCGAAGCTACGGCTTCCCTTGCGCTGGATGATTTCAAAAAACACAGTCGGACGGTCCTCGACCGGGCGAGTGAAGATTTGCAGCATGTAGCCCTCGTCGTCGCGGTCCACCAGGATGCCGAGCTTCTCCAGATCCTCCATGGGCTCTTCGATACGCCCTATACGGGCAAGCAAGTCCGTGTAGTAGGAGTGTGGCACGCGCAGGAACTCCATACCCTGCGCCTTCAGCCGGCCCACCGTGTAAACAATATCGTTCGTCGCCAGAGCAATGTGCTGCACACCCGGCCCGTGGTTGAATTCCAGGTATTCCTCGATCTGTGATTTCCTCCGTCCCTCCGCCGGCTCATTTAAGGGGAACTTGATTCGCCCGTTGCCGTTCGCCATCACCTTCGACATCAATGCCGAGTACTCGGTGGAAATGTCCTTATCATCAAAGTGCTGATAGAGAGAGAAGCCCATTACGTTCGCGTAGAAGTCGACCCAGCGATTCATCTCGTTCCAGCCCACATTGCCCACGACGTGGTCAACATGCAAGAGACCTGTCGGACGGGCGAGGTGATCGTCGCCTTTGGAAACAAATCCGGGAAGGAACGGTCCGTTGTATTTCTTGCGCTCGACGAAGGTGTGAATTGTGTCTCCATAGACGGCGATAGAAGACGTTCTGACACTTCCGTGCTGGTCGGAGGTCTCATGCGGTTCCTGCACGCTGCGGGCGCCGCGCCTCGTGGTCTCTCTCCAGGCCTGCTTGGCATCGTCAACCCAGAGCGCGATATCCCGCACCCCGTCGCCGTGCAGGCGAATGTGTTCGGCCATTTCGTTGTCCGGCCGCAGAGGAGTGGTAAATACGAACCGGATCTTGCCCTGTTGCAGAACATAGGAGGCTCGGTCACGTTGTCCCGTTTCCGGCCCCGCGTAGGCGATCAGGCTGAAGCCCATGGCCATCCGGTAAAAGTAGGAGGCCTGGCGGGCGTTGCCGACATAAAACTCGATGTAATCGGTCCCGTTCAACTGAAGCAGTTGTTCAGTTGTTTGTTGCTCGTGCTGCATTAGCGTGGTCATAACTCTTGCGTTACTCCTTGGGTCGCCCTCCTCTTTTGGACGTTTTCGCGACGCCTTTATAGCCATCGCAAAACCTCCTCAGGGCCGGAAGAAAGATATACCTTCGAGGAGGTGCTTGGGTAGGCCCCAGAAGGTAGGATTTTTGGGTATCTGTAGATGCCCAATTTGGGTTACCCCCTATTCTCGGATGCCAAAATCACCCGGGTGTGCTCACGAGATTAAATCCTTTTGAACGTGTCTAATTAGGTAAGCCAAGAACAAGAGAGGTAAGACCATGGCCATCGGTTCCGGAGCGCTGGGAGCAGCCGAGAGTTTCCTGATTCAGCAGGACTGGCAGGCGTATACGCCGGAGCAACACGCCACCTGGGCAGAGCTGGTAGGCCGCCGGATGCCTCAGATCGAGGCACATGCCTGCGAGGAATATTGCCAGGGTTTCCACCAGATTGGCCTCAAAACCGATCTCATCCCCAACCTGGCCGAGGTGAATCAACGGCTTAAGCCCAGGACGGGCTGGAGCGCCACGCCGGTGAGCGGCTTTCTTCCTCCGGACGCTTTTTTCGCCATGCTGGCTGCCCGGCAGTTCCCCACCACCACCTGGTTACGGAGCCGCCAATCCCTGGAATACATCCCGGAGCCGGACATCTTCCATGACGTCTTTGGCCATGTTCCCATGCATGCCCATCCCGTCTTTGCCGACTTTCTGCAGCATTACGGGGTCGTATGCGCCGCCCTGACGGACAAGGAGGCACTCGAGAAAATGGGCCGCTTGTTCTGGTTTACGGTGGAATTCGGTGTGATCCGCCAGAACGGCCGCATTCGTCTTTACGGAAGCGGCTTGATCTCGTCCCAGGGTGAATCCACCCATGTCATCGAAGGCGGTCCCGAAATCAGGGACTTCGACGTGGATTTGGTTTTGAACCAGCAGTTTTCCACCTCGGAAATGCAGCCGGTGCTGTACGCGGTCGATTCTTTTGATCAGATCTACGAGGCTACGCGCGAAGCCGAGAAGCGCCTTTGTCACTCCTCGTAAGAGCCTTCTCTCCCGGAAAAACCGGGATTTTCTTCAAACTGTCACGGAGGATGGTGCACAATTTTCGTACGAAAGGGCTGATGTGCCGCGTATTCATTTCCAGCAGCAGCTCGCTGCACTCAAGGACAAGTTGTTGGCCATGGCCGCCCTATCCCAGCAGGCGGTCAGCTCCGCAGTGGATGCCTATTTGCGGCGGGATGCTGGGCTGTGCCAGTACGTGCGGGAGAATGAAACCGCGATCAACGCAGCGCAGAGGGATGTGGACGAAATGGCCTATGAGCTCCTGGCCCAGGAGCAGCCCATGGCCATCGATCTCCGTTTCATCCTGGCGGTGATCAAAATCAACGGCGATCTCGAGCGCGTCGGCGACCAGTCGATGAGCATCGCCATCCGCACCCAGGAACTCCTGGAGCATCCCCCCGTCGAATTGCCGGTCGATATCGAGTGCATGGGTGAGCATGCCTCGAGCATGATCCGCTCTGCCATCCAGGCGCTGCTCGATGCCGATGCGCAGTTTGCCGAAGCCGTGGTGGCCATGGACGATGAAATCGATCGCATGAACCGTGATGCCCGCGCTGCCCTGATGAAGGTGATGCAGGAGCAGCCCGGGATAAGCCTCCAGGCCCTCAATACTCTGATCATTGCCCGGGCCTTGGAGCGCATAGCAGACCACGCCACCAATATTTGCCGGGACGTTATCTTCTGGATTCGCGGCGCCGACATCCGGCATCAGGTAACCAGCGCCGTCGATTAATTCCGGCTTCCGCTTGGGCGCGATTACCGGGGGGTCTATTGACTTGAACCCCGTACCGGATTAGCTTTGATATATGTCCCTGTACTGTCGTCGCAGCGCTGGTTGTTGTTTGATCGCCATGACGCCGTACGGGTGAGTCCTTAGAACAAGCGATACACATCTTCGGAACCCGGGTGTCGGCAAATCACGCACCCGGGTTTTCCATTTTTAGGGGAAAAGTTGAATGGCCGAGGTTAAGGAAACAAAAGCCCAGCGCATGGAGCGCCTCAAGCGGGAGAAGAATCCCTGGGAGGCTTTTGACGAAGTGCGCGCTTTTGCCGCCGCAGGCAGGGCGTCGGTGCTCCCGGAATGGGCTTCTGCATATTTCAAGTGGTGGGGCATCTACACCCAGGGAGATGGAGTCGGGGCTCTGGGTGGAAAGGGCGGCGAAGGCAAGGCAAGCGACTTCTTCATGTTGCGCATCGGCATTCCCAACGGCATCGCCACCTCGGAGCAGATCGATGTGATTGCCGACATCGCCGCCAGGCACGGGCGCGGACTCGTTGACATTACCGTACGCCAGGCTATTCAGCTGCACTGGCTCACCATCGAAGCTATCCCCGAGATCATTGAACGGCTCAGCAGTGTCGGCCTTTCGCCTAAGGGCGCCTGCGGTGACGTCGTACGTAATGTCACCGGCTGCCCCCTGGCAGGTTTGGACGCAGATGAGCTCCTCGATGCATCCCCCATCGCACTGGCGGCGGCCGCCGATCTGAAGGGTAATTCAGAACTCTTCAACCTGCCGCGAAAATTCAAAATCTCGATTACCGGTTGCTCCGTTTGGTGTTCCTACCCCGAGATCAATGACATCGGCCTGACTCCTGCCGTGCGCACCGGCGCCGGGGGACGTGAAGTGGGCTTTTCTGTGCGCGTCGGCGGCGGACTCTCTGCGGACCCGCACCTCGGTGTTCGGCTGAATGCTTTCGTGCAACAGCACCAGGCGGTCGACGTCGTACGCAAGATCACGGAGCTGTTTCGCGATCAGCAGGGCCTGCGCGAAAGCCGCGACCGCGCGCGATTGAAACATCTGTTCCTCCGCGAAGGATGGACCGCGGAGACCTTCCTGGCTGACCTCAACCGCCGGCTTGGCTACCAGCTCGATCCCGCCGTGGAAGAGGCCATTCCCGATGACGTCTATCGTGATCATGTCGGTATCCACCGGCAGAAACAGGATGGGCTTTGCTACGTAGGCCTCTCCGTGTTACGCGGGCGTATGACCGCAACCCAGTTGAGCGCGGTCGCTGGCCTTGCCAGGCGTTTTGGCAACGGTCAACTGCGCACTACCGTCATGCAGAACCTGGTGGTCGTGAATGTGCCCACAAATAAAGCCAATGAACTGGCCAGGGAACTGGAAGCTATCGGCTTGCCCGTCGAGGGTACACCGTTCTGGCGCGGCGCCATCGCCTGCACCGGAACTGAATTCTGCAAGCTGGCGATCACCGAGACCAAGGGCTTTACTCGCTGGATCGTCGATGAGCTGGAAGACCGGCTCCCGGGCTTCGACCAACAGCTCAAGCTGCACGTCACCGGCTGCCCTAACAGTTGCGGCCAGCACTGGATTGCCGATATCGGCATGGAAGGCAAGAAAATCAAGCACCAGGGCAAGCTGGAAGACGCCTACTACTTCTGCGTGGGTGGATCCGTGGGTCTCCACCAGCAGCTCGCCCGGCCCATTGGATACCGTTGCCTCGCGACAGAGGTACCCGAGGCCCTGGAACGCTTGCTGAGTGGTTACTTGCAGGCTCGCAAGCCCGGTGAGAATCTGCGCGCCTATTTTGGCCGCACCAGCGATGAACAATTGCGTGAGCAGCTCGCCGGCGAAATCCTCGAGCCCATTCCCAGAGATCCGGCCCCGGTCGGAGGCAGGCACGTTGAGTAAAGTCGCCAATCTTTTTCCCTTGTTTTTGAAGCTGGAAGGGAAGCGATGCCTGGTGGTCGGCGCAGGCTTGGTGGGCCTGGAGAAAATCGAAAGCCTCTTGCGCTGCGGAGCGTCGGTTCGCGTGGTTGCTCCGGATGCCGTCGCCGGCGTACAGGAGCTTCATGCACACGGAAGCATTGAGTGGCTGCCCCGCCACTATCACCCTGAGGATCCCGAGGGGTGTCATCTTGTGATTGCCGCAACCAACGACCGAGAGGTAAATCAGGCTATCTTCCTGGAAGCCTCGCGACGCTCGATCCTTTGCAACACGGTAGATGATCCACCCCTGTGCGACTTCTTCTTCGGTTCCATCGTGCAGAGAGGCGATCTGCAGATCGCTATTTCTACTGCCGGAGAGAGTCCTGCTGTAGCACAGAGGCTGCGCAGGGAGATCGACGCGCAGTTGCCTGCGGACTTGGGCCCGTGGCTCGCCGAGGTGGGACATTTGCGGCGAGAAGTCCTTCAGGCAATGCCCCCCGGTGAGGAACGCAAGGCCCTATTGCACGAACTCGCTCATCGCGAAGTGTGCAGTTCTCCGGCCTGCCCTGCCAGGGTTTATGCGGCAGTCGCAGCTCGCCAGGAGGTCAGGCCATGAATGCCGCGGAAGCAGGCAAGGTCTACCTGGTGGGCGCAGGCCCTGGCGACCCGGACTTGCTGACCCTCAAAGCAGCGCGCCTGCTGGCCGAGGCCGGCGTCGTGCTGCACGACGATCTCGTCTCGCAGCCGATCTTAAACCTGATCGGTAAGCAGGCGCTGGTGATCAGCGTCGGCAAGCGGTGCGGGCGAAAGAAAATCACCCAGGCGGCAATTCACGATCTGATGATCGTATCCGCGCGCAAAGGACAGGCTGTGGTTCGCCTCAAGTCTGGCGATCCCATGATCTTTGGGCGCGCTGCGGAGGAAATCGATGCGCTGCGCGAGGCCGGTGTGCCTTTCGAAGTAGTTCCCGGCGTGACCGCCGCTTCGGCGGCTGCAGCTTATCTCGAAACCTCGCTCACCGATCGCCGTGTATCTTCCCGTTTGATTGTGTTGAGCGGACATCATGCCGCGCGCACCGAGCCCCAACCGGAGTTGTGGCCGGGAGCCTTGCCCTCCGATGCGACTTTAGCCATCTACATGCCCGGCCATGATCTGGCTCAAGTAGCAGTGTCGTTAGCTAACAACGGTATGCCAGGCTCGATGCCCTGTGTGGCCGTAACCGGTGCATCCCGGCCTGACGCTGCGTACACTGCTTCCCGTCTGAGTGAGTTGGCATCTCTCCATCATTCCTCTGCGCCTACTCTGCTCCTTGTCGGCCGCGTGTTGGAAGCGCTCATCGGCCAGCGGGCCGGGGAGCCATTTCAGTTGTCCATAGATGAGCCCGCAACAATCACCACTGACGCCAACTGAGCTTTCTTTTCATCCTCTCCTCCCCGTAATCGTCATTCCTTTGTCACGAATTCGTCTCATCAAAGTTGGCCTCCGCCGCGCACGTATACTGTGCGGAGATGCAAATCATTTCGACTGCCACTGCCTTTCCTCCGCACTATTTCCTGCAGGAAACCGTACTGGAGGCGCTGAAGGGCCAGTGGCAGCAGGGCCTGGAGAATGCAGCAGTCCTCGATAGACTGCATTCCCGCACCGGCGTCGGCGGCAGATATTTCTCCCTTCCCCTGGAGCAATATCCGCCGCTCGATACCTTCGGCAAAACCAACAACGCCTGGATTGAAACCGCGGAACGCTTGGGGGAGCAGGCCATTGACTGC
The DNA here is from genome assembly GCA_035507705.1 of Acidobacteriaceae bacterium. Lineage (GTDB taxonomy): Bacteria > Acidobacteriota > Terriglobia > Terriglobales > Acidobacteriaceae > PALSA-350. The sequence goes on from DATJNV010000051.1 coordinate 95,228, forward strand.
GTTCTCAAGAAGTCTGGCGTGAGCCGGCAGCAGCTGGGCGCTCTGTTCTTTGTCTCAGTAACCGGAATGTCGAGTCCTTCGGTCGATGCCCGTCTGGTCAACCGCATGCGTCTTGCGCCCCATATCAAGCGCAATCCCATCTTCGGATTGGGCTGTGTTGCCGGGGCCGCGGGACTTTCCCGTGCGGCGGACTATGTGCGTGCCTATCCCGATCAGTTCGCCGTGTTGCTTTCCGTCGAGCTATGTTCCCTCACTTGGCAACGGGACGACTTCACCGTTGCCAATCTGATCTCCACAGGCCTTTTTGGCGACGGCGCGGCTGCAGTGCTTGTGGCCGGAGATCAGGTGGATCAGAAGGGAGCCAGGATTCTCGGAAGCGCCTCCTCCTTCTATCCGGACACTCAGGATGTAATGGGCTGGAAAATCTCTGAGAAGGGTTTTCAGGTTGTCCTCTCGCCCGACGTGCCGACGGTCGTGCGAGAAAATCTGGGCCGCGATGTGGATGCGTTCCTGGCAAAACATCAGATGACCCGCGCCGATGTGCACTCCTGGATCATGCATCCTGGTGGTCCCAAAGTATTGGAAGCCGTGGCCGATGCACTGGAACTGAGAAATGGCGAACTGGAGCTCTCCTGGGAAGCGTTGCAACGCGTTGGCAATCTGTCCTCAGCCTCGGTGCTGGTGGTCCTCGATCAGGTGATGACAAAGCGGAGACCGGCTCCGGGATCCCGCAGCGTCCTCGCCGCCATGGGGCCGGGGTTCTGCTCCGAGATGCTCCTGCTGGAGTGGTAGGTGAGTATTCGTTGCGAAGTGCTCATCGTCGGCGGAGGTCCCGCTGGTCTCGCTGCCGCAATCGCCTTGCGGCAAAAAGGGCTCGACGTTCTGGTCGTCGACGCGGTTTGTCCGCCCATCGACAAAGCCTGCGGAGAAGGTTTAATGCCGGATGCGCGGAGGGACCTGGCCGCACTTGGCGTGACTGCTTCTTGCGGCGCTCCCTTCGACGGCATAACGTTCTTTGCCGGAAGCCATCAGGTGACTGCCAGCTTCCAGCAAGGCCCGGGCGTCGGGATTAGGCGCCTGCATCTCCATTCCCTCCTGGTCGATCGCTGTGAACAACTCGGCGTTCGCCTGCTTTGGGGAAGCCGTGTCCAGGTTGAGTCAAAGGGACTCCTGCGTATCGGCGGCGAGCCCTGTGTGTTTCGCTATGCAGTCGGCGCAGACGGCCAATCCTCCCGCATGCGTTCTGCAATTGGCTTGGGCCCGGGAAAGATTTTCAGCCGCCGTTTTGGAGTGCGCTGCCATTACGCCATTCCGCCGTGGAGCCGCATGGTCGAGGTCTATTGGGGCGATCGGGGTCAAGCCTACATAACACCGGTCGGAGCCGGGGAAATTTGCGTCGCCGCCGTCTCCAGGGATCCGAGCGCCAGGATGGAAGATGTCTTGAGCAGCCTGCCTCGGCTACGAACCCGTCTTGCGGGCGCGCCGGAACGCAGCCGGATACGCGGCGCCCTGACCACTACTCGCAAGCTGAAGCGCGTAACTGCCGGCAAGATCGCCCTGATCGGCGACGCGTCTGGTTCCGCTGATGCCGTGACCGGCGAAGGCCTCGGCTTGTCCTTTCGTCAGGCTTTACTTCTTGCCGAGGCAATGGCGGTCGGCGATCTCCAAATCTACGAAAGAGGTTATCCCCTCATCGAACGCATGCCGCATCTCATGTCCAGAGTCATGCTTCGCATGGACGCGTGGCCCTGGCTGCGGCAGCGAGCCATGCGTATGTTCTCAGGCCAACCCCAGCTTTTCGCCAGCCTGCTTGCCCTTCACCTCGGTCAGCGGTCATTTAGTGATTTCCTGCTGCGCGATGCTCCGGCTTTGGGTATGGCGCTTCTGATGCAAGAGTGAGGGATTTTGAGAAAAGCAAATGGATTTGTGGCAACAATTGCGATCTTCACCGCCTCTTTGGCTCAGGCGCAAAGCCGCAGCCTGAAAATCCAGCTCGATCCGGCGCAAACGGAGATTCACTTTCAGGTAAGCGCCGGCCTGCATACGATTCGCGGCACCTTCAAGCTGAAAAACGGCGAATTCATCGTCAATCCCGATTCGGGACTGGCGGAGGGGCAGATCCTGGTCGATGCCACCTCAGGCGAGACTGGTAACCCGCGCCGCAACAAGCAGATTCAGGATGTGGTCTTGGAGAGCCATCGCTATCCAGGCATCTTCTTTCATCCCACATCGATCAAGGGCTCATTCCCAGCGGATAACGAAACCCGGCAAATGGTCTCGGATGGCACGTTCAACATTCACGGAGCGGACCATCCCTTTCAGCTTCCGCTCAACTTGCAGGTAGCTTCTGGAAACATCATCCTGACTGCGCGGTTTACGGTTCCCTATGTTGCCTGGGGAATGAAGAATCCGGGCACCTTCTTCCATCGGGTGGGCAAGCAGGTAGAGGTGGAAGTCAAGGCGAAAGGCAAAATACAAAAAGAAGAGTAGGGGATGCGACGGAAGGCGCCATCGCATCCGCATGGTTCTTTCGCTGGGCCTTCTACATGTAGAAGGTTTTGATCGCGTCCCAGGCGTAGATTCCGATGATGGCGGCCGTGAGTACGCTGGTCACGCCGGTGCACACTCTTAAGAATGGCTGAATCTTATCCAGCTTGCGGATAATCGCATCGTTTTCCTGATGCTGGCGGTCCGAATGATCGTCCAGAAACAGCTGATCGTCCTCGTAGCGGGTTATGGTTCCACGGTAGAGCAGCAGACTCAGCAGGCACACGGCGAACACAGCCCACACTATCCACAATGTTGACATTACATGCATAATTGCCTCCCGGGAGGTTCTCCCAAGAAGTCCCAGATACCGAGCGGGTCCGGAACAGGCGGGCTCGGAGGGTAGGAGGGGCTTACGGCTAAGAACTATAGTCCCGCAAAGGGTCGATTGCCCATAATTTTCTCGTTTACCCGCGGGATTCCCTGCATCTCAGACTGGTGAATTGCCCAAGGAGAACCAAGATGAACGGTACGACCAAGCAGTATCTGTTGGCGCTCGCGGCAGTTGCTGGGTTCGGGCTCATGACCGCCTGCAACCCACCTTCGAACGACCAGCAACTCAAAGAGCAGGCAGCCCAGGCGACCGCCCAGGCAAAACAGGAGTCCAAAGAAGCTTTGGCCCAGGCAAGAGTCGCCGCAGCCAATGCCGAACAGGCCGTAAATGATGTAAGTGCAGGGGTTAAGCAAGGTTTGGAAACCAAAACCCCGCCCGGAACCGCTGCCGTGGACGTGAACACTGCCTCCGAGGCCGATCTGGCAGCCTTGCCCGGGATCTCCGTGGCCAAAGCTAAGCAAATCATCCGCCACAGGCCCTATGCCACCACCCGCGGCTTGGTTACATCCGGGGTGCTGACCCAGGACCAGTTCGACGCCATCGCAACCAAGGTAACCGCGCACTAGCCGGCGGAAGACGATTCGGATCCTTTCGTGAAGCACGTTGAACGTAGCTCAGGAGCTCTTGGCGAAACCTGAGTCGTCGGATCAGCATACGCATCTATTTGTGGTAGGGTTCAGGCTTGTCGTCGCGTCGGCACACGTCTAAACTAGTATTCATACGCAATCCACGGAGATAAACCAAGATGTCAAGCGTCGCCGAACCAGTCACCAATCTCAATCCCGTATCTACGCCCCTCACCCTCTCGCCTCAGGCGGTAGCCAAGGTGAACGAAATCATGGCGACCCAGGATCCGTTGCCCGCGGGCCTGCGTATTGGTGTAGTAGGCGGTGGTTGCTCCGGTTTTCAGTACTCGATGTCGTTTGAGAACCAGCCTGGAATGATGGACAAAATCTTCAAGTTCGGCGATTTGAAGGTTTTTGTCGATGCTACTTCGCTGATGTACCTCAACGGTTGTGTAGTCGATTACGTCGAGACCCTGGAAGCCGCCGGGTTTAAGTTTGATAACCCAGCGGTCAAGAGCACCTGCGGTTGCGGTTCCTCATTTAACGTTTAACCCTCCCCTCAGTCGCGCCAGAAGGGCTTCGCCGGGTGGCGAAGCCCTTTTGCTTTTTGCCAACAATATTTCGCTCGCAATTCCGTCTTTACTGCAGAAACACAATGTCAGGCTTGCATCAGGCTACTGCGGAACAGAACTGGATGGACCAAAACCAGTGGATCGCACAGGCGATGGAGAAGGACGGATCTCGCCTGCGCAATTACATCCGCAAGCAGGTACTCGACTTCGAGGTCGCTGAAGACATCCTGCAGGACGTGTTCGTGGAGTTAGTGGAGGCTTACCGGCTGCTCAAGCCGATCGAGCAGGTGAGCGGCTGGCTTTTTCGGGTGGCAAAAAACCGGATCATCGATCGCTTTCGCGGCCGCAAGCTGGAATCGCTGAACGAGCCCAGGTATGGCGCCGATGACGAGGAGGCCGTCTCGCTCGAAGATCTACTGCCCTCGCCCGATGCAGGGCCGGAAGCGGCCTACGTGCGGAGTGTGCTGATGGTCGAAATTGACGAGGCCTTGCAGGAAATGCCTCCTGAGCAGCGGTCTGTTTTTGTCGCCCACGAGTGGGAAGGCTATAGCTTCAAGGAACTATCGGAGGAGACCGGCGTCAGTATCAATACTTTGTTGTCGCGCAAGCGCTATGCCGTGCTGCACCTCCGCCGCAGGTTGAAATCCATTTATGACGAGTTTGTGAAGAAATGAGGCAAGGTATGAGAAGGAAATGGTTTTACCGGATACCCGGAATCCTTTTAATTGTAATCGTTGCGGTTGCGGTATTCGGTTTTATCGTGCAACACCTGTGGAACTGGCTGATTCCCGCCATTGTCGGATGGCATGCCATCGACTTTTGGCAGGCGGTCGGCATTCTGCTTCTGAGCAAAATCCTGTTTGGTGGTTTTCGCGGCCGGGGAGGAATGCATTGGCGCCATCGCATGGGAGAGCGATGGTCAAAGATGTCTCCCGAAGAACGCGAAAAATTCCGTCAGGCGATGCGCGGGCGCTGCGGCTATCGCGATTTACAACCAGGAGAGCAAAAGATCTGAGGTTTTGTAAATGAGTATCCTGAAAGCTGTCGAAGAGAGGCCGACGCCCGAGGATTTGCAGAGGGAAAACGCCAGGCTGCAGAAACTGGTCGCCGAGCTGCTCGCACGAAACCAGCAGTTGCGGCAGGCACTTGACCGCGCCACCGCTACAAAAGCGGCTAGCGGTGACTGGAGATAGTTGGTATTCTCAGGCTTCCTGCTGGGGCCTGGAGATACTTTGAATATCCGAAATTTCGTCCTGCCTGCCACGCTTCTGTTTGCCACAACCGTTCTTGCACAAACAACTCAGGGCAAATTGCCGTTGTGGGCTTTTCCTGATCACTTCTCGCAGGGCTCTTCCGCAGCCAACCGTTCGCAGGTGGAGCATCTTCCCGGCAGTAAGGCGAGCTACACCAGGGCGCAAATCGGCGACCTGTTCGTTGTCCCGGACTGGTACCCCGACATTCATCCGCCCATGCCGGACGTCGTTGCTCACGGGCGCAAGCCCGACGTCTACGCGTGCGGCCATTGCCATCTGCCCAATGGCCAGGGCCGTCCGGAAAACGCCAGCGTGGCCGGTCTGCCCGAGGCTTACATCGTGCAGCAGATGGCCGACTTCAAAAGCGGCCTCCGCAAGGGCTCTGACCCGGACATGCTTTCCGTCACCAACATGGTCAAGCTGGCCAAATCGGTGAGCGATGAAGACGTCAAAGCCGCGGCCGCCTATTTCTCTTCTTTCAAATTGAAACCGTGGATTCGCGTCGTCGAAGTGGAAGAGGTGCCGAAAACCAAACCAGAGGGTGGCATGATGGTGGTCATCAAGGATGGCGGGACCGAACCCATCGGCAACCGCGTCATTGAGGTTTCCGAAAACCTGGAGCGAACCGAACTGCGCGATCCCACCTCCGGCTTCATCGCCTACGTACCCAAAGGAAGCGTGGCGAAAGGCAAGGATCTGGTGACCACCGGTGGCAGCGGAAAGACCATGTCCTGCACCATGTGTCACGGCGCCGATCTCAAGGGAACCGGAAACATCCCCTCCATCGCCGGCCGCTCTCCCAGTCAAATGACCCGGCAAATCATCGATTTTCAGGACGGCGCCCGCAACGGCTCCATGGCCCCAATGATGAAAGGCGTTGTCTCCAAGCTAACCCTGGAAGACATCGTGAACATCACCGCCTACCTGGCCTCCCAGACCCCCTGACGAGGAAGCTTGTGCGCGGAGTCGACGGACCTCAGCGATCTTTGTTGGCAGATGCTCTTCGCGCCTTCCCGGCCACAAACTCCAACTGAACTGTCCCGAGTGTTGTGGACCTGCGGTCCACCGACAGGGATGAAAATCGGTCTACAAGCAGGCTCTCCCGAACCCGCTTTCAACCCGTCCAGCCCCAACTAAAGCTTCGCCGGATACTCCGCCAAACCCGTCGGCGGCTTCCTCCGGAAAACCCGCTCCAGAGCCGACTTGAAGATCACGTAAAGCACCGGGATAAACACCAGGTTCAAAATCGTCGAAAGCAACATCCCGCCTACGACCGTTGTGCCTACCGAACGCCGCCCGATAGCTCCGGCGCCAGTGGCAAAGTACAGCGGAAGCACGCCCAGAATGAACGCGAACGAAGTCATGAGGATCGGTCGCAAACGCAGTTCGGCCGCCTCAATTGCCGCTTCCAGAATCGACTTACCCTGGCCGCGAATCTGCTCCGCAAACTCGACAATCAGGATGGAGTTTTTCGCCGAAAGACCAATCAACATCACCAGTCCGATTTGGCAGTAGACGTCGTTCGGCATGCCCCGCAGACTGACCAAACCCAACGCACCCAGCACCGCCGTAGGCACCGCCAACAGGATGATGAAGGGAAGAGCGAAGCTCTCATATTGCGCGGAAAGTGTGAGGTACACCACCAGGATGCCCAGGCCGAAAATCAGGATCGCCTTGCCGCCGGCCTCGATTTCTTCCAGCGACAATCCCGTCCAGGAATATTGCATCCCTTGGATCATGTACTTCTTCGCCAGCTTCTCCATGTTCTCGAGCCCCTGACCGGTACTGTAGCCAGGACCCGCGGAACCATCGATTTCCGCCGACCGGAAAAGGTCGTAGTGATTGATGACCTGCGGCCCCGACTGCTGGGCGATGTTCACCAGGTTGTCGAGCGAAACCATTTGTCCCGAATCCGAGCGCACGTAGAACTTGCGCAGATCCGAAGGAACCATACGCGCCGACTCCCTCGCCTGCACGTAAACTCGGTAGGATCGGTTGTTGTAATTGAAATCATTGACGTAGGCCGACCCCATGTACACGCTCAGCGCCGAGCTGATCTGGCTGAGCGAAACGCCCATGGCTTTTGCCTTCACGCGGTCAATCGTGATCAGCAGCTGAGGATCGCTGGCCGTATAGCTGGTGTACAAGCCGACCAACTCATGTCCCTGCCGGCTGGCGCCAATAATCTGGTGTGCCACGCGGTCTAGGTCTTGCAGCGTGTTGCGGCCCAGGTCCTGAAGTTCAAACGTGAATCCCCCGAAGTTGCCGAGGCCTTGGATGGCAGGCGGCTCAAAGATCGCCACCAGGCCCCCCGGCACCCCAAAAAGCTCGGGAGAAAGCTTTTGGTAGATAGCGTGGGCCGTGTGGTCTGGACCTTCTTTGGCGCGCAGGTCGACCGACTTGAGCGGCACGAAAATCAATCCGTAGTTGGACGAGCTGCCGCCGCTGAGACTGAATCCCATGACCGCGAACGTGCCAAACACATCTTTGTCCTGGCGGATAAGCTTGACCGCCTGGTCCGCGACCTTGGACGTATACGTAAGCGAAGCGCCCGGTGGCGTCTGCACCACGCAAATCAGATAATTCTGATCTTCCGTCGGCAGGAAGGCTGAAGGCACATGTTGATACAGGTAGACCGTTCCCGCCAGAACTACGAAGAAGAGCGCCAGCACAACATAGCGAAGGCGTAACACCTGCTTAATTGCCTTGCCGTAAAACACTGTGCCAGACACAATCGCTCGATCGATGATTCCGAGCAAACCGCGCTTGTGCTTCTCCCCGCGGAGAAAAATCGCGGACAGCGCGGGGGAAAGGGTCAAAGCGTTGAACGCAGAAATTGCAATCGAGAACGCGATCGTAAGCGAAAACTGTTTGTAAAGAATGCCCGTGGTCCCCGGGAAAAACGAGACCGGCACGAACACCGAGATCAACACCAGCGAGGTAGCGATGACTGCGCTGGTCACCTCGGCCATGGCAACCGAGGTCGCATTATGTGGATCGGTGTGATCGTCGTTGATATGGCGCTGCACGTTTTCGATAACCACGATGGCATCGTCCACCACCAGTCCCGTGGCCAGCGTGATGCCGAACATCGTCAGCGAATTGATGGAAAAATCAAAAATCTTGATGAACGCAAAAGTCCCCACCAGGGACACTGGAATTGTGATCGCGGGGATGATGGTTGCGCGCCAGTCCAGCAGAAAAAGAAAGATGACAACAATAACAATGACGATCGCTTCGCCCAGCGTGCCCACCACTTCGCGAATGGAATCGCCCACGACCGTGGTGGTGTCGAATGGAATCTCGTACGTCATGCCCGGAGGAAATGACTTGGCCAGATCGTCCAATGCTGCTTTGGCCGCACGGTCTACCGCCAGGGCGTTGGCATTGCTGAGCTGCTGCACGCCCACACCGATGGCGTCCCGGCTGTTGTAGTTCAGGTCGGTCGAGTAGGTTTCAGCCCCTAATTCGGCGTACCCGACATCCTTGAGTTGAACGATGCCGCTGGCAGTGTTTTTGATGATGATGTTGTCAAATTCTGCCGGCTCAGAAAGCCTTCCAATCACGCGAACCGGAATCTGAAAATTCTGCTTCTCATCGGAGGGCGGCTGACCTACCTGCCCCGCAGGAATCTCGACGTTCTGTTCAGACAGTGCATTCGTCACGTCGACGCTGGTGAGCCCTCGTGCAGCGAGCCGGGCGGGATCGAGCCAAAGCCGCATCGCATAGCGCCGCTCACCGAAGATGACTACATCGCCCACGCCGGGAATTCGTTTGAGCGCATCTTTCACATAAACGTCGAGGTAGTTGCTGATAAACAGATCGGAGTAACGCCCGTCTTTGGAATAAAAGGCCGCGGCAAACACGAAGTTGGAGTTTGCCTTTGTAATCGTGATCCCTGTGTTGTTTACTACTTGCGGCAGACGGCCGGTCGCCGCCGAGACGCGGTTTTGTACGTCGACCGCCGCGATATCCAGGCTGTAGCCCGTCTGGAACGTCGTTGTGATAACGCTGCTTCCGTCGTTGGAACTGGTGGAGGAGATGTAACGCATGCCCTGCACACCATTGATCTGCTGCTCCAGCGGAATGGTGACAGCAGACTCAACCGTCTGCGCATTGGCGCCCACGTAATTGCTGGTCACCGTAACCTGCGGCGGCGCCAGCGTCGGGTACAGGGAGATGGGCAAGGTCGGAATGCAGACTGCCCCGGCCAGGATGATTAGCAGGGCGCAAACGGTTGCAAACACCGGCCTGCGGATAAAAAAATCAACCACGAGAACGCTCCCGGTTTATAAAGCTCAACAGTTGTTGCTTTTCGTTTAGCCCAGCGGCTGTACGGGAGCGCCATCGACCAGGAACTGCGTTCCCGACACGATCACCTTCTCCCCGTTCTGTAGCCCGCCCAGGACCGCGTAATCGTTGCCCACCGTGTCTCCGATGGTGATAGGCCGCTGCTTGGCCACGTACTTTCCATCCCCTTGGGTCGTGGCCACGTAGACAAATGTCTGGCCACCCAGCCGTGTTACCGCCAGTACCGGCACGACCGGAATCGACGATGTGGCCCAAACCACTCGCGCTTTGATCTGTTGCAGATTCCGCAGTCTCCCCAGGTCGGAGTGCACCGGGGCCTTGGCCAGAATTCCCTGCAGCCCGCTGTCCACCTGCGGCGAAACGAAGTCGATGGCCGTTTTCTCCAGCAGGTTTTCCTGGTTATCCAGGATCAGCACCTGCAGGCCCTTGCGAATATCGGTCACTTTCTGCGTGGGAATGTAGATGTAAGCTTCGAGGTCGCGATTCTCATCGACCGTGGTCAGCACCGTGGTGGCAGAAACATAGTCGCCCAGGTGCACCGGCACGTCGCCTACGATCCCGTCAAAGGGAGCGGCGATGTGGTAATAGCCAAGCTGCTTACGCTGGCTTTGCGTGGTTGCCACCGCCGACTCGTAGTCAGCCTGCGAGTTCTTATAAGACTGCTCCGCCTGGTCGAAGGCATCGCGGCTGGTGACGCCCTGCTCAAACAGCTTGCGTTGCCGCTCCACTTCGATCTGGTTGTATTGATACACCGCCAGCTTTTGCAGTTCAGTCGACTTCGAAGAGGCGACCGTCGCCTCCTGCTTGGCGGGATCGATTTCCATCAAAATCTGGCCGGGTTTCACCCGGTCGCCGGAATGAACGTAGATCCGCACCAGGTTCCCATCCACCTGTGGCTGAATGGTTGCCGACCGCCGCCCCTTGATGGTTGCGACGTATTCGTCGTACTGCGGAACGGGCGCCGCCGCGATCGTTTCTGTTTTCACCGGCATCGCCTGCGGTGCAGCTTGCGGTGGGGCAGGCTTGGCGCAGCCTGCGAGCGCCAACATGGCCAAAGGGAGACATTGTGCGGACCGAACGAAAAGCCTTCTCAAAACGAAACCCTCAGTTGCGATAAGTGCTGCAGAAACCCATTCTGCAGTAAGAACAGCTCGACAGTCGCCCCCGATTCAGGGAGCCGGAGAGTTGATTCTGACAGTGACACTTGGATGTGACGGGGGTAGTGGTTGCTTCAAAAATTGTACCTTGAGGCCGCGAAAGGTTGCGCTCCGAGTACCTTACGGCATCGAGAGCAGGATTTTGCCTCTGTGTTGGCCCGACTCCATCCATCGCTGGGCGTCAGCCGCCTGGTCCAGTTGGAAAACCCGGTCAATGATCGGCCGCACCTGTCCGCTGGTGAACAGTGGCCACACTTCCGTTTCCACCGACCGGGCTAAGGCAGACTTCTCCTCAACCGCGCGGAAGCGCAGCGTAGAACCCGTGACCAATAACCGCTTCTGCATCACGGCGCGCAGATCCAGTGTGACCTGGCTGCCATGGGACGTAGCGATGTGCACTAGTCGTCCGCGAGAAGCGAGCAGCTCGATATGTTTGGAAAAATAGTCGCCGCCAACCATATCGAGAATCACATCGACCCCATGCTGTTGGGCCCAGCGCGCAACTTCGGTGGACCAGTCTCCGGGGTCAGAGCTGGTCCTGTAATTAAAGGCTGCTTCCGCGCCCAGGCTGAGGCAGAACGCGCATTTCTCGTCTGACCCGGCCGTAGTCGCCACCCGGGCCCCAAAAGCCCGGGCCATCTGGATCGCCATGGAGCCGATCCCGCTCGCGCCGCCTTGCACCAGAAACCGTTCGCCCGAAAACAGGCGGCGGGGTTCAAACAGGTTCGCCCACACCGTGAGGACCGCTTCGGGGATTGCGGCAGCGTCCCGGATGGCCACACCGGCCGGCACCGCCATGCACTGACCTTCCGGGGCTGCGCTGTACTCCGCGTACCCTCCCCCGGCAAGCAGAGCACACACGGCATCCCCCACTTGCCACCGCGAACTGGTCTCCGGACCGATTGCCGCGATATGCCCGGACACCTCCATGCCCAGGATGGTCGAGGCGCCCGCTGGAGGCGGATACTGCCCACGCCGCTGCATCAGGTCGGCACGGTTCAACCCCGCAGCCGTGTTGCGTATCAGCACTTCGCCCATTCCCGGCCGGGGAACAGAACCAGTGGTCAGCCTGAGAACCTCGGGTCCGCCCGGAGTCGCAACCTCAATGAACCGCATGGTTTCAGGAATGGCCATCGCCTGCTTCGATCTGGTTAGGGAACCTTCACCGCGCTCTCGGCGGTTGGGTTGCGAAAGGCGAACGGGTTGAAATCCGTGTGGGTGTCGAACGGATCGATCCCTTCCTGTTGCTTGAGCCACGCCACTCCGGCGTAGGTGACCGGCGTCGCCAGAGTCTCGTACACCACTTTGATCAGGTACGAAGAGAGGATGAGCCGCACCAGCGTCGTTGTGGAAACCTGTCCGGCAAACGAGATGACCATGACCAGCACGGTATCGAAAGCCTGGCCCACCACGGTAGACCCGATGGTGCGCGTCCAAAGCCATCGTCCGCGCGTGAGGACCTTGAGCCGCGCGAGCGTGAACGCATTGGCAAACTCCCCGACCCAATAGGCAATGAGGCTTGCGGCGACAAACCGCGGTACCAGGCCAAAAACCGTCTCAAACGCCGCCTGGTTATGCCATCCGGGGTCTGCGGGCAGGGCGACCGCGAGTGCTCCGGCCGCGCTGAGCAGGGCCGACGCTAGAAAGCCGATCCAGATCGCCCGCCGCGATTCTTTATACCCGTAAACCTCGGTGAAGACATCTCCGAATATGTAGGTGATCGGGAAGAGCAGCTCGGCGCCGCTGATCGTGAGGGGCCCCAGGCGGCAGACCTTCTGTGCCACCAGGTTCGATACCAGCAGAACCACGACAAAAATCAGCACCAGGGTATCGAGGTATTTGTAGCGGACCATCGTATCTGTGTTTAGCCTACAACGGGACCGAAGGCGGCGAACAAGGAGCGGCGAGTAGCCAGTTCGCCTTTTGACACCGGATTTCCCAGTTGCTAGAGTAAACTCTGGTCGACTCCGGCCGGCCCGAAGGCTCCGGGCCAAGCAACGTCCCCGTCGTCTAGCCCGGCCTAGGACACCGCCCTTTCACGGCGATAACACGGGTTCAAATCCCGTCGGGGACGCCAACAAACGAACTTCTTGGTTTGTCAGGTACCGCGCTGTTCGTTCTGCCCAACCGTGATGATGTCAATGCCGTTAATGGTCTTCAGCTGTTCAAAGTGGATGAGTGACCTCCTCAAAAGATAACTCCTGTGTCCCAGGTCCCAGCGTGATGCGGTACTCCTGGCCGCGGCGAGGGTGGAACACCAGAGCTGGCCGGAAACACGCGATGCAGGTGCCGGAAGGGTGGCGGACACTCGGATAGACAATCCCATTTGAGCCTGCGTACAAAAGCGCATTAGCTAGTGCCTGCGATGCCACGTAGCATTGTGGGATGGGACCAGGCTGCAGGCAAGCCTGCGACTCATTGGAGTCAAGGAAATGAAACTGACCGGAGAAGTCGGCGAGGAAGTCCCTATAGTTAAAAGTGTACTGGCCAGTGAGTCGCGCGTCTTCGAGGAAGCGCCTCTTGTGAAAGGCCACCTCTAGAACTGAGGTTTCAAGTTCCACGCCTGCATACCAGGCACCGCGCTGCGGACTGTGAAAGCGGCCGCCGTGCGGACCGTGGTGGGTAAACGCAGCGTTGACGATGTAGGCTTCAGGAACACCATACAATAGTTCGCCCGGGCCAATGGCACTGTTGCCACCCCGCTCTGCGATTGTACGTTCGTTTGTTGCGGCATCAAGTTCGCTTAAACCGGCGAGGACTCCTGGTGGAAGTGACAGCGTCTCCAGCACGCTCTCGCCGCTGTACTTCGCAGGAATTAACCTATGAGTGCCAGAACGGTCAAACACATCGAGGTGAGCCAATCAATTGCCGCCTCGCGCTGCATCGACTAGACTGCGGACCTGCTGCAATCCCGGGATTCCCGCTCGCACCATATAGTCGAGGGGGGTCTGACCACCGAACAGGAAATTGTCGTTTGGCCGAACAACCCATTCATCGGCCAACTGGTCGGGCAAAAGAATATGCAAGGCCTTATAGATTCCGACAATATATGAAATACGGGTCAGTTCGTCTTGGCGCAGGGTTCCTGCGGCCGTTTTTAGTTTGTAGACGGTTGACCGAGGCACTCCCCCGAGCAAGTCCCCGGCCCTATCGATTGGCAGGTGCCACTTATCCATGATCGCGAAGAATCCATCGATGGCCGATTGACTCAGACGTTCCCGCGTCTCGATACGGCTGAGATCCGGCGTGGCGTCGAATTTGTAACCTGGTGCGGCGTATGTCGGCTGAGTAGCCATACGATTATTCTCTCCACGACCTTATTGTCTCAGATTAGACATTTTTTGTCTATAAATGGAATTACATCGCTTTTTTGCGCGCTCTCACCTGCAGATGAGGCACTTGTCGCAGGTCGAACGGCCCACTCATCCAGTTGGGCTCGGTGTGGGCACTGCTCAGCCTCGTATGGCACCCGTTCACGGTCCGGACGGCTTGAGCGCAGCTTGCTGACCATCGCGAGGTTTCGCGGACACTTGCGGAGCAATTAAGCAGTTCGTTAAAGCTGCTGGGATTCGTTCCGATGCATTCTGATTCTCAGCAGTGCCTTAATGTTGTGAGTTGATAGGGGTCTTTCACGGCGATAACACGGGTTCAAATCCCGTCGGGGACGCCAATCACAGACAACGACTTAGCTCAGGTTTCGCCTTCCATTCGCAGGTATTGGGAGCGTGGCGCGAATGATTACACTCGCCGCCCAGGGCAGCCAGCACTGAGTCGCCGGGGAATCACCGGACCTACGGGTAGTCACCCGGTCGTCCACTTAGGAATTCGGAGAGCGGCAGTGTCCGCACTCGCGCTCAGTTCTTACGTGAAGTCTGTGGTCGGTCTCAATTCCTTGTTCACGGTTTTTTCTTTCAGTAAATATTTTGACTGATCATCTCGACAAAGGCCGGGGCGTTAATTCGGAGCCTGGAGAGCAAATATGGTAATGACTTGCCGATAGTGGCGGCTTGATCTTCCAACGTCTGCATCACTATTGCCGGCGCTGCACCATAGAGATCCTTGAGAAACGCAGATGGTCCTTGTGCCGCTATCGAATATGGCGTAAGAGAGGAGCGCGGAAAATCTTTGATGTTGTAGGTGACGATTACCTTCACGCCTGCGTGCGCTGCGGCGGCCAGGACATGGCGGTCCTTCGGGTGGTTTGTCATCGCGGGAATCAAATCTTCATAGTCCTCGATCCACGCCTCCGGAAAATGTTGCCTGATTTCGCTCTCGCGGTACATGGCTTTTCGATCAGAGAGGCCGAAGGTCTTCTGAAGAGTGCGGGTAACTTCCCCCATAATTTGATCCGACCATCTCGGCAAAAAGAGACGTGGGCCAGCAGCCAGCCTAAGGAGCGTGTCAGCTAAGGGCATTGGAACCAGGACGCAGGCATCGAGGACTACGGGACGAGCACTCTTCACTCGTCTGTGCCGCCCTCAGGGAACACATTCCGCTCGTACAAGCCGGCTTTGAACGCATCGCGTGCCAGGAGGTCCAGCGCAGCCAGACGCTCCTTGTCGC
>DATJNV010000052.1:0-11391 GCA_035507705.1 Acidobacteriaceae bacterium
CACTTTGCGCGCGTAATGGCGAAGGAGGAGGATCCAAGAAAGCGAAGAGAGAAAATTCTCGGGCAGCTT
Organism: Acidobacteriaceae bacterium; assembly: GCA_035507705.1. Taxonomy (GTDB): domain Bacteria; phylum Acidobacteriota; class Terriglobia; order Terriglobales; family Acidobacteriaceae; genus PALSA-350. Next base: position 70 of record DATJNV010000052.1, read on the forward strand.
GTAACTTAGCATGCAGCCGGAGCTCTAACAAGAAGTGACCGGTCAAGGGAGAACTCAGGATTTCCGCAAAGATACCCGGTGTTTCTTCTGGAAGCTTGAAAAAGCCAGTCCGCAATTCATCACAAAGCCAAACCTGGAGCAGAAAAAAATGGCCACTGGAGAGCGTCGTTTCCAAGTCATGCGCGCGATAAGAAAGTCCCGGTTCAAAGTACTCGCTGGGATGTTGGTTTTTAGCGGGATGACCGGTATCTCGGTGCCCCCGCTGAACGCACAAAACCAAAACGGTCTGGATTTTGTCCTCGCTCAGTTCGCGGAGTCCGGAAAAATTCAGGCAGGAGCCGCTCTGCCTGTGCAGCAGGGGTTCGCGGACGGTGGAGTAGCAATCTACATTACGCCGGATGTGGGGGTCGATCCTAACAGTGCGTATGTCGCCACCGCGCAGAGCATTGCACAGGGATTCCATGCGAATTTCATTCCCGCGAATTGGGTGACTCTGGTTGGCAGTGCCGCAGTGCGTCAAATCTATGTGTTTACTGATGGTTCGCAAGGCAACGTGCTTTCGGCCCTCCCCGCTCCAGCAGGTCCGAACAACACCCGTGGTTACTCGCCGCTGTGGCAGGTGAACCTGGTTACCCGGAACAGTGCAGCGAATACGACGCTGTATACCTCATCTGCCGCAGTAACGGGCGCCGGGCCCACGGGCACTGGTGACCTGGCGATTACCTCAACGACTATTATCGTCGAGTGCTCGGCAGTTCTCGGGATTGCGCCCACCGGACAGTTGCCGGGAACCAAAATCGAACTCGCCGCTGCCACGTTTGCCGCGGGCAGCGCCGTGACCTCGACAGCCAACCTGCCTTTGCAAGCGGGGTACTATAACCATGAACCCGCGCTCTACATCACGCCGGAAGTGGGAGTGGGCGCCGGCGCCACCAGCGCCGATGCCACGGCCGCGCAGAGCATTGCGCAGAACTTCAACGCCAATTACATCCCAACGGCTTTCAGTACTCTTAACGACCAGAACCGCGCGGTAGACGATATCTATGTATTTACTAACTTCACGCAAGGAAATGTACTTGCTTCCTCACCGCATCCTGCCGGCTATCAAAACACAGATCCGAATTACACGCCGTTATGGCAAATTAATTTGGTGGCTTGGAATCCCGGCTTCAAGCCACGTCGGCTGACTTCACAGCAGGACGTCCTCACTGCCCAAAAGGATAAGGAAGTGACTATTACACTGGCCCCAATTATCGTGGAGTGCTCGGTGATTTATACTCCGGGCGGTGGTTTGCTGCCTGGAGCCGCGATCACCGTCAACAACTAGCCCTGCTTCTCTGCCCTAAAGCGTCTCCCCGCCCTTTGCCCTGACTTCAGTCGGAGCTCTGGGCTCATAGCAGAGGGTAACAACGCTTTTGCGGCGCGAAAAGCTGAAACAACTAAGTGAAACAACTAAGGACAGACAACAACTAAGGACAGACGGAAATGCCCCTAAAGCAAATACCCCCGCCTGCAAACCTGGGAATACCCGCTCTCCCAGCTTCCCCGCGATGGGGATAAGGTGAGAGCTGACAATCCAGTAGTCTTCCTGGGCAGAGAGGTACCCGGAACACGAAAAAGTAATCATCCCGCGCCCAAACAGTGGACGCCGCCTCTCCGTCGTGCCGTGAATTCAACGCCCGTGCTGGCATGGAAAGAAGTGGTTCCCGGCGTCCGCAATCCCTTCCGCCTCATGGAATACAACCACTCCAGCACAGCCGGCGCCCCAGGAAACTCCGAGCCGCGCCGTCACAAAAATATCTGGTTGGGCATAGCTCTTAATCACCGCCATTGGGATCTAAATATAGGGAGAAGATTGCGAATGTACGCTCAGGGAACCAACGGCCGTAACCAAAGTCTGTGCGGGCGACAATCCGCGTCCATCCGGACCCCATCGGTCTCTCCGGAGAGCCGGGTGAGGTACGCGCCGCGTGAAATCATTTCGGCAGCCGCGGAACCCGTCAGGCTGGACTTAGTGCGCTTGTGCGCTTAGTGCGCACTTTTTTGCGACCATCCGCTGTCTATCTGTCCCTGCCGTTATTGCAGATACCAGGGGTGCGCCCAGTGCGTGCCCCGAAACCAATGCTCTTTGACAATTTTGGCCATCACGGCCGGCGATGTGGGGGGGCTTAGTATGCTTAGTATGCACTTTTCTGCAACATTCGCCGCCCATCCCGGATAACTGAATCGCGCCGGATACCGTGGCTAACGAGCCGGGCATGGAGCCCTCACAGGTAACAGCTTCGGCCGCGTTACACCCCACCTCGGATCGTGAGTAGCCGATCCAGGAAAGCGCTGAGCAATACCAAAGTATATGCGATACCAACGTCTAATGGTTTCGCTTTCGTGCTCCTGCTGTAATCCTATCGAACCGATTCATCGGGATTCCCTGAGAGCTGAGAGGAGAAGCGAGCATGAAGATCTTGATGGTGCTGACATCGCATGACCAGTTGGGTAACACCGGCCGGAAGACGGGTTTCTGGCTTGAGGAATTCGCGGCGCCCTACTTCGTTTTCAGAGATGCCGGGGCGGAACTCACACTGGCTTCCCCTAACGGTGGACAACCGCCTATCGATCCAAAGAGCGATTTACCCGAGAACCAAACGCCGGCGATGGCTCGCTTCAAAAAGGATGCGGCGGCGCAAAGTGCCTTGGCGCACACCGTCAAACTGGCCAGCGTAAGGGCGGAAGATTACGACACCGTCTTCTATCCCGGAGGGCACGGTCCCATGTGGGATCTCGCCGAGAGCCGTGATTCCATTGCCCTTCTCGAAGCTTTCTACAACTCAGGAAAACCGATCGCCCTGGTGTGCCATTCGCCTGGTGTGCTCCGCCATGTCACCTATAAAGGTGCTCCGCTGGTGCAGGGGAAGCACGTGACTGGGTTTACCGACGGCGAGGAAGAAGAGGTGCAGCTTACCAAGGTCGTGCCTTTCCTCGTAGAGGATGAGCTTCTGAAGCTGGGTGCCATCTATGAAAAGGTTCGCAACTGGGTACCGTTTTCTGTGACGGATGGGCGCCTGATTACGGGTCAGAATCCGGCGTCGTCGACGGTTACTGCCCAGGCGCTGCTGACGCTGGTTTCTGCTGAGGTGGCGGCGTAACCGGGGGGTGCCCCACGGCTTTCATCGGGCGGTCATGCGCTTGAAAAGAGGGTCGGGCTTTCGCTTTGCGGTAGGGACCGGTTACCGGCGCAGAAACTGCAGATCTCTCGGCTGCGCTCGGCATGACAAAGGGTAGGTTGTTTGTCCGTCGGGTGCATCGGTTCCATGAGCAATGCAGGTCACTTCGGTCGGGGATAAAAGGCAAATTCCTCTCTCGAACTACGCAGGCTTCACCAGCGGCAGGGATATAAGGATGCGACTCAAAAACCGGCATTGGTTACTGCTGCTTGCTCCCGCGGTTCTTGGCGGTGTAGCCGCTCTCGCTCAATACAATCCTCCGTCCACGCCCGCGCCATACAACCCGATTGCGCTGGCGGAAGTAACCGGCACGCCGCGGTCGGCCGTCCAGGCCGGGCAGCTTAGTTATCAGTCGCTGGCACAGAATCCCTACCTGGGAGGCGTTCCCACGGGGAAACTCAGCGCAACGCCGGTGGCTCTCTCTCTCGACGACGCCGTCGCCCTTGGACTCAAGCAGAATCTGGGTGGGGTTTTGGCGAGCGATGCCATCGGCGATGCGCAGGGACAACGCTGGCAGGCACTGAGTGACCTGCTGCCCCACGTAATCACCGATACCGGATTCGGCGTTCACCAGGTGAATGTAAAGGCGGCCTTTGGTCTCACCATTCACGGAGAGCCCCCGATCATCGGCCCCTTTGGCTACTTCGACTCGCGGGCTTATCTTACCCAATCTGCTTTTGACTGGACGTCCATCGAGCGGGCGCGGTCTTCCCAGGCATTCCTGAGGTCCGCGGAATTCGGGTCCAAAGATGCTCGCGAGCTTATCGTACTTGTGATTGTCTCCAATTACCTGCTGGCCATCGCCGACCAGTCGGAAGTTACCTCCGCCAGGTCCCAACGGGACACCGCCAAAACCATCTTTCAACAGACATCCGACCAGAAAACCGCCGGCCTGGCTTCGGCCGTGGACGTTCTCCGCTCGCAGGTGCAACTGCAATCGCGCGAACAAAAGGTGATTGTTGCGGAAAACGATTTAGCCAAGCAGAAGCTGGTCCTGGCGCGAGCCATCGGCCTGCCCCTCGGTCAGGCCTTCGAAATAACGACGCAGGTTCCATTCCAGGAGTTGACGCCCTCCAGCCTCGACGGCGCGATCCAAAGCGCTTACCGCCAGCGCCCCGATTTCCAGAGCCAGATCAACCAGGTGCGATCCGCTGAGCTGGAAAGAAAAGCGGCTTCCGCGGAGCGTTATCCCTCGTTGGGCGTCGAGACCGATTATGGCTTGTCGGGCGTGAATCCGGGTTCTTCGCACGGCACCGTGGACGCGGCCGCGACCCTGCGAATTCCTATCTTTCAGGGCGGTCGGGTTCACGGAGACATTTTGCGGGCCGACGCTTCGCTCACCCGGGAGAAACAACGGCTGGACGACCTGCGCGCGAAGATCGATCTGGAGGTCCGCGACGCTTATCTCGACCTGGATGCGGCGGCGCGGGAAGTAGCGGTTGAGAAGAGCGCCATCGGCCTGGCGACTCAGAATCTGCAACAATCCCGGGATCGATTCGCTTCGGGAGTTACCGACAACATCGAAGTCGTTCAGGCGCAGGATGCGCTGGCCATCGCTACGGACGCCTACATTGCCAGTCTCTACAGCTACAACGTAGCAAAAATCTCTCTGGCAAGATCGACCGGCGTCGCAGAATCACGGTTCGCGGAATACCTGGAGAAAAAATGACATGGCTGAGCAAACGCCGAACCCACAAGCAACCTCGTCCACGAGCAACGCACCAGCCGGCACCCCCGCGGCCGACCCGCTGATTTCTACATATCCGAAACGGCGCTCCCGCAAGCGTTGGATATTTCTGGCTGCGTTCATTGTTCTGGCAATTGCCGGGGTGTTCCTGTGGCACTATCTTTCCGGCTTCGAATCGACCGACGATGCGCAGGTCGACGTCCATCTCTACCCTGTCAGCGCCCGCATTACCGGATACATCCAGAAGGTCAATGTTGACGACAACCAGTGGGTCGATCAGGGCGCGACCCTGGTGGAGATCGACCCCAGGGACTATCAGGTGGCGTTGGCAAAGGCGCAGGCCACGCTCGAAACGTCCGAGGCGGCGGCGAAAGGTTTGAATATCGATGTGCCTGTGACTTCCACCGACAGCTCCAGCCGCTTGAAATCCACATCGTCGGACATCAACAATGCGGAAGCCGCCATCGATGCGGCGGAGAAACAGGCCGTCGCCGCGCACGCCCGGGTATTGGAAGCGCAAGCCGAAAATGTGAAGGCCCAGGAAGACGTCACCCGCTATCACTTGCTGCTCGCCAAGGAGGAAATACCGAAGCAAATCTACGACCATGCTTACGCGGCCGCCGCGACCGATGTCGCCGCGGTGGCCGCGGCTCAAGCAGATGAAGCCTCGGCTCTGCAGGCAGTGACCGAAGCAAAGAGCCGCCTTATAGACGCCGAGGCACGTTACGAAGATGCGCAGGCAGGCCCAAAGCGCGTTGCTTCCACAAGGGCCAAAGCTCTTTCCGCCATGGCCGATGTACAGCAGAAGCGGGCGGTGGTCGAACAAGCGCAATTGGATCTCGGATACACCAAAATATTTGCCCCCGTATCCGGGGAGGTCACAAAGAAGGTCGTGGTTGGATTGAACGTGGACCCCGGGGAGCAGATGCTCACGGTAGTCCCGCTGGACCAGGTGTGGATCACCGCCAACTTCAAAGAGACCCAACTCAAGCACATGCGTGTGGGCCAGAAAGCAAAGATTCGCCTGGACTCCAACGGTCGCGACTACAAGGGCCATGTGGACAGCATTGCGGGAGGAACAGGCCCGATTTTCAGCTTGCTGCCCCCGGAGAACGCGACCGGCAACTACGTGAAAATCGTGCAGCGTGTTCCGGTAAAGATCGTTCTCGAGCCGGGGGAAAATCGTGATCGCCAGCTTCGGCCGGGGATGAATGTCGAAGCCAAGGTGTACTTGCGATGAGCGCTACCGCGGCGGCTCTTGCTCCGCAGGCCGTGTGGCGCCCCAAGGCCAACCCCTGGGCGATTGCCGCCACGGTGTCGATGGCGGCGTTCGTCGAGGTGCTGGATACGAGCGTGGCCAACGTCGCCCTGCCTTATATCGCCGGCGACCTCGGAGCCAGTTACGACGACAGCACCTGGGTCCTGACCTCGTACCTGGCCGCGAACGCCATCGTCCTCCCCATCAGCGGCTGGCTTGCGGAGATGATCGGGCGCAAGCGCTATTTCATGATGTCGCTGGCTGTTTTCACATTAAGTTCCCTGCTTTGCGGCTTGGCGCCCAGCCTGCCGCTGTTGCTGCTCTTTCGCGCCATACAAGGCATCGGAGGCGGCGGACTGCAACCGATGGCACAAGCCATTCTCAACGATACCTTTCCCCCGGAGCAGCGCGGCCAGGCATTCGCTCTTTATGGAATTACCGCCGTGCTCGCCCCTACCGTCGGGCCGATGCTGGGAGGCTGGATTACCGACAATTACTCCTGGCGCTGGATCTTTTTCATCACCCTGCCCGCGGTCCTGCTCGCTCTTTATTTGACACAGACACTGGTCGAGGATCCGCCGTTCCTCCATCGCCTGAAGAGGGGCGGCATCAAGGTGGACTACATCGGAATATCCCTGCTGGCGCTGGGAGTTGGTTCCCTGCAGATCCTTCTCGACAAAGGGCAGGAAGACGATTGGTTCGGCTCGCACTTCATCACTACCCTGGTGATCACAGCCGCGGTCTGCCTGACTTCGCTGGTCATCTGGGAGTGGTTCCGCAAGGAGCCGATCATCGATGTCCACATGTTCAAGAGTTTCAACTTCGCTACAGCGAACCTGATGATGTTCATGATGGGCTTCATGCTCTTCAGCACGCTGGTGCTGATCCCGGAATTTCTGCAAACGCTCATGGGGTACACAGCTGAACTTGCCGGTCTCGTGCTCTCGGGGGGCGGTGTCGTCTTGCTGATGATGATGCCGATCGTCGGCCGGCTGACTTCAAAGGTTCAAGCGCGGTGGCTCATCGCGACCGGATGGCTGTGCCTGGCTATTGGGCTCTTCTACTGCGCGCATAAGATCGATTTGTTCGTCAGCTTCAAGTTTGCCATGTGGCTTCGCGTGACCCAGGTGATAGGCATCGGATTCCTGTTTGTTCCGATTACTGCGGCGGGTTATATCGGTGTTCCCCCGGAGAAGGGCAACAGCGTTTCCGGCCTGATCAATTTCATGCGCAACATCGGCGGCAGTATCGGAACTTCTGTCGTGACCACCATGATTGCCCGGCGGGCGCAATATCACCAGCAGATTCTCGTCGGCCACATCGTTCCCGATTCGCCTGCATACCGTTCGGCGCTCCGCGTGCTGAGCACAAAAATCGCTCACTCCGGCCTGCGTCCCACGGATGCCCACGACCAGGCGGTCGCGAGGTTTTACGAGTTGATCCATCAGCAAGGCGGCGCACTGTCTTATATGGATATCTTCTGGGTCCTGGGCGTGCTCTGCTCCGTTATGTTTGTGCTCGCATTCTTCCTCAAGAAGAACGAGCCGGGAGCAGGCGGGGACGTCGCGGTAGGCTAAGGAAAAACGCAATGATTCAGGCCATCACCATTGAGCGCGAGTTCGGTTGCGGAGCGTCCGAGATTGCCGGCGTGGTTGCCGGCCGTCTCGGCTGGAATCTGTGGGACGAACGGCTGACCCGGGAGATCGCGCGCCTGACCGAAAGCACGCCGGAGGCGGTCGAGCAACGCGAATGGCGCACCGATCCCGCCGTGTTCCGGGTCTTCCAGGACTTCCTTCGCGGCGCGTTTGAGGGAGGGCTGCCGCCCACCAACCGGCTGCACTTGCTCGATGCGCGCCGGATCGCCGCCGTTTCAGAAACCGCCGTGAATACGGCCGTTTCCAGCGGCCCATCGGTGATCGTCGGCCGAGGTTCGCAGTTTTTCCTGCGCGGTCGCAAAGACGTTTTCCACGTGTTTCTCTATGCCTCTCGCGACTACAAGATCCACAACCTCATCTCTCGCGGCGCCACGCAGGACAAGGCCATTGAACAGGTCGACACCACAGACAAGGCGCGCGCGGCTTTCGTCCGGCAGTATATGGGACGGCAATGGATGGAACCCCACCTGTACCACGCAATGTTTAACACCGAGATGGGAGAGTTGTGCACGGCGAGCCTGGTGGTTGACTGTGTACAGCGGTTCGGCGGGAGCACGATCACTTCCGAAGGAACGGCTGAGAATTACCGGGGATGACGTCCTGGGCTTCTCCCCTCCGCCCGGGATGCCCGCCGCATTCAGATCAAAAAAAGCCAAAAGGCGACGAGATTGTTCAATCGCTGTTTCCGGTGGCCGAATAGTCTGTCTTTCGTGGCAAGAACAGAATCAGAGACAGAAGGGAACGGTATGCCAACGATCACCACCAAAGACGGTACACAGATTTACTACAAGGACTGGGGTCCGAAGAGTGCGCAACCCATCGTGTTTCACCATGGCTGGCCTCTCTCGGCGGACGACTGGGACAACCAGATGCTGTTCTTTCTCGGCAAAGGCTATCGCGTTGTCGCCAGCGACCGGCGCGGTCACGGCCGATCCGCACAAGTGGATACCGGCCACGACATGGACCACTACGCCTCCGACGCTTCGGCCGTCGCTGAGCATCTCGACCTGAAGCATGCAGTCCACATCGGCCATTCCACCGGCGGCGGCGAGGTGGCGCGATATGTCGCGAAATATGGCGAACCGCAGGGCCGCGTGGCCAAGGCCGTACTCATGAGCGCCGTTCCACCGCTCATGCTCAAAACCGCGGCCAATCCCGAGGGTAGCCCGATCGAGTTGTTCGATGGCCTTCGCAAAGCGCTGGCGGATAACCGGGCGCAGTTCTTCCTTGATCTCCCGACGGGGCCGTTTTACGGCTTCAATCGGCCGGGAGCGAAGGTCTCGCAAGGCATCATCCAGAATTGGTGGCGTCAGGGAATGATGGGCAGCACACTCGCCCATTACGAAGGCATCAAAGCCTTCTCAGAAACCGATCAAACCGACGATCTGAAAGCGATCTCGGTGCCGGCTCTCGTCATGCAGGGCGACGATGATCAGATTGTGCCGTACAAAGACGCTTCCCTGCTGCAAGCTAAGTTGCTCAAGCACGGCACGCTGAAGATTTATCCCGGCTTCCCGCACGGCATGATGACCACGCATGCTGACGTGATCAATGCCGACCTTCTGGCATTCATCCGAAGCTAAATTGAAGGCGGGGCCGCGATAGCGGCCCCGCTGTTTTTCCGCGAAGCATCAGGGGTTAGCGCGTACGGATGAGCGTGCGTGAAAGGGGCAGGTACCCGTTTCCGGCTCGTTGTCATCGGGGAGTGCGTACTGTTTCCACTCGCGGTTGCCGGAATTGCCATAGAAGCCGATGTCGGGGTGTACGGTCATTCCGTCATACGCCAGCATTCGCTTGTGAATGCGTTGCCGGACGGTGGCGGCAATCGGCTCCGATGTTGCCGGGTCGATGAAAAGGTGCCTGGGCTGAAAAACCAGCACCATCCCCGAACCAAGATTTCTGCTGCGCCGCTTGCGATATGTGGGTGAAGCTCCCACGACAAACATCTCGGCTCCCTCGAACGCAAATTCCCAAAGCGGATGATCGGGCGCCCTGCCTGTCGCCGGATTGCGGTCGTGCTGGTGAAGAAACTGCAACACCTGCCAGAATCGCGAGACAAACGAGAGGTGGTCCGCTATTGCGCGGTCCGGCTCGAAGAACGCGACCAGGCTGGAACGCTCGTGTGGATGGGTGGCAAGCAAGCTGACAAACTGGCGCATGCCTGTCACAACTTCACCCAGGTGACGCCACTCGATAAATGAGTACAGCATCTCTCCGCGAGATTCGGCGGTCTGACCGAAGAAACATGGGTACTGGGCGTCGCGCAGCTTCGCTCGATATTGTTCGTAGGCGGCGACTTTCCACTTGCCTTCGGCGCTCCAACTATCTTCGCGGGTCCCTAACCTGCCATGATCGAGAACGCGGCCCATCCAGCTTTGCTGCGTGGCGGTCATGCGGTCCTCGTGGCCGGAATCTTTCTTCCTCGCCGCCCTAATCGCACCATGCGGCGAAAGCCTGCGATCTGCTGTTGCCCCCACGAGCCGTCGACCAGCGCCCGCTCCGCTCCGGCATCGCCTGTCTCGATGGTGTTGTCGCGAAATTTTGCGGTGCCGAAGGCAATGTCCCACAGAGCCAGGGTCGTTCCAAAGTTGCAGCTGCGCCGTCCCGCCGCCTTCAACGCGTGGTGGGTGCGATGGAATTGCGGAGAGATGAAGATATGTCCCAGCCATCCATAACCGACTCGCGTGTTGGCGTGCGACATGCTGCCGAGGAGCCGGAAGCAAAGGATCAGGAACGGAAACTCCATCGAAGGCACGCCGATAGCGAGTCCTACGGTGATCAGCCACAGATACGTAATGGCGTCTTCCATCAGGTGCGACCGGTCATCGGACCAGAAGGTCAATTGCTCCTCGGCGTGATGCAGGGAGTGGATCCCGTACCACCAGCCAATGCGATGCGAAATCCGGTGACGCCAATAGTCGGAGAGATCGAGAATGGCAAAGTTCACGATGAAGACGAGGGCTGGAAACGAAGCCAGCGCAGGAATCAGTGCGGGAAGAGACGGCGCGGCAATGCCGTGGGCATGAAGAAATCCGTCCAGGCCCTGGCGCAGCCAGTTGAATTCGAAATAGGCAATGAGGGGAAAGAGAACGATGCGAACAAAGAAAGCGTAGGTCACATCGGCTGCGATTGGGTTACGCTTCGGCCAGCTAGTGAGCGGCCAAAATTTCTCGAGAGGCGTGCAGATCAGAAAACTGATGGCCAGTTCTGTGACGCCGCAGGCCGCGAAGAAGATCCATAGGGAGGCGGCGTGACTGTATTGACCAAATCCGAGTCCTGCCAGAAACGATTGAATGGAACCGGGTATAGAACCAACGGCCGCCACGCTCGAGAGACTGGTGTGAGGTGTCCACATCGATGATCCTCCACATAGCCGCGCGTTTGGCCGCAGCTATCCTGCACCAGACGCACCATTCGATTTTTGCGTGACTTGGTTGCTCCAGAAATTACGAGCCGCTGCGATCTGACGTGCTGTCGAGGTGACCCCAGCAAAATGTATAC
>DATJNV010000053.1:0-15123 GCA_035507705.1 Acidobacteriaceae bacterium
CACCCTTGTCATTTGTCTTGATCCAGCCCTGTGCGGCCATCGATTTGTAGATTTCCCTGGCTGTGGCGTCCGCCGTCTTGGAGGCGTATGCATCCAGCGTCTTTTTGCGATCGGTAATGGTGGACTTGGCCACAGCGGCGGCCGGGTTCAACCCGGCGGCTGCGGGCAAAGCTGCCCCCGCATTCTTGGCCGCTGAAGTATCGGTCTGGAACTGTGACAGCAGGATATTGTTTGAGGAGGTCTTGAGATGCACATCGACCTTGGTCTGCACTTGCGCGCCTCCGGCTCCCATCCCGATTGAGTCGCGCTCCGCTTTGCTTCCTTCCTTCAAAGAGGTAAACGAGCCTTGAACGGCCATGGCGTTGTCAGGAGTTGGGGTCCCTGCCGCTACATGCTCCACAGGGATCCCTGTCTTCTCCAGCGCCTTCACCAGTTCCGCGTAATACTTCTTGCCGGCTCCGGCCGCCACCGCGCTTTGGCTCTTGTCCCCGGTCAGCAGATGTCGAGGCCTCATGGCCTGTATCTTGTCTACCTGCACATCGTCAGCGTTTACCGCAAAGTCGTAGATCAGGATTTTTTCTGGTTTAGGCAGGTTATGGCTGGCGGTGTAGATCGCTAGAGGAGTGATGTTGATCTTTGCTGCAAGTGGCCCCTCAGCCACGGCTTCGCAAACCAGCATCGCGGCCGTAGCAGACACCACGACAGCGATTCGCAATCTCGATTGGCTTCTTAGCCCATTCATAAGCAACCGCTCCTTCCGCCATCGTGCGAGGTGGCTTACAACGACGTACCGCCTGGCCTAAGAACTGCCAGTCGGAGCTACTTCTAAGTGGGGCCCAGGAAAACACCGCGAGATTCCCATAATCCGGCTGGCACGGGGAAGACCGTTCATAGCCTCTTTACGAAAGGCGAAACGGCTTCACCAGGGCCGGCCGAAATCCGGGGGAAGAAATCACCGTTGTGGGAACGACTGCCATCATCGTCGTCTGCAGGAATTTGGTCAATAGACCGCTTCTAAAACCGATCTAAAGCCTGTCTAAACCCATAAAGCCATCACCATCTATGAGATACGACAATTTTACTGTTGCGGATCCACCCCTCCACAGGTAAACTTGCCTTCGCCGGTAAAAACAGAAATCTCCCTCTAACTCAGCCAGTGAGGCGGTCCCCACATGAGCCGCCACTGAAAGAACGAGTCTGTGCCGCAACCCATTCGTTTCGAAGAGTTCGATCTGGATATCGAGCGCTACGAGCTGCGCCGCTCGGGTCACGCGCTCAAGCTCGAACGGCTCCCCATGGAGCTCCTCATTCTCTTGCTGCAGAGTGATGGAAAGCTTGTACGCCGGGATGCAATCAACCGCCGCTTGTGGGGAGAAAACGCCCTTCAGGACACTGAACACAGTGTGAATACCGCAGTGAATAAACTGCGCTACATCCTGCGCGATGATCCCCGCGACCCGCGTTTTATTCAAACCGTGGTGGGTCAGGGCTACCGGTTCATTGCCAAGGTAGAAGCCGAGCCCGTTTCGGCGCCGCCGGACTTTTCTCAGCGCAAAGAAGACCAGCCTGCCCCGCCTGGTGGCGCCCAGGCTACCTATCAGGCTGCCATCGCACCTGAGAAGCCTGTCCCGGGAGAATCCGATCAAGAGATAGTGGCAGTCCCTCCGCCGTTACCTCCGGTGGCTCTTTCAACAAAAAATCCGGCAGGCGAGAATTCAGCCAGCTTGTCCGCTACCCGGCCTGCTTCCCAGAAATGGCTTGCTGTCGCGCTCGTCGCAATTTTTCTGGCCGCAGCAGCAGTGTCCTATGTTGTCCACATCTGGCATCCCTCACACCGGTCCGAAACCGTGACCGCCGGATACCGTTCCATCGCTGTCCTGCCCTTCGTAAACCTGGCGCAGAACTCCGATCAGGATTACGTCGTCGATGGCATGACCGACCAGCTGATCACTGACCTTGGCGGCAGTACATCGCTGCGGGTCATCTCGCGCAGCTCGATGATGCGCTACAAAGGGCTTCAGATCCCTGTAGGCGAGATTGCCCGGGCGCTGAATGTCGACGCGGTCCTCGAGGGGTCCTTCCTGCACACCGGCAGGCAGGTGCGCATCACCGCCAACCTCATCGATCCCAGAAATGACCGCCACCTTTGGGCGCAGGTCTACGAGGAGAGCGGAGATGACCTGCTCAACATGCAGGAGACGGTGACCAACGATATCGTGCATCAGGTGGCGCTTGTTCTGGGCAGTAAGGTCTCCCCTTCAAACCTGCGGCCGGTGAACGTAAAGGCACGCGCCGCCTATCTCCGCGGCAGATACCTCTGGAACCAGCGCACTCTCGACAGCAGCACCAGGGCGATCGACGAATACCAGCAGGCAATCAAAGCCGACCCCACCTATGCGGAAGCCTACGCGGCCCTGGGAGACGCCTACGTGTTGCTCGCGGGCTATGGTGACCATCCCGCAAGCGCACTACAAAAGGCTCAAGAGGCCGCAGATCGTGCTCTGCAACTTGGGGGCGGACTGGCCGAGGCTCACACGGTCCTGGGGGCGGTGAAAACCGATCGAGATTGGGATTGGACGGGAGCGGAAGCAGAATACCGCCGCGCCCTCGCGTTGAATCCCTCCTATCCAACCGCACACCATTGGTACAGCCTTCATCTGTCCCGGTTGGGAAGAATGCAGGAGGCTGAGGAAGAAATTCAGCGCGCCCGAAACCTGGACCCCTTGTCGACCATCATCGGCGCCGACGCGGCTCAAACTGCCTATTGGGCACGAAAGCCCGGCGAGGCGATGGCGCGTATAGGAAAGGTGCTCTCCCTCGACCCCTACTTCGCCGAAGCGCACCTGGTGAAAGGAAAAATTGCTGAACAGCAGGGTAACTATGATCAGGCATTGAGCGAATTCAAGATCGCTTTGGCGCTGTTTGGCGGTGGTTCGTTAGTCAAGGCTCTGCAGGCCCACGCTCTTGCCATGGGCGGAGCGTCCGAGCAGGCCCAGGAGATGGCCGGCGAGCTCGAGGCGGAATCAGTCCATAGCTATGTCTCCGGAGTAGACATAGCCGCCATCTATTGCGCGCTCCACCGCCCCGGGGACGCCATGCGCTGGTTCACCCGCGCCTACACCAACCGCGACAAAGGCATAGACATGCTGGGCATCGATCCGCTTTTTGACGGATGCCGCGAGGATCCACGCTTCCAGGATCTCCTGACTAAACTTAAATTGAGCTCCGCTGCCCCGCCTATTTGATCATTTCGGGATCAGCGCCGTCTGGCCAAGGTGGAAAGCGATATGGCTCGTACGGCTTAGCAAAATGGCGAAGCGGTTGCGTGATGGGTCCTTGGCGAACTCCTCCTCCGAAACAGAAGCGTGCTTCTGCAGCCAGTCTCCTGCTGAGACCCCCCCGAATCCTGACAGCAATTTGTTGTTCACCGCATCCCAACTCTTCTTGATTTCTCCCGCTGGGGGTAGGTTTGGCCGGGACTTGTCCGGATTGGTAAGGAACAGATCGTCGTATTCGGGATGCAGGCGTTCCCCCAGGTACAGCAGTGGCAGCATGCGATCGTGGACTGCCGTCAGGTGCCCCCAAAGGTAGACCAGCCGATTTTTCCCGGGCGCCACTTCCTTCTGCAGTTGATCCTCGCTCAGCGGGGAAAAAAGTTTGTCCGCCCTCTCGATTGCGCCCTTCCAGGCATTTATCGCGGACGTAACCAGGGCTTCCTCCGTGTTCATGGCTGCCTCCTCTCAAATACCCATCAGACGCCCGCGCCAATGCAAAGGGTTCAAAAGTCCTGCGCAACGGAACAATGCTCGGTAGTCTCCACACGCATCGGGCGGTAAATAATCGTCTTTTCCATTAACGAATGGGGGCTGATTCACCCTCCTGGGCATCTCATGGGCAGAGGATTCCTTATGTCCACGATCTTGACACCTGGCGCCAAGGCGCCGGATTTCACCCTGCCCGTAACCCCCGATGAGAAACTCTCGCTCACCGAACTGCGCGGAAAGCCGGTGATCCTGGCCTTCTACCCCGCGGACTGGAGCCCGGTTTGTGGTGATCAGATGGCGCTGTACAACGAAATTCTTCCTGAATTTCAGAAGTACGGCGCGCACTTGCTCGGCATCTCTGTCGACGGCGCCTGGTGTCACGCGGCCTATGCCAGGGACCACAACCTGCATTTTCCCTTGCTGGCCGACTTCGAGCCCAAGGGAGCCGTTTCTCGCGCCTATGGCGCCTATCATCAGGAAGCCGGCTTCAGCGAACGCGCGCTCTTCGTCATTGACAAGAATGGCTTCATCACCTGGAGTTACCTTTCGCCTATCTCGGTGAATCCGGGCGCAGATGGAATCCTGCAAGCATTGGAAGGGCTCAAATGACCAACCTCTCGATACCCGTGAATGCTAACGACCACCTGCAGGGAGATCCGGACGCTCCCTGCATTCTCGTGGAGTACGGGGATTATCAATGCCCCTCCTGCGGGGCCGCCTATCCCATCGTGAAGCGCGTGCAGAAACACTTCGGCGAGCGTTTGGCGTTTGTCTTTCGCAACTTTCCCCTGACCCAGCTGCATCGTTTCGCCGAAGCGGCAGCAGAGACGGCGGAGTTTGCGGGCGCCCACGGAAAATTCTGGCAAATGCATGACCTGCTGTACGAGAATCAGGATCGCCTTGAGGAGCAACTACTCGTCGAGCTCGCGCAGCAGGTCCATCTTGCTTCAGCCGCGCTCATCCGGGCTCTGGAATCGAAGGAGTTTCAGCCCCGCGTCAAGGCCGACTTTTCGAGTGGTGTGCGTAGCGGCGTCAATGGCACTCCGACGTTCTTCATCAATGGCCAGAGACTCGACGGCCCAAACGGCTTCAGCGCTCTGGTAGCTGCCATCGATAACGTTCTCGAGTAAAAGCTGAGCACGTGTGTTTCCGACCGGAGGAAACCAGGGGCTCGTGGCCCAGCGAAGGGGATGAAAAAGGCGTAAACGAATTGTCATCAACCGTAGCGGCCCGTCCCGGCGTGACGTGGAAGCGAACTGAACCTGCTTTGTCGATTTCTGAGACGTTTTTCGACAGAGTGAATCGGGGTGGAGAGATGCTGCAGTTTCTTTCTCAGCTCATGCCCCTTCCTCCCGCAAGCCAGACTTGTTCATTCGTAGTAGAGGACCGATTACCGGACCGTTCGCGTTCGAGATTCTCTCGCCGCGATTTATGATTGTGGCCTATGGCAGATCAATTGAGTGAAATCTTTCTTGCGGCCTCCGTAAAGCGGATGCAGCTCTCCGAAAACGACATCAATCGATGCCTCGATAAGCTGACCGACGAGCAAATGTGGTGCCGCGGCGGAGATCACGAGAATTCCATAGCCAACTTGCTGCTGCATCTGGAGGGCAATGTTCGGCAGTGGTTCCTGCACGGCATCGACGGACAGCCTGACGTTCGCCAGCGAGATGAGGAATTCACTCTTTCACCATCTCTGCCCTGTGCAGAAATCAGGCGCCGCTTCGCCGCCACCCTGGCTGAAGGCCGAAAGGTCATCGCCACGCTGGCGCCGGCGCGCCTGCTCGAAACGATCGATCCGCAACCTACGGGCATAGCCGGACCGATGACGGTGTTGGAGGCAATCTATCGCATCGTCGGTCATCTGCAACTGCATCAGGGACAAATCATCATGCTGACGAAACAGCTGACGGCCTCGGACCTCGACCTGTCTATGCCCCGCAAACGTTAGGCTGCGGACGGTGCCCTGCACAGAATCCCCGGGCAGCAGCATCTCCGTCATCCCTCGTCCAGGACGGCGAGGATGCCGCAGCCCGGAGAAATGTATCAGGCTGTTGAACTACTTGGCTTCTCTGAAGGGGTACGGCCTCCAGGCCGTAGGTAACTGGCTTACAATCAGCGCGGCTCTTACCTCAAAGCTTTTTTCCCAGCAATCTCAAAGTTAATCCAACTTTATAACAACAATGGGTCCGAAAAGTGGACGGCGGATGAACTAGACCTCGGCGTCGGTGAGAAAGCGGTGCCTTGCTCCCCTTATGGAAAAATCGGAGAGCAGGGGAGGACAATCCAGGTTTGCTGTGTTTCCCAGGTTTCATGGGGAGTTATTTCGTCTGTCCCCCCAGCTCACAGCTCAGGTGTCGTCAGCCTCACGGTTCAGTGATCGCCGGGCCGCGCCCACACGCCCGGCAGATTTCAGATTGAGAGGCGGCTGGCAGCAGAATAGTCAGTTGCTCTTGGATGAACAGACCGGTCTGCGGGAGGCAGACCGTCAGCAAGAGAGAGAAGCTGCGGGTTCCTGCGCGGCACGGCGGGACAGCTCGCCGATTTGCGCAATTCCAGAGCTTATATGGAGCACCGGGCCGGAATTGAACCGGCGAATACTGGTTTTGCAGACCAGCGCGTTAGCCACTTCGCCACCGGTGCCCACTTGCGCGCAGTGCTATTTCGCCTGCGCCGCAAGATCTTTCCCTTCAAGATCCTTCCTAGAAAGGTACCACGTCTCAACCGCCAGCCCCGCTCCGCCGCCGTTCGTCCGCTTGCGGGCGTCTTCAACCGTAACCGGGGCGGGCACAATCACCGGCTCTCCAGGCTTCCAGTTCGCCGGAACTGAGATGCTATTGCCATCGATCGCCTGCAACGCCTCGAATACCCGGATCAGTTCGTCCACGTTGCGTCCCAGCTGCATGGGATAGTAAACGATGGCCCGGATATTCTGCCTGGGGTCGATCGCAAACACCGCCCGAACCGTTGCGGTGTCCGACGCAGCTTCATGCACCAGCCCATAAGCCTGCGACACCTTCTGGTCCAGATCGGCCACCACCGGGAACTTTACCTCAACACCGGCGTTGCGCTCAATATCCCGCACCCACGCGATATGTGAGTAAATGCTGTCGATGGAAACTCCGATGAGCTGCACGTTCAGCTTTTCGAAGTCATTCCATCGCCGGGCAAACTCGATGAACTCCGTGGTACATACCGGGGTGAAGTCCGACGGATGCGAGAACAGCAATACATATTTTCCCTTGCTGGTGTAGTCGCTCAGTTGAATAACGCCGTGGGTGCTCTTTGCCTTGAAGTCAGGCGCCTGTTCGAGAATGCGTGGAATGCGTGATTCCGTGCTCATCTTGGGTTCCTCATCGAAGCTGGGTTGGCAGTGGCCCACGGGGCCGCATGCACATCACAAGCACGAGGAACCCGCGGCGAAGCCTGCTGCGGGTAATGTGTGGTGAAGGTCAGGAAGGGACGCTTGGATCCGGACTACAAACACACCCGCAGCGTTGCGCAGCAACAACAGCTGCAACAGGAGAGGAACGCGCGGTGTGACCGGTTGACCATTGTCTAATTAGCAAGCAGGTGAGTTACTACCCGCTTTTTCAAGAATAGAACCGGCATTGCGGTGTGTCAAACTTCGCGTCATCGAGCAACGTGTGCGGCCAAGAGTGGAAATGTCCATTCGCCTCCCACGGGCAGCCGTGCATCACTCAGATGGCATGCGCTTGCATCATGCATGGTGAGTTCTTCGTGTCGCGATGAGAAGTTCCGAGAAACGCGGCGGAATGAGTGAAGCGAAATTCTCGTTTTAAGGCAGCACTGATACCGCAGCAAAAGAGCGCCTTTTCCTTGAACGATTCACATTCTTTCAACAGGCTTCAACACGCGGATACGCAAGACAGGTAACAAAACCTCGCTTTGCGGTGGAACACGCAAAAAAAGATTTTCACCATTTCGCTTCATCTTCTCCGTTTACACACGCCGTTCATCTCCGTACTCTGTGCAAGCGTTGCTCTCGAGGCATCGCGACTGTCGGCCTTGAAATCTGACATCTGAACTCAGATCGGACGCGCCTGGATGCGCGCTGCTTCTGGACGAAGACCTGCTGTCCCCCCTCCGCATGGTGACTGCAAGCAGGTCCCTGTTCCCGTTGCTTTCAGCGATCCAATACGCACATTAATCCGTTCTCCCCTAAGCCGGCGGACGCGCAGGTCGCTGTGTGCCCGCATTTCACCGCTCCAATGGAAAGGAGATTTGCAGGAAATCATGAGGCCAAAGAAAACCATTTTGTGTGTCGATGACAACGAACAGGCTCTTTCCGTTCGCAAATTTTTGCTGGAGACCCGGGGCTACCGGGTGTTGACCGCAACCAGTAGTGAACAGGCACTCGAATTGTTCCGGGAAGGACGCATCGATCTGGTGTTGAGCGACTTGATCATGCCCTACATGGATGGCAACGAGCTCATTCGCCGCATGAAAGAGATTGCGCCGGAGGTGCCGGCGTTGCTCATCAGTGGAAGCGTGAAGGCCTTCGATCGCGCCAATCGCGCCGACGCCTTTCTGCCCAAAGGCGCCTGTTCTCCACTCGAAATGTTGGAGCGTATCCGCATCATGGTGGCACGCAAGCGGGGTCCTAAAAAGGGACACACCTTGCGGCCCCTACTCCAGGAGCCTGCCGTCGAGCATCAACCCGCGCCGGCTGAATCGCTGGTAGTGGGCGCCTGAGCTTTAGAACAGCCTCTCTTGAGGCAACGAACCCTGTCCCCAATAAGCGTAGCGTGAGCCAGGAGATCCAAGATGATTAGCAAGGTGGAAGGCATCTCGGGGGCTGGATACCGGGGCTTTGACATCCGCGTTCCACATCCCGTTCGCTGTTTCGGCGCTGTGATACACCACACGCAACCTTCCGGAATGACTTGAACATCTGTTTGTGCAGGCCAACTCTGCGCCTCTCCCCCAAAGAGAGGCGCAGGAAGTTCCAGAAGAAATCGGCTTGACCCGAATTCCCCGGTTACAATCGAAAATTGTGCAGCCTATCATTGAGGCAAAAAGCGTTAGCAAGGTTTACCACGCGGGCAAGGTCGACGTTTCTGCTTTGCGCGACGTTTCCTTTGAGGTGCCCCAAGGTCAATTCGTGAGCATTGTGGGGCCTTCGGGCAGCGGCAAGTCGACTCTCTTCTACATCCTGGGCGGCCTCACGCGCGCGACCTCGGGCAGCGTATGGATCGACGGTGTGGATTTCGCCGGCCTCAGTGACTGGAAGCGAACTGTCTTGCGCAAAACAAAAATTGGTTTCGTGTTTCAGAAATTCAACCTGCTGCCCACACTGACCGCGCGGGAGAATATCGAGATCGCACGTGAGATCGCCCGCAGTCATCAACCGGAGGACCCTGCATTGCTGGCGCAGTTGACGGACATGCTCGGTATCGCCGGGCGTCTCGATCATCGTCCGTCGGAGCTTTCCGGTGGTGAGCAGCAGCGCGTAGCCATCGCCCGTGCCATGATCACGCGTCCCGCCATCATCCTTGCCGACGAACCCACCGGGAATCTCGACACAGTGAACTCTGATGCCGTGCTTGAAATGCTGCGTCACGCCAACCAGGAGTTCAAACAGACCGTGTTGATGATTACGCACAACCCTGAGGCCGCTGCGATCGGAGATCGCATTCTGCACATGCGCGATGGCCGCCTGCTGGACGCACATCCAGACGCATAGTCCAAGAGCTGCCGGCTTGAGCGATAAAGGCGCAACAGGTTCGCTGGCATGATGTTGCCTTCCACCATCACCTGGGTACTATTTGCCGGCCTGCCTGGCACCGGCAAAAGCACGCTGGCCAGGGCATTGGCCGCACGCCTCGATGCTGCGATCCTGGATAAAGACCAGGTCCGCAGCGCGCTCTTTCCCGGTCCTCTGACCGACTATACCCAGGAGCAGGATCAGGTGTGCATCCGTGCCATTCTTGAGGCTGCTCGGTATCTGACAGAGCGCCGCCGGGCTGCCTACATATTCTTCGATGGCCGCACTTTTTCCACCCGGAAGCAGATCGAAGAGGTGCTGGGGCTGGCGGCGATCTCAGGAGCCGATTGGCGCATCCTGCACGTGACCTGTGCGGACGTGGTCGCGGACCAGCGCCTCTCCCGGAGCGATCCTGCGCACCCTGCAAAAAATCGCGATCCGGAGCTGTATCGGCGAATTAAAGACCGTTTTGAACCCATCCTGCAACCCAACCTGGAGATCGACACAACAGCGGGCATAGAAGACCGTCTGATGGCCGCCCTGGACTATCTCGAGGGCAGGCAAACGGGAGGCCTGCGTTGACCCGCCGGGGAACTGGCCGATATACTCTTTCAGGACGTATCGCGGGAGTAGCTCAGTGGTAGAGCATCGCCTTGCCAAGGCGAGGGTCGCGGGTTCAAGTCCCGTCTCCCGCTCCAGGTTGCTACGGATGCTCTGAAAGTCACCTATGCCGAGGCCGTTTCCGCCTCGCCCGGCATTACAATATTCCAGGATGGCGCGGTACCCAAGCGGTAAGGGAGAGGTCTGCAAAACCTTTATGCGTCGGTTCGATTCCGACCCGCGCCTCCAAACCTACGGTTTTCAACCGGATTGCCACCCATCCAAATCATCGAGCGCCACGAGACACCTCCAAAGTCGTCTCGTCAAGGTCGGGCTGAGGTAGTACGCTAGGCACGTTTGCCCTTACATCGGCTGCAGGAAAACGCTCCCTTTTGTCGTTTTGATATTCAGCAACACCGATCATCCTGGGGATCACCACCCCACAAGGACGGATTATGGACCGACGAATTGCTGAACTCGATGCCCAGATTGCCTGCCTCCGCGAAGTCCGGCGTTTGCTCACCGGCCACGATGGTCAATACAAACGGGTCACCCGGAGACGGAGTCGTAGAAAGCTAAGTGCTGACGCCCGTGCGAGAATCGCCAGGGTTCTGCGCAGAGGGTAGCAGAACTGCATAGTAGTGAGCATCCACTGATCTCCTGCGCCCGACGGTTCCTAATCGGTAATCCGTGCGGAGATCATTCTTTTCGGGTAAGGCCTCCCCCGGCCTTCAAGGTTGAGCATATTTCGGGACCCATCCCACGCGATTCCTTGCGTTGCTTTCCTACGCCCGGCTCAGAACCTGAACCTCTTTTCAAACACAACCCGGTGGTACATTGGTTTACTACTGGCGGCGCAAACGCTATCGATCGAGCAGTGTCGCGGTTCTGCGAGGTAAGGTATGGCTAAACTCCCAAAGCGTAAACACTCCGAGTCTACCCGTGATGACCTTCCAGGCATGAGCCTTCTGGAACACCTCGAAGAACTTCGCAAGCGAATCATCCATTGCCTTATCTATTTGTCCATTGGCTTTGTGATTGCCTATGTCTTCCGGGAGCGCCTCTATGGCGTGGTCCAGGCGCCTCTCGACCAACTTCATATCCCCCTGAATTTCACTCACCCCACTGACGGACTCATGCTGTATTTGAAAACGGCTTTTGCCGGTGGTGCTATTCTCGCCAGCCCGTTTATCCTCTTCCAGATCTGGCTCTTCATTTCTCCGGGTATGTACGCCAACGAGAAACGTTACGTATGGCCATTCATGTTTGCTACGGTGGGCCTGTTTCTCGCAGGTGGCTGGTTCGGCTATCACTGGGTTCTTCCCGGTTCGATCAAGGTTCTGGTGCTCGATTTTGGCCGGCACTTTCATCCGGTCCTTACGATTGACGACTACACTGGCTTCTTTCTCGCCATCATCCTTGGGCTAGGGATTGCTTTCGAATTGCCGATCCTGTTGTTTTTTCTCTCCTTCTTCGGTGTTGTGAGTGCGAGATTTTTGCTCAGGCATTTCAAGTACGGTGTCCTGATCATCTTTATCGTTGCTGGGATCATTTGCCCTCTGCCTGATCCGTTCGGTATGTGTCTCTTTGCGCTCCCTTTGATTGCGCTCTACTTGCTGGGAATCGGCGCAGCGTTCCTCGCTCAGCCTTCGCGAAGAAACCATAGCGCCCGACGGCATGGCCCGACCGAACTTGGTCTCTTGATCCTGGCTTTCGTTCGCCTTGCCGAGCACTGGAAGGTCCGGCGAGAAGTCCTGACATAAGGTATTTGAATCCTGACTTTGAGAGAGGTTACAGGATTCCCTTTGCCGCTACTGGAAATTCTCTCAAAATAAATCTTCCTCATTTGTATCCTCGCGCAAACGGGAAGTTTGTAACTTCTTCGGACTTCATTCCTCCAATCCCCGCGCAAACCCGCGCCGCCGCCGCACAGGCCGGCTGACGCTGCAAGAGATGTTTGCGCGTTCGGGGTATCCCCTCAAAAGGAGTCAGCAGCATGTTGAAGTCTATTCCTGGCCTTCTGGCCGTGACGCTTTGTATCGGAACCTCTCCTTCCTTGATGTATGCCGCGAATGCCTCCACGGACAACGGCAGTTCGGTATTCGTGATGACCAACGACAGCGTCAAAAACGAGATTTTGACGTATCAACTTGCGCCTGATGGCGAATTTCTTCTTCGCAATCGAGCGAATACCGGCGGTCGAGGAAGTGGCGGCACGACAGATCCGTTGCAATCTCAGGGAGCACTCACGATCAGTGGCGACCACAGTTTGCTTTTCGCCGTGAACTCCGCCAGCGGCTCGGTCTCCAGCTTTCATCTCCTGAACGGTCTGCCGTTCCTGGTCGACCAGGAGCCTTCGGGGGGTGCCTTTCCGGTCGCGGTGACCGAATATCACGGCACGGTCTATGTCCTCAATGCCGGCGGATCAGGAGCGATCGTGGCCTTCAAGACAGACGGGCTGGGCGGCCTTCACGAGATTCCCAACTCCACTGTCTTCCTGACCGGGACAAATTCGGGAGCTTCGGCGATCTCGGTGAGCCCTGATGGACACTGGCTGGTGGTGATCGAAAAGGTTTCGAACAGCATCGACGTCTTTCCCATCGGTGCGGCCGGAACCCTGGGGCCGGTCGTAACCAATCACAGTGTGACGCCCGGTGTTTTCGCAACCGTCTTTACTCCTAATAACCAGCTCATCGTTTCTGAAAATCAGCCCGGAGGGACGGACGTCTCCAGCATCTCGTCCTACAGCATCAATTCCAACGGAACGATCACTGCTATCAGCCAGAGCTTGCCTACACTCGGCGATGGGAATTGCTGGAACGCCATCAGCCCGAACGGGCAATGGGTCTACGTGGATAATGCGGGAACCTTCACGGTTGCCGGATTCACCATTGCCTCGAACGGGCTTCTGACTCCGATTGGCGGCACCATTCTCAGTACTTTGCCCGATGGCGCGAACAATCTCGATATGGCGATCAGCGGGAATGGCAAATATCTCTTCAACCTCCAGTCCGGGGCCGGTGTCGTTGGAGTTTACAGCATCAATTCCGATGGAACCCTAAATCAGCTTGGCAACATTGAAGGTCTGCCCAAGACGGTGGGCTTCAACGGCATCGCAGCTCTCTAACCTGGCTGCTTGAGCGCTCGCCCGTGCAAACATCGTGCATGGATGCACGGGCGAGGATTTTTCTCGGATACGGTGCAATCACCCGCATTTGACTTGCCTGTATACTTTTTCCACCGTACAACTCGTCACGATGCAGAGCGTAAGAATGTCTCTCATTTGGGCTCTGCAGAGGTGTTGAATTCCGAGGGGAAGAGAGATCAGTGTGCGTTCGAAGCTGAGAACAGGAAGCAGTTTTGCGCTTGTATTAGGGGTGTTTTTATTGTGCAGTGTTGTCGATCTGGCGGCGCAACAGATTCCCGCTGGAACCACCATCGTTGTGCGGAATGATTCCGCTCTCAGTTCCGCGACGGCGCGGACCGGGCGCTACTGGACCGGCTCCCTGGTCAACGACCTCTCGGTGCGGGGAAGAACCTATGCCCGGGCCGGCGCCAAAGTGCGGGGCAAAATTGCGGATGCCGAATCCTCCGGCCGGCTGAGCAAGCCAGGCGTTCTTGCGCTGGAGCTGATCTCGGTAAATGGCATTCCCGTCCAGACAGACATGTATGCAGTCGATGGCGCGGGACACACGAAAAGCAACGTCGCCAAGATTGGTGGCACGGCCGCAGTCGGCGCACTGTTGGGCGGAATTTTCGGAGGCGGAAAGGGCGCGGCCATCGGTGCCGGTGCGGGAGCCGGCGCGGGGACGGCAGGAGCAGCAGCCACGGGAAAAAAAGAAGCCACCATTCCTGCCGAATCGACGTTGACTTTCAAGGTAGTGAAGTAGTGGGCCTACTTCGCGGCTAAGGAACTTTCAACTCGCTCGAGATTGCCGTTAAGTGATGATCTTCTGAGTCGGTAACGACTTCGCGCAACCGGTAGGAGCCCGGTTTTAGCTGGAAGCGCATGTTCACGCTGATCCCATTTTTCCTCACGGCCTCCAACTGCCCATCGGGAACGCTGAGCTGGGCTCGTTTGAGTTGAGCGGAGACCAGATTATCCTGCGGATCGAAAACCGCGAGGACGAACGTGACCGTGTTCACGTTGTGCTCTCCGTCTTTCTCAAAGCGGAGCGATCCGGCATTGACGTGGGCGATGAGCGACAACTCCCGCATCCCTCCCTGGCTGTCGGAAATCTTCCCACCCAATCCAACCTGCAGCTGTTGTGAAACATTCCTGGAAAACATGGCCTCACGGAGTTGTGCCTGCTCTTTGGCCTCAGCGTCGAAGATGGCCTGTTGCTTCACCTCGGCCGCGGCTTCGGCTTCGTTCCTGGGGGCAAAGTAGCCGCTACGCGCCTGGACGCTGTAACCGGAGTGTTTCTCAGTCAGTTTTACCTTCAGGTTGTGGAACTTGCCGTCGTCCTTGAGATCGCTGGGCGCGAACGCCAGGATATAGTCCTCGGGCGAACCTGCGAGTGCGCTGAAACCCGCCCGCAAATCATTGTTGTTGTGAAAGAACGTGCCGCCGGTTTCGTTGGCAACTTCTGCCAGCACACTTTGCGCGGCCATCTCACGCTGCGAGGTAAGGCGGTCTGCTGTACCTGGGTTCCCGGCAATCCACTTCTGCGACGCGTCCGTTTCCTGCAGCAGCATGGCAAGACCTCTGGGATCGAGGGAGCTGATGACGACCTGAGAGCGCAGCGCACGGTCGATCAATCCGTCCAGCGTGTACTTCTCACTCTCCGACAGGAAACCGGGTGAGATCAGAATCACGGTCCGTTGTCCCGGCATCTGCGCGATATAGTCGACGGCTCGTTGCAATCCCTGCAGGTTCGTCCTGGCCTGCAGTTCCGATTGAAAGACGACATTCCGGGCCATCGATCGAATGATCATGGCTATTCCGTTGTCCTCTGCGGGCATGGGCGGTAGGTTGGTTGGGGGTTTGACATCGGCCAGTGGCCCTTCGTCGCTAAGGCCCGTGCTCCC
>DATJNV010000054.1:0-29059 GCA_035507705.1 Acidobacteriaceae bacterium
TTCGCACCGGAGGCTGGCCCCGCGTAACACGACTCAAACGCAGGGGACATACCCGCAAACTCACGTTTTCCTGATTGTTCCGCGTGAGCAGCGAGCTGCTCCCACAGGTGCCGCCGTTGCGGGAATGCTCTACGATGCTAATTAGATGAAGATTCTGACCGCTGCCGAAATGCGCAATGCTGATCAGGTCACCAACGACCGCTTCGGAGTTCCGTCAGTCGAGCTGATGGAGCATGCCGGCCGAGCGGTGGCGCGCTTCACCCTGAGGGAATTCCCGCAGTGCCGCCGCATTGTCGTGCTCTGCGGTAGAGGCAACAACGGGGGTGACGGGCTGGTGGCGGCACGCCATCTGGCGGAAGCTGGATGCGCCGTCTCCGTCGTGATGCTGGGGGATCCGGCAGAAGTGCACGGAGACGCGAAGGCTATGCTCGGCAAACTACCGTCCCCGCCGATCGTCATTCAGGAAGAAGGCGATCTGCAGGGGGGCGCTGCCAGCGCAGCCGTCGCAGGCGCCCAGTTGTTTCTCGACGCCGTCCTGGGAACCGGTTTCCGGCCCCCCATGCGCGGCCTTGCGGTTGCCGGCCGCAAGCTGCTTGAGCGCTATCCCCAAGTCCCGGTCGTGGCAGTCGATCTCCCCTCAGGCTGGGATGCTGATTCGCGCCAGTTTCATTCCCCCGAAGCGTATCGCGCGGAGGCAGTTGTTACTTTCACCGCTCCCAAATTGGCCCACGTTTCAGGAATGCTTACTTCCGGACCGATCGTCGTGGCCCCGATCGGTTCCCCCGCCGAAGCCGTCGTCTCCGATACCGGACTCACCTGGGCTGGTACTTCGAAGACTATCGCGGACCGTCCCCGCCCCGCTGACTCCAACAAAGGCCGCTTCGGTCACGTCCTGGTGATCGGGGGCGCCAGAGGCAAATCCGGCGCTCCGTCGATGAGTTCCGTGGCCGCGCTGCGCACCGGCGCCGGGCTGGTGACTGCCGCCGTGGCTCAATCCATCCTGTCCACCGTGGCTGCTGTAACCCCGGAACTGATGACTGAGCCTCTCCTCGAAGGAGAAAAGGGAGAAATCTCCAGCCGTAATCTCGAACCCAGCCTGCTCGAACCGTTATTGGAAAAGAAGTCGGTGATAGCCATCGGGCCCGGCATGGGGCAAGAGCCGGAAGCGGTGAAATTCTTTCTCGGCCTGCTGGAGCGAGCCAGGGTTCCTATGGTCATCGACGCGGATGCGCTCAACGCTCTCGCGGCCAATCCCGGCGTCCTGGATGGCCGCGGACGGCTCCTGGTGCTTACTCCGCACCCGGGAGAAATGGCGCGCCTCGTGAGGAAGAGCATTTCCGAGGTAGAAGCAGACCGGGAGGGAGTGGCCCGTGAATTCGCCACCGCCCACTCGGTCACACTGGTGCTCAAAGGCTGGCGGACACTCATCGCCCATCCTGATGGAACGATGGCGATCAGCACCACGGGAAATCCCGGCATGGCCAAAGGCGGCAGCGGTGATATCTTGACCGGGATCGTTGCCGCTATGCTTGCCCAGTATCCCGCTCAGCCGGCCGAAGCCGTGGAAGCCGCGGTTTATCTGCACGGACTCGCAGCCGATTTTGCCGTGCGCCGGCAGGACCAGCACACGCTGCTGGCAATGGACACGGTTTCGCATCTTTATGAAGCGTTCCGCTTTCGAAGCGAAGACCCCGGAGGTTATGTTTGGTTGCAGGGAACCCCAGGCATGTTGAAGGAGCCGGAATGAGTGTTCGCCGCTTTATGAGCAACAGCAGCAGGGAAACCATCGCCATCGGTGCGGAAATTGCCCACATGCTGCCATCGCCCATCCTGCTCTTTCTGCGCGGAGACCTGGGTGCAGGCAAGACCACCCTGGTGAAGGGAATCGCCCAGGCCCTGGACGCTGCCGACCCCGATGAAGTCACCAGCCCGACCTTCACTCTCGTGCATGAATACGACGGCCATCGCCGCGTGGACGGCAAGATGCGCGACGTTAAGCTTTACCACATCGACCTCTACCGCATCGAAGATGAGCGCCAGCTCGAAACCCTTGGCTTCGATGAGATGGCCGCCGAAGACGCCATTTTGCTGGTGGAATGGGGAGAGAAGTTTTCGAGCGTGGTCAAGCGCAGCGACGGCGAAATCATGATCGAGCATGCCGGTGGCGACAAACGCAACATCACCCTCAAACTCAAGGAGAAGGAAGGCGTTTCTTAAAGTATTGTTAGAAGTCTGGGTTTACGCGGGCCAGGAGAAAGCGCTTGTACCAGCCACAGACTTACGCCATTGCCCTCTCATTCATGATTACCAGCATGCTTTGCTGGGGATCATGGGCCAACACCATCAAGCTCTGTCCCCAGTATCGCTTCCAGCTTTTCTACTGGGACTACGTCATCGGCCTCATCCTGGGAACGCTGCTCTGGGGTTTGACCCTGGGCAGCCTGGGCCAGACCGGTCGCCCTTTTTTTCAGGACATCGCAGCGACGGATGTTCACCACATCGGCCTCGCCGTAGTTGGCGGCGTCATCTTTAATGTGGCCAACCTACTGCTGGTCGCGGCCATCGATATCGCTGGGCTCGCTGTTGCCTTTCCCGTTGGTATCGGTCTTGCACTGGTGGTTGGCGCGGTGAGCAGCTATGTTCTTGCACCTGCCGGCAATCCTCTGATGCTCTTCGGTGGAATTGCCTTGGTGGTGGCGGCCATCGTGTTGGATGCCGCAGCATATCGTCTCAGGGAAGCCGACCGGCAGAGGATCAGCGCCCGTGGTGTCATCATTAGTCTCATCGCAGGCTTGCTCATGGGCTGTTTCTATCCGTTCGTGTCCCGCGCTATGAACGGGGCTGGCGCAGCTGGACCCTACGCCACCTCATTCTTCTTCGCTCTGGGCGTGGGCGCCTGTGCCTTGATCGCAAACGCGCTGCTGATGCGTTTTCCCCTGGATGGAAAGCCGCCGGCGAGAATCGGCGGATACGTGCAGGCTGCAGGAACCTGGCACTTGTGGGGAGTTCTCGGCGGCGTGATCTGGTGTACCGGCGCGGTGCTGAACTTCATCGCCTCGCGCGCCAACATCGTGGGGCCTGCTGTTTCCTACTCCATCGGTCAGGGAGCTACGATGATCTCCGCTGCCTGGGGGGTCTTCATCTGGCACGAATTCTCGACCGCGCCATCCCGAGCAAAAACATTGCTGACTTGGATGTTCGCTGTTTTTCTTTGCGGCCTCTCTGCCGTGGCTCTCGCTCCCCTGTTCTGATGACAAAAAAGCCGGAGTTGGTTTTTCCAACTCCGGCTCAGCGGTTGCAACTCGGGGGAGTTAGTTAAAGTTGAACAGACCCATTAAATCGCTGATAGCGGGACTATTGATCGGCACATAGACGTTATCGGGCGAAGTAATCGGGTTGGGGAAGTTATCGCGGCTGCGGTTCGTGACCGTGGGCAACGCCCAGTTTGCTTCGATGAACTTCAGGATGGAGACGTGGTCGGCGTAGTCGTGATTGATCACACCGCCCTTGGAAAACTTGGAGACAGCAATCAAAGGAATACGCGTCCCGTCGCCAAAGAAGTCGAGGGGCTGCACGTACCCGGAGTCGTAGTAGCCGCCGCCCTCATCCTCGGTGATGAAGATGACAGTGTTGTCCCACAACGCCGAATTCTTCTTGACCTCATTGATGATCTTCTTGGTGAAGCCTTCAAACAGGTTCAGCTTCGAAGATGATGGGTGACCATCCACCAGTCCGCTGGGCTTGACGATCGAGACTGCGGGCAGTGTTCCATTCTGGATGTCACTGTAGAGATTCGCAGTGTCCTGGATGTGGGCGGTGCGAATTGCGGCGTTCGCCATGATGGACGTGTCGTACTGGAACGGATTGCAGATGTTGCAATATTCATCCGTGTCCTTGCCGATCGCACCATAGTTCAACTGGTAGGGATCAGGTACATAATTGTTCCACTGGTCGCCGTAATACTTCCAGGAAACGTTGTTTGCCAGCATGTCGTCCCCAATACTCGGGGTCGAGGAAGGCGGAATGGTGAAGACCGTGTTGTTGGGGTTGGTGTCGGTGTAGGCGTTATTGCCGTTGCCGAAGTAGCCCGGGTTGTAATTGTTGAGCAGGTAATAGTGGCCGGCTTCGCAACGGGGATCGATCGGCGTCTTGAGCGACTTGAGGTAGTTCACGATCGGAGCAACACCCGGCTGCGTGGTGTCGGAGCAGTCGGAGTAAGATCCGCCACCGTAAGAAGCCGCACCGAACGATCCACCACCATAACCATCTTCCTGGTACCAGTTATTGGTGCCCTTGGCAGCGTCGGGATTCTCGACTTCATCCACCACACCCGCATTGGGCGTGCCGGAAGCAACCTCCTCGTTGTGCGGCGGCACCATGGGGTTACCGTTGCCGTCGCTGAACCAGATCGCGTCGCCATGGCCAAACATGATGTGATTCGCGCCGGTTCCACCATCGACGGACTGGTGGAAATTGTCGCTCATCGCGTACGTGTCCGCTAGTTGCTTGAAGTAAGGAACGTCGCCATTCTGAACGTTATAGAAGCCCATGGCGGTCGAGCCTTCGCCAGTGGTCTTCGCTCCCGCGGCATAGTTGGTGCTGAAATTCGCCGGCTGTGCCAAACCGTTCGTGCCCGCGCCGACGGTTGTTTCTACATACGGAAACAAAGCCGCGTCGCAACCCGAAGGATTGGCGCTGGTTGCGTTGGCGGTGCTGCAATCGAGCTGCTGCCACATCTGGTAGAAGCGGTGCACCGGGCTCTGGGCGTAAGAGTTGTAAGTAAAAGTAGATTGATTGGTCAGCTGGAAGGGGCCGGGAGGCAGAGCGTTCACGTTGGTGATGCGCGTGTCCGGAACTGCGCCCGTCAAGCCCGAACCGCCGGTTACGAGGTAAGCATAATAGTCGGCCGGGAGACCATTTTCAGACTGCCTTGCCAGTGTGAGGTTGTCATCCTTCACATAGGAAGTGACCGGGCCGCCGTTGAGTGGAGCAGGCAGCACGCTGTAGCTGCTCTTGGGCGGGCTGAGTAAGAAGCCATCCGATTGTTGATCGGTCGCGTTCTTTTGCTGCGCCAGGGCAAAGTTGGGGCCGGGTGTGCCGTCGGCCTTCACAATTCCCTTGGAAAGAAGATTCCAAACTGTCTGGCCATTCTGCGGTACGTACGTAGCGAAGATGTGATCGAAGGTACGATTTTCGCCGATGATCACGATCACGTGCTTGATGGGTGTCGTGGTTGCGTTATCGCGTGATGGTGGTGTGTCCGTCTGACCCGCAGCAAATGCGCTGCCAATGGCGAGTTGGAACATCGCCGTGGAAACAAGCCCTGTGCGCACAGCCTTCATGGCTGTGAATGCGAGGTGCTTTACAGTCATTTACATCCTCCCGAGTCAAGCTCATGGCTCAACCCGTTTGAGAAATATGCGCTGAAAATTAACGTCGCGTATCCATCCAATGAACGCGCAGTGAATAAACATTCGTGTGCATACAAATACATTGGCGGAAAAGGAAAAAACTTTTACCTGATAAATCAGGCAAAAGTTTTTACCGGATCGCGTGGGAATTTTTACGCGAGTCGCGAAAGTTTTGCTTCGTCAGCGGAAGCTACTTCCTAGCAGCATTGTTTTGTGAAGATGGCGTTGCAGCCGGAACGACTTCGATCGATCCCATCATGCCCTTGTCTTCATGCTCGAGTAAGTGGCAGTGATAGACAAAGGTCCCCACAATATTTGGGTCGCGAAAATCCATGCGTATGCGAATGCTGGGATATGCGAGCGTGTGTCCGTTGTAGTAAGGTACGTTGATCGTGTCGCGGAGAAAATCTTCACTGACTTGCCTGCCCATATATTCGAGCAGCAGGAAGTGCAGCTGGTGAATATGAAAGGCATGTAACTCGCGCGAGCGATTTTCTATGACCCAGTCTTCCACCGTGCCCTGCTGCACAACGATGTTCGGAACCGTGGAATTCATGTCGAACATCTTCGGTTCCTGGCCTTCTACCGTAAGATAAAACTCGATCGCGCTTGTAGCGTCGTTGGGGTTGGTCAGCTTTTCCGAAAAATACAAGTGCCGCTCGCGCACGGGAGCCACCGTTGCCAACCAGGCTTCTTTCGGAGGAGGAAGGGGCTTGGGCGAACTGTCCAGCCTGGATTTTGGTTCCGGTGCACTTGCGGATGGAACAATCTGCGCCAAGGCGCGATTGGTGTCGTTCTCTCCTCCCGGGCCAGTGTCGACGGTTCGGGTCACGAATAATCCGGTCTGGCCTGCGGGTGGACCGGTCACAATGAATTCCACGCGCGCACCCGGCGGCAATCCAATATGGGTCTGCGGATCGATCGAATCCTTTAGATTGTCGTTCTGATTCATGGGCACGCCATCCATGGCAACTAATCCCAACGTCTGCGGCCTGCGATCGAACAGCACCTGGAGATTCAGGTAGGTGATTGCGGAAGCGTTGAGTACCCGCCACAGCTGCCGCTCTCCGGGTTTTATTTGAATCGTCGCGGGTGGATAGTCCGGATAGGGAACAGGCACATAGTTAATGGATACGTCTTTTGCCGGCTTGCCGAAGCCGGTGCCGTTATTGGCCGTGTCACCGTCGCTGTCGAGCAGGTTCTTGGGTACGACCGGCTCCGATTTATTCGGCGGTGCATTGGGATTCAATAGATCCTGATCGCGGATAATGAATACCCGCTCCGGCAGTCCGGCCGTCGCTTTTTTGGCGCGCTCGATTCCTTCCACGATCAGCGCACCGGAGGCCCCTCCAAGGACCTGCTGCTTGGCGAATCCATGGATGTGCGGGTGATACCAGTAGAGGCCTGGCGGCTCATCTTCAGGAACGCGAAAGCGATACTCGAAGGGCTTGTCGCCAGGCTGGATCGAAGTCTTCAGCACATCGTCCTGATGACACACCGGCGGAATCGTCAGACCGTGAAAATGCAGGTTGGTGGAGACCGCGGTCATGATGCCGCTGGTGCAGAAATTGCCGCTCGCATGAGCGTGCTCATGCATCTGCATCGATGGGTCCTTGCCGTGACTTACGTCGACTTGTGCATTGATCAGGTGAAGAATGACCAGGTCGCCGGGATGCACCCGAATGTTGGGTGATTCGTGCCCCGCGGCATCAGTGTAGCAATAGCGAACCGAGCCATCCGGCTCTGCGACATTGCTCGCGGTGAGCTGTGCCTTCAGAACTCCATTCTGGCTGCGCAGGTCGTCCGGTTCTTCGACAATGCTTCCAGGCTCGGGGCGGGGACAAACTTCTGCACGTAGACAACAGGAAGCAAGACACAAAAAGGCCAACGCGGCCCAGACTGATTTCCTCATTCCTTGGTTAGTTTTCTAGAGCGACGTTAACCTCGCGTGAATTCGGTTCATTGACTTGCATCTTTCCTGTTCATACAATCCCCCGAAGTGCGGGAGAACGACAGACATGGAAGAGGCGGCGATGTTTAGCCTTGCGGGCAGAACCGCGATCGTTACTGGCGCTGCGGCAGGAATTGGTGAGGCGATTGCAACTCGTTTGGCCGATGCCGGCGCGACGGTCGCCGTGGCCGATGTCAACCTGTCGGGAGCGCAGAAAGTGGCCGCTGGGCTGTCCAACGGCGCATTTGCCGTAGAAGCAAATGTTGCGGACGCAGCTTCTGTGGCTCGCGCGGTGGAACAGGTGCTGCAGCGAACGGGCCAGATCGACATTCTGGTCAACAATGCCGGCATCGCCGGGCCCGCGGCTTACATCTGGGAGCAGACCGATGAGAACTGGCAGCGCAACCTCGCCATCAATTTGACCGGCGTCTTTAATTTTTGCCGTGCTGTCGTTCCCCACATGCGCAGCCGCTCCTACGGACGCATCGTGAATATCGCTTCGATCGCAGGCAAGGAAGGCAATCCGCGCATGGTGCCCTATTCGGCGACCAAGGCCGGGGTCATTGGGCTGACCAAGGCGTTGGGCAAGGAACTCGCGACGGACGGCATCTGCGTGAATGCCGTCACGCCTGCTGTCGTGCAGACCCAGATCCTGGATCAACTCACACCCGAACAGGTGGCCTACATGACGGATAGAATTCCCATGCGGCGAACCGGCAAGCCTGAAGAGATCGCAAATGTTGTGCATTTCCTGGCCAGCAGTGAATGTTCCTTTGTCACGGCGCAAACCTACGACGCCAGCGGCGGCCGCGCGACCTACTGAACGGAACGTGCAGAATGTAATCAGGAGCATCTCATGAATCGTCGTCAATTCCTTGGCAGTACCGCGGCAGCGTTGGTGTCGTCTCCGATTTCTCTTTCCGCGGGCGCGCAAACTTCTTCGGCCACGCAGGTGAAAAAGCTGCCCATCGGCGTCTTTGATCCGCCGTTCAACAAGCTTTCGTTGGACGAGATGCTGGACCGGTTCTCCAGCATGGGCATCGAGGCGGTGGAGGTCGGCGCTGCAGGACCGAATGGGTCGCCGCACTGTCCTCGCCCCGAACTGGTCGCGGACCCGGCGAAGGCCCGCGCCTGGAAGAAGAAGTTTGATGACCGCGGCATTCCCGTGATGACGCTGAGCTGCCACAACAATGCGCTCTATCCGGACGCCGCCAAGGCAAAGGCGGCGACTGAGCAATTTCGCCAGACGATTCAGCTTGCCGGCATGCTGGGAATTCCGACGGTGGTCGGCTTTTCCGGTTGTCCTGGAGGCTCGCCGACCGACACCGTTCCCAATTGGGTTGTGTATCGCTGGCCGGATGAACATGGCGCCGCGTTGGACTGGCAGTGGAAGGAACGCGTCATTCCTTACTGGCAGGAGACGGCGAAGTTTGCCCGCGAGCACGGCGTGCATCGCATCGCGCTCGAAATGCACCCTAACTTTGTCGTCTATAACCCGCGCACATTGCTGCGCCTGCGTGAAGCCGCTGGCGAGGAGATTGGCGCCAACTGCGATTTGAGCCATCTCTTCTGGCAGCAGTGCAACGCGGTCGAGGTCATTCGCTTTCTGGGCAAACAAGGAGCCATCTATCACGCCCACATGAAAGACACGGCTTTCTTCCCCCAGAACGTAGACCGCTTTGGCGTGCTGAACTTCGGCAAGAAGGATGATGCCGAAGCGTCAGAATTCTTCCGCGCTGTCGGCTACGGCCACGGCGCCAGCGCGTGGAAAGACATCATGGCTGCCTATATGGAAGTTGGTTATAACGGGATGCTCAGTATCGAAAATGAAGACCCCATTCTGAGCGGTGAAGTCGGCGTGCAGCGCTCGCTGGCGGTGCTAAAGAACGTGCGCGAAGAATTGCTGAGCGGCCAGCCTAATCCAGGGGCGTAACCCCAACCGGCTAGCCGCGCATGTGCTCCAATTCCGAATTCGCGAAGGCAACTACGTTGTAGCCGCAGTCCACGTAGAGCACCTCGCCGCTGATTCCCGAAGACAAATCGGAAGCCAGGAACAAAGCCGCGTTGCCTACTTCCGCCGGCTCGATGTTGCGCTGCAGCGGGGAGCGGGCGGCGTGCACCTTGAGCATGTCCGACAGCCCGCCGATGCCGCGGGCGGCGAGCGTCTTGATGGGACCAGCCGAAATCGCGTTGACGCGGATCTTCTGACCGCCGAGATCGGCGGCCAGATAGCGAACCGTGGCCTCGAGCGCGGCTTTGGCTACGCCCATCACGTTGTACCGCGGCACCACTTTCTGAGAACCATAGTAGGTCAAGGTCATGATGCTGCCGCCCTCCGTCATCAGCGGGGCGGCGCCGCGGCTGAGCGCAATCAGGGAGTACACACTGATCTCGTGAGCTACCCGGAATGCGTCGCGCGTGGTCAATAAGAAGTCGTTCTGCAAAGCCTCGGCCGGGGCAAAGGCAACACTATGCACCAGCGTGTGGATTTTCCCGTAGCGCTCTTTGAGCTGTGCGAAGACTGCATCGATCTCACTATCGCTCGAAACGTCGCATTGAAAAATCGCTGCGTCGGGCAGCTCCTTGGCCAGCGCTTCCGCCTCAGGCTTCAGCCGTTCATTCTGGTAGCAGATAGCGAGTTGTGCGCCCGCGCCTGCAAGTTTCTGGGCAATGGCCCACGCAATACTGCGCTTGTTCGCCAGGCCGAAGACTACGGCCGTTTGACCTTTCAGATCTGTCATTTCGCTAGGATATCAGCCGCCGAGGTCGACTAATTCGACCTCGTTCATGGCGCTGCCCAGGAACCTCGATCCCAATCTGCGAAACTTGATCACGGAATCCGTCGCAAAGAAACGGCACTTGCATCCCGACCCACCGCTGAGCACGCTGTGCACTCCCATCAACCGGGCGGCATGGCTAGCGGTGGCCTGTGCCGAATCGATGACGCGGATCGCGGGCGAAACAGCGGCTTCCATCATCGGCCGCAACAGCGGATAGTGCGTGCATCCCAGCACAAGCGTGTCCGGATTCAGCTCCGCCTCCTGCGCCTGCTCCAACAACTCGGTGAGATAGATTCGAACCACCTCTGTTGTGACGGGATGATCGATCCAACCTTCTTCCACCAGCGGCACCAGCAAGGGGCAGGCTTTCTCGAGCGCGCGCAAGCCGCGCTCCCTGCAGGCCGCGGCGTAGGCATGGCTGCTGATAGTTGCATCGGTGCCGATCACCAGGATGTCCCGCGTTTTCGAGGAATTGCGTGCCTCATTCGCGCCGGTCTCGATCACCCCCAGAACCGGCACCTGGGTCGACGCGCGAATCTCATCCAAGGCTAGCGCGGAAGCCGTATTGCAGGCGATTACCAGGAAATCCGCTCCCTGGTCGAGGAGAAAGCGAGTGCTGGAAAGCGCATAGCGCACGATGGTCGCGCGCGATTTGGAACCATAAGGCAAGCGTGCCGTGTCGCCCAGGTACAGAAACTCCGCTCCGGGGATGAGCGGCAAGAGTTCCCGCAGCACGGTAAGGCCGCCAAACCCTGAGTCGAACACGCCAATCTTCACAGATGCTTGACTCCAGGCGCATCGGAAGCCAGGTACACCCGGGTGAGGTCGGCATGTCCGGCGAGCGTCTCGCGCGGTTGCCCATCGACCAGGAAACGGACCTGCGTGATCTGGGGGAAGTTGGCGTGCAGTGTGCCGATGATCGACAGCAATGTGAGCGTCTCGGGTTCGATTCCGGAAGGGTGGGCATCTACGAACGATTCGCTCAGATCGACCACTGCAACCTGGCCCGGGACGACCTGATTGGGTTCGAGCGGCAGGGTCATAAAGAATATTTCGTTCACGCCTTTGTTGGGCGCAATCGGATGCTTGGAGGCCGGCCGACTGTAATAAACGATCAGGTGCTGAAGAATGACATGCGCGCGCGCATTGGCATCGGCGGGTAAGGCAAGATTCTGGGTTGCCGGCTGTACCGATCCGTCCATGTCGTTGGCAATCATCATGGTTACAGTCTGTACAGGGCGGCTGGCGGGCGGATTCAGCGGCGCGGTCTCAGCTGAGGCCAGCAGGCGATCCATGGCTTTCTCCCGCATGCGCAGCAGGATTACCGCCATGAGCACTGAGCTGATCAGCAAGGTCCAGAAGAGGATGCGCTGTCCGCGGGAAATCACGGTTGGGCCCTCCAATCATGCTGCCACTGTTCGAGCGCGGCCGCCAGGGCAGCCACAATTTTGTCCTGGTATGCCGAATCCGAGAGCTGGAGCACGCGGCCGGTAGCGTGCAAGGGCGAGAACTCTACCACGACCGCGGGGCAGGTAAAGCTGTCCAGCGGCTGCAAGGCGGTGCGGCCCAGAGTTACCGGAATCTCGGCATGAGTCATTGCAGTATCAATCTCTGACGAGAGCCGCAGGCTCTGCTCTGCATAGGCGCCCTGGGCCGTTTCCCAGGGGAGAAATCGAGTCATTGGAATTGGCGTCAGGGAGGATGTGAACAAGTGGGCGCCGCTGCCGCTAGTGGTGGCATGCAGGATGATGCAGGCCGCCGCTCCCACATGATTCGCTGTTTCGGCCCGATTGGTAGCAGTGACGCCGGCGTCTGACTCGCGGGTCGTGAACACAGGAATGCCGTGCGCACCCAGCATGGAGCGCAAGCGGACAGACAGGTTCAGAGTCAGGTCTTTCTCCAGCAAATGCTCAGAAAGACGCGCGCCGCCGTCGGAACCCCCATGCGCGGCATCGATCACCACCGCGAAACGCACACCGGGTTTGGCCGTGGGCTGCGGGGCAGGAGCCGCCGCTGAGGCCGGCGAAGCAGGACTCGATGTCTGGCCGCCAGCCAGCAGTGGCGCCAGCAGAAAAACAAGTGCGAGTGAGGCGCCCCGGCGGCCCTCCTCAATCCAACGCATAGATGGCAAGCCCGCTCAGGAGTTTGGGATAGAAATCTGTAGACTTCTGAGGCATCACCTCGCCTGCGAAGGCGACTTCGCGCAGTTGGCCCAGCGTGACGGGATTGGTAAGGAACGCCACGTCCGCATCTCCCCGCAAGACCTGTTCGGCGGCTTCGCTGGCATCGCGCACGTAGCGCAGGTTCCGTTGCTCGCGGATGGCCTCGGGGGTGATTCCCAGCAACTGCTCCAGCACCAGGGCATGTAATTGGGTCAGGTCCAGCTTGCGCTGCCGCTCCGGAAGTTTTGCCAAGGCATCAGCGACAGCGTCGCTCTTGGCGGTAAGCAGGTGATAACCGGCTTTGCTTATCGCAACGAAGGCCGTACCTGTCTGAAGAGCCAGCATCCGGGCCAACCCATTGGCGTCGTCTGCCTCAACCGGCTGAATATCGAAGTACTTCTTTGCCTGATCGAAGAATGCCGCCGGAGAGAAATCCTTCAGCCCAAACACCACCCGGTGTGTGGGTAGGATGGTGATGCCCGCCGAATCCATGTTCACAAAAGTCATCATGGTTGCCGCCTCCAGATAGGAAGGCTGGGGCGTCGTGTTGGCTGGGTTTCTCTCCGTCCGTGCCACGTTTTTGGGGGCGTGTTCGATGGAGTATGCCAGTGCGGTCTCATAGCGATGATGACCGTCGGCGATAATGAGCTTCTTGTCCTCCATCGCCCCCAGCAAAATGTTGATCGTGCTCATGTCGCTAACCTTCCACGTCCGATGGGTCACCCCGTATTCGTCGGTGACCTCCATTTCGGGAGCGGTGTTTCCGGAAAAGAGCATCTTTTCGGCGGTCAGCGCAGGATCCGAATAGAGCATGAAAATCTGCCCGAAGTGCGCCCTTGTGGCGCGTAACAAGTTCAGACGGTCAGATTTGGGTTTGGAAAGCGTTTGTTCGTGACGGAATACCACCTGCTGGCTGTAGTCGCATATTTCGCCCAGGGCGATGAAAGCGCGGCGCTCACGCACCTCTCCGTCACTCTGCGGCACCGTGTAGCGCTGGGAGTAAGCAAAAATGCAGGGGTCCTTCTCCTGGGTCAGCACCCCCAGGCGGCGCCAGTCAGCAAAATCCCGGGCTGCGCGCGTGTAGACGTCATTGCTTCCAGGCTCGTCAAAGAGCTCTGGCAAACCCAGGATGATGCGAACGAGGTTATAGACACTGCGCTGGTAGTAGGCCTGCTGCATGGCAGGGGTAACCTTGTCGTAAGGCTGGGTTACGACATCTTCCACGCGGACCAGGCTTGGGTTGTAGCGCAATGCGCGAAAAGGATAAATGCGGGCCATGCTCGGGCGTCCCGGCTCCAGACTCGGCAACCTCAGCCTGCGCTGCCAATTGCTTTACTCTCTTATACCTGCCAGATTGTACCTGACAGGGACACTCTGTTCCGCCTGCTTATCGAGCCGCCCCTTGGGAGGCAACACCCCAGAAAGGAGGTAGCAACAGAAGCAAGTCTGCAGCTAAGATGGGAGTACGCAAGTGTTGACACTTACGTGATACCATCCTGCACACGTAATGTCTGAGGTCCGGGCTATGGCGCTCACCATCGAGCGCGGAGTAAGTAGGAAGCTGGGTGCACGGCTGACGGTTAAAACTGTCCTGGCACTGACGCTATCTCTTGTTCTTACCGTTGTTTGCCGGGCTCAGGATCCATTGAACGACGTACACGTGGTACCCGCACCGCCTGCGCCTTCGGCTACTTCTTCTTCGCCTGCAGACGCAAAATCGTCGCCCACGGACGCAAAATCCGGTACGGTTACACCGCCTCCTTTGGAAGGCAAAAGGGCCATGAGCGCCCGGGCCAACGAACGTATGCGCGTGGATGTGAACCTGGTGCTGGTGCCCGTCACCGTTACCGATCCCCTCAACCGTCTGGTCACCGGGCTGGAGAAGCAGGACTTTTTTGTCTACGAGAACAATGCTTTGCAGAAGCTCAAAAGCTTCTCTTCCGAGGATGCGCCGGTCTCGATTGGCATCATCTTCGACCTGAGCGGCAGCATGTCGGACAAGATTAACCGGGCTCGTAACTCCATTCTGGAGTTTTTGCGCACGGCCAATCCACAGGACGAATTCTTCGTCATTGGCTTCAATGACCGGCCCGAACTGATCGCGGATTTCACAAACAATATCGATGACATCGAAACCCGCCTGCTCACGGTAAAGCCAGGTCACCGGACGGCGCTTCTGGATGCCATTTATTTCGGTCTGAACAAAATGAAGCAGGCGAAGAACGAGCGCAAAGCGTTACTCGTGGTTTCCGACGGCGGCGACAACCGTAGCCGGTACACAGAGAACGAAGTGCGCTCCGTGGTGCGCGAATCGGATGTACAGATCTATGCCATCGGAATCTTCGATCAGTACGCGCCGACACGTGAAGAACAATTAGGACCGATCTTGCTGCACGATGTGGCTGAGGAGACCGGCGGCCAGCTTTTCCGGGTGGATGATCTGGCCGACATGGCCGACATCGCCACCAAAATCAGTGCCGAACTACGTAACCAATATGTACTTGGGTACACTTCAGACGATGCCAAACGGGACGGGAAGTGGCGTAAATTGAAGGTAAAGCTGGTTCCGCCCGAGGGGTTGCCCCAGCTGACTGTTCACGCCCGTACCGGATACTATGCGCCCTTGCAGTAATTGGCTGTTTTTTATATCGGCTTTTCTCCTCCTCAGTGTGCCGGGCCCAACCGTGGCGCAAGCGCCCGTGCCGTCCCCTGCCCAGCCTGAGAAGCAGCAGCCCCTCAATGTGGACCGCGACCCAGTTCGTTCTCCGGACGGGGGAGCCGGCCAAGGCAAGGAGAGCCAGAGTGGCACGACAATTGGCCGCGATAACGGCCGATACACCCTGGAGCGCAACGTCGATGAGGTGGTGCTGAACGCGACCGTGCTGGACGATAAACAGCACATGATCACCACGCTGAGTAAAGATGACTTCAAGGTCTCCGAAGACGGCGTACCCCAGACCATCACCTCGTTCCAGCATCAGGACATTCCCATTTCTCTCGGCATCCTGGTGGATAATTCGGGTTCCATGCGTACCAAGCGCCAGGCAGTGAATTCCGCTGCCCTGGACCTGGTGCATTACTCGAACCCGGATGACGAGAGCTTTATCGTGAATTTCTCCGACGAAGCCTACATTGATCAGGACTTCACATCCAACGTCAGCAAGCTGCGCGAAGGTCTTTCCCATATTGATTCCAAGGGAGGTACGGCCCTTTATGACGCCATCATGGCATCTGCCGAT
This sequence comes from Acidobacteriaceae bacterium, assembly GCA_035507705.1. Classification (GTDB taxonomy): domain Bacteria; phylum Acidobacteriota; class Terriglobia; order Terriglobales; family Acidobacteriaceae; genus PALSA-350. The sequence continues at coordinate 15,544 of DATJNV010000054.1, forward strand.
TACCTCACCAAGAACGCTAAGCGTCCGAAGCAGGTTCTGCTGGTGATCACCGATGGAGAAGACAATGCCTCCAGTACCACACTGGAGGAGACCGTCCGCCGCATTCAGGATCTGCAGGGACCGGTCGTTTACACGATCGGCCTGTTGTTTGATGACAACGGAGGCGGCCGCGAGGGCCGGCGTGCCAAGCGTGCGCTGGAGCTTTTGTCCAATGAGACGGGAGGCATCGCCTTCTTCCCCAAGAACCTGGGGCAGGTGGATGAAATTGCGGGAGAGGTTGCCAAGGATATTCGCGAGCAATACACGATTGGTTATCACTCGACCAAGCCGGCCATTCAAGGCGGTTTCCGTATGGTTCACGTGGAGGCGCATGCCAAGGGTTATGGAAAACTTATAGTTCGCACCCGCACGGGTTACTACCCGAACCTGAAGAAGGCCGGCGCTCTTCCTCCGCCGAGCCCAACCCAGGCCGCTTCCAATTGAGCGGCGGCTGCTACACTACACAATCGTCCTATGCCCCCTTCTACGCGTGAGATCGCAGCGCGAACGCTGCACGTTGCTGAAGATGTAACCGAGCTGATGGGGTCCACCCCCATGCTTCATCTGCACCGGGTGGTCCCCGCTGATGCAGCCGACGTATATGCCAAGCTGGAAGCCGTTAATCCGGGCGCCAGCGTGAAAGACCGCGCAGCGCTGGGCATGATTCTCGACGCGGAGCGCCGCGGCGTCTTGCAGACTGGTATGACCATCGTCGAGGCGACAGCGGGCAACACCGGCGTAGGGCTGGCCTTGGTCGGAGTGCGACGTGGTTACAAGGTAGTGCTGTTTGTCCCGGAGGGGTTTGCCGAGGAAAAGTGCATCCTCATGCGCGCTTTTGGCGCAACCGTCATCCGCACGCCAGAGGCCGAAGCGATGGCCGGAGCCATTCGCCGCTGTCGCGCGATGGCCGCAGAAAGCCCAGACAGCTTCGCCGCCCTTCAGTTTGAAAACCCGGCCAATCCCGACTTTCACCACGCCACCACGGCCCAGGAGATCTGGGAACAGATGGAAGGGAGGGTGGACGCGTTTGTTGCAGGCGTTGGCACTGGCGGGACGTTCTCCGGGGTATCGCGCTTTCTCAAGGAGCACAATCCCAAAATTCTGACGGTCGCGGTGGAAACCCAGGGCTCCGTTCTCCAGGGTGGACAGCCGGGGCACCACAAGGTGGAGGGAATCGGAGTTTCCTTTATCCCTCGCACCTTCGATCGCGAATACTGCGATGAGATCATTGCCGTTCATGACACGGCGGCTTTCACCATGGTGAGGCGTCTGGCAGCGGAGGAGGGCGTACTCTCGGGCTCCAGCGGAGGTGCGGCTGTCGATGCCGCGGTGCAAATCGCGGTTCGCCTCGGCCAGGGGAAGAGGGTGGCCACCGTCATCCCTGATTCCGCCGAGCGTTATCTTTCCAAAAAGATCTTCGAGGAGGGGCTTTGAGCGGTTTTTCCACCCGGGCAATCCACGATGGCCAGCGGGCGGACCCTCTGACCGGCGCGGTGAACGTGCCTATCTACGCCTCATCGACCTACGCCCAGGAAGAGATAGGTAAGCACCGCGGATACGAATATTCCCGGGTTTCTAATCCAACCCGGTCCGCCCTTGAAGAAAACCTCGCCTCTCTCGAAGGCGGATCTTCTTCCCATGTTTTTTCCAGCGGCATGGCGGCCATCGCGGCTCTCGTCGCGATGTTGAAAACCGGCGACCATGTGATATGCGGATCCAATGTTTACGGGGGTACCCCCCGGCTCTTTGACCGCATCATCGCCAACTACGGGATTGTTTTCACGTACGTCGATACTACGGACCTGGACCAGGTACGCGACGCCATCCGGCCCACTACCCGGCTGGTCCACATCGAAACCCCTACCAACCCCATGATGCAGATCACCGATATCCGCGCCGTTGCGGACATCTGTCATGAGCGGCCGGGAATCGATTTGAGCGTGGACAACACTTTCATGTCGCCCTACTTTCAGCGCCCCCTGGAACTGGGGGCGGACATCGTGATGCACTCGACTACCAAGTTCCTCAACGGCCACAGCGACGGTCTGGGAGGCGTTTTGGTGGGGACCACGCCGCAGCACAAAGAAACCTTTGCTTTCGTGCAGAAGTGCACCGGAGGAATCCTTTCCCCCTTCGAGTGCTACCTGGTTCTACGCGGAGTCAAGACGCTGGCTGTACGCATGAAGCAGCACGAATTGAATGGTCATGCAGTCGCGAACTACCTGGACACTCACTCCAAAATTCCGCGGGTAATGTATCCGGGTCTGGCGAAGCATCCGCAATATGAGCTCGCCCTGCGTCAGATGTCTGGGTTCGGCTCGCTCATCACCTTTGAAACCGGTTCTTTGCAGAATGGCAACGCGGTGTTGCGGCGGCTGAAAGTTTGCACGGTGGGCGAATCGCTGGGCGGAGTGGAGACGCTGGTGTCACATCCCGCGACCATGACCCACGCGGCACTGGGCGAGGAAGGCAGGGCCAAAATCGGCCTGACCGACGGCATGGTGCGCATCTCGGTAGGTATTGAAGATGCCGATGACCTGCTCGAAGATCTGGACCAGGCGCTGAAAGCGCTTTAACCGGCAATGCTAAAATAGCCGGTGATTCAATCCTTCCATCTCACCGAGGAACAGGAGCAACTGCGGAAAGAGATCCGTGATTTCGCAGCCCGCGAGATCGCTCCGAACGTCTCAGGTTGGGACGAGAATAGCGAATTTCCTCTCGAAGTCGTGAAGAAGCTGGGCGAAATGGGCCTCATGGGTGTCATCTTCCCGGTAGAGCTGGGTGGCGCCGGTCTAGGCTACGTGGATTATGCCCTCGCAGTGGAAGAGCTTTCGGCGGTGGATGGCTCGATAGGAATCATCGTTGCTTCGCACAATTCGCTTTGCACCAATCATATTTTTGTTGCCGGAAACGAGGAGCAGAAGCGGAAATATATTCCTTCGCTTGCCTCCGGCAAGTGGCTTGGCGCGTGGGGGCTTACCGAGCCTGGTTCGGGGTCTGATGCCGCAAGCGCCCGGACCACGGCGGTGCGCAAGGGCAGCAATTGGATTCTCAACGGAAACAAGACGTTTATCACCAATGGGCACTATGCTGATGTATCTGTGATTATCGCGGTTACGGACCGCGGCAAGGGGACGCGTGGTCTTTCCGCGTTCGTGGTGGAAAAAGGGACCGCTGGATTTCGCGCCGGCAAGAAGGAGAACAAACTTGGCCTGCGCGCCAGCGATACCTCCGAGCTGATTTTTGAGGACTGCGAGATTCCGGGCGAGAACCTGCTGGGCAAAGAGGGCGAGGGATTCGTCGACTCGATGCGTATCCTGGACGGCGGCCGGATTTCGATTGCCGCACTCTCGCTTGGGATTGGCCGCGGTGCCTTCGACGCGGCGCGCCGGTACGTCAAGGAGCGTCACCAGTTCGGAAAGGCCATCTCAGAATTTCAAGGCATCCAGTGGAAGCTCGCCGATATGGCGACGGGGCTGGATGCGGCACGGCTGCTCACCCAACGGGCGGCGGCCATGAAGGACGCCGGAGAGAAGACTACGCTGGAATCGTCCATGGCTAAGTTGATGGCCAGCGAAGTGGCGGTCCGTGTCTGTGACGAAGCGGTGCAACTGCACGGAGGCTACGGCTTCATCAAAGATTACCCAGTAGAGAAGTACTATCGCGACGTCAAGCTATGCACCATCGGCGAAGGCACCAGCGAAATACAACGTCTGATCATTGCCCGCGAGATCCTGAACAAGTGAGAAACTGCAGACCGTTCGCTCCGGCTTACGCTGGACGGGCCAGAGGTTGGAAGTCTTTGTGCCGGGAGAGAAACAGCAGGTCCCTCCACTTCGCTTCGTTACGGTCGGGATGACCAATCATTCAGGCTACTTTCATCCACTTAGCTGGGCCGAATCCCTGGTTCCTCCGGTCAAAAACGACAATACTGCCGCCACGATCTTCGTCCGCTCGGCTGGGCCAGCGGTCCAGGGTTTTGCGATACGCGACTAGTCGTAGACCTCAGAATTCAGCACTTGCTGAGCGCGCAACATCTCCATGGCGGTGTCCGGCGTGCAAACCAACATACCTACGGCGTGAGCCAGCTCTTTCACCAACTCCTGGGCGGTCGTGTAGGAATAGGACGATGTAATGCAGGCGGTGGAATCTGTAACCGTGATACGCGGCCTGTTCAGCTTCGAGGGTTGAGAAGTGATGGTAAATCTCTTGGCGGTACGAACCGGGACCCTGTCCGTCGCCGAGATCGCGGGTGCTTCAGTCGGAAGGCAGAAAGATGAACTCACTGGAAAACTCCTCGATGGGAGAAGTGTAATCACTGCAGGCACACTAGAACCCTGCCATGGTGGGGCGCAATACAACCTATTTAGCAGTAGTTACCGCGGTTTTTGGTTCCTGGTGACCGAGGTCCTGAAAAGGAAGAGAAATTCGCCATTCCGATGTGGCGGGGCCGCCAAACGGGTACAGTCTAGTGCCCCCCGCTCGCCGGAAGACCGCAACCAAGGTCCGCAGTAACTCTCACTTTTGTGGAGTTAACTGCCTGGATAGAAAGTCGACCGTAGCCTCATCTGCCTGGAGCCAGTCCCCACTGCGCAGGAACCCATGAATTTCATTTGGGATGATGAGCTCTTCGAATGGGGTATGTTGCTGTGCCAACCGATGTGCCAGTTCGACGGTTTGGTCAAAGAGCACATTGCGGTCGTCGTCTCCGTGAATCAGCAGAACGGGCGATTTCCATCGAGCGATATCGGCATCGGGTGAGGCAGCGAAGGCTGTGCTGATGGCCCGTTTCCAATCCTCGGTTGCCTGCCACCAATGCTCCGGTAGAGCCTGGTCTTTCTGCAGGGTGGGAACCCAATTCGAGATTCCGTGAAAATCTACCCCGGCTTTGAAAAGGTCAGAATTCCGCGCCAGGGCGAGACCGGTGAGATAACCGCCGTACGATCCGCCCCAGATACCGATACGCAGCGGGTCGACGCCTTCCACCTTTTGCAGATACCGAGCAGCGGCGACTACATCCTGGTACTCCGAAGCGCCTGCAGGCCCGGCATGCGCCGGGTGCTGAAAGGCTCTTCCGTAGCCGATCCCCAAACGGTAATTCACCGAAAGTACCGTGAAGCCTTGAGCGGCGAGGTACTGGTTCACCGCATAGGCATTGCTGTAGTAGCCCATATAATGCCAGCCCAGCAGCATCTGCCGGGACGGACCACCATGAACAAAAATGACCGCCGGCTGCCGCGCACTCGCACCGGCCTTGCGGAACAACTGGCCCTGAATCTTGAGGCCGTCAGCGGATGGGAAGCTGACCAACTTCGGAGTAACGAGTGCGCCGGATGGATAATCTTTCGTGCTGCCGGTGTCCAGCAGACGACTTTCTCCAGCCGGACTGAGGGTATTTACCACAGCCGGCTGTTGGGGGCCTGCCGAAACATACGCGACTCTTCCATCTGCCAACGCGGCGGGCGACCACTCGAGCGAAGTGCCGTGTGTCAACTCATGTGGAGCACGCCCATCCAAACCAACGCGAAACAAGTGGCGCCGATCCTCATCGTCAGCAGTGTTTCCGGTGTTTGCGCTGTAGACAAGCGTGCGGCGATCCGTGGATGGGACCACATTCTCCACCATGAACTCACCCGGCGTGAGCAGATGTGCTTCGCCGCCCGTTGTATCCACCGAATAGAGATGCGGCCAGTTGTCGGTTTCGGCGAGAAAGACCATCTTGTTGTTTGCCATCCAAAAGAGCGGTTCATCTTCGGAGAGACTAGGGAGTGAGCCGGCGAGCGTGTCTGGCGAACTCCAAACCTGGTGACACTTTCCCGTTGCCACGTCGGCAATCCAGAATGCAAACGGATGAGGAATCTGCACCAGGAAGTTTTCCGGCGCGTCCCCCGGACTGGGTTGGCGCATGAAGGCAAGCGAGGAACCGTCCGGTGACCAGACCGGCAAGGTATCGAAATTCGTGGATGGGGTCAGATAGACCAGCGGTTGTGCCGCGCTGGCAAAGATGCCGATGAAACTGTGGTCGCCGCGGTCGGACACAAACGCCAGTTGCGTCCCGTCAGGAGACCAGGCGAGCGAGCCGTCTTTTCCGCGGTCAAAGAAGAGCCGCTGCGGTTTACTGTTCTTTCCGTTTGTGAGTGCGGCTGTCCAGACCTGTCCGCTCTTCACGTAGGCAAGCTGTCCTTTGGATGACAAGGCCGGACTATCGCCCTCGGCGATCTGCACAGGAGCACTGCCCGAGCCCGAAAGAGAGACCGACCAGATTTCGACCTTTGCTTCCGTTGCGTTCCCACTCGGATTGGGCGCCAGATTGTCCTGGGCCGGCCAGTTCGCATCGTGATCCCCGCCGCGCACATACAACAACTCCGATCCATCGGGAGAAAACGTGAGCTGGGTTAATTCCTGACCGTCATCCGCAGAGTAGTGCGTGAGCTGACGAGGCTGGCTGTCTGTAGCCAGTGCGAACCAGATGTTCCGGACTCCGCGCAGGTTCTCGACCCAGGCAAATCTATCGCCCTTCTCCGATGCCATCAGCCCGCTGACAAAGGGGTAACCAAGCACCTGCTTCAGGGTGAACGTGGGAGGGGCTGGACTAGATGCGAGAGCGGGAAGCGGCGCAAAGAGAGCAAGCGGCATAACAGCTACGAGTGCGCGACGAAACAAGCGGAGGGAAGGCATGCCTTGTACGATACAACTTTGCTGCTTTCAGGCTATGGAATTGTGGCTGCCAGATGAGTCAAGGAGGATCAGTTTTACCTCTTTTGCGGCGCTCGCGAGGTTTGCGGGCCTGCTCGATCTCATGCTTGATTTCGTCCTCGCTCAATTGATCCAGAGCAAGCTCTTTGGCGTGGGGTCCAACCGTCACGTAGGTTGGCCTTAGCCATTGCTCTCCGCAATTCGCGATATTCGATGGCCACGTCTTCGAAGACCGGGACCAGAAAATATTCCGGGCCTTGCTTTCCGGACAGCAGACCGGTTTCCCCGTACGGGACCGCTTCGAGCGCTCCCGCTCCTCGTCTCCAAAACTCACGCATTGAGATTTTAGGCATTCTTCTCCAAGTGGCCTTCGCAGCCAGCCTCAGGACGCGCCACGGCTCAAGCTGGTGGCGACATCCAGATCCAATTTGAGGATTTTGTCTGTGTGCGTCATATGCAGCACTTCCTGAACGCGCCGGGTCGCGCCCGCGATCCGCAGGACCGAACCTGAGTCTTTCGCAATCCCGTCCAGATAGAGAAGAACGCCGATCCCTGAACTATCGGCGTAATCGGCCTGCGACAGGTCAAGAATCAAAACTGTCTCCCGCTGACCGGCTAGCGTGGCTAACTCTGGCTTGAGCTTCTGCAATTCCTCGCTGTAGGCCATGCGGCCCTTCAGGTGTACGAGAACGACGTCAGGCTTTGGACGTTCGACTACGGCTTCCAGCATCATGGCCCTCGCGGAAAATCCCATGGAAATTCTTGCGCTGGTACCCACGCTACCATGACGTCCCGCCGGTCGCGGTGAAATTTGCAGCTCTCTTCATATCATCGGGGGATGCGGATTTTTGCTGCCTGCTACTGCTTCACCCGGCTAACATTGAACGCCTGTGGCCAATTCCGTTATGCGAGTGCGATTCATGCGAAGTTTCGTGCGCCTGCTCTTCACTGGTTCGTTAGAATGCTTCGCTCTTCTTTGGTTGATTGCCGGGGCGTCCGCCAAGGCTCAAGGGACAGCATCTGTGCCTCCACCGGTTACATTTACTGCTGACCAGGGTCGCCAAAACATGATGGACCAGCTTGGCATTAAGGCCCTCCGGCCTGGTCCAAGCGGCAATGAAAAGGCTCCCAATCATGCCAACATCGATGAGTCGAAAGCCAATCCGTTCCCGAATATTCCCGATCCGCTGACCATGAACGACGGACGTAAGGTCACCACAGCCCAGATGTGGTGGGACCAGCGACGCCCCGAAATCGTGGAGATGTATGAGAAATACGTCTATGGCCGGATCCCAGGCAACGTTCCCAAAGTTTCCTGGAAGACAAACATCGTCGACCACGAAATGATCGGTTTCACGCCCGTGGTCGCGAAGGACCTGACCGGAGAAGTGGACAACTCCTCTTATCCCCTGATCAATGTGAAGATCCACATGACGCTGGTGACACCGGCCAATGCCAAAGGTCCGGTACCGGTTTTGATCATGTTCGCGCGTGCCGGATTTCCCGCTCCCAACGAACCCTCGGCGGATGAGCTCCAGCGCGTCAACCAAGCCTGGAAGGCGCTCCTGATTCAGCAGGATCCTGCCCTGAAGGAGATATTCGCGCAGCATCCTGCATGGCAGCTGGTGAAGGGAACGCCGTTCCAATTTCCCCAACTGAATGAAGATGGGGATCTGCCCAACACATGGCAACTGGTCGCCGCGGGCTGGGGTTTTGCCCTGCTGGATCCGGCAAGCATTCAGGCAGACGACGGTGCGGGACTCACCCGCGGCATCATCGGCCTGGTTAACAAGGGCCAGCCACGCAAGCCAGAAGATTGGGGCGGCTTGCGCGCCTGGGGCTGGGGAGCGAGCCGCGCCCTTGATTATCTGCAAACGGACCCTGCCGTCGACGCTAAGCATGTGGGCATCGAAGGGGTCTCGCGGTATGGCAAAGCGGCCCTCGTTACGATGGCTTTCGATCAGCGGTTTGCGATGGTGCTGGTTGGTTCGTCCGGCAAGGGAGGCGCGACGCTGCTGCGCCGTAACTTCGGCGAAGCGGTGGAAAGCCTGGCGGGTGGCGGATATTACTGGATGGCCGGCAACTTCATGAAGTACGCCGCCAAAGAGGCGACCTTCGGAAGCATGACGCCGGGCGACATTCCCGTTGACTCGAACGAGTTGATCGGGCTGTGCGCTCCGCGCCTCACCTTCATTAGTTACGGCATCCCCGCCAAAGGCGATGCCCAGTGGCTCGACCATCAGGGCAGCTTCATGGCCACCGTGGATGCGAGCCGAGTCTTCACTCTGCTCGGCGCCAAAGGCCTGGCAGTCAAGGGAGACTATCACACGGCCAAAATGCCACCGGTCAATCAGGGCCTGCTCGATGGGCAATTGGCCTGGCGGCAGCATGACGGCGGCCACACCGATGCGCCCAATATGAAGTACTTCATTGAATGGGCTGACAAGAACATCGGACACAAGCCCCCGGCATAGCAAGGCTCGATCAGAAGTACGTGCGATAGATGTCGAGCAGATTGTAGGAATCGTCCACAACCGGAACGGTTCTCCACTTATCGAGAGCCGTGCACGGGTGCGAGATCCCGCAGCAGACCATGTCTCCTACTCTCAGCTGTTCGATGCCCGAGCCGCGCAGATAAGCATGCTGATCATTGGTATCGGTAACAGTAGCGTGATGCAGATCCATGCGTGGGTCTCCCTCAGCGGCCTTATGGGCGAAGAGCGGGATGGGTAGTCCCAGATCGTAGGCGCAGTCTCGCTTGCCGAAATTCAGGATCGCGAGTCCCTCTTCAGGTTTCGACTGTACCAGCGACCACAGCTCCAGCGCTGGGCGGAACTGCGGCAGATTCGCCCTGGCGCTCCGGTCCCGAGCAGCCGTGAGTTTCTGGGCGCAGTATCCATGATCATGGGTCACGTAGCAGCCGCTACGGATCACAATCTGGAAGTGTCCCTCTACCAGTTGGCCAAGTTCCCAAACAGCATCGAGAAAGCTGCTCCCGCCTATGCTAAGAAGCAGCGGATCACTCGCCTTGCTACGGGAGCCTTCGACTGCCGTTGCCAGCGCAAGGACGTCCGACAAAAATTCCCGTACCAATCGGCCTTCTTCTGCAGGATCTTCCGCATGCGCAGAACCCTCAAACCCCTCGACGCCTCGCAAATGAAAAGTTTGGGGATGCTTCAGGATCTCCGTGCATAAACGAAGAGCGTCTTCCAGAGAGCGGGCACCTGTGCGCCATCCTTGATGGCCTCGTTCGACCAGGACCCCCAGTGGGCGATTGACGCCGGCAGCCTGCCACTCAGAGCGTAAGGCCTCCAGGGCTTCCGGGCTGTCCACAAGGCACAAGAGATCAAGCGCATGATCGGCCTTCACCATCGCCGCCAAGGTTCGCACATTCGCCCGGCCGACAACCTGGTTCGCGATCATGATGCGGGGAATACCCACCTCCGCACAGATCACCGCTTGCGAAGCGGTGGCCACGGTGATTCCCCACGCCCCGGCCTGCAGCTGACGCTCGAAGATTCGGGGCGTCATGGTGGTCTTGCCGTGGGGCGCGATCAGGAAGCCATTAGCTTTGCACCACTCGGCCATCGCCGCCAGGTTGTACGCGAGCGCTGATTCTTTCAACACGAGCAGCGGGAAGTGGAGTGCTTGCTCGAGAATATTGACGCGCCGGGAGGGGTCTGTGACCTGCTTGAAATCGAATTCAAACGGGATGCCTTTATCGAGCAGGGAAGCGCCGCTCTTCTGCAGCCCCTCGCGCACACCGAGCGTCATCTTCATGACTGGAACTCCTGAATCTCCATGTCTGATTCTATGCCGGCGCCAATACAGGGGCGCTGAGCAAAATTGACGACTGCTCGCCCACCGCAAGCCTCGTCAGCGCGAGCACGGTAATGTCATCCTCCTGTCCGAAGTCGGCTGCAGCCTGTATGGCCTGCTCTGCACTTGGTCGCTGCTCCATCAGCTGTGAGAGGCGATCGAATCCAAACAGCTCGCCGCTCGTGGTCCGCGCCTCCAGCAGGCCGTCGGTGTAAAGAACGAAATGGTCACCTTCGCTCAGATGTACGGTGGTCTCGGGGTAGACAGAATCATCCACCACGCCAACCGGGAGCGCGCCAGGCATGTCGACTTCATGCTGATTGAGGAACGGTGAAGGATGGCCTGCATTGGCCAGCACGCAGGTGCCGTCCGGGTAGAGCAGCATGGCCAGGCACGTGGCGAAACCGCCGTGCAACCGTCCGTGCAGCCGGCGGTTCAGGCCAGAGAGAATGTCCGCTGGTTCAGGGGAAAACTCGGCCAAGGTGCGGATCGTGCCGACGATGAGAGACACCGTCATGGCAGCTCGCAGGCCTTTACCGCTCACATCGCCCAGTACCAGCAGGGTCGCCTCCGTGGAATTCGGGCCAGACTTCACCGGAATCACCTGGAAGAAATCGCCACCTACTTCCTGCGCGGGACGGTAAGCGCTGGTGATGGAATAGCCGGGCACCGAAGGCAGGGCATCAGGGATCAGTACCTGTTGCAATTCCTGCGCGCTGCGCAGTTCCTGCTCAAGCGCACCCTGGCGTTGCGCGCTTTCACGAGTGTAGCGGTAGACAGCGTAGACGACCGAGAGCAGCAGTCCGGTTCTGGCGAGGGTTAATAAGTCGAAGCGGTTCCCGTAGATGGTGAACAAGGGAGCAGCGATCTTATCGTTCAGCGTCCAGTGGGTATAACGACTCCCCTGGGAAACGGCAATGCGAAGATTGGAAATCAACGTGGTCAGGAAGGCGAAGATGGACACCAGCCAGCGGGCAGGGTCCAACTTCTTCCTCAAGGCAAATCCCACCAGCACCAGAGGCAGCAGTTCCGGAAGCGTTTCAAACACGGTCAGGAAAGCATCGGCACCCTGCTCGAAATGCGTGATCGCCGGATTGCTCCAATCAAGCATGGTCAGGAGGCCATCGAGCACGTTTGCGGTGATGTCAATCCACGCCAGGATTTTCGTCCAGCGGACGAGTGCGCGATTGTCCGTGAGCCGCAGTAGCCAGAGCAGCAAAAACCACAAAGAAACATCAGCCAGCGCATGGACCGGCTGTAACCAACCCAAACCGAAGTTGTAAGACCAGGGCAGTTGCAAGCCTACAAGGAACAAGGTCAGCAAAGGAGCGAGACAGAAGAGTGACATCCATAGCAACAGCCTCTGGGCGGGATTACGCAGCCAGGCGATCAGGCTCAGGATCATCACCAGGCCGTACAGAGAGGTCAGTGCGAACGAATATTGCCGGCTGCGCAGCCACTGGTAGTCGCTATCGGTTTTACGATCGGCGATCGCAGCGGCGCTCCCCACCACGGGGACCGCGGTGAATCCACCCTCCAGGCCGCTGGAAAAGGAATCAAGCGGCGACTTCCAGACGCGAACCGCCAACACTCCGTCACGAATCGGGCCCAGCGGAAAGGTGTGTGGCACCTTGCTATAGGGGTAAGACGGGTTGGGCGGCAGCTTGCCCAGTTTTGCCACCAGCGCGCCGTTCCAATAGATCTCATAGACGTCTTCGATATTGGGCACCAGCAAGCTGAACTCCGGGGGAGCACTCACCGAGGGAGTCAAATTGAGATGGCGACGGTACCAGGCGTATCCCGCATAGGAGCGATGCCCCTGTTCCCCCCACGATTGGTCTGCCTGCAACTGCTCCCATCCGCCTTGCCCGGTGGCATCGTTGAGATCGGGCGATGCCCAGCGGAGGTCATCCCCCAGGTGAAACTGCCATGGGCCATCGATGGAGGCCGCTCCGTTTCCCAGGCCGTCGATGGTGAGCGTCGGAGCGACGGTCGTCTGGGCAAAGGAGGGCGGGTTGGCAATCGCCAGCAGAAGTCCGAAAACAATCGGCGGCAGCAAGGGTAGGCAGCGGGAGATTGCGCGGCGGACGAGCATCTAACCCTCTTTCGGTTAACGATGCCTACTTTAGCAGTTTCGACGCGGCTCTTAGAAATCTACGTGGGCGCGCAATCCGGGAACGATGACGGGCCCGCGAGCGCGGTTGAAACCGGGGTTGTTGACAAAGGAAATCTGGGCCGCCAGGTACAGTCCGCCGAAGATGTGCGCGGTGTAATAGGTCTCGCTGGCGCTTTCCCGTCCATAGGTGAGGGCGCCGTCCCCGAGTTCAAAACCCAGGCCACCAAGGGCCAGGTACTCGCGATGCTGTGGCGATAGGCCGCTGTTGACGAAGGCGCTGCCGATGCGGTCTGTGCTTCTGTGCCATTTGTCCCCGGATAGGTCAGCTCCAAACGATACTTCGTTGTTCATCTCAGTCAGGCTGAACGATTCGTATCGCCCGTCGTTCCACCCGGCGCGGAAATAGGCGCGGAAATTCGCTGGAAGGTCTTGTTCGAAATTGATTCCGAAGCCAGGCTTCAGCGTGCCTGGATGGCGGTGGGCGGTAATGTCGGGCGTATCATCCTGTCCGCTCAGGTATGCGTGATTGGCCTGGCTGTAGTTCCCAAGCGTAGCGTGACTCAGGAAAGTCAGCGCGCGCACGTGCGTGCCATAGCCCTGGAAGGTGTAGGTCGCGTAGTCGAACTCAAGATTTTCCTGGTGGACGTTACGCACGTCGTAGTCCAGATCGATGCCAGTGGAGATTTTGGGGAGCAGTACCTCCGCGAACCGGATGCCAATCTTCGGTCCCTGATAGTTCGCCATGGCGCCCACGGTGATTCCATGCTGATCGCCGGCGTATTCGTAAACGCCATTGTTGCCTATTGCCACATTGGTGAATTGGAGGTGGGAGTCGCTGCCAACTTC
>DATJNV010000055.1:0-9828 GCA_035507705.1 Acidobacteriaceae bacterium
CCAGAAGCGCACGATCGCGGCGATCCGCGCAGCCCTGGAGCGCGCGAAGCCTGGCAAGGCTGTCTTTCTTTCGTCCATCGGTTCGGAGCAACCGAGCGGCCTGGGACTCATCACGTCGACCCACCTGCTGGAAGAAGCGACGCGCACGCTGCCCATTCCTGTGGCGTACCTGCGCGCGGGCAGCTTCATGGAAAACTGGCTGCAAGCCTTGGACCACATTCGAGCCACGGGCGAGATGCCCTTCTTCTACGGGCCGCTCGAACGCAAATTCCCACTGGTGGCCACGCGAGACATCGGCCTGGCGGGCGCCACGGTACTCAGGGAAAGTTGGACGGGCGAGCGCGTGCTGGAGGTGGACGGCCCCGAAGGTGGAACAGACTTGCACGAAGCGGCCGCGGCCTACGGCAGGGCGCTGGGGCGCCAGGTGAAGGCCGTGCAGTTGCCTGAGGCAGCATGGCAAAGTGTTCTGGAAACCATCGGAATGCCGGCGGACCGCACCGGTCTCTATATTGAGATGGTCAAGAGTTTCAACTCAGGCTGGATCCACTTCGGGAATCCGGGAACCGAGAAATTCCATGGGCCAACCACGATCGAGGCATTCGCACAGGAACGGGTTAAGTAGATCGGAGTGGGCGGCGATCCTGAAGCGGGCTCACCATGCGGCCGTTCGTCTTTGGGGTTATTCCCACCGTTGCCGTCTGCGACGAGCCGCCTCAGCCAATGAGCGTATCCAACTCCGCAAAATCAGCGACGCCTTCCATGGGACCTTTGCGGGTCACGGCAATCGCACCACTGGCGCAGGCATAGCGCAGTGCGTCGTCGATCGCTTTGCCTTCTTCGCGGCAGAACCTTTTCGGGGACGGACGAAATAACCCCTAAATAAAGTAGGTTTCCGACAGGACGTTTTTGCTGGACGCGCATCTTCACCGCCATCGCGGAAATTTCAAGCGATTCGGACATCCACGCAAGCCGGCCTCAAACCCAGTCACAGACCGTCATCCTCATCGCTTGTGATCTTCTCCGCCCTGCTCCGGCGACAAACCGGGACTCTCTACGCCGAGCCGCACCGCAAGCGGAACCTGGTGCAGGCGCTTGAGGCGGCCCGATTTCGCAACCACGAATCCAGCGACAACTCCGAAGAACACCTGCGAAGCCGCGAACGACCACCAGTCAACGTGTTCTGCGAAGTACGGGTTGATAAGCCCGAGAATGCTGTACAGCAAGCCGGTCCATGCAATCGGCGCAACGATGCCGCCGAGCAGGATCGGTCTTCGAGGCCAAATAGGAAGCAGTGCGCCGTAAAGGATGCCGACCAGTAGAGTGGTCGCGCCCTGGATGATATTGGCGGTGATGAATGCGCTCAGACGAAAATGGCTCATCTGCTCTACGGTGGGATGGGTCCACGACCCCACGCCTGCGCCGCCCAGCAGATTTACCACGTACCAAATGCTGTGGTGGCGGGCGACGCCGTAGATCTCTGCCGGAATGACCATGGCCAGGCCGCCCGCGATTCCGCCCATAATGCCGCTGGATATAGGAAATGTTTGGAGCGGCAGCTGCGCGCGGTGTGTCTCGCCCACTTCGATACGCGCCACGTTTTCCTTCACGGGCACAAACGAGAACAACTCTTCAGCCACCGGAACATCTTCATGTGCCTCGTGTGGCAGCACATTGCGGAACCATCCCAGCGCAGAGATTACGAAAAGAAGCGCGCCGAGCCAGATGAGCCAAACAGCGGTGACCAGCGAAGCGCCGGCCAGCGTCAACCCGAGCGCCATAAGAAAAGGCCACGGCGTGGGCGCAGGCAAATGGATCGTGCCCAGTTGCTTGTCGCCGTTTTGTGACCCAGCGGTTTTTCCAACGTGTGCTTCGTTCATCTGCCCACCACGTACACAACGGTGAAGACGACCACCCAGACAGCGTCAACGAAATGCCAGTAGAGAGCCAGGGTCCTGACGCGATATGCATGCTGCGGACCCACCGCGCCGGCGAAGGCGAGCGCAACCGTGACCAGCATCATGATGACGCCGATTACGACATGCGAAGCATGCAGACCCACAAGTGAGTAGTACGTCGTTCCGAACAAATTGGTACTGATCGTCAGCTGATCGCGCACAATGAGCTTGTGCCACTCTGTCGCTGTGCCGTAAAGGAAGGTTATGCCCAGCAGAATGGTGATCGACCACCAGAGCCGGAAGGCCGCCATCTTGCCATGACCGATGGCGCGCTCGGCGAGCCAGATGAAAAAGCTCGATGAGAGCAGGCACACGGTATAGAAAATGGGGACGTCAAGCACTTCTTTGGGCGTGGGCCCCTGCACATCGCGACCAAGGTAATAGACATACGCGACGACAAAGATGGTGAAAATGGAGGACTCCGCAATAATGAGGCCCACCATGGCGACCGTGCCGCGCGTGGGCTGGGTCCACGTTTCCTGATGATTGCTGTGCTGCAGGGGAATGCTAGCCATGTTCTCCTCTTGGCGAATTACTCGAATGCGGAATCGGAATCTTCAGGATGTTTCAGGTCCCATAACGGCCGGCGGCTGGAAACTTCCGGGTCAATCGCGAAATTGTAAGCAGGCGGAGGCGAGGACGTGAGCCACTCCAGGGTCCACGCATCCCACGGGTCCGGACCTGCTTTTTTGCCGCGGAAGTAAGAGTGCACCAGGTTATAGACAAAGATCAGCACGGCTATGGCTTGAATAAATCCACCCACCGAAATGATCTGATTCATCAAGGTCCATCCCCGATCCGGCTCATAGTTGTAGATCTGTCGCGGCATGCCCAGCAGGCCGGGAAAATGCATTACGTCAAAGGTCAAGTGAAAGCCGATAACCATCAACCAGAAATGCCATTTGCCCAGTCGATCATCGAGCATGCGTCCGGTCATCTTGGGGTACCAATAATAGAGCGCTGCAAAGATCATGAACACGATGGCGCCCACCAGCACGTAATGAAAATGAGCGACGACAAAATAGGAATTGTGTAGCTGCCAGTCCCACACAGAAACGGAAAGCATGACTCCCGTAAGGCCCGCAATCAAAAATTGGAAGAGAAAAGCTATCGAAAATAGCATCGGTACTTCGAACCGGATCTTTCCACCCCACATGGTGGCCAGCCAGTTGAATATCTTGATGCCGGTGGGAATCGCGACCAGCATAGTGGAAAGCGTGAAGAAGGCATTGCCGAACGAGGTCATGCCGAGCGTGAACATGTGGTGGGCCCAGACGCCAAGACTAATGAGACCGATGCTGATCGATGCCGCCACCATCGCCGGATAGCCGAAGATGGCTTTGCGCGAGAAGACTGGAATGATTTCGTTGGCCACGGCGAAAGCGGGCAGCACCAGTACGTAAACCTCCGGGTGTCCGAAGATCCAGAAGAAGTGTGCCCAGAGCATCGCCGAACCTCCCGCCCGGGTATCGAAGAAATGCCCGCCGAGGTAACGGTCGATCATCAGCATGATCTGGCATGCGGTGAGCGGGCTCACTGCTACAAGAACGAGGAACGAAACGGTAACGTAGAGCCAGGGCAGCAGCGGAATCCGCAAAAGGGTCATCCCTTTGCATCGCATGCAGAACACCGTAGCCAGGATGTTGATGGCCGCGCCGATGCTGCCTACGCCGCTCAGCAGCAACGATACTGTCCAATAGTCCATTGCGTGACCGGGAGAGAAGGCGCGCTCGGTCAGTGGGGCGTATGCGAACCAACCCACATCGGGCGCGGATCCGGTCCCTGCCGGACCGGTTCCAGCCACGAAGCTGTAATAGAGCAACGGACCCGCCAAAGCGCTGATCCAGAAGCTGAAGGCGTTCAGGCGGGGGAACGCCATGTCACGCGCTCCGATCATCAGCGGAACAAGGTAGTTGGCCAACCCGAAGATCAGGGGCATGCCGACAAAAAACACCATCGTCGTGCCGTGCATGGTAAACAGCCGGTTGTAAACGAATAGCGAAACAAATGTATTGTGCGGATAGAAGAGCTGAATACGAATCATCAGCGCTTCAACGCCGGCTACCAGCAGGAACAGAAGGCCGTAAGAGATGTAGAGAATGCCCAGCTTCTTATGATCGACAGTGAAGATCCAGCGGTAAAGGACTTGGAGAAAGTTAGGGCGCGCCCGCGTGCCAGCCAGGCTGCCGTCGAAGTTACGTCCAATTGGTAAGCTCTCTCCGCCCATGCTTGTCACTCGCCTACTTAAGGGTTAAAAGGTACGCTGTGATCTCTGCATTCTCCCGGTCGCTCAGGTGCAAGGCCGGCATCAACGAACCGGGTTTGAATGTGTCAGGGTCCGCGATCCACGCCTTCAGGTTTTGCGCATTGTTTGCGATGATTCCTGCAGCTAACGTCTCGCGGCTCATCAGGTGCGTCAGATTAGGACCCATGCGGCCAAACGCAGCTGTGCCCGATATCGTGTGGCAAGCGAAGCACGCCGCGTGCTCAAAATCGGCTTGCCCAAGTTTCGCGTCTGCCTGATTTCCGCCCGTATCTGCATTGATCCCTTTCGTGCCTGATGGTGACCCGGCGGCTGCCATGACACCGCCGTTCGTGTTTCCTTGATCCGCTTGGCCCACATCGCTCGTGTTGAGTTCCGGCTGAGTTTTCTGCTGGCCGGCGATCCACTTCTGGAATTGCTCCGGTGTGTCGACATAGACCCGAAGCAGCATCTTTGCGTGCTCCGCGCCGCAGAACTGTGCACATTGCCCCAAATAAAGGCCCGGCTTTTGCGGATCAATCCACATTTCGTTTTCTTTGTTAGGCACAAGATCGGTCTTGCCATTCAACTCCGGCACCCAGAAGCTATGGATGACATCGGCAGACATCAGCTTTAAGAACGCCGGCCTGGGCGCGGCTGGAGTGCTCAACGGCAGGTGCAATTCGTTCGCGGTTACGACCCCATACTGAGGGTACTGAAACTCCCACCAGAACTGATGACCGGTGACCACGACATCGAGCGCGTTGGCCGGTTTCGGAGCGTCTTGAATGGAAAATAGAACCCGCGCCGTGCTGAGAAACAGGACCACGATGATCAGAATCGGAATGATCGTCCATGACAGTTCAATCTGCAAACTCCCGAATACCTGCGGAGGTTCTGAGCTCTCACCGGGGCGCGCTCGATATCGCGTGATTACATGAACGAGCAAAATGCTCACTACAAGAAAAATCCCTCCCGTGATGGCCAGGACAAAATGCGACAGCCCGTCTATCTCCCTGCCGGGCGTTGAGAACGGCGAGAAGATCGAGGTCGCATGCGGGTCGACGTAAACCGCAGAAAGATTGAGTGGGAAAGACTCCATTGAAAGCTCCAAATTTCCCGTGAACGAGTCCGCATCTTTCAGCGCGCCATCGCGACCTCGTGAGCATTTCCTGTTTCACCAGATGGCCAGTGACCCCTTTCGGGGAGGGACGCCCGCGACTTTGGTACCAGATCCAGGGACAAGTCGAACGTGTTCTGGGGCATGGCGACACATGGTAGCAGGAATCCGGATAATCAGTGAACGGGAAATTAGAGACGTAATGCAGTGTCAGCTTACGCATTCGTGGGAGTATCCGGTCAAAGCAACGCCATGCCAACATCCAGAAAAGCCGGCCTGACCACCAGCTATCTTCTAAGTAATAGGGGTTAACCGCTAGGTTACTACCCCTTCTTCCTCCTGTTTATTTCTCAGTCCTATGGACGGCTGCCTCCGTGCACATTACCGTGGGCGGTAAGACAGGGCCCATATGCCGGAAACCCAAACGCCTCTCAACCCATCATCATGATCCGCCGCCGCAAACGCAACCGTAACCGCGGCGGATATCATCTACCTCAACGACGTTGAACCCCAATCCGTCGAATGGCTCTGGGAGCACAGGCTCGCCGCCGGCACGTTAGCATTCTCCGGTGCCCCGGATCAGGGCATTTTCGGGACAGGTCATTTTCGGGACAGATAACTCAACCCCATCCGTAAACGATCGAACGCTCCCGGTATCCTCAGCGGCTGGTCGACTGCCCTTGTTACGAGCCGGTTCTTCCCGCCGGCTAGCGATCGTAGCGCCATTCGCTGACGAAAAACAGACGGCTCGTAACCACGATGCCAGGCACAGGCGAACGTCACGTCCTGGTCACTTTTCCGCAACCAGGTGTTTTCAACCCCCAAAGCCGTCATTCTCAGAAGACGGCTTGTAGGGGGGTGGGTGTGATAAAAACACCAGAAATCAGAAACGTCACAACCGCTGAGCGAGGTGCCTCAGGCTGTCCTGCTTCTCCTCCATTTCAGCAAAAGATGACAATGCGCAGCAAGATCGTGCAATCGCGGCATTCATAAGGGGGCTTGCAATGAGACAGCAAAGCTAAACGAGAGCTATGACCCATAGCGCCAACGGGTCCGGCTCGTGAGGAGCGTCAGAATGACCGCAGCTACGTCCAGCATTTCTCGCCCCCCGGGCAAGCTCTTCACCGAGGATCTTGATCTGGTGCCCACGATGATCCATGCAGCGGCTACCACCTCCATCAGCGTTCACCCGCTGCGGCGAAATATTGCCGTCCTCCAGGGCTCGGGAGGCAATATCGCGGTTCTGACCGGCGAAGACGGAAAGCTCCTCGTCGACGCCGGTTTTTCGGTATCTCAGACGAGAATATTGGCTGCGCTTGATTCCATCAGCCAGGACCCTATCCGGCATTTGATCAACAGCCACTGGCACACCGACCACACAGACGGCAACCAATGGTTGCACTCCGCCGGCGCCACCATCACCGCGCAGAAGAACACCAGGAAGCACCTTTCAATGATGACCCGAGTAGCGGGCTGGGCTTGGGACTTTCCAGCTCGGCCAGCCGGTGCTCTGCCCACAAACACATTCGATACCGGGCAGGAAATGTATCTCAACCATACAAGCCTCATCCTCGAGAAGTATGATCCGGGTCACACCGACAGCGACATTTCTGTGAACTTCATAGAAGCCGACATCCTTCTCGTGGCCGATACCTGGTGGAATGGCGTCTACCCGTTCATTGACTACTCCACAGGCGGCAGCATCGACGGACAGATCCGCGCCGCTCAACGGAATGTTGACTCTGTGACGGCCGACACCATCGTGATTCCCGGGCACGGCCCGGTGGGAGACAGAGCGGGCCTGATCGAATTCCGCGACATGCTCGTGGCCATTCGGGAAAAGGTCGCCGGTCTGAAAAGACAGGGGATGACCCTCTTCGAAGCGATTGCCGCCAAGCCAACCGCTGCCTTTGATGCCAAGTGGGGGCAGTTCCTGATCACTCCATCCGCTTTCACCGGGCTGGTTTACCAGGGCGTTTAATCATCGGGCGCTGAGTGGTACAAACGAAACCTGACCTGAGTGATAAGGTACCTTTCGTCTGCCCCCATCAGCTTGTCCGCGTCAGCTCTCACCAGCTAGGAAGTTTGATCGAAACTTAAGGCCCAGTAGTGCGTAGCTATTAATTCGATGAGGGTCGGCCCCTCGGACCCGCTCCGCAACGCCGAATGTGCCTCGGGACGCCTTCTGCGACGATGCCCTACACAATGAAGCTCACACCGTCTCAGATTGGATTTCAGCGGAGTACAAGAGCCTCTTGTGGAGGATCAACGCGACTGTGCACTCCACGCTGCCAATAATCAACAGTTGGACCAGTACTACCATGAGAACCGACTTGCGATCCGGCCGAGGAAGGCTTGCCATAATGCGCATCATGATTCCGCCCGATGCGAGAGCCGCAAACAGGACCACGACGGCGCGCCTGTCTTTTGATCTCCGTAGGCAGGGTAGAAGAAACAAGGTCGCGCCAGCCAACACAGCGGCTGATCCAAAAGGCAGCCAGAGAGTGCACACGTGAATCGTGGCCAGGGCCGCATACACAAGGGCGATCCTGGCAAGATGGCTGCGAGAGCCAAACTGGACGAGCGAGAAAACGGCGGCGGTCCAAGAAAGCAGGCTGATCGCAAGATCATATGGCGTGTGCCAAGGGAACAGCCCTAAGTGGTGCCGAGTGAACGCAAACTGGAACGGAGCCAATGAAAAGATGACTCCAGCTGTTGAAGCAGCCAGGATGCCGACCACTGTGCGCCAGGAAAAAACAACCAGAAGCCACGTGATAGAAAGCCAGAATCTGAGGTTTCCCTCAACAGGTCTGGCTTCGAGCTGGTCTCCGACGAGTTCGGCAGCCCTGGAGGAACCTACTACTAGGCGCAACATCCATTCCGCAAGGTTTGCTCTATCCATGGGTCTCTCCCAATACGTCTAGGCCAGCGAGAAGCCGCCGAAAAGTGGCCTGTGCATCAGTAATTCGCCTCTGTCCAGCTTTCGTCAGCCGGTAGAATCGTTTCGCTCGCCCCCCTCGTTCGGGCGTCGGCTCACCGGAACAAGCAGTCACCAACCCTTTTCGCTCAAGTCTCTCCAGTGTTGTGTAGAGCGCTCCAGGTGTTGTTCTTCGACGAGCACACGTTTCAATCTCGGCCCGTATACTCACCCCGTATGCGGAGTCGCCCAAGCGCAATATGGCTAGAAGCACGATCTGCTCAAACTCACCGAGAGAGGACACACGATTCATAATAACTACATAATAGACTAAATGCTAAACACCTGCCAACATAGCGTTAGTTCCGAGTTGCGATCGCATGGTCGCCCAACCGGAAATTACTCCATAGGGATTAATTTGTGCGTTCGACGGGACTGGTACATTGAGCAACCAGCCTTTCAGAAAGTTCCATTCCCGTCTGACACCGATCAACGTCCTTGAAGTGCAGCGCTCCCTCCATACCGCCGAATCCTTGTGATTCGGCGGTATGTCCTAGAACGCTGCCCGCGCTTTGAACTCGCGGGCCCGGTCGCGGGCGGCGGTCAAGTCGGTGTTCTTGGCATCTTTGAGGCGGACGTTGAGAGCTCCGCCGGGAAGCGATGAAACTTCCCGGACCCATGCCAGGTTCACGAGTGTGCCGCGATGGATGCGGAAAAACTGGCTCGGATCCAGTTTTCTCTCGAGCTCGGCGATGGCGTGGTCAATGCAATAAGACTTGCCCTCGGAGACCGCGTAGGTGAGCTTGTCTTCGGCGTAGAAATGGCTTACGCGATCGAGATCGAGGAAGCAAAGCCGATCCCCGAGCCGTGTCGCAATCCGGCTGGGAAACTCAGCCTTACTCTCACGCAGCGAGCCGGCGATCTGCCGCAGCAGGAACTCCAAATCCGGCTGCGCCGGCGGACCTGCGCCGCGTAACCGTTCCACTTTGTTTAGAGCGCGTTCCAGCGTCTCAGGCTCCACCGGCTTAAGAAGGTAATCCACCGCGTTTTCGCCGAACGCTCGCAGCGCGTGCTGGTTATAGGCTGTGGTGAATACCACAATGGGCTGGCTCGGCAACCGTGCCAAAACTTCAAAACCATTCAGCTGCGGCATCTGGATATCGAGAAAGCACACATCAGGCGGATTCCGGGTAAGCGCCGCTACCGCTTCCTCGGGCCTGGTCGTCGAGCCTGTCAATTCCACCCGCCCCGTGTTCTCGAGCAAGCGGCGCAGACGGTCCAGCGCCAGCGGCTCGTCATCCACCAGATAAGTACGCAGTTTCATACGCGCGGCAGGATCATCTCCACCACAGAATACTCGTTCCGGCGGAGGAAGTTGAGCCTCGCCCGGTCGCCGAATAACGCCTCCAGGCGCTGCACCAGCCTGTCCAGTCCATGGCCGGCGCATATGTCGGCCAGGTCGAAACCGGATCCCGAATCGCCGACCTCGATGCACACTCCCACCGCATCGGCACGCGCTGTGACCACAAGGTAGCCAACTTCGCTCTGCGGAGTAATTCCATGCTTCACTGCGTTCTCAACCAGGGACTGTACG
>DATJNV010000056.1:0-9971 GCA_035507705.1 Acidobacteriaceae bacterium
CATGAGCATCAGCCTGGCCCTCTCAACCCCTTCGTGTATCCCGAAAAGCCAAACCGCATCGCAACCGCAAGCATCTTTGACGCCCCCACCTCACTCCGGCAGCCCTTTTCCCCAAGCTTGAATATTCCCGCATGGTGCCGCCGAGGCAAAAAGACCGAATTTTAGCGAATTTTATGAAAAATCCAGCCGCACCGTAGAGACGCTCACTCTGTAATTCCCAGGCTCCGGCAGGCTGCCAAACGAGAGCCGTGGCTTCGATGGGATACGTTGCCGCCGCGTTCCAAAGGTAACTTTGTCTGTCCTAGGAATTCCCGTTTGCTGAAACGAGAGCGCAGCAATGCTCGGCGTGTCCATGGCATGCGGCCTTCGCAATGCATTTCATCTCTTAAGAATTCCTGTGGAATTAGTCCGGCGTAACCCTCTTCACCACGGGTGGCATCCCAGTCGGAGCAGACCGCACTCTAACGGGAACATGCCAGTCGAAGTTCATTGGCCCGCGATTGCGCTCCGTCTGATTCTTACCCTTCTTGCTGGCGCGCTGCTTGGCGCCGAGCGAAGCAAGACCGGGCATGCCGCGGGCCTGCGCACTACCATGTTGATCACCCTGGCTGCGTCGATCGCCATGATTCAGATGAATCTCCTGATCCCAACCAATGGGAAACCGTCGAATTCTTACGTCGTGATGGACCTGATGCGTTTGCCTCTCGGGATTCTGACCGGCGTCGGGTTCATCGGAGCGGGGGCGATTGTCCGCAAGGATGAAATGATCCTGGGAGTGACTACGGCCGCCACGATGTGGTTTGCAACTGTGGTTGGCCTCTGCTTAGGAGGCGGACAGCTCGTTTTAGGATCGGTATCGACGCTGATCGGTTTTGGTGTGACTTGGGGGCTGCGTCATGTCGAGCGCCATGTGGAACGGAGCCAACTTGCTGCCCTCGAGATCACCGTCCAGGGCAACGCGCTGTCAGCTCAGGAGTTGCGCGACAAGCTGGCCGCCGCCGCATTTCACATCAAGTCGCTGTCCGTGACCCACTGCATCCAGGAGCAACAGCGGAGGTTCGACTGTGAAGTTCGTTGGTCGTCCCACCAGGGCGCCGCGGGAATTCCACCCATCCTCGCTGAGCTGCAAAACATTCCCGGACTCGTCAAGCTGGGATGGAGAGCGGTGGGTGCCGGGCCACAATAGGAACTCTCCAAGGACGAATGCAGTGCCGGTCACGCAGGTCCTGTGCCGCGGACGCCTCTCCTTTTGGTATGAACGTATCGTTAGCCCCGCGGCGGCTTAGTACCTTATAGGTCGGCGCAATATGGCGTTCCGACGCGCGGGTGCGAGTTCCTAGAATTAAGAAAGGGTGTTGCCTTACGAAATGCCGGCGAGGCAGTCGTGGGTGCTCGACATCTCCGTCACCAGTAGCCAGTCAGCTGGAATCACTATCGCCGTTGCAGTCTCGTTCACGATCGCACATAACTCTCACGTGAAACGTGGTGGCCCGCGTGACAAAGCTGGAAAATGTAGATTCAAGCGAAGCAGTAACAAAGGTCAGCTTTTTCTCTTCCTACCGGCTGACCAGCCTTGCAGCGGTTTCTCTCCAGGAAGATGCTCCCCAACAAGCTAGCGGGATACTCCCAGCTAGACCGCTGTCGTCTTCTATCCTTTGCGTGGGCGATGATCCTATGCTTTTGGCTACACGCTGTGCAGTTTTGAACCAATGCGGCTATCGCGCAGCCTTCACCTCGACGGTTGATGTCATTTCCAGACTGCGGGACGCGGGGTTTGAACTCGTGGTTCTTTCGCAGATGCTGAGTAACGAGGAAAGGACTCGCCTGCAGGCGGCGGTGCCGTCCGGAACTAAGGTCCTGGAACTGGAACGGCTGGTTTGGCCTGAAGAGTTGGAGCGCCTGGTGGCAGAGGCTCTGAAATAGTGAGCCCAGGCATTCTCCTTCCAGACTTGTGTCCGCCGAAAGAAACATCGCCCTCTATTGCCTTCAGGGCAAGTCGATAAGTAGCAACCCGCTCACCTCAGCGGATCATGTAGCTGTCTTTGTGGACTCCCACCGGCCAACGAACACACGACTGGATTGCATCTCTTCAAACCAGAATCAATGCACGTCGACGACCCTGTCCCCTTCATATTCCATGATATGGAAGTAGGCTTCCCATCCGCTCCAGGTAAGGGGAGCGGGCAGTTTGGCAAGAGGGTCCTGGAGGTGATCGGCATAGCTTTGCACCAGCACTCGCGTGCGATAAACCCCGGTAAGCCAATCCCCCCGATACCAATGAATCCACTTGCCATACTCGCCTTTCGTCATTGAATCCTCAATGGTATCCAGCGCGTGTATCGCCTCTGCAATCTCGGAACGAGCCTGATCTGTTTGCCCCGCCTCCGCGTGTTCTAAGGCTCTCGCAACCAGGAGCAGGCTCCGGTTGCTCTCCCGATTGATCGTGATCATGGTGAGCATCTCCGCCTGGTAGTAGTCACGTCGATCGGGGTCAACCAATGATTCCGCAGCCACCGCATGCTCCCATACCGCATCCCACCGAGGCTGCGCTGCTTCGCATTCCTGGATGTCCTGTTCGAGTAAGGCGTGCCTTGTCTGCGCGTCGGCGCTCGGCGCCA
Source organism: Acidobacteriaceae bacterium (assembly GCA_035507705.1). Classification (GTDB taxonomy): domain Bacteria; phylum Acidobacteriota; class Terriglobia; order Terriglobales; family Acidobacteriaceae; genus PALSA-350. Next base: position 2,619 of record DATJNV010000056.1, read on the forward strand.
GGCGGGGCGGCGTCCACTTCGGCGATTGGCTGGGCATGGCTGCCACCTGGTGCTCGCTCAACGTGTCCAGAAGGATGCGGCGAATCTCCGTGTGGTAATGCTGGTCTCCATATTCGCGCTTCGCCGTGTTCTGTGGGCCGCTGTTCAATCCAGGTGGACCATTGGGGCGTAGCGCAGGGGCTGCGAAATATTCCTTATATACCTCTGTTAAAGCATCCGCGGATTTTGCACCAAATTCCTCCGTGGCCCATTGTTTGTAATACGCGGTATCGTCTTCGTTGCCATTTGCTAATCCACCCCACGCGACTTCCATCAGCGCGCGTGTCGTCATCGCGACCGGGCGGATGTCGCTTGTGTTGACTAGCAGATAGGTGGTCGCCCCGGCGCGGATGTAGCGCCCTAATTCGGATTGGATGCGTGCCACCGGCACCATCTCAGACAGTTGATTGGCCTCGCCGTTCATCATCGCAACATGGAAGTACGCTCCCTGCCCGGCGGCAACCTGGCCGCCATCCTGCATGTCGCCATATCCGGTGTCCGCCCACACCAGCGTCACCTCAGGTGGAATCTTCAGGTAGCCCTTCTGCATCAGGCGCGCGCCTTCCTGCCAAAGGTCAGTTACGAACTGCGCCTTCGGGTATCTTGCTCGCACAATCCGCATCTGCGCATCAATCGCTTCGCTTATCCGTTGGCCAAGCAGAGGGTCGTTGTCGCGCACACTGGGATCGAGCCTTGCATAGCTCTGGTCCGACAAACCGCGAAGGCCCACACTCCATAGAATCTCCTCATCAGGTTTGTAGGTCGCCACTGCATTCGTCCATGCCCGCTCGAGAATCTCCGGGTGGGCAGAAAAGTTGTAGGGCACATCTTTAGGCCATCGAGCCACGTTCACACCCAGCGGGATAGCGTGATGCTGATTGATGATCAGGCCCCGTTCCGTTGCCAGGTGCACCTGCGCATCGTCTGGAAAAATCCAGGTCCCGGGCACGACCATATTGCCCTTAAGGCGAAGGATCGTCTCATAGATATTGTCCCAGGTCTTTAAGGAGATTCCCGTCTGCTGGCCCTTCTCTGCGGGGATCCATCCCGTAAGCAGGTCCTCGTCGTTCGGAAAGAATCCGCGATACTTGAATACCGGCGTCGGATAGACGCGCGGAAAGTCGGCGGGCAGTGTTAGCGAGCTGCGCTTCTCTGGCTGCTTGTCCGTCCAGAGGTACATCGGATCGACACCCAGGTAAGACTGCGAAAACTGAAAGATTGCGAAGATTGTGCCCCGCATGTCTGCGCCAGTCAGGCACACCGCGCGCTTGGCCTTGTCCTTTCCTGGGACTGCTGCCACCGAGAAAGCAAAGGCTTCCAAATCATGTGCCATGGTGCATTTCACGCCAAAAGGGAGCGCTGGTCCTTGCGCAATCAGGATAGAAACAGGCCCCGCTTCTGAAAGGCTGTTTACCAGGCGCGGCGTTACCCCAAACACTTTGTTGAAATCGCTGCGCAGGTCGTTTGTGGCCAGCCGTACTGGCCCGGTCACGTCTGTACCTTCGACAATGGTGATGGAGCCATCGATCCGAACATCTGTTGCCGCCAGTTTCTTTCCCCGGGCAGGTACCACTGAAGCCGCGATGATCATCGCCGAAATAAGCCACGCGTGTCGCTGTGAACTCATCTATTCCTCCATAGTCCAGTACGCGCCGCGAGCCGTCTGGATCGTTGAGTGTGCGATTGGACCCAACCCGAAGTAGGTCCCGTAGCGCCATGTTCGAGTCTAGTTGACCTGCTGCTCGCGGCTAAGTGTTCGTTGGGATGAAGCTCAATTGGCTGAAGGCTTCTCTACGCGATCGAGAACGTATACGTCAGCCATCGCTTTCGCCGCAGTGAGCTTGAGGCCGAGTTGTTCCTGGAGGGCGACATAGAGATTGGGTGGCGGATTAGTCTTGTTTGGCGGCGCCGTGATCGCCATCCCGTTGAATTGCGAGTCGTCGGGACTCCAATCGAGGGTGAAATCATATCGCCCTGTGAGCCCCGTCTGATTCAGAATTGGCCGGTCGAGCTTTACATTCCGGGTGAAAAAATTGATGAAGTCGTTGATGCTCGCATTGAACGCCGCGATATCTCCACCAACCCCGCTGCGAAAACCCATTCCCGGTAACCCCATCGCATTGCCCAGACTTGTCGCAAGCCTGGGGCCGGTTTTGCTGACGGAAAGTATATATACCGGCATTTCCCTGCGGTCGCGGTGGAAAGATAACTGGCAGCGCTCCGCGAGCAGCTTTTGTAGCATGGTCTTCCACTGATCGATGCTGGGAACGCCTTCCCTATCGGGTTCACCCACAATGTCGAACTTGTCCGTCTCCGCCCACGGGGGAGAACCAAGCACCTGCTTGGGATGAAGCCCATAGGCGAACGTGACTAGCTCATCCAGGTTGTAATTCACAACTTTGAATTGGCGCCGTCCGAGGAGGAGATATTTCTTAGACTCGTCCGGCTTGCTGGGTTTGATTGTGGCCACTTCGAACGCCGGTGACGCATTCTGGTCCATCCGAAGCACTGGCGGCAGCGTAGGGATCGTCCATTCTGTTTGAGGAGTGGCGTGCGATAGGGTGAGAGGGAAGTTGTTGGGTCCCTGAATCCAGGTACCGGTGATTGCCTGGCCATCGGTGCTCAACTTGCCTTGGTACGTCACGCGATCCGAGGCCAGTGTCATCTTCATGCTTGAGCCGTCCATCGTGATCGTGGCCGGCATCTCAATGCCTTGATCGATGCTGTGGAAGATCGCCTTATATCCATCGCCGGATTTCGAGATCGTAAATACCACGCGAAGGTCCTGCCCGGCATGGAGCGTGCCTTGCCACGGACCGGCTAGGTCGGCAGCATCTCCGGCAGGATTTGCAGCACCGCCCTGGGAACTGGCGGCGTGGCAATACAGCAGGGTAAACGCAACTGTCACCGTAATTGCAACATTGTGCCAAAACAAAAGTGGATGGGAACGCTCGCCGATTCGGGAGCGGCCCGTCATTGTGGCGAATCTTGGCTGCAGCATAGGTGGGCGAAGGATTCCTGCCTATCCACACTAGCTGAATTTCTCAATCTCATCCACCGGAGGGAATGGAAATCGTGGTTTTCGACTGTGCCGCCAGAACTAAGCAGAATCGGGCTTTAGAGTTTGTGTGAGAACTACCATATGCAGGGTAAGTCCCGAAGGGACGGCTGAAAATAGCCCAGGATGAAATCCTCGGGACTGCCAGCCTGGGAATAACGCGAACCGGAGTAAAAGACCTCCGTCCGGATCCCCCGCTTTAGCGCTGGCCCCTACGGGCTTGGTGCAACCGGCATCGCTCCTCGCCCACAATCGTTCAACGAATTTTTCAGTCTCCCGCTAGTTATCGTCTCTGCGTTGTAGCGTCGGGCGGTCACCCGAATCAGAGTCGTTGTTCGACGAGCTCGCGCGGCGCAACGACGGCCCATGGTTGCTGTTGCCATCCCGTAACCTGCGCTTGTTCTCAATACGTGCCAGGCGAGCCTTGACATCATTAAACTCCGAGGTCGTGACCACGTACTCAGCCCGCGGCGGGAGTATCGTGGCAATTTCCTTCTGTGTCGCCTCGATGCGGTCGGGCGTCTGGGGATGCGTAGAGAATGTCTTGGAAATCAGGGTCGGCTTCGTCTTCTGCAGGTTCTCGAGTTTCTCGAAGATCGTTACCAGGGCCTCCGGGTCGTAGCCTGCCCGATACATATACTGGACCCCGAGAAAATCGGCCTGGCTCTCGAACCCACGGGAAAAACGCAAAAAAGTGAGCGGGATGCCAAGCTGAGCCGCCTCATAAATGCCGTATCCAGCCATGCCGCCCATAAAAATGAGAGGAATGGAACCCAGCTGCGCGTAGTTCATTCGCGTCTGTTCCCGCACCGCGTGATGGGCGGCGACATGGGCGATCTCGTGCGCGAGCACACCTGCCATTTCCGCTTCATCGTCCGCGGTGAGAATGAGGCCGCTGTTCACAAACATGAAGCCGCCGGGCAGCGCCATGGCGTTGACTTCATCGGAGTCAATCACCTGAACCGTGAAGGGAACCTTGGCGTCGGAGTTGTTCACGAGGTTTTGCGTAATCCGATTTACATATTCCGTGACCACTGGATCTTTGACGAACTTGACGGTCTTCGCCAGCTCCGTCGCATAGGTTTTGCCCATGCGAATCTCGCTCTCGGTCGAGTACCAGTTGCCCATGCCGCGTCCGCCGATGTCACGCGTGCCGACGGCGTTGACGTCGTCAATGCTTCCCGGCTTAACGCCGGGCATGGTCTGGTAAACGGGAGTTGTGCTCGCTTGTGTGCTGGTTTGTTGATGATCGAGTCCATTGGCCACGCACGGCGGCAGCAACAAGCAACCGGCGATGATCAATTCCAAAGGAGGTAACTTCCTGTTTCGCATTTGCTCCTAACCCCCGGGTCCCGAGGGTTCTCACGGCGAGCAAGGAGCACACCTCAGCTATACCGGCCAGTATGCGCGGTTTGCCGGAGGAAGTAAATTTGGTTGCCCTTCTGGATTTCATCCGGTTGAAGGCGAGATGATTCGTTCTATTTTGGCTGGCAACCTTTTGCCTTGCTGGGAGCAACTGCTCCGTCGTAATCGTCACCTGGGGTTCGTGACCGGTTGAGCCCACAGCTTTCTTGTGCTCATAGTGGAGGCAGGCGCCGGTGCCAATCCGTGGCCTGCTCATACGCTCGGGCTAGGGCCAGCACCCGGCTTTCGGAAAAACGAGGCCCCGCAATCATCATCCCGATCGGCATCCCATCCTGGCTGAAGCCGCAAGGCACTGAGATGGCAGGCAGCCCATACACATTGAACGGTATGCAATTTGGGTAGTCCATCAGGGGGTCTGCGGGTTCGAGGCTTGCATCCCTCTGCAGCAGTTCGTCAATGGGTGGCGCGACGACGCGAGTCGTCGGCATCGCTACTAGGTCGACTTCGGCGAAGACATCGTCCACCTTACGTCGCAGCTCCTCCATCTCCCACCGGGCGCGAATATAGTCCACTGCCGTGGTTTTCGCTGCTGTCGCCCGGATCAGGCTGCGACGGACCGGCTCTGAATATTTGTCGGGCTGTGCCTCAAAATGCCGCTGGTGCCAGGCCAGTATTTCCGCGTCCAGATGGATGGCATTTCCCACCGGAGGGAGGGTCATTTCCGTTGTGCCTTTTGTGATGGTCCCGAGAAGTGAAATCGCTTCGGTTACTGCTCTCTCCACATCCGGTTGCAGGGCCTCGAAGCGGCCTGCCGGTATCCCCACCCGAAGATGAGCAACCGGCTGTCGCATTCCGGTGACGTAGTCCTCTTTGCGATGTTCCAGGCTGGTAGGGTCGAGCGGATCATAAGCAGCCAGCGCGTTGAGCATGATGGCCGCATCCTCCACCATTCGCGTGAGCCATCCGCAATGATCGTGCGATAAGATGCCGGGAATAATCCCCCGAACCGGAACAAGACCATAAGTTGGCTTCAGGCCAACCAGGCCGCAGTAGCCGGCAGGTATGCGAACCGAGCCCCCGGTGTCTGTTCCGAGTGCCGCGTAGCACATGAATGCCGCGACGGCGGCGCCGGAGCCCGAGGAAGATCCACCGCTGTATCGCAGCGGATTCCATGGGTTCCGTCCGGGCCCCCAGGGAGAATTGTTCGAGGCGCCCAGGGCAAACTCCTGCAGATTCGTCTTGCCCACAAGAACCGAGCCGGCAGCCTTCAGGAGCCGGATGACGGTCGCATCCTCCCCCGGAATGCGATCCTTGAATAGCGCGCTTCCCCCCGTAGTCAGTACGCCCGCGGTATCGATGTTGTCCTTGGCGGCGAAGGGAATTCCGTGCAGCGGGCCGAGATCCTTCCCGGCGTTGAGCTCCCGATCCGCCTTCCGGGCCGCATCCAATGCCTGTTTTTCGTTCACCGTGATAAAGGCGTTGAGTTTCGAGTTATAAGTCGCAATCCGCTCCAGGCAGGCTTCGGTAAGTTCCACCGAAGTGACCTGATGGGTATGAAGTTTGTACGCCGCTTCAGCCAGCGTAAGGAACGCCGGTGTCGAGTTGTAGCTCATGACGGGCTCTTGTCGCTCATCTGGTCTCAGGCAAAGACTACTCGCGCTCTGCGCCCGCTCCTATAAATCTTCTCGGCGCGTTGGCCAAGGACGGATGTTTTGACCTCAGCTTGAGAACCTCGTCAGCAATCGTCGCTGTCATGAGTCTGAGAATATCCTTGCCCACTTCCTTGCCCGGAGGTAGACTCTGCCTAATCGTAAGCCGCGACACACGCAGAAAAACCTGTGCTGTGCAGCCATTTACGACCCTGGCCTGCTGCGACGTTTTCAAACCTACATCCTTACCCTCACAAGGAGATCGTCATGGGCAGATCGAAACACTCAGAAGTGTATCTGGGCCCAGCGGTAGGGAAGGTGCCCACCGGAAGTTGGCCAGTGTTCCGGTCGGGGGCGGCCCACGCTCGGCTTCATCTTCCCAGGAAGTCCTGTCGCGACCACTTCACCGTTCTGGAACCCCAGATCAATGCGCAAGGCATCCACAAGTGGCCCTTCGATATGTTTTGCCCCGTGGACGTGGTCTTCTTCACCGGCAATGATCGGCAGCGTGTCCGGATGAACCGCCACGAGTACCTCGAGGTCAGCTATCTTTGTTCGGGCTCAGCGAACTATCACGTCCAGGACCGTCTCCTCCCCTGGCGCGAGGGGGACTTGGCCGTAATCGGGAGCACGGTGTACCACCGCATTGAATGGAAATCTTCGTCTCCAGTCACCATCGCTGGACTCTTCTTCGAACCCGATATCATTCGTTGCGATGGCGCTAGCGACAGCGCGGAGTATCTAACCCCGTTCTTCCTTCAGGACTCGGAGTTTCCTCACATCATCACGGCAGAAACCGGTATCCCACGTCAGGTAATGGAGCTGATGTTGCGGATCCACTCGGAATTGCCTGCCTCCTCTCCCTTGGCGCGGCTCACCGTTAAGGCCTACTTAAAAATGATTCTTGTCCTGCTGGTCAATCAGTACGCCTCCTATGCCGGTACGGTTGAGACTTTCCGCCGCCAGCAGGCTGCCCTTGACCGCCTCCTGGTGTTATTCCGCTACCTCGGAGAGAACTGTGGCGAGCCAATTCAGGTTCGCGAAGCCGCGCGTATCTGCGGAATGAGCGGGTCGTATTTCATGAAGTTTTTTAAACAAGCGACCGGCCTTCCGTTCATGAAATATCTCAACCACTACCGTATCGAACGGGCTCAAACCTTACTGGCCGGCACGCATGATTCCATGGCGGCCATCAGCCAGCAGGTGGGGTTTTGTGACCAGAGCTATTTCGGTATGGTGTTT
>DATJNV010000057.1:0-22107 GCA_035507705.1 Acidobacteriaceae bacterium
CTCCATGCGGCGGAGCTCGAATTTGCCCATCCCCGCACGGGGGATCGGCTTAGCCTCGTATCCAACCTTCCCGACGACCTGAAGGACTTCATGGCACAACTCACAAATGCTCTAAAATAAAAAGGGCTCCTATGACCTCGATCAATCCCCGCCTGTGCCTCGCTCGCCGTCTGTGCGGGTTAGCGTTGCTGATGACTCCTTTCGTTCTGGCGCAGGTCTCAAACCCCGCTCCTTCTACAGCTACGGCGCCTCCTGCTTCGGCTGCTCCAGCTACGCAATCTACGCCCCAACCCGCAGGATCGCCCGGTGGTGTACCGACCACCTCCGCATCTGGCAACAGTCAGAATGACGGTCAGTTCACCATCCGGACGAATGTCAACGAGGTGAACCTGATCTTCACTGTCACAGACAAGCGTGGCCGCTTCATCCCGAACTTGCAGCAGAGAGACTTTGCTCTGCTGGACAATCAAAAGGCACCTGCACAGGTGTTCAACTTCACCCAACAGACGAACTTGCCCCTCCGCGTGGGCATCATGATTGACGCCAGCACCTCGATCCGCCAGAGATTCGAATTTGAACAGAGTGCTGCGGTCCAGTTTCTGCAACAGGTGATCCGCCCGCAAACCGACCTTGCGTTCGTCATGGGTTTTGACGTCACCTCGTATGTCACGCAGAATTACACCAGCGATCAGGACAAACTGGAGGCAGGTATCACCAAGATGCGGCCGGGTGGTGGGACGGCTCTCTTCGATGCGATCTATACTGCATGCCGCGATCAGCTCATTAAGGTTCCCCTTTCCCCGCAAGGCTCGGTCCGGAAAGCGCTCATCGTCATTTCCGACGGAGACGATAATCAGAGCCGCGCCTACCCTGATGACGCGATTAAAATGTGCCAGCGGGCAGGGGCCATCGTTTACACCATTAGCACCAATGTCAGTCCCAGCCGGGACCGCGGCGACGACGTCCTGAAAAAGATTGCCGAAGCAACCGGAGGTTATCCCTTTTTCCCCAAGCGACTGGAGGATATGGCGAACAGCTTCCATGACATTGAGGAGGAACTGCGTAGCCAGTATTCGCTCGCTTACCGGCCCGCCGATTTCAAGCTTGATGGGGAATTTCGATCCATTTATCTGGTGGCCTTAAATCCGCGTTATGTGGTGCGTGCCAAGAAGGGTTACTTCGCCCCCAAGTCCTGATTGAGTCCATCACGAACCACGCCCCACCCACCTTGGTCACCCCGAACGCCTGACTTGCCTTGCGGCAAGTTAAGGGAGGAAGGAACATTAGCAACAGAATTGTCATCCCGAAGCGAAGCGAAGTGGAGGGACCTGCTGTTTGCTCATCTCCCACAGAATTTGTTTATTAGGAGCGAAGCCGACCGACCCGGAGTGCCATGGAGGAATCTGCGGTTCCTTTCCCCACTCGTAACTTTGCGCGTTCGGAGACGAACTCTTCTACCCGCCTGCCGCAGGCTTGATCCCGTACTTCCGGACCGCGCGATCCACGATGACGTACAGTAACTGATCGTGATCCGCTCTCGCCTGGGTCTTGATGTACTCGCCAAATTCGCGGCCGACCGTTTCTTTATCCGGCAGTTGAAGCCCACGCTTTTCCGCTGACAATTCCGCCAGCGCTTTCACAATGGCGAAAAATCCCGGCTCACTCTTTCCGCCTAAGATCCAGGCATCATGCACGGAGGACGTGACCGCCTGCTCCAGACTCCAGCTCGGGGTGGCCGGCGCGCTGGCGGCAGCGGTTTGGCCAGCGGGTGTTTGAGCCCGGCATATGGGCACCGCTAATAGCGGCCACACGGCCGCAACCCACAACAAATTCGCGCAGATGTTCTTCATGGCCTTCCTTTGCGGCTATCGATGGTAGTGGTAGTTGTTATTCTGCCGATTGTTCTGAGCCGCTTGACCAAGGATGGCGCCGATCCCTGCGCCGGCCGCACCGGTGATCAGACTCCCCTCGACGCCCCCGCCAAACGCCGCGCCCAGAACCGCTCCAGCCGCTCCTCCAATGAGAGCGCCTTTCCCGGGACCGATACCGCCCTGATTATTGCTGTAGTGATAATGACGGTCGCGATCGTAGCCGTAGTTGCCACCTCGCACGCCGCGTTGTGCCCCATTGTAGAAATGATTCGGATTCCCGCGCGGCTGAGCGGCCATCGGAATCGCGCAGCTGAACAGCAGCGAAGCGGACAATAGAAGTGCAGACACCTTGTACACGCCGATTTTCTCCCACTCTGGGATGCGACGGTCATCCCGGCCGTTGCACCGCTCCTTCAGCCCAGCATTTCCAGTAGCTGCGCCTGCTCAATCACAGGTACTTTCAGCTCGCGCGCCTTATCGAGTTTCGATCCCGCGTCCTCTCCGGCGACCACATAGCTCGTCTTCCTGCTTACAGAACCAGAAACCCGCCCGCCGGCCGCTTCGATTCTGGCTTTCGCCTCTTCACGCGTCAGGTCAGCCATCGTGCCCGTGAGTACAAACGTCAGGCCTTCCAGTTGCGAACTCTTCCGCTTCTTCTCCGCGGTGAATGTTAAGCCTGCTTTGCGCAAATTTTCAACCAGCTGCCGGTTTTTTTGTTCGGCGAAAAACTCCTGGATCGCCTCGGCGACCCGTGGACCCACTTCCTGAACCGACTCCAATTCCTCCACGCTGGCTTGCATCAGCGCGTCCATGGAGCCGAATGCCTCCGCCAGCAGCTGAGCCGTCCGTTCACCGACGAAGCGGATACCCAGGGCAAACAGGACCCGATTCAGAGGTAATTTCTTTGAATTTTCAATTTCTTTCAACAGCGACTGGGCGCTTTTCTTGCCGATACGCTCCAGCTGCAACAGTTGCTCTTCATGGAAGGAATAGATTCCAGCCACGCTGGTCAGCAGTTGTCGCTCTAACAGTTGCGTAACCAACGCGTCGCCCAGACCCTCGATATTCATCACTTTGCGGGAAGCAAAGTGCAGCACGCTTTCTTTCAGCCGCGCCGGGCAGTCTACGTTGACACACCGGTAATCTGCTTCGCCCTCGTCGCGAACCACTTCGCTACCGCATACCGGGCAAGCAGCCGGGAAAGCAAAAGCCTTTTCTCCCCGCGGGTGGTGGGCATCCTCAACCACTGAAACAATCTTCGGAATAACATCGCCGCCGCGTTCCACCTCCACGTAGTCGCCGATTTTCACTCCCAGCCGCTCAATTTCGTCCGCGTTGTGCAGTGTCGCGCGGCTCACCGTGGTGCCGCCGATAAACACCGGATGCAGCACAGCTACGGGTGTCAATTTGCCTGTGCGCCCTACCTGGACCACGATGTCCTCGATCTGCGTAATACCGGAGCGGGCAGCAAACTTGTAGGCTACGGCCCAGCGCGGCGCCCGGCCGGTATAGCCGAGGCGTCGCTGCAGAGCGGTCTCGTTGACCTTAATCACGACTCCGTCAATCTCGTACCCCAGCGTATGGCGCTGGCCTTCTGCCCAGGAGACGAAGTCGAGCAACTCTTGCAAGGTCTGGAGCTGCTTGCGATGAGTATTGACGCGAAATCCAGCTTGGCTGAGGGCTTCCAGTGCCTGCCATTGCTTGTTGAACGCAATCTCTCCCTTTTCCAGCGCGAAGTAAGCATAGAAGTCCAGCCGACGCTGAGCCACGATGCTGGGCTCGAGGGTGCGGATGGTGCCTGCGGCGGCATTCCTTGGATTCACTGCAGGGGGGAGCCCTTGCTGTTCGCGTTCCTGGTTGAGCTTCAAAAAGGCTTCGTCCGGTAGAATGACCTCTCCTCGCACCTCGAAGCTTTGGGGCAGCCCAGCCCGATGTAATCTCTCGCTCGAAACCGACAGCGGCACCGAGCGTATGGTGCGCACATTGCTGGTCACATCTTCGCCCGTGATCCCATCGCCGCGTGTCAGAGCAGTCTGCAGGCGGGCGGCACCACCCGGCCCCGGCTCATACTGCAGCGCCAGGGAAACGCCATCCATCTTCAGTTCACATACAAAGCCCACTTCCGCGGAACCCACCATGGCGCGAACTCTGCGTTCCCAGTCAGCCAGCTCCTCCTCGCTGTTCACATTGTCCAGCGAAAGCATAGGCCGCGAGTGATCGACCTTGGCGAAACCCTCTTTGGGCTTACCGCCGACTCGTTGGCTGGGCGAGTCCGGAGTCACCAGTTCGGGATACCGCCCCTCGAGCATGCGCAGCTCGCGCATCAGCGAGTCGTATTCCGCATCCGGAATTTCCGGTGCGTCGAGCACGTGGTATTGATATTCGTGGTGGCGGAGCTCATCGCGTAGCTGCTCGATTCGGATCCGGTCTTGCTCTGGAAAACTGGCTTCGGGCATAGCGTGCATTATAAGAATTTGATGTGCATCAGTTGGTGATCGTAATTCTATGGAACCCGTCACTCATTTCCTTACCGGCGCATGCCTTGCCCGCACCGGATTCAATCGCCGCACTGCCTACGCGACGCTCGCCATGACGCTCGCGGCCGAAGCACCCGACATCGACGTTTTCTGGGGTTTTCGCGGCCCGGTCGCGGGGTTTGAGCATCATCGAGGCATCACCCACACGTTCTTGGGCGCCCCATTCGTCGCCCTTGCCGTGCTTGTCGTGGTTTGGCTTTGGCACCGCACGCGAAGCAAGCCACCGCTCATCCCTCCGCGATGGGCGTTCCTGTGGCTTTTGTGCCTCCTGGCCGTGCTTAGCCACATTTTCCTGGATTGGACCAACAACTACGGCGTCCGTCCTTTCTTTCCTTTCAATCCACACTGGTACTCTCTCGACATTGCCTTCATCCTCGAACCGGTCATCTTCGCCGCGCTGTTGACGGCCCTGATCGTCCCGTCAATCTTTGGCCTGGCGGATCGCGAGATAGGCGCCGACAAACCTCGATTCCGCGGACGCGGTTGGGCGATCGCTGCAATGGTGATTATTGGGATTGATCTTGGCGTGCGCGCCGTCGAGCATCACCGGGCTCTCCGTATCATTAGAAATACGCGATTCGGCGATCAAACGATGTTGCGGGTTGGAGCCGAACCCTACCCCGTCGATCCATTCCATTGGTTCGCGATTGTGGAGACGCCAGGCTACTATCAGACGGGTTTGGCCGACACACGTTCAGAGACGGTAGATACCGGCGACCAGGACAACGTCATCTTCAAGCCGCCCGTCACGCCAGCAGTCATAGCCGCCAAGCGATCCTGGCTGGGGCGGGTCTACCTCGATTGGGCCAGGTTCCCGCTGGTGACCGACCGTGGACATGCCGACCTGGTAGCATCGGATGAGCTCGCGCCCCAGCCCACGGATACGGCGGTCGAATTCCGCGACCTGAGGTTTGCCTATTCCTTCCTTCCGCGAAACAAAAGCAGAGCTTCTGCAGCGCTCACCGCGTGGGTCTACGTCACTCCCGCGGGAGCCATCGACGCTATGGTCATGAATAATCGCTTGCAACACTAGCTCGCGGTCGACCGCCTGATCTACGAACGCTCGGAGCCGTCTACTCGCCTTGGCCTCGCCGATCCTATTTCTTTATGCGGTCCCATTCTGCTTATTCCGCCGCTTGAATACCGCGCGCCATAGCCAAAAAACAAAGCCGGTCGCCAACACCGTAAGAATGAGCATGAGAGCCACACGGTGGCGCGTTGCCAGCCGGGTGGTCAAGTCTACAATTTGGGGTCCATATCGGATGGTAAGAATCGCGGTGATCATATCGCGCAACACGCGCCCGACGAAGACGGACAGCATGAAATTGGCGATCCTCATCTCGAACACCCCGGCCGCAAAGACGAAAAGTTTCCATGGCGTGGGCGGGGGCAGGATGGAGGGGATCATCATTGCTAGAAATTCCTGCTTTTCGAAACGATCCCGCAGTTGCTCGAAGCGTGCGCGATTGATTCGTTTCATCAGGAAGAGCTCGCCCCCAGCCCGTCCCAGAAGAAATGGAACCAGACCGCCCAGTGCGGATCCCGCGGCGGCCACAATCACGTAAATGTAGAAGTGCTTCTTATCTGCCCACACATAGCCGGCGATGATCAGATCCAGCGGAACCGGGAAAGCGGCCGCGTCCACAAACGCAATGCATCCGGCGCCCCAGAAGCCCAGGGGCTTTAATAAGGCAACGAGCCAAATCTTGTATTTATCAAAGAGATGGAGGATTTTTTTCAAGATCCGACCCGATCGTAAGATGTTCGTCGTGCTGGGTCACGAGTCCCTGCAGTAGCCCTAAAGCGTGCGGAATGAGAGGGAGAACGGCTTCGAGCGACGTTTTAGCCCCCCTCGGGCTGCCGGGAAGATTCACGATCAATGATTGCCCCCGGGTACCGGCAAGCGACCGGCTCAAGGCGGCAAACTGCGTCTGTTTCCTGCCCTCGGCGCGCATTAATTCGGCGAAGCCCTCCAGCAGGCGTTCGCACACGGCCCGGGTTGCCTCCGGAGTCACGTCGCGCTGAGACACACCAGTTCCCCCGGTCGTAACCACAAGATTCGCCACCTCGCATTGCTGCCGCAGCGCGTCTTCAATGTCCGCTTGGTCGTCTGGTACTACCATATGGCCGATGACCTGGAAGGTATTTGCTTGCAATATTTCGGAGACAACCCGGCCGGACACGTCGATCCGTTCACCGCGAAAGCAGGAGTCACTAACGGTAATAACGGCGGCGCGCATCAGACGATTGTAAGTGCTCTTTGTGAATGCCAGTTCTCGGGACCATCCCAACAATGAGAGAATGACAAAACGCGCAGTCCATGACCGGTCGCTCGTTTTGATCTGGATTGCACCTTTTGCCGCCGGCCGATGCCCCTAACCGAAGTCCCAACCAGCCCTCCCGGTAAGCCACCGGTCCCGTTCACCCGGCGCAAGCGTGTTCGCTATGAGGAGTTGGATGCCGACGAACTCCTGCACCTCATCGACAGGCTTGAAGATGAGCGCTCCCGCGCACTCCGCCGCGAGGGGATCTGGATTTCGGTTATCGCCCACCTGGTTCTTTTTTGGTTTCTTTTTTACGGACCGAAGTTTCGCAGTCACCAGCCCCACGTCGTCAATCCAAACGACTTGAAGCAGAAGGATTTAACCTTCCTCAACCTACCCCCGGACGCCCAGAAGCGGGTGCAGCCCCCAAAGGAGGCTCCGCCATCGGACAAGAACCGGATCGCCCAGGCACGTAAACCGACGATCGACCGCAAGACACTACAGCAGCTTGAGGCCATGAAGCGGGCCGGCCCACCAGTACCGGTTCCTCCTCAGGCTCCTCCTCAACCAGCGCAGCCGGCGCCCCAGCCCCAGCAACAGGCGCAGGCGCGCCCTGCCAACCCAGCCCCGGCCCCGCCGCCACCACCGGCGCCACAACAGCAATCTCTGCTCAATGAGCCGAAGCCGGCGCCCACGCGGCCAAGCTTTGATACGGGTCCTCAAAATGCCGGAGACGCGATTCGCCAAGCGGAACGGGATGCGGCCCGGGGAGGACCGTCCGGCGATTACGGTCAGAATGCCCCTTCCCAGCATTCAGCCATGGCGGTAGGCCCCGACATCCTGAGCGACACCATGGGGGTAGACTTTGGCCCCTACATGCGCCGGGTAATTGCTGCTACCTATCGCAGCTGGATTCCCATCATTCCCGAATCGGCTCGGCCACCCCTCGACAAGCAGGGCCGGGTCGGTGTTCGCTTCAAGATCTACCCTGATGGCAGCGTCAAGCAGATGATCCTCGAATTTCCCTCTGGAGATGTCGCCCTCGATCGCGCAGCCTGGGGCGGCATTACGGGAGCATCCCCTTACCCACCCTTGCCTAAGGAGTTCAAAGGGCCTTACCTGGAACTCCGTTTCGGCTTCTACTACAACCTTGATCCCGACAAGTTCCGTTGATCGCCCCTTTTTGCTTGAACGATTGACTCCTGTGCCAGCCGATCCCGAACTCCGCAAGCGCCAGATCTACGGTTTGGTCGTGCTGGCGGTCGTCCTCCTTCTCGTCGGGATCAGCCGGTCGTCATGGCACGATCTGTTCCCTCCGGGATGGTGGAGAGTTTGGTGATCCCGCCCACGCCATTGCCTCTCCTGATCGTGATTCTGGGCCCGACCGGTAGCGGCAAGACTGCTCTTTCCATTTCGCTCGGGGAAAAGTTCGCCGGCGAGATTGTCAGCTGCGACTCAGTGGCCGTCTATCGGGGCCTGGAAATCGGATCGGCTAAGCCTTCGGCAATCGAGCGGCAACGGGTTCCTCACCATCTCCTGGACATCGTCGCTCCGGACGCCTTCTACACCGCGGGAAACTACTCCCGGGATGCCCGCTCCGCAATCTCATCGATCATCGGCCGAGGCAAGTTGCCCATCGTGACCGGCGGTACCGGGCTTTACCTTCGCGCGCTGCTGCAGGGTCTGTTCCCCGGCCCGCAACGCTCGCAAGCCCTCCGCGACCGTCTGATGAAAAGAGCAGAAAGGCGAGGCCCGGCAAGACTCCATCGCATCCTCGAGCGTCTCGACCCGGTTTCGGCGGCTCGTATTCATGTCAATGACGTAGCCAAGGTAATCCGCGCCATCGAGGTTACGTTATCTTCTTCTCGGCCGATGTCCGAAGCCTGGAACGAGGGACGGGCAGGCTTGACCGGCTATCGCATACTGCGGATTGGCCTCGAACCGCCACGCCCGCTACTCTATGAACGCATTAATGAACGGGCCCGTGCCATGTTCTCGCAAGGCTTGGTTGAAGAAACCAGGGAGTTGCTTGTCCGCTATGGCCAGTCTCCAGCCCTTGCTTCCCTTGGGTACCGCCAGGCTGTCGAATACTTACGAGGCTTGCTCACTTTGGAACAGGCGATTGAGGTCGCGAGCCAGGGTCATCGCAATTATGCCAAGCGCCAATTGACATGGTTTCGCCGGGAGCCCGAAGTTCATTGGCTCAGAGGTTTCGGGGATGACCCTGCCGTCTATCTTGAAGTGAACCGCCTGGTCTCTGCGGCGAAATCGTAACGTGATGGGCCGTCCCCGGATACAATGAGTCATTACTAACGAGAACTTTCTAAGGATGTGCGGTTGAGCGTGGTCAGGCTGTGGGACTTTGGGAAGTGCAAGTGCGCCATCGGTTGGTGCATGTTGTTTTTGGGCATGATCGCCGGGGCGGCAGCTGAAAGCACAGCACCCACCCGGACAACCCTCACCGTGACCGCCGACAATAGTGGTCCACGCACCAGGGCGGCTTTGAATGCCCATGTCGAAGCGGACGAGGGCGGCACGCCGTCCGGAGTCGTAAACTTTCGCTCTGGCGGCGTTGACCTCGGCTCCGCAATCGTCGATGCCGAAGGCAATGCTTCCCTTGAGACCGACATTCTCCCTGAAGGTAGCCATCCGGTAGTTGCCATCTACCAAGGCAAGGCCAACTTCCAGGCTTCCACCTCAAATGCCGAGTCGTTGCAGGCCCATGCGTCCACCGTGGCAGGATTCACAGTAGCTGCTGCTCCCACGTCCTTGTCGACCAACATCGGCGGTTTTGTGAGCAGCATTGTGACCATCACACCGGTGAATGGCTTCAACAACTATGTCAGCCTTTCGTGTAGCGGCCTTCCGATCAATACCACCTGTACGTTCAGCCCGGTGAATGTGCTGGCAAGTTGCGCCACCGCCTGTTCTCCTGCAACCAGCGTGATGCAGATTCAGACCCAGACACCTTCGCCTTTGGTTTCTGAGGGCGGCAAACAAGCTTACTTTCTTGTGTTCCCAATGTTGTTCGGGTTGGCCGGCTTGGGAGCCTGCAAGCGTGGGGTCTCTCGGAACACGATGCTGGCCATGCTGGCGTTTGTGGGGGCTCTGGGATTGACAGCCTGCGCCCAGCGTTACAGATATCTGAATCACGGCCCTCCCGGCAATCCGGGAACCCCGGCCGGTACCTACACCATTACAGTGCAGGCTTCGTCTGCAACCGGCGCTTTCATTACTACGCCGCCAACTCTGCCGCAGATTACTCTGAATGTGACAGTCCCCAAGAGCTAGAAAGGGAGTTGCAGCATTTCCTAGCTCTGCCTGTTGCCTTTATCGACTAGCATAGAAAACGCAGGTGGACCGGGCGGTCGCTGCTGGAACACTCGCGTGTTCCGGGAGAGGAAAGTCCGAACTCCGCAGGGCAGTGTGCCGGATAACGTCCGGGATTTGAGCGTCAAGGCTCAAAGACGGCAAGTGCCACAGAGAACATACCGCCCGGAATTCTGTCCCGGGTAAGGGTGAAAAGGTGCGGTAAGAGCGCACCGCGCCGTCTGCAAAGGCGGTGGCAGGGTAAACCCCACACGGAGCAAGACCAAATAGGGAGGGAATCCACTAATTCGGTGGATGCGTGCCGGCCCGGCGCGCCAAAACCTCCGGGTAGGTCGCTTGAGCGGCGTAGTAATACGTCGCCTAGAGGAATGATCGCCCTCGACAGAATTCGGCTTACAGGCCACTTGCAAACGCGGCCCCGCAACTCCTAACGGAATGCGGGGCCTCCGCTTCTTCGCCCTTACCCCATCCGAGAGATTCTTCGAGGAGGGCGCCCCAGCATTTATGCGGTGGAGGAGTGCTTCCCATCCCACGCTTTGAGCGCCGGCCCTTCCGCGTGCTCACGGGATCGGATTTTTGACGGAGCAGAGCGGAGAAGGACCTCGGCGATGCGGGTTAACAGATGCTCCTCCGGGCATTCCGGCCACAAACCACACTGCAAACACCCTCCCCGCCGGGAACCACGCAAACGTCTAAACTCGTATTACTGTTTACTGTGTGACGCGGCATGGAATTCACCGAAGCGATCAAATTAGCCCTGCAGTCGCTGTGGGCCAACAAGCTACGCTCAATCCTCACCCTGATGGGAGTGATGATTGGCGTTGCAGCGGTCATCATGGTGATAACCCTGGTGAATGGTGCCAATCAATTTGTAGCCACCAAGGTCTACGGCTACGGTGCAGACGTCTTTACCGCCTCCAAACAGCCTTCTGTGGTCTTTACCGCCGCCGAGTTCAACAAATACCAGAAACGCAAAGATCTCAAGATCGACGACTACCGCGAAGTCGCCGCTAAATGTAAAGACTGCGCCAGCACCGGAGCAATGGCCAACACCACCGGCAAAGTGGTCTACAACAGCCATTCCAGCACCGATACCGATATTCGTGGTTGGACCTGGACCATGCCACCCATCTACAACATGAACATCGATCGCGGGCGCGGCTTTGTGCCCATCGATGAAGAACACAGCAGCCACGTGGCTATCGTGGGCCCTGACATTGTCGACAACCAGATGGGGTTGGTTGATCCCATCGGCAAGGAAATCCGAGTCGACGGAACGCAATACACCGTAATTGGTGTTGGCGAGCGAAAAGGTAAGACGTTGGGGCAGAGCCAGGACAACTGGGTAGCGATTCCACTTACCACATTTCTCAACGCTTATGGATCGAATCGCAGCCTGACCATCTACGGCCGCGCCCATGGGGTAGGCGATCCGCTGCAAATGGCAGTGGACGAAATGCGCACCATCCTTCGCTCCTATCGCCACGACCGGCCCGGTGCGGAAGACAGTTTTTCCATCGATACCAATAGCACGTTCATCGGTATCTGGCAGAGCATCAGCTCCAGTTTTTCCGCCGTCTTCGTGTCTCTGGCGGCGATTTCTCTGGTCGTCGGCGGCATCGTGATCATGAACATCATGCTGGTAAGCGTCACCGAGCGGACACGGGAGATTGGGGTACGCAAGGCGCTGGGCGCGCGGCGCGGCGACGTAATGCTGCAATTTCTGATCGAATCCGCCACCATGTCGCTCGTCGGCGGCTTGATTGGCGTCATTGCCGGGGTTGTATTCGCCAAAGCCATCACCCTGATCATTGGCTTCCCCTCCCAGATCGAGCTGTGGTCGGTGGCCTTGGGACTGTTTGTCGCTACGGCTGTCGGCATTTTCTTTGGAGTCTATCCCGCGCGCAAGGCATCTTTGCTCGATCCCATCGTCGCTTTGCGTTCGGAGTTGTAGAAGAGGTTTACGCAATGAGGCTCGCGGACACAAACGAAGCCATCCGGATGGCCATGGACACCTTGCGCACTAACAAGCTGCGCTCTGCCCTCACCATGCTCGGCATCATGATCGGAGTCACGACCGTAATCCTCATCTCGTCGGTCATCAATGGCCTGACCGGCAATGTGAATGCGCTGATCCAATCCCTCGGGACCAATGTGTATTGGGTCTTTCGTTTCCCGGTCTTCGGTTCACGCCCTACCTCGGAGGAACTCGCCCGAAAGCAGTTGACCTACGAGGATGGCGAGGCCATGAAAGTGCTGCCCCATGTAGTCGCAGTGGATGAAGCGCTGCAGTACCGCACACCGCAAGGAGTGGAGGGAAGTTTCTCCGTCAAGTACGGGAGCCATAAGGTGCAGAACACCATTCTGCAGGGGGAATCGGAGGAAGCCCCGCTTGTCAATGATCTGCCTCTCGCTCAGGGACGCTTCTTTACCCTTCAGGAAGCTCAGCGCGCCGCGAACGTCGTAGTCCTTGGATCTGACACAGCCGAGGAACTGTTCGGCAACGAATCTGCGATCGGCAAGGAGGTGCAGATTGAAGGGGACGTGTTTACCGTGGTGGGTGTATTCGCGCCGCAGAAACAGGTCTTTGGTGGAGGCAAGAATCCCGCGGACAACGCCGCGAATTTCCCCGTCCTCACCTTCCACAAGATTCATCCCGAGATCCTCGACCATTGGATCAGCGTGAAATACGATGACGTAAAAAACAAGGTCGCTGTCGAAGACGAGATCCGCGAACTGCTTCGCCGGCGTCGCAAAGTTCGTGCGGACCAGCCGGATAATTTCGCCATCTTCAGCTCTGACGCTCTCCTGGTCTTGTGGAACCAGCTCACCGGGGGACTATTTATTTTCCTCGTCGGCGTCGCCAGTGTCGGTCTGATGGTCGGTGGCGTGGGCGTGATGAACATCATGCTGGTCAGCGTGACCGAACGAACGCGGGAGATCGGCGTACGCAAGGCGCTGGGCGCCACGCGAAAGAACATCATGGTTCAATTCACACTCGAGGCAGTCACGCTGTGTGCCTTGGGTGGCGCAATCGGCATCGTGGCCGGCGGAGTGCTTACGCTCATCCTCAAGCTGATTTTGGGCAAGGTCTTGCCCGCGCAGATGTCCATGGCTTGGTCTACCATTGCGTTTGTGGTCGCCTGCGCGATCGGGTTAGTCTTCGGCATCTATCCGGCGTGGAAAGCAGCGTCCCTTGATCCCATCGTGGCCCTGCGCTATGAGTAGACTCGGCTAGGCAAAAAGCTGGAGCGCAAGCGAAAGGACATGCCAAACTGGAGCAGCTGGTTCGCCTGCGTCAAGTGAGCAAGGGGGCCTGCCCATCCAGCAGTTTTTAGAGCCGCAAGCCTCTCCTTTGTCATCCCCGACCCGAGCGGAGCGATCTGCAGTTTCTCCCCTGGTTGATGGCTCCCCCTTAATTTTTTGAATTCTGCTCTAAACTAGGGTTCGTCCCTCATGTTGCCGATCGTCGTCGCGACCATCACTGCCATTCTCAGCCTCGCCGGCCTGGGTTATTACCTGCTGGCGCTTTGGAGTGCGCGTGCGTTCGAGCATCAACTCCGCCGGCCGTTGCCGGATTTCCAGCCTGGCGTAAGTATCCTCAAACCGGTGAAGGGGCTCGACCCCGAAATGTACGCCAGCTTTGCCAGCCACTGTGAGCAGCAGTATCAGGGTCCGTACGAAATCCTGTTTGGGGTTAGCAGTATCTCCGATCCAGCTGTCGGCGCGATCGAAAAGCTCCAGCAGGAGTTTCCCCAGCGAAGCATTCGTCTGGTCGTATGCCCTGAGCTTCTCGGCACTAACGGCAAGGTCAGCAATCTGGTGCAGATGCTGGCGAGCGCACAATACGACTACATTCTGATCAACGACAGTGACATTAAGGTGTCTCCTCAGTACCTGCGGCGCGTCATGGGCTGTTTCCAGCTTCCAAGAAACCGCAAAGGCCGCGTCGGACTGGTGACTGCACTCTATCGCGGACAAGCGCACGGCACAATCGGTTCACGCATGGAGGCGCTGGGAATCGCAACGGATTTTATTGCGGGAGTGCTGACCGCGCGGCAAATCGAAGGCGGAATTCGCTTCGGCCTGGGATCAACCTTGGCGGTCTCCCGTCAGGCCCTGGAAGCCATCGGAGGTCTTGAGCCGCTGGTGGACTACCTGGCCGACGATTATGAACTGGGCGCCCGGATTTGGCGCAGCGGCTTTGAGGTTGTCTTGAGCGGCGAGGTTGTCGAAACCTTTCTGCCGGAGTATCGTTTTCGCCAGTTTCTGGCGCACCAGATCCGCTGGAGCCGCAGCACGCGTGATTCCAGGAAGCTGGGTTACACAGGCATGATCTTTACCTACGGCGTACCCTGGGCTCTGTGCAACTTCATTGCTTCCGGCGCCAGCCTCAGCAGCATCGCACTGTTGAGCCTGACGTTGTGTGCCCGAGTGGCGCTCGCTCTCTCCGTTGGCGTAGGCGTCCTCGGCGATCGCCAGGTGCTCCGTGATCTCTGGCTCCTGGTACCGCGCGATGTCGTCGCCATGGGCATCTGGATCTGGAGCTTCGCCGGAAACACTGTCGCCTGGCGCGGCCAGCGCTTTTCTCTCAAGGATGGCAAGATGAGCCGTGTCACCGCAGCCTAGTCTGAACGTTTATTACTGAGGATCTCTTTGCCTCCGCTCTGGGCCACCGTGAAGACCGGTCCTGGCAAGGCCGGAACCTTGTCTATCGGAGTCCAGAGAAAAATGCGTTGCGGCCCAGCCCATCGCTCGCGGAAAGATGCGTCGTTGTCGAAGTTCTGCGGAGCATCGGAGAAAAATGAGCCGTACCAGAGATCCGAAGAACGTCCGTTGAGAATACGCACCTGTCTTTGCAGATAAAAACCCAGGGTTGAACCCGCCTCGTATTCGCCGTTGATCTCCACCACATCACTAGTCTGCAATCGCGGCCGAATCGCATCCGCCAGTACCTTTGAGGAAAGCACCGGCGAGAAGGTGACCAGCGCCATATGGGCGGCAATCAGGAATACCACCATCATCGCCGCCAAGGCATAGTTTCCCGCCCGGACCATATTGAGGAAGCGAAAGGCTAAGTTCGCCAGCGTTCCCGCAAACAGCGCCAGCGCGACCAGGATCAGGGGCACTCGGAAAACGCCCATGGTCCGGATGCTCAGGTCGAGAAAGTGGCCGAGGGAGAGAGCGTAGTCACCTGGATTTTGGGTAAGGAGCGTAGAAATATCCGTGCCTGGGGCCGGCGGGCGCGAGCGCCCGGCCAGGTAAGCTGCAATGACTGAGCCGGCCGAACCCAGTAGAAAAAGGCCCACCGCAATCCGCCGCCCTGCAACGCGGCCCGGAGCGCGAACCGAACATTTCTCTTCCCGCGCCAACCAGCCGCCAATCATCAGGGCGATGGGAGGCAACGCCGGCATCGCATAGTATTCCTGGCGCGTAGAGAAACTGAAGAAGACCATGACAAATGCGGCCCATATTCCAAGCAGGTTCCAGGCCTGATCGTGGCGCGGTAGCTTCATACGGCGCAGAGTCGACCGGAACCGCACCGGAACCATCGCCTGGAAGATGAAGACGATCCAAGGCATCAGCCAGACCGCAAGCAAACCCCAGAAGAGCAGCAGCGGCACCGTATCGTAGTCGCGGGGAACCCGCCGATTGAGATAGCGAAGCACCTGTTCATTGATGAAGTAGAACCAGAAGAATCCATGCACATTGGCGGGCGTAGGCATCGTGCCTACCGGATGGCCTTGCGGCGGATTGGCAACGCCCGCGGCGATATGCCACGGCGCCGCAATGATCAGGAAGACCAGCAGACTGGACGCCGGATGCCACCGTCGCAGGTGCTGCAAATTCCGGTTGAGAAACAAAAAAACAAGAACAATTCCAATCGGAAAGACAATTCCAATCAGCCCTTTGGTGAGTACATTGAGGGCGCAGGCCGCGGCAAATCCCCATGCAGTCGCGCGCGAAGGTTGCGGCTGCCGAAGAGAAACAAAGAACAGCAACATGGCCAGAGTCAGCCACAGGCAGACCATCACATCGGGAATGAGAATCCGCGTGTAAATAAAAATGCCAAAGGAGGTGAGTAGAATCAGCGCCCCATAAAAGCCCGCCATATTGGAATTGAAAAAGCGGGGGCCGCTCCAGTACACCACCAGGAACAAAGCCAGGGTAGCAATCGCCAGGGGAAGGCGCGCGGCCCAATCGTGAGGCCCAAAGATGGTGAAGCTTGCAGCCATCGTCCAGTAAAGTAACGGAGCTTTTTCGAGATAGCGTATGCCGTTGGCATAAAGGGTGATCCAGTCATGCCGCGCCGTCATCTCGCGTGCAACCTCAGCATGTACCGAGTCAGCGTCGTCCAGCAGTGGCGGCCGAAAGAGGGTGAAGCTCCCATAGAGCAGCAGCCATAGGCCGGTGATAATGAGAAGTATTTTTCTAGGCGGGATGGCTGTCTCCGAAGCCGGGGCTCACTTCACAGGTAAGGGCGGCCTGTCGGGCTATTCCGTTAACCGAGTCTTGGGTGCCCCATCCTTCGCGCTTTTGCGAAGGGTGGGATCCGCGGCTGGCCGCCAGACGTTCGGTCGAGACGAATCAATGACGACAGGAGAGGTTTCGCCGTTAAGATAGTGGCGAAAACTACTCTACTGCCCGTCCGTCCTCGGGCTTCTCGACTAACCCCGGGTGACCGAATGCGATGCATGTAGCGAAGTTTTTCTGTACGCTTAGCCTCGGTTGTAAATTGAAGTCATAAAACCGGCGCTGCAAAAAATGTCCCTCGGAAGCATCCCGTGAAACGACTCGCCTGAGTACCTGAATGACAACGGACAAGTCCGAGCGCTCTGGCTTGCCCGAGAGCAGATGAACATGTTCCGGCATGACCACGTAGCCGGATAGCCCAAAGCGATACCGTTGTCGTACCCGTTCTAACACAGAGAGAAACAGATCCTTAAGCCGAGACGGCTTTAGGTTTGGCTCGCGATGATAGGAACTGAAAAAGATGAAATGCAAATCCGAGGTTTCGTAAATCCGCTGCCGCAGCGGCGTATATCCCACTTAGGATTAGATCATCAGAGCCTACCCTTCGCAAAAGCACGAAGGGTGGGGCACTCGGCATTCCTCAGCCGGAACTCTCATGTATGCCCATCTGGAGTACCTCCTGGCGCTATAGTAAGTTCAGGTCTCGCGACTCATGGCGCCTGATGCAGCAGCGGGGAGAAATCCGGCGGTCTTGCCGGTAAGCGATTTGCTGGGACCGGACACCGCCCTCATTTACAACGATTGGTATCCGGCGATGCGCAGCGCGGCTCTTCGTGGACGAAAGATGGCCACAACCATGCTTCTCGGGATCCCGCTCGTCCTGGGCCGCAAAGAGGATGGCAGCATTTTCGCCATGCGCGACAGTTGCCCTCACCGGGGAATTCCTCTTTCCTGTGGATGGTTCGATGGCACCGCCGTAACTTGCAAGTATCACGGATGGGTGTTTGAGCCGGAATCCGGTCAATGCATGGAAATCCCGTCCCTTACCAGTCAGGACTCCTATCCGCGCCGCGTCTACGCCACCGCACTCCCCTGCCAGGAGCGCGACGGTTACGCCTGGGTCTACGTTCCCAAACCGGGTAGCGGCCGGATCCGGGTAGAGGCCCGGGACACCCTGCCCCCCGTTCCCGAATTACCGCGCTTCAGCGAGAAATTCCGCAGCGCCCACCTGACTGCGGATCTGCCGTGCAACATCGATCACGGAATCATCGGGTTGATGGATCCGGCGCACGGCCCGTTTGTGCATCAGGCGTGGTGGTGGCGTTCACGGCACAGCATCCACGAGAAGGAAAAGCACTTCGAGCCTATCCCTCAGGGTTTTCGCATGTCAGCGCACACGCCCTCAGCGAATAGCGCTCCTTACAAATTGCTTGGCGTCTACGGCCAGCCGATTGAGACCACGATTGACTTCGTGCTCCCGAACCGCCGCTATGAAACCCTGCGCTGCGGCGACAAGTGGTTTGCCACACTGACCACGGTCACCCCCACCAGTCCCGGCAATTCCCGCATTGATGTATATGGCGCCTGGAATATCTTCTATCGGGTGCCGTTCGTTACTACAGTGGCCAAATTCTTTGCCGAGCGCTTTGTAAGCCAGGACCAAATCACCATGGTGCAGCAGGCGGAAGGCCTCAAGTTCAACCCCAGCCTGATGTTGATTGATGATGCGGACCGTCCGGCCAAGTGGTACTTCGCGTTGAAGCGGGCGCGGCTCGAATCCGACGAAACGGGACGCGCAATGAAACACCCCATGGACGGTCCCGTAACCCTCCGCTGGCGAAGCTAGCAAGCTAGACCCAGGATGCAATCCCGGGTCTCAGCTGCGCTTGGGTTCTCGCGCACTTCAATTCGTGAGTTCGTCCCAGGAATTCACGGAACAAACACTACGTCGCCATAGACCTGAGAGCAAGCTGTGCCGGCTCGATCGAGGAATTGGGCCCTCGAGCGGCCAGGGAGCCCTCCTCCACGACCAACTGTTCCACTGCTATGGAAAGCTGCCGGCCAAGCTCGAGAAAATTCTCCTTCCACCGCGCCGCCACTGCCGTGTCCACGCTCAGCAAGAAAACGCTTGACTTCATCAGCGTGTCATACCAGATGTTTTGCGCTTGCCACAGGTTCAACTCGAACGGAAGCTCCCGCAGCGTTCGAGCCAGGGTGAGCGCATGTTCCAGGCTATCCCCTTCCAGGGGTTTGGATTGGAGCACAACCATGGATCGCTTCATGTGTTGATCCGTCAGGTAGCGCAGAGAGTGGCTTTCGAGGACGACTCCATCTGACTTCGCTAAAGAAATCAGCGAGCGAACTCGCGCCAGATCGATCGGCTCTTCTTCCAGTGCTCGGCGCAGCCCGGCGTTGAGGGCGAACCCGGCAGCCATCGTAAGCGCCGGCGGCTTGGGCAAACTGGACGCGTTGAGAAAGTGGAGCAGGGAGGCATGTTCCTCGTAGATCTTTACCAGGCTGTCTTCCACCTCGCTCAGCGTTGCATTCAGGATGAAGCGCAATATGCGCCGCTGATCGTCCTTAAACAGCGATGCCAAAGAGTACGGGCTTCCGCCGAAGAAGCTATCGATCAGCCGCACCACTTCCGGCAAATTGGCTTGGGTGACTGCGGCGCTGCACTTGTGCTTCAGATCTTCAAATGCGATAAGGTCCTGCGCGGTCGAGCGTTCGACCGCGGCCGTCACATTGTGATCGCCGAAGTGGAGAGCTGCAAAGCAAACTTCTTCCGATTCTTCAGTCAGGTTGGAAGTAATGCGACACCGGCCGATGGCCAGGCGCGCGCGTCCTGAAGTTACGTTCGAATAATCCAGACGGCGTACGGTGTAGCAAAAGAGGGCTGTGTCATCCGGATAGCTGCTGAATACCGAGGAGATGGCATAGTGTGCGGCCACCTGCTCCAGGTTCACCTCCATCGGTTTGACCAGGCGCCGGTAAATATCGCCGCCGTCCTTCCATTGGGGGCTGTTGCTCTTTGCCTGACGCAGCCGCTCCACAAATTGCCATTCCAGCAAAGCGCAATTGAGACCGAAAATATCCGCCGCCAGGCGCAGGGCGCGTGCCGCATACGCCATGATCTGAACTGTCTCTATCCCCGAGATATCGTCGAAGAACCAGCCGCAGCTCGTGTACATCAGCTGCGTGTGCCGCTGCATCTCCATCAGCTTGAGCAACAGCGAACGTTCCTCGTGCGTAAGTTCGCGTACCGCATGGTCCGCGAAGAACTGATCGATGACCTCCCTCGACTCTCGCGTTCCGGCCGCGAGGATGATCGAGATATAAGCATCTCTAGCCTCCCAGACATTTCTGAGCAGGCCCTTCGCCGTTGTTTCGCTAAGCGGCGCCACCGTATCACGAAGCCAGTCGAGGGCCGCGCGCAGCGGAGCACGCCAGCGCTGATGCCAGCCTTGCCGTCCGCCACTGCAACCGCAGTCGGAACGCCAGCGCTCGATCCCGTGGGCGCAACTCCATGAGGTGTTGTCTACGATTTCCGCCTCCCACTTGGGCGGAAACTTAGCCAGGAAGTGCCCATAGTTCGTGAGGTGGGCGAGTTTCTTATCCTCGATAAAGCGCAGCGCGTAGGAAAGCGCCATTTCCCCGTGGCGATGGTGGTGACCATAGCTCTCGCCGTCGGTGGCCACATGCGACACCTGTGGTTCCGGGTCGCTGGGGTCCAGACCCCGGGCCAAGCGCCAGGCGAAGTTTTCGCCATTAAAGAGGAGTCCCTCAAAAGCGATCGCACGCGACTGAGGACCGTTGTAGAAAAAAACGGTGATGCTTCGTCCCTCCTTGAGCTTAACGAGGTAGGGATGGTTGGGATTTACAGAAGCATTGGGAGTCTCTGTCCAGCGCGCGACAGCCCCATCCAACCGTGTGAGCATTGGTTGCAGTGTGGTCTCTGCCCGCTCGCGAACCCGGGCGCATTGGTGCGGTGCAAGAATCGTGTAGAGAATGCCGTTTTGCGCCATCAAATCCAGAGTTTCGAAATCGACCGCGGTTTCGGATAACCACATGCCCTCTGGGGCGCGCCCGAAGCGGTGCTGGAAATCGGCAATGCCCCAACGGATCTGCGTCATGCGGTCGCGCGTGATCGCCAGAGGCATGATCACGTGGTTGTAGACCTGTGCCATTGCAGATCCATGACCTTCGTAACGCAAAATACTTTGCTGATCAGCATCGCGAATCATTCGATACGTGCGAGGCGCGTTCTCTTCCAGCCAGCGCAGCAGCGTTGGCCCAAAGTTGAAGCTGATTCGCGAATAGTTGTTCATGATGCGGATAATCTGGTTCTCGCCGTTGACGATGCGTGAGGCCCCATTGGGCGCATAGCATTCGGCGGTAATCCGCTCGTTCCAGTCGTGGTAGGGCGCAGCGGAGTCCTCGGTCTCGACCGTCTCCAGCCAGGGATTCTCTCGCGGCGGCTGATAAAAATGGCCGTGAATGCAGATATAGTGTTGCGCGGCATTCGGTGAATCAGGCATGACCTCATGATAGCGGCTCCGCCGCTTGCGGCAGCGGCGCAAACGCCGACAGAGAATCGAGCGAAGAACGAAATCCCGAAGCGGACCGGAAGCTCTGCTTCAGACCTACGACAAAGGGTCTTGATCGCAGGCTCGCCAGAGGTACCAGCTGGCAACTGAGCGCCAGGGTTTCCAGCGTGCCGCCCGGCGCTGCATCTGCTCCGCCTTAGGCAGCATTTCGGCGGTGATTGCCTCGCCTGCCTTGACTCTGCCGAAAGTCAGCAGGTAGCCCTTACGAACCCCGTAGTCCGATACCGGAAACACGTCCGGCCTGCCAAGGCGGAACATCAGCAACATCTCCGCGGTCCAGGTACCGATGCCGCGTACCTGGCTCAGACGCTCGACGATGGCGTCATCTGGCATGCGCCGAATCGCCGTGAGTGTAGGGACCGTGCCGTCCAATGTTTTCGCGGCCAGATCACGCAAAGAAAGAAGCTTGTTTTGTGACAATCCGGCGGCGCGCAGCCTCTCCTCCGGAACTGCTAACAACTGCTCCGGCTGCGGATGTAGATCGCCGAAAATCGCCAGCAGGCGCCCCAGGATGGCCCGGGCCGCATTCGCGTGCAGTTGCTGGTACAGAATGGCCTCCAACAAGGCCTCAAAAGGCGAGTGCGCGCTTTTCACCTGGAGACGAAAGGGGCCAACACGCTCGATCAGTGCGCCCAGCTTGGCGTCGGATGCCGTCAACTGCTCGAGAGCCAGTGCCGTGTCGTAGCGCACCGGCCGAAGGCCGTTGGTCATAGACGACGATTTTACTTTGACATGTGTACCCAGGATGCCAACAGTGCTTACTTCGATGGCGCTTTGCAGGCGCTTCGATTCCGATTTTGGCTCCCTGGCTCTGAGTCATATTTACGCAAGCGGGTCCCCCAAAGTTGCCTACCCCCTCCGGTTTGCTGCTATATTCAATTTTTCCGAGCATGATGCGGGAACGAACTCCCGCGGCCAGCATTTGGATCGAGCAATGAAGAAAAAGCCATCGCCGAACCTTTCTTAACTCCACGGTATTTGAGGAAGCAGGGACTCATTCAATGGCGCAAATCTTTGACCGGAG
>DATJNV010000058.1:0-5020 GCA_035507705.1 Acidobacteriaceae bacterium
GGCTCGTGGCGATACGGCCCATGCCGCCGGCAGCCTGATCCTGGCGACAGACATCGAGCGCATGGTGGTCTTCGAAAATGTTCCGGACTACCAGGTCAAGCAGGCGCGCATCGCGCAGGACTACAGGGCTGCCCTGCAACTGGCTAGGCAGGCAAATGATCCTGCACTGACGATCAAAGCCATGAGGGGTTTGCTGCGCGCGGACCTCACCGGCAAAGACTACGCTGCCGGTGCCAAGGATGCGGACGAACTGGTCAGCCTCTCGGCGACCTCCGGAACGAAGGAGGATCTGGCAAACGCCTATGAAATGCGAGCAGACCTGGAGCGGCATCGAGGCGATCTGTCGGCAGCAGCCGACGATCTTACGCGCGCAGTGGCGCTGAAGGATGAGGTTCACGATCCCGCCCTATTGTGGAGCCTGCACAGCGACCGGTCGGACCTCTACTACGATCGCGCTATGAAGTGCAATTACGAACGCGATTTCGATTTTTGCGCGAAGGCGCTGCAGACTGCGCTGGACGAATGCAGTCAGATGATCGAGGTTGCGCAGAATGCCGGGTTCACTTACCTGGCCGGTTTTTCCCAGGAACACTTGCAGCAGCTGAAGCTGCTCGAACAGAAACAGAAGGAGCTGGCGGGCACGTACCGGCAACTCTCCGCTTCGTCCTTCTACATCAGCAAGGCGTATCAGGTGATCCACACACCGCATTTCCGGCGTGGGCAGGATGCTCAAATGGCTGCCACCCTGAGAGCGTATGAAAAGCAGTTGGGCGGCCCTGAGAATAACTACGATCCGGTAAGATACGAGACCGAAGGGGCCCTTCAGGAGATGGAGGGCAATAACGATGCGGCGCTTCAGAATTACCTGAAAGCCGTTGACCTGCTGGAAGAGGACCGGCGCAGGCTCGGCTCTGACCAGGGGAATGGGCGGTTCCTAAACGATCGGATATCCATCTATTACGAGCCCGCGATGCAATACCTCGACCGCGGGGAATATGCGAAGGCCTTCGCGCTGCTGGAAAAATCACGCGGCCGCGTCATGGCCGATCTGATGTATAGCCGACAGGTCACGCTGAACAATCCTCAGGACCAGGTGCTGTTTGCGCAATCGGTCGAGCTGGAGGCGAAGCTGGCTGCGGCACAAAACAAGCTGTTCAATGCGCCGGCCACAACCAGCCAGGACGAAGTCGAGGCGGTGCAGCACAGCGTAGACGAACTGCAAAGCCAGCACAGAGCCCTGCAGGGAAAGATCGCGGAGAAAGCTCCCAGGCTCCACGATCTGCTCGAGGCAAGTCCGGTGTCACTGGCACAGGCTCAGGCGGCGGCCAAACGCGACGGTTACGACATCCTGTATTACCTGGCTCTCAACGACGGGCTTCTCATCTGGCACATCGGCGGCGACTCACAACATGCCGTCAAGGTCTACTACACCCGTTCGGTGCTCATTCCTCACGTAGCCGGGCTGTACAAGAGCATCTCCGACCCTCATTTCACCTTCGACGAAAATGCGGCCAAAGAGTTCTGGCTCGTGCTGATCAACCCAGTCCTGCCCTACATCAAGACGAAGCACCTGGTGATCATCCCCCACGAAGACTTGAACAAACTGCCTTTCCAGGTACTCGAGAATCCGGACGATAGCACGCACCTTGGAGAGCGCTTCCAGATTTCCTATGCTCCGAGCGCTACGGTACTCTCAGAACTGGGCGCGCAGCCTGACTTCTCACACGGGAAGCTTCTGGCTGCGGCTGATCCGCATATATCGAGCGCGGCCGCCGAGGTAACGGCGCTGGGGACAATCTATCCGCCCACCCGCAGCAAAATCGTTCCAGGCCCGCTCGTACGCAAGCAGGATGTGATGAACTGGAGCCCGGACTATAACCTCCTGCACCTGTCGGTGCATGGGCATTTCGACAGCCTCGACCCCATGCTCTCGTATCTGGAATTGAGGCCCGCGGCAGAAGATGACGGACATTTCACGGCAGCGGACATGTTCAGGCTGCGCTTGCCCAAGAACAGCATGGTCGTGCTGAGCGCGTGCGAAACTGGCCGCGTCGAAGCGACACACTCCAACGAAGTGCTCGGCATGGTTCGCGGCCTGCTGTACGCTGGGGCGAGCGACGTAGTTCTGTCGTCTTGGAGTGTGGACGCCGAATCTACATCCCTGTGGATGAAGACCTTCTACCGTGAGGCGCAAACGAAGCCTCCCAGCGAGGCGGCACAACTCGCACTTCTGGCAGTGAAGAATGAACCGCAATACCAGCACCCGTTTTACTGGGCGCCGTTCCTGCTCACCGGTAGATGACCATGGCGGATACCACGAGCGATCTGACAGAGAAGCTACTGAACATCGCCGGTAAATGGACTACTTACGCCGGATTCGGCACCTTTCTCCTGTACCTATTCGGCTATCTGACGCTCCGCTTTCAGCTCAACACCTATGGCGTTGTGACGAATCTCGACGTCTTTGACGAGAAGTATCTCCTGGCCGGATGCAGGTTTCTCGTGTATCTGTGCACGATTGTACCCATTTTGCTGTTCCTTCTTGCATTGCTCGCTTTGCTGCTTGCTCTGCCTTTCCGGCTCATGCCCCGATCGATTTGGGAGAAAACCGGCGAGTCGGTGGGAGGCTGGCTGACGAAGCCTTACCGCGTGCCCATCCTGGGATGCGCTGTCGCCCTGCTGATGATTCAGTTGGTGCTGCGTCAATGCCTGTTCCTCAACAATCTGCTGCTCGCGGGCTGTCTGCCGCCAGGCTGGATCAGTTCGTTGTTCATGGCAAGCGATGCCGCACAGACGTTTTACTTTTCCGGTCTGCTGGCCGGAATCGGGTTAACGGGCATGCTTCTTTCTTACAGCCTCAGGCAACCCACGGGAGCGGGCGTACCGTGGCTCAACGCCTTGCTGGTAGTGCTGTTCGCGATCGAATGCCTGCTCCTGCCGGTTAACTATGGCATGCTGATCGCCAGCCGCTGGCTGCCGCGAGTTTCCGACGTTCGTTTGGCCGATAACTCGCCGGAAAACGGCACGGTGTGGATGGTCTTTGAAAACAAGGAGGTGCTTACCTATCTCGTTCGCGACCAAAAGAATGCTCGCAAGCTCATCACCGTTCCACGCAAGGACAGCCAGATTACGGTTATCGGAAACGATCCGATTTTTCAGATCATCTTTGCGGGCCACCCCTCCTGCCCGTGAACCAGGAGTCCAACATGATTGCTCCAAAGCAACTCCTTCGATGCATTGTTCTCGGAAGCGCGATCCTGCCGTTCGTCGCCGCCAGTCCGCAAACACAGAAGCCTGCCACGACGTCGCCCCAGAAGAAACCGGGAAGCTTCTGGGATGGGGTCCTCCGCTTCTTTGGGGTTTCTGCAACCACCAGCACTTTAAAGGGGGCCGGTGATGAAATCGTCTCCGGCCAGGTGTGGGTGACAGACGTGCGTGCAAATACCTGCCATAAGGTCACAAGCGATGGAGGCTATCGCTCGCCCGTCTTCTTTCCCGACGGCAACGATATCCTGGCCATTCGCGGCGAAGACGTGGTGCGGCTGAACGTAAACGGATCGACACAGCAGTCAGTCGCAAAGGTCATCGGCGTAACCAAGTTGGTCGGATTCTCCCGGGACGACCCGTCTCAGGTCTTGTTGCTCGCCGAGGACAATGCCGGCCAGGCTCACGTCGGTCTGCTCTCGGTGAAGGACGGAAAGGTCACTCAGGTTCCGTACGATCCGCAATCGAACCGCGATCGGCAGATGGTTGAGGATCTGCAGGGATGGCTGCGATCTTACGACACCGGTACGGTGTATGTCAGGCGTGAGAGTTTCGAGACCAACGCCGGAACAGTGGAACTGACGAATGTGTTCTGGAAGCAGCCTGGCCTCGATCCGGTCAACGTCTCGCGGTGCGAACTCAGGAACTGCGGCCAACCCTCCGCCTCGAATGACGGCAGCAGAATCGCTTTTATCAAAGCGCTCGACTAAGCAACTCACGAAGCCGGTATTCCCGGAGTCACGATCGTCCCTTGAGATACTCTCGAGTGTCCGTCCTGGGGTAAATATCTCGACGTCACAGAATCCAAGCGCCCGGATGGCCAGTTGTTTATCGGCAGGTCTGCTACCTCAGTAACGCGCGGACGTCACTGCTGGCTGCTTGTTCCCGTATCACCGCTAGCCAAAATCGAAAACGCCTCGGATCTGCATCTCAATACCAGCTATCCTGCTAGCCGCAGTAAGCTCACCTATGGTTGTGTTCAATCGATCCACCAACTCCAGCAGGTCCTGTCGGCGCCGTGCGGCCCACGGGGCAAGCGGGAGTGCCTCCAGTTGCCTTCGTCCGGTCTTGCTCCACAGTGTCTTTTTGCGCCGTACGCCCTCGTTCATCGCTGCAGCCTGGATTTGGTTCATGGCCCGCGTGCGCATCTGCACCAGGCGATGCCGATGCCAGATTAGCTGGCGTAGATCACGGTTCCCCGGACTCGGGACCCAGATCTGGGGAAAGCGACTCTCTACCAGTAGCCTAAGCAATAACTGAGCATCCTGCCGGTCGGTCTTTTGCTTGCGTACCCGTGCTGCCTTGATCCTGGCCGGATCCCCAATCCACAGCTCGAACTTCAACTCTGCCAGCAATCGCTCAAACCAACGTGCATGTCCAGTGGCCTCTATCCCAACACGCACCTTGACCTGTCTTCGCTGTAGATCGCGATAGAAACGCTCTGCCTCTCCATCGCTGTGGCGCAGTCGCCGTTCGCCGGTCTCGCCCGTCTCATTATCTAAAAACGCTACCTGCTGAACGCTTGGATGATAATCCACTCCTACAATGATCATGTTCGGCTCCTTCTCCCGAACCTTCGGTCGCCGATGCCCAGAGTCTAATCGCGCCTCGACAGAGTAAACACTTGTTATGAAATCATGTGACCTGCCTCGTTTCACTTGCGCGTTACGCGGGATGACTTTACGGGCGGTCGTAAATCTGAAAGCAGATTCACGGTCGCTGTTTGTTAGATCCACTGTACCGTGAGATGAGGAGG
>DATJNV010000059.1:0-20396 GCA_035507705.1 Acidobacteriaceae bacterium
TCTGCCCTTCAGCATGGAGCCGATTGTCGCACCAGGCCAATTGAGCGACGGGAAGCAATCATTGCTGGAAAACAAGATGATTTGGTGGGTGCTCGTCATGGGCCGGTTGAAGCCGGGTGTTCCGGCCACGACAGCCGCAGCGGCCCTGAATGTACAACTGAACTCCGCAGTGCGCGCCACGATGTCGGTGAAGAAGAACAGCGAGATACCGCGACTCACTCTGAGGGATGGGAGCCGCGGACAGAATCCAAACGCCGACGATCTGACGAAACCGGTGGCAGTTCTCATGGGGCTGGCGGGATTTGTGTTGTTGCTGGCGTGCGCGAATCTGGCGAATTTGCTGCTGGCCCGGGCGGGGGCACGGTACCGGGAAATGAGCGTGCGCGTGGCTTTAGGCGCGGGGCGCGGACGCATCCTCAGGCAGATGATGAACGAAAGCCTGCTGCTCTCTCTGATGGGCGGCACGGCGGGGTTCCTCCTGGCGTGGATTGGACGCAACGGCATTCCCAGGCTGTTGTCACAGGCGTGGAACCCGCCGAAGTTTACCGCGCGACTCGACTGGCCGATATTCGCGTTCGCAGCCGCGACATCTGTGTTGACGGGATTGATCTTCGGGCTGGCTCCAGCATGGCAGGCCACGCATGTGCAGGTGAGCGGTGGGCTTAAGGACTCCGGCCACACCGTCACACACCGGCACAGCAGGGTGGCCGGCAAGGCGATCGTGGTGGTGCAGACTTCGCTGTCGATGGTGCTCCTCGTGGGCGCGGGGCTGTTCATGCAGACCCTCATGAAACTGGGGGAAGCTCCACTGGGGTTCCAATCACACCACGTGCTGCTGTTCAGCCTGCAATTGCCGGAAACAAAATATCCCACGTCGGCCGGGATTGAACTGATCCAGCGGATTGAAGACCGGCTTGCGAAGCTTCCGGGAGCGCGTTCCGTGACGGTGACGAGTGTGCCCCTGATCTCTGGCAATGCGGGCACGCTGACATTTGTGCCGGAGGGACAGCATTACCAGCGCGACGAGCGGCCGGCAGTGCTCGAGAACAACGTGGGAGACGATTTCTTCAGAACGTTCGGGATTCCCGTAATCGCAGGACGGGGCTTCAGCCAGTCCGACACCCCAACCTCACGCCAGGTGATGGTGGTGAACGAGAGCGCAGTGAAAAAGTTCTTCCCGGGTCGCGATCCAATCGGGACTACCGTTTATGCCGGCTGGAATCGCCCTTACCCGGTCGAGATTGTTGGGATATGTGCGGACGCGAAGTACAACTCGGTTCGAGCGAGTGTGCAGCCAACGGCGTATATGCCCTATCGTCAGCACGGACTGCCGGAGCCAAACTTTGCCGTCTCGACCGGCCTCCCCGGAGAGTCCATTCTGCCATCGGTGCGGGAGGCCGTAGCATCCATAGACCGGAACCTGCCGGTGCTTGATGTTCGAACGCAGGATGAGCAGATCGCGGCAAGCCTCCAGCAGCCGCGGATATTCGCCGATCTGACGGCGGGCTTCGGCATACTGGCGCTGCTGCTGGCCTGCATCGGCATCTATGGGGTTATGGCCTACGCGGTATCGCAGAGGACAAACGAGATCGGCATTCGTATCGCGTTGGGTGCGGAGCCGGGCCGCGTGTTGGGCATGGTTCTGCGCGAAGCATCGTGGATCGCGCTGATCGGAGTGGTGGCGGGCACGGCCGCGGCGCTCGCGCTGGGAAGGGTGATCGCTTCGATGCTGTATGGGTTGAAGGCGTGGGATCCAATGACACTTCTGGCGGCAGCCGCACTGCTCATCGCAGTGGCTCTGGGCGCAAGCTGGATTCCGGCTCGGCGAGCAGCGGCGGTGCAACCGATGCGGGCGCTAAGGCACGAGTGAGAACGACGGCAAGCCCCAGCAGTATGCACGTTCCGGCGTTAGCGAGAATCATCAACCAGGAACGGGTCATGGATAGCCGGTGCTCAGGGCTGCGGTTGTCGATCTTGTAGCTCTAA
Source organism: Acidobacteriaceae bacterium (assembly GCA_035507705.1). Classification (GTDB taxonomy): domain Bacteria; phylum Acidobacteriota; class Terriglobia; order Terriglobales; family Acidobacteriaceae; genus PALSA-350. Next base: position 1,987 of record DATJNV010000059.1, read on the forward strand.
CCCTTCGGCCTGATCGGCGAGGTAGCCGAGGCCTGGCAACTCAGCCGCTCCTTACGGGCAAACCGTGCGTTCCAGGGCGATCTCCACGCGGTTTCGGGATCCGTGGCCAGCATTCCGCTCAATGCGCAGTCGCATCTTAGTAGCAGTCAAGAGCGAGGCTTGGAAATGGTTAGAGCGTTATCCGGTGCTTTCCTGGTTGACCACCCAGAATGGCTTGATCTGTTGCAGCATTCACTTTTCAAAATCGGGCCGTTGCCGATCACACCGCTGTTCCTCATCAAGGCGTGCGTTTTTTTCTTTCTGCTCATCTCCCTTTCGCGGCTGGTAGAAAGGGTCCTGGTGACCCGGCTGTTGAGGCGGCTGCACATTGCAGACGCGCAGAGATTTGCATTGGGCCGCTTTGCCACCTACCTCTTCTTCTTCGGTGGCCTGTTCATCGGACTTCAGTCCCTCGGGGTTAACCTAAGCTCGCTGGTAGTGTTCGGAGGCGCCATAGGCGTCGGTATCGGCTTAGGGCTACAGAATGTCGTTTCGAACTTTGTGGCGGGCCTCATTCTTCTCGTCGAGCAGCCTATTCGTCTGGGCGACCGGATCGAAACCAGCCAGACCCTGGGTGACGTGGTCAAAATTGCCGCGCGCTCCACGTGGATCCGGACGAACGATAATGTCGTCATCATTGTGCCAAATAACGAATTCATCAATAACTCAGTAACGAACTGGACCGCCAACGACCCTAACGTGAGGATTTCGCTGCCGGTCGGCGTGGGTTACGATTCGGATCCGGAGGAGGTGCGGGCGTTACTGCTCAAGGCTGCGGCGGCTCACCCCGATGTGCTTGCCGATCCCGCTCCGGACGTGATCTTCACCGATTACGGGGACAATTCCCTGAATTTCGTTCTTCGCGTGTGGACGTCGAACCGCGCCCACACTCCTTTAGTTCTCAAGTCGGACCTTTACTTCGCGCTATTCCGGCTTTTCGCCGAGAATCATGTGGAGTTGCCGTTTCCGCAGCGCGATCTCCACATCCGGTCTTCCGATATATCGCTTCCCTTTCATCCGGCATCGGACAAACAGAATTCGGTTTCGAGATCCAATACGACATAGCCTCGCAGTGGTCATTTGTGCATACAAAGGGCAATTCTGCACAATCGCGGCGTTTGGTGGTCCGGGTAAGTTTTCTATGGATACGAGGCTTCCCAAGCCAAGAGTCACTCAATGTTTACTGAAATCTTCTACACCGTTCTGCATGCGACTCTCCAAATCTTCTTAGCCCTTGTCCCAACCGCGCCGCTGCTCTCGAGGAAAACCTTTTTGTACAGGTTTGATGGACGACATTCATCCCGGTGAGGAACCCTCGGTCTGTCGAGCAGCCCGGCTGAAGGCGTGGCCTGACAGCAAGGGCGCCCTCGAGTTGCCGTGCCCTGATGCAAACAGCGCGAAGCTCCCTGGTTCATTGCTCCTTTCATTGGCCGCAAGGCAGCTGAGATGCTCCTAATGAGGAAAAAGGGAACTGCTCCTCCATTCGAAGGTCAGCCGATTGTTTTCATCCCATCGTAGCCAGCGGAAGCGTGAGATGCCTCGTTGTTGTGGATCAGTCGATAGGCATCAGCTCTTTCCGGCTCCGCATCCCATTCAGCGAATGGCTGAAATAAGGCTGTTGTTCGTAGATGACGATGACGCGCTAAGAACTACTCTGGGAGCGGTTCTCAGGTGTCACGGCTTCAGTCTTACGACGGTGGCCAGCGTTCCGGAAGCGCTGGAACTGATTAGCAGACAGAAGTTTGAGGTTCTTCTCGCTGATTTGAACATTGGCGAGCCCGGGGATGGCTTCACCGTCGTCAGCGCGATGCGGCGCGTCCAGCCCGACGCTTATACCTTCATTTTGACAGGCTATCCTGACCTGGAAACGGCTGTGCGGGCGATACGCAGCCAGGTTGACAATTACTTTGCCAAGCCGCTTCAGATCGAAGACTTACTGGATGCCATCTCCTGTTTGCAGAATGGCAAGAAACCGGTGGGGAAAGCACGGCCTCCGCGCAAGGTCGGGCAGCTCTTGCGCGAACTTTCTCCCGTGATCACGGAACGCTGGCTGCGGGGGGTGCTAGCGCAGCCTGAGCTTGCGGCTATACCTATTTCCGATTCCGAGAGAAGTGACCATGTCCCGGAGATGATCGAGGAGCTGATCAGACGTCTCGAAACGCCTTTGGATCGTCTCAGCGAATCGGCAACCGAGGCGGCGAAAAAGCATGGACGAACCCGCTACCTGCAGGGCTATAGCATTCCGCAGATTTTGCTCGAGACCCGCGTGTTGCAGCAGGTGCTAAGCGCCACGATTCACGAGAACCTGTTTGGCCTCGATCTGAGCACATTGGTGCACAACATTCTTGAAATCGGCGAGACCATTCAGGCGGACGTGGAGGTGTCGATTCGTATTTACCAGGCGCAGATTCCACGCTCGCTGCAAACCTCCTTTTCGATGTTGTACCGATCGCCCTATCTTGGAGTCGCCATCGCAGACGAGACTCACGTGATCGATGGCAACGAGGCCTTTCTGCGCATGGTGGGGCAGAGCCGGGAACAACTCATGGCGGGGGGAATTGACTGGGGCGAGCTGACACCGGAGAAATTTCGCCCACTCGATGCCAGCGCTATGGATCAGCTACGTGAATTTGGCACTTGCGTTCCCTACGAAAAAGAATTTGTCTTGCCCAATGGGTCTTCCCCGCCGTTTTTGGTGGGAGCCGTCCGGCTGAGCCTGGAACCATTCCAGTGGTCTTCCTACATGGTGGAGCTGACCGAGCAGCGGAAACTACAGGCGGCGGAAGAGAAAGTGCGTGCCTGGGAATCAAGATACGTGCTGATCAATCATTTGGCCCACGAGCTCAATAATCCTCTGGCAGCAATGACATTCACCCTGCATCTCCTGCGTACGCATCCGGGTTTGTCTGACGACACGCAGAAGCTGGTCGACGATGCGGACAAAATGCTCGACCGGGTGACCGCAACCGTAAAGAGAGTTTTAGCGGAAGTGCAGCAGGTTTGAGTACCTGATCAGTCAAGTCCAGACAGCGATTTTTCAGCGTCGTCAACGAAGATCCATCAAGGCGGTGAAGCGGTCAATCGAGCACCAATCAGCCCGGGTTTTCCACCAGCCACCGACATCGCTTTGCACCTGAGATGCATCAAAATATCGTGGTCGGGGAAAGTTTCCGATCCAAAGCCGGGCACTCGGGGGGGAGCCCGGCTCTGTTGTTTATGCACCGCTCGCGCGGTGAGCCGCAGCCTCCGCGGCGAGCATTGCATTTACCTTGGCGCGCCGAATCCTTTCGCGCAGCTGAGCGGTTACGGTGCGATGGCAGCGAAGACAAAGCGTACGAATGTTGTCCAGGTCGCATTCGCCGCCACCTTCCGTCACCGGCAGAATGTGATCCGCATCCCAAAGACTCTTTCGAATCACTTTCCTGAATCCCCAGTGCCGCATGAGAGCCGCGCGGCTATCGCCGCGAGCTCGCTTTAGCCGGATGTGCTCCCTAACGGTGTCAACGCCGCAGTGAGCGCAAATGCCGAGATCACGGTGAAAGATCTGCTCGCGGAGATAGCCCGGCTGGGAGCGTAATTTCCACTCGTGCACGCAATACTCGGAGCAGAAGGTGAAGCGCCGAGCGGGCACCTCAAGCGAACACCATCGACAGAGCCCGCGCCCATTGGGCCCGCGGGGAATTTTCCTGCGGTCGACCCATCCGCCGCGCATGACACGAGAAGTGCTCACAGTTTTTTTTAAATTTTTCGGCATCTATGGTGTAAGTGCCTGGGAAGGCGACCGTGAGCGTTCGCGCGGCACTATAATGTCGTCGTAGTTTCGAGGAGGCGCGACATGCACGCGGCCATGGTCGAGGACTTCAGCCAGCCGCCACGCTATCGCGAGACTTCCGTTCCGGTAGCCAAAGAAGGCGAGGTGTTGGTAAAGGTTCGCGCCGCTGCCCTGAGTAACCTGGTGCGGGCCCAAGCCAACGGCTCCCATTACAGCAGCCCCAAAAAGCTTCCTTTCACGCCCGGGAATGACGGCGTGGGAGTGATCTCCGAAGATAACGAACGAGTTTACTTTTTCTCTCCGCGGGCGCCCTATGGCTCCATGGCAGAGTACTGCGTGGTTCCCAAAGCCCAGACGATTCCTGTGCCCGCCAACATCGACGATGTGGATGCGGCGGCCCTGGGAAACCCGGGACTCGCGACCTGGGGCTCACTTCTCGGCAGGGCAAAACTCCAGGCGGGGGAAGCGGTCCTGATCAACGGAGCGACCGGTGTTGCGGGACGACAGGCGATCCAGGTCGCAAAATACCTGGGAGCTTCGAAGATTATCGCAACTGGCCGCAGCGACCGAGCGCTCAGAGAACTTGAGGTCCTGGGGGCGAACGAGACGATTTCTTTGAAGCAAACGGAGGAGGACCTGCTCCGGAGCTTTCGGTCAACGCTGCCGGACGTGCAGGTGGTGCTGGACTTTCTCTGGGGTCCGTCTGCGGAACTGATTCTGAAAGCAGCCGCCGGCCATGGGGCATCGGACGGCGAGCCCAGAATACGTTTTGTGCAAATCGGATCGATGAGCGCGGGCACGATCACCCTGCCCGCGGAGGTTCTGCGCAGCTCGGGCGTGGAATTATTGGGCAGTGGCTTAGGAAGTCTCAGCTCACAGCAAATTCTGCAATCGCTGCGAGCCATGTTTGCGGCTGCTTCCGCAGTCCAGTTTGCGATCAACGTCGACCCTGTCCCTTTATCGAAAGTGGAGAAGGTATGGCCGCGGAAAGAGGAACAGAGGATTGTGTTTGTTCCGTGAGAAGCGGCCGAAAAGTTCAAAGTGCTGCTCTACTATCTTTCGCACTCCAACCGGCTGGTTTGTCCCTGACGCGGTCGACAGGATTTGCCTCTTCTCAGATTCGAATCGTAAGGAGTAGAATTCGGCGCCTCACCGGGATAGCTGGTTCCGGAAGCTTTCCCGGTCTGGAGGCTGACTGACTATGGAGAAGAAAGTTGTCCTGGTGACACTGGCCGTCGTCCTTCCGATGTTTGTGGGGGGATGTGAACGTCACAGCAAATCTGAGCAGTACTTTCTCGTTGCCACCAACATCCGGCTGCCCTACTGGCAGTCGGCACACGCAGGATTCACGAAAGCGGCCGCGGAATATGGTGTAACCGAGGACATGCGCGGGCCCGACACATTTACCCCAGCGATCGAGGTGGATGAATTTCGCGCTGCCGTGGCCAGAAAACCCGCGGGAATTCTGGTCTCGGTCTCCGATCCGAATCTGATGGGGCCGGAGATTAATAAGGCAATCGCCGCAGGCATTCCCGTGATCACGGTCGATTCGGATGCGCCTGCCAGTCAGCGTCTGTTCTTCATCGGGACCAATAATCTGGAGGCCGGCCGGCTAGGCGGCCAACGGGTGGCCGCTCAGCTCAACGGCAAGGGAAATGTTGTTTTTTTCAGCATGCCCGGGCAGCCCAACCTGGATGAGCGGCTCAAGGGCTACAAGGATGTCTTTGCCAATTTTCCCGGAATCAAGATCGTCGAGGTCTTCGATATGAAGGGAGAGTCGGGCACCGCCATGGATAAGGCGGAAGAATACCTGGGGCGGACGGGTGCGTCCAAAATAAATGCATTCATCTGCCTGGAGGCGTCCGCGGGCAAGGACGTAGGCGAAGCCTTCAAGCGCGCGAAGACACAGGACGCCATGCTGATGGCCATGGATGTGGACCAGGCGACGCTGGAACTGGTGAAAGATGGCACGATCCAGGCCACCATCTCGCAGAAGCCGTTTACCATGGCGTTTCTCGGTCTCAAGGCCCTGGATGAGCTTCATCATTACCCGCTCAAGCCCCTGAACGAGGACTGGGGTTCGGACGCGAGGTCGCCCGTGCCGGCGTTCATCGATACAGGTGTTTCCCTGGTGGACAAAAGCAATGTCGATAGGTTCCTGGCCACTGCGCCGGGAACCTCGTAGCCGAGTCTTCCGCCAAATCTTGCTGCGCGCCACGTCCCCGGGACAGGTGTTGGCTTTTTCGCGTGTCGCGCAGTATTCTCTGTGCCTTCGTGCGCCATTAACCGGAAATCGGTAATTCCTCTTTATAGGGATAACGGCCTCAGCGCAAGCAAGCTATAGCTAGCTATGGGGTTTTTGTCCCGGAGGAGACGCCAGGAATGGCGCTGAGATTTCCGCGACGTTCCAGGCCGGCCGATCCCGAGGGTTTTGGTGGCGAGAGCCCACCGGCGGACTCTCCAGCACTGCGCCATCGCGGGTTCATTCACAATGTCATCGCGTTATACGGAGTGCAGGCGTGTACCTACGCCCTGCCTCTGCTGACCTTCCCTTACCTTGCCCGCGTTCTTGGCCCGTCGGGGTGGGGCGTGGTGGTGTTTGCCCAGGCGATTGGGGACGTGATCGCCTGCGTCGTGGAATACGGATTCGATATCTCGGCATCGCGAGAGACGTCGCGTCACCGCCATGAGCCGGAGCATCTCTCGCAGCTGATTTCAGGGGTTCTGGGCGCCAAGTCCCTGCTGGCGATCGTGTGCATCGCCGGGGCTCTATTCTCCCGCCGGTTCACTCACCACGTGGCCCCCTCGGTGGCCCTATTCTGGGCCAGCACCCTATGGGGTGTATGCCAGGGCATCAATATGCTGTGGTACTTCCAGGGTCTGGAGCGAATGCGCCTGGCGAGTGCCCTGGAAATAGGCGGCAAGGTAGTAGCAACGCTGAGCATTTTTGTCCTGGTGCATAAACCCGAGGACGGCTGGAAGGTGATGGCAGCGCAATGCGTCGGCTGTGTGGTCGCCCACGGCGTGACCGTGGTGCTGGCATACCGTGAAGTCGGTTTCCGCTGGCCTACTGCCTCCTCGGTTTGGCAATCCCTTCGACTCGGCGGGTCGATGTTTTTGTTTCGCGCGGTGCAGAGCCTTGCGGGTTCCGTAAACCGTCTGGTGCTGGGTTCGGTGGCTCCGGTTGCGGCGCTCGGTGAATACGCAGGAGCGGAGCGAATCACGCGCGTTTGCCAGCAGGGAATGTGGCCAGTCAACCAGGCCCTATATCCGGCAATGACGCAGCAGGCGCAAAGCGATCCGAGGCGGGCGAGGAAGACGGTTCGGCGGAGCCTGATTTTTCTGGGCGGCCTGGGAGTAGTGTTTGGCCTGATTCTCTTTACCGGAGCGCCGCTGCTGGTCCGGCTGATACTTGGCCCCGCTTTCCAGAATTCTGTGCCCGTGCTCCGGGTGTTTGCCCTGTGGATTCCATTGATCGCGCTCACCACCGTGATCATCTTCCAGCTGCTATTGCCCAACCAGCTCGACCATCAGTTTAATTTCGTCAATGTGACCGCAGTCCTGACCGCCATCGGATTGGTGATTCTGCTCACCCCTAAATTTGGCGCGATTGGGATTGCCTGGGCTTCGGTGATCGCGCAAATATACACGCTGGCCGCTTTTTTCGTGATCCTGCAACGAGCGGGGTTGAACCCCTTTGCGCCGCCGACTCCTTCCAAGCTCCGCCGGCTACGTTCCAGGAACCTTACGCCGGCGTTGGTGCCGGCGCACGGAAACCAAAAGCTCAAGCTCCGGCTGCGAGAACGGCTGGCGGAAGCCGAAAAAGCGGCGCACGAAGGGGAGAGAATTCCACAGCCGCTGGGAATTCCTGCCGCCCGCCCCTCCCAACCTCTGGGAATCGGGCAGAAGCCGGTTTAGACTACTGGAAGTGGTAAGTTACCTTCTTGTCACCTGCCAAGAATCCCGCCGGAGATTAAACAGCCTTCAACGTTCCCCATGCATCTTCTCTAAAGTCGGTGTCTTTACCGCCGATATCTTCTGTACCGGCGTGACCTAAAAAGCGACGGTTGTCCACCCAGGGTAACGTTCGGGGGCTCTTGAGTTCCCCACAACGCGTAGGCGGGCCATTCGGGGTTAAGTAGCCCTTTTGGCGCGCTGCTCCGGCGTAATTTCACTCGCTGGTACTGCCCCGCACTCCCAAAACAAGGATGGAGATGAATTTTGTTGCGACGCCCTGACGACGATCCCGCCCAAACTATCCCAGGCCGGGACCGTCTCTCGAGGTTCATCCCTAAGCGACTGATTCGCAACAACTTCGTGCACAATGTCATGGCCCTTTACGGGGTCCAGGCGTGCACCTATGCGCTGCCGTTGCTCACATTTCCTTACCTGGCCCGCGTGCTGGGACCGTCCGGGTGGGGCGTGGTGGTATTCGCGCAGGCGATTGGAGTCGTGATCCAGACCCTGGTGGAGTACGGCTTCGACATTTCGGCAATGCGGGAGACGTCGCGTCATCGGGAAGACCCGAAGCGGCTCTCGGGCCTTATTTCGGGAGTGTTAGGGGCTAAATCTTTGCTGGCAGTGGTGGGGATAGCGGGAGCAGTCCTCTCGCGGCGCTTTACGCACCACATTGCACCTTCGCCGGCGCTATTCTGGGCCAGCGTCATCTGGGGTGTTTGTCAGGGAATCAACATGCTGTGGTTCTTCCAGGGACTGGAGCGGATGCAGCTGGCCAGCACCCTGGAAATTGGGGGCAAGGTCCTGGCGACCGCCAGTATCTTCTTGCTCGTCCATCATCCAGACGATGGCTGGAAAGTGATGGCGGCGCAGTGTGTGGGCTGCGTCGTTTCCCACGGGGTAACGGTCATCCTCGCGTATCGCGAGGTTGGTTTCCAATGGCCCACATTCTCATCGGTGTGGGAGTCCCTGAGACTTGGGGGCTCCATGTTCGTATTTCGGACGGTACAGGGCCTCTTCGGTTCGGTGAATCGGCTGGTGCTGGGCTACTTTGCTCCGGTGGCTGCCCTAGGTGAATACGCGGGCGCGGAAAGGATCACGCGCGTATTCCAACAAGGGATGTGGCCGGTGAACCAGGCGCTTTATCCGAAATTGACGCAGCAGACGCAAAAAGATCCTGCTCGCGCGATCAGGATCGTCCGCCTCAGTGTGGTGTTTTTGGGCGCGCTCGGGATTGTGCTGGGGCTTGCCATTTATTTTGGAGCTCCCCTGCTGGTTCACTTTGTGCTCGGCTCCGCATTCAAAGATTCCGTGCCGATCTTGCGGGTCTTTGCCCTCTGGATTCCCCTGGTCGCGATCAGCACCGTGATCATTTTCCAGATTTTGTTGCCGAACCAGCTCGACAATCAATTCAACATTGTGAACCTCACGACGGCCTTGATAGGGATTGCCGCTGCCTTCGCGCTCGCGCCCGAATGGAAGGCAGTCGGAATCGCGTGGGCGACCGTAATCTCTCAGCTGTATACCGTAGTGGCTTTCTGTTACATCGTGTGGCGCGCCGGGTTGAATCCTTTTTCTGCCCGATCCGCTCGTAAACCGGTCCTTGTGGCGGCGTTGGCCGGGGCCGGCAAGCCCAATCACGGATCGGAAGACATGGATCGTGCCGTATAACCGGCCCCAGATCCAGTAGAACGCAGTCCATCCCAGGCGCAAATTTCCGTTCCCCTTTCGGGGGATCACGAAGCTTCGCAAAAACGAATATAGCTTCCTTATCCGACAGCAAAACAGGATGAGAGAAACTATGGGCCTTGGTTATGGAAAAGGAAGACTGGTACCGACGGGAAAGCTTGGACCAGCTCTTTATGTGAGCTATAAGATCAGCCAGCACCTGGTGAAAACGACCGATTCCAACGGTTCCTTTCTAAGACAGAAGGCTGTTGTGCATTCGATCGATGCTGAGCCCGGGCAGAACATTGATCTGGGTGATTACGATCTGATTGTGGGGGACGACATCGTACGCCTGAAGCACATCGCCAGCGAACCCGAGTGGCTCGTTCTCTCCTCCGATACATCCGCGATTTTTGCCTGAGTTCGATCCCCGCCTTGCTTCCCGTTTTCCGGTAATCGAGAATCGGGAACATGACGGAATGGAACGCGGCTGAGTATTCCCGCATCTCGAGCCTGCAGGCTGCCATGGCGGAAGAGGTCCTTGCTCTGCTCGACCTCAAAGGGACGGAACGAGTTCTCGATGTCGGCTGCGGGAACGGGAAGACGACCGCTGAGATTGCCGCGCGGGTTCCGCTGGGATCTGTGGTGGGCGTGGATGCTTCGAAGGAGATGATCGCGTTCGCGGCTACCCACGCGGCACAGCATCCGAAGCTTCAATTTGCAGTCGCCGATGCCCGCCACCTGCCGTACCGGGAAGAATTCGACCTGGCGGTTTCGTTCAATGCGCTCCACTGGATTCCGGAACAGGATCAGGCGCTTCAGTCGATACGAACCGCCATCAAACCTGGCGGTCTTGCGCAACTGCGCCTGGTAGGGAAGGGCGAGAGAAAAAGCTTGGAGGATGTGCTCGAGGAAACGCGCTTTTCTTCGCGCTGGAATCGCTATTTTCAGGGTTTTCGTAAGCCCTATCTTCACCTGACTGCGGAGCAATACAGGAAACTCGCGGAGCAAAATGGGTTCGTGGCCGGGCGGGTGCAGGTAGCGGCCAAGGCCTGGGATTTTGTTTCGCGCTCAGCCTTTCTTGCCTTCGGGTTAGTCACTTTTGTGGAGTGGACCCAGCACTTGCCGGAAGCGGATCGCGTGGCGTTCGCGACCGACGTACTCGATCGCTATCAGACGGTCGCCGCCGATTCTCCCGGGGAGGAGCACTTCTTCCGCTTCTACCAGATGGATGTTCTGCTGACTGCCAGTTAAAGAACTCAATCCTGACAGCGTGGCGGTTCTGAGTCGGGGCTTGTTCTTAATGGGACAGCATTGTTTCGCGGGGTGAACAACGTCCTCGCATTTCCTGGTGAGAAGGTGCTACTATCCGTTGCGTTACCCTGACGCAGCAGGAAGTCAGGCCGGAAGGAACTCCCCTCTTTCCGAAACGTCACGCCGAAAGAAAAAGTCCCCTGCCGGAATTGAAAAGGAGGCGGACATGAAAACTCCTTCCGTCATCAGCACAGCAGCTTTGTTGGCATGGGCGCTCGTTGGGTACACGTCCGTTGCGCAGGAGCCTGTTTCTCCCGCGACCGCAGCCGGCAGCAATGCTGCAGCGACGGCTACCACTGAGCCTTCCACTCCAGGCACTGCCGGCGTATCCAAGGTTCGCATTGTTCGCCTCAGCGAAGTGAAAGGTCAAGTGCAACTCGACCGGTTGACGGGGAAAGGTTTTGAGACTGCGATGGCGAACCTTCCCATCATTGAAGGAGCCAGACTCAAGACGGAAGATGGTGTTGCCGAGGTTGAGTTCGAAGACAACTCAACCATCCGGTTGGCGCCCAACTCCACGGTCGATTTTCCCAGGCTCGAGCTTTTGCCCGGGGGCATCAAGGCGTCGACGGTCAACGTGCAGCAGGGAATGGTTTATGCAAGCCTGGTGAATGCGAAAAACAATCAGCTCACCATGAAATTTGGGCAGCAGACGGTGAATCTGCCGCCGGACAGCCACGTTCGGTTGCAAGTGACGCCGAGCGAAGCGAACCTCGCTGTGATGCACGGTGACGTGACAGTCCAGGAGCCCACGGGTACGACCATGATAGGCAAGAACCGGACGGCGACGTTCAACATGGCGGAACAAAGCCAGCCGGTCGTTGCCAAGAGCCTGGTCGACCAACCCCTGGACAAATGGGACGACAACGCCGCCCAGTATCACAAGAATTACGCCAATGCCAGCGCGTTCGGAAATACGCCGTACTCCTACGGCATCAACGATCTCAATTATTACGGCAGCTTCGTCAATGGATGCGGCGGGTCTTTGTGGCGGCCTTACTTTGCAGGTGCGGCGTGGGATCCATATGGGAGCGGAGCCTGGGCATACTACCCGAGCGCGGGCTATTCCTGGGTCTCGCCCTATCCATGGGGCTGGACTCCCTACCACTATGGCAGCTGGTCATTCTGCCAGGGGATTGGCTGGGGTTGGATGCCCGGAGGCGCCTGGATGGGGCTGGCCAATACCGCGTATGCGAACCCCACCGGATTTAACAACTCTTTAACCGGCACCCGTCCCCACCCGCCGGTCGGTCCGCCGGCTCGCACAGAATCGACGTTGGTGGGCGTCAACATGAAGGCAATGCCCACGTCGAGCCTGACGGGGAATGACAAGTTCGTATTCCGCGGCGACTCGGCCGGGCTAGGCGTGCCTCGGGGCAGCCTGGGCAAACTGAACGGCTTCTCCAATCATGTGGCGCAGCATGGAATGGCGTCGACAACGGTCTATGCTCCTGCTGCAAATGCCGGAGCCAGAGGTGGGGAATCCTCAATGTTCTCGGCGGCCGGCCGGTCCGGACCTGCAAATTCAGGCAGGAGTTCCTACTCTGGCAGCATGCAGGGTCCGGCGGGCGGCGGAGCAGCGCACTCCTCCATGCAATCAGCTCCCAGCGGTGGCGGCGGAAGGCGATAGGGCCGGTAGCGCTTTATCGGGGAAGCCCCGCAGAGACGGCTGAAGACACAGAAAGCGGGAGATGCCGGCGCTAAAGCGCGTGAGTTGAGTGAACGTTTCACGGAGCGCTAGAGCGGTCCTCCCCCCATAAATCCACCCCAGCACCTTCGCTGCCGGGGACCCCGGGAATGCGGGGGCTCCCTGCCTTTGCAAAATTCTCTGCGTCTAGGGGACCTTGGCCATGAACGTGGACGCTGGGAGAGACGCGCTGTTGTAGAGGTTGGCGTCGGTGAAATTCTGCCAGGCGTAGCGGACCTTCTCCGGTTGTGCAACCTGCGGCGAAGATACCAGCACGGTCGTTCCCTCGATCCTGGCCGTCGCGGGAACGAATTCACCATCCGCGCCTGCGATTTCAAATCCTTTGACGCCGGCTCCTTTGCTGTTCAGACCCTCTGCATGATCAAACCAGACTTGCACGTCGCTCCCTTGGCGCGTGGTTTGCCGGTAGAGCGGCCCGCTGAATTCGAAGCCGGTTTCTCCGTACGCAATGGCGCGCCCAGCGAGAGCCAGGCGTGCGCCGACGGCCTGTTTATCGGGCGGATGGACATTGTCCCGCTGGCCGACGTCGAGCGTTACCGCCATACCGGTGTTCGCTACAGCTAGAGCGCGGCGCTGGCTGTCTCGCACCAGGCCCCAATCCGCTGGGGGCTTATCGCCGAAGCTTGAGATCTGCACAAACAGAAAAGGAAGATTGCCAATGCCCCACTGGCGCCGCCAATCGGCGATCAGGGTGGGGAGAAGCTTTGCATAAAGCCCGGCACGATCGGGCGAGCTGTCGGTTTCTCCCTGGTACCAGAGGAAACCCTTAACGGCATACGGCGTGAAGGGCGCAACCATTCCGTTATAAAGGCCCGCTGGAACCCAGGAGGAAGGGTCCGGATGCCAGGGATGATGAGGCGGAGGGAGGTGCTGCGCCTTGGCTGTGGCGTCGGCTCGATTTTCCGCGGCCTCGATTTGTTCCAGATGGGTTTGCACATCCGCGAATTGCGCGCGGGCGGCAAAGGCGGGCATCAGCGACGCATCGGAAGAGAGCGCATCGAGGCTGACCCAGGAATCGATCGGGGTTCCTCCCCAGGAAGAGTCGATGACGCCGATGGGCACATGCTCGTGCTGGTAGATGTCGCGGGCAAAGAAGTAAGCCACGGCGGAGAAGTCCCTGGCGGTGGCTGGTGTACATACCTGCCAGGTGGCCGTGATTCCGGCTAGCGGTGACGGCGAGGATTGGTGCTCCATGCGCAGCAGGCGAACCTGCGGCAGATTGGCCTGGGCAATCTCCTGCTCCGCATTGGTCACATAGGCCGAGTTAGGGAAGCCGGCGAGCGGCATCTCCATGTTCGATTGGCCGGAGGCAAACCACACGTCGCCGATCAACAGGTCGGAGCGGGTGAGGTCAGAACTGCCATGGATGGTCAGAGTGAAAGGACCGCCGGCCGGCTCCGGCTTAAGCCACGCTTCCCACAAACCCATACTGGACGCGGTGGTAGTGATGGTCTGTTCATGAAAAGAGATGTTAATATTCTCTCCCGGCGACGCGTCGCCCCAGAGATGAATCGGGACATCGCGCTGAAGGACGGCATGGTCAGTTATGACCGGGGCTAAATGAACTTCGGCCCGGGCGGTTGTACTTACCAGGCAGATACAGGCCAGGAAGAGGCTAAGCTTCATGGTTCAGGGCTCCTGAAATACAGCGTTGGAAATAAGTTCGAGTAGTGACAACTTGGATTGGGCGGAGCGCCTCTCATAGGTCTAGGATTGGCGCTCGTTTGTGCCGCCTTGCTCCTACCCCGGGGAACATGATTCCAAAAAGCAGGATAAAGGAAGGAAACTATGTTTGGATTGATTTGGTGGGTTATCGTCGGTCTCATCGCGGGTTGGCTCACGGGTAAGATCATGAGCGGCGGCGGGTACGGTCCGCTTATGGACATCATCGTTGGCATCCTTGGAGCGCTCATCGGTGGATTTGTCATGTCGCATCTGGGGTTTGCCGGATCAGGCGGCCTCATTTATACCATCATCGTAGCCGTCATCGGGGCAGTGATTCTGACGCTGCTGCTGCGGTTGATTACGCGGGGCCGAGTGCGGCAGGTGTAGTGGTCGTCAGGACGTAGTCGAACAGAATAGATCGAGCCAGAGTACGAGCCTGCTCCCTGAGGGCAGGCTCGTGCTGTTATTGGATTGCAGTATTCGTGATGGAGACGGTTACGAAGTAGGGGGGTGCGTGGACCCCAGGCGCCTCCGCTCCGCCTCCACGGCACGCTCCACGGCTTGCCGGGACAGGCGGGACAGGTCGCTTCGGTCCCACGGCACGTGGGGGCAGGCGGGATGACAATTCTGTTGCTCGCGTTCATTTGTTCCTTCTTTTTTGGCCGCCGGGCAATTCCGGTGTTCCCAATTCAATTCTCTACGACGATCTTCGGCGATTTTGGCTTTTGATTTGTCGGCTTAGATAATGTCAACAGATGGATCAGGCCGTCGCATCCAGAACTGCTGTCAGCGTGGCGTTGCGCCGGGCTGCTCACCAGATTCATGATTCGCCGCTGGTTTTCGCAGATCCGCTGGCGGTGGCTATCCTTGGGGAGACGTACGGGGAAGAATTACGGCGAACACCGCTACGGGCGGACAAGCCTTTCTCAATTGCGATGCGGGCGTTTCTTGTGGCGCGCAGCCGTTATGCCGAAGACAACCTGAGGCGGGCCGTCGAGAATGGTGTCCGGCAATATGTGTTACTCGGGGCAGGGCTCGATACCTTTGCCTACCGAAACCCTTATCCGCAATTGCGCGTGTTCGAGGTAGACCATCCCGCTACCCAGCAGTGGAAACGGGAGTTGCTCCACCGCAGCCGGATCGCGATTCCCGGCAGCATCACGTACACCCCGGTAGATTTTGAATGCCAATCGCTTTCCGCGCAGTTGAGCGAGGCGGGTTTTGATGGTCACGGGCCGTCTTTTTTCGCCTGGTTGGGGGTCGTACCCTACCTCACCCTGGAAGCCTTTCGCGCGACTGTCCAATTCATTTCTGCCCAAGCCCAGGGAAGCGGCGTGGTTCTCGATTACGGACAACCGGCAGCCGTTCTTTCGGCCCTGGAAAGGCTGGCGCTGGCCTCACTGGCGTCGCGGGTGGAAAAGGCAGGCGAGCCCTTCCAGCTCTTCTTCACTCGCGGTGAGATTGCGAGCGAACTTTCATCGTTCCACACGATCGAGGATGTCGGCTCGGCGGAGATCAACGCGCGCTACTTTGGCGGCCGAACCGATCAGCTTGCGATGCGTGGCACGGCGGCCCGCATGCTGAGCGCGTGGTTATAGATTGACTACTCGTACTTCAAGGATTCGACCGGGTCCAATTGTGCTGCCCGGGTGGCCGGCAGAGTCCCGAAAACGACACCGACGATGGTCGCTGCCGCCAATGCAATGATCGCCGACAAGCCTGAAATGGGAATCCGGTATGAGGTGAACAGCCTCACAGAGTAGGGCAGGGCAAGACCGAGGATGGTTCCGACAATTCCGCCACTCAGAGAAATGAAGACGGCCTCGATCAGGAACTGCAGCTTGATCTCGCGATACGTCGCCCCCAGGGCCTTGCGAATGCCGATCTCGCGAATACGGGAGCGAACGTTGGCCAACATGATGTTCATGATGCCGATGCCGCCCACGGCCAGCGTCACCGAGGAAACGAGCAGCAGAACCAAAGTCAGTGCGTTTGCGATATCGCCTGCGGTGCGCAGCAATTCGGTCAGTGTCTGAGCATCGTAGACCGAGTTCGGTTGATGCCGCGTATGGATCACCTGCAGGATCTGCTTCTTCGCTAACTCCACGTCGCCGCTGTCACGGATAGAGAAGAAGAGCGCCTTGATGTAGTTGCTCCCGGTGAAGTAGCGGGCGACCGAGTAGGGGATCAGGATGGTTTGATCGGCGACCTCGGTTTGGCCAAAGGTATCCACCGATTCCTTGAAGGTGCCAATGATGGTGAACGGAATGCCCTTGATTTCGAAGGATTTGTTGACGGCGTTGGCACTCCCGAAACGGGCGCGGGCAAAGGGTTCGGTAACCACGGCCACCTTGGCATGGGTGATGTCGTCTTCGTCGTCGAAAAAGCGGCCGTTGATGAGGATCAGGTTGCGAACCAACCTGTACTGGGGCGAGACCCCAAGTACGGAAATGTCTTTGACGACGCCATTCCCGAAGCTGATGCGGTCATGCATTTGCAGCATGGGCGACGAATAAGCAACCGACGGCACCTGCTCCAGGACAGCCGTCTCGTCTTCGAGCGTCAGGTAGTCGTTCCGTAGATCGTGTTGCCCGGCCGATCCGGGACCGCCACCAGAGTATTCCACCTCCACCATGTTGCTGCCGATGGACTGGATCAAATGCAGGATGTAGTGCTTGCCGGTAAGCGCGACGGTGACGACCAGAATCAGGGAAGCCGAACCGATGACCATACCCAAAGAGGTGAGCATGACGCGCACCTTGTTGGCCTGGAAGCTATCAATGGCCAGGCTCACGATCTCGCTCAACACCATGGTTCGCTTGGCGCTGGCGAGGGTTCTTTCGAAGGATCGGCGGCTGACAGTGCGGACGGATGGCATAGTCCACTCTCATCGTAAATGCTCTGTGATTTGGTCGCGGGGTGCGATCGGAGCTCTCTTCAGAACTGATAGATGAAGTAGCCGGACAAGAATTCCGCCCCACGGCTTCCCTTTCGAGGTTTGGTGGGGATGGGCAGGGAGCGGCCGGGAGGAAAACGGCAGATCCTCCGGCTCTGCCCGGAATCTCAAAAGGGGAGGGTTATGTCGATGAAAAGCAATCAGTTTGTCTTTTGTTGTCCTCCATGAAAGTGACCTTTTCGATCATCTTTATAGACATATCGATCATTCATTGCGTATCTTGTGGGTACCCTGCGGATGACCCGGCCGCGACAGCCGGTTTCTGCAAAGGACCAGTGCAAAGTGAAAAACACAGAGAGGGTCTATGAGAATGAGGTTTTCTATTGCTGGAGGCATGCTCGCATTCCTGTTGACGGTACCGGCGCTGTTGGCGCAATCGGTGACCGGCAACATCACCGGTGAAGTAACTGACTCCACCGGAGCCGTTGTTCCAGGCGCACACGTCGTGGCCCGCGCCCTGGATACCGGAGTTCAGTCACCGGCCACAACCAACGCTGTCGGTCTCTATCGAATTGAGTTCCTGCCGATCGGCCGCTACCAAATCACGGTGCAAGCACCCGGGTTTGTCAGCGAGACGCTGCCCGCGTTCTCACTGGAAGCGCAGCAGACAGCCAACTTCAACGTGCAGCTGAAAGTGGGAAGCACCGCAACCACGGTCGACGTTTCCGCGGCGTCACCCATTCTGAATACGAACGATGCCGTGGTGGGCAGCACCTTCACGGCAAATACGATTCACAACTTTCCCCTGAATGGCCTGGATTTTTCAGCATTGACGCTTTATGTGCCAGGCGCGGTGAACACGCAGGGAACGTCCGGCACGCAGAGCATCGAGCGCGACACCTATTACACCGACACGCCGAATATCAATGGCAACCGCGCCCAGGCGAACAACTACACGCTCGACGGCATCGACATGAACGAAACCTTCAACAACCTGATTTCTTACAGTCCGGCGCCTGAGGCACTGGAGCAAATCAAGGTTGTGACCGCCAACTCGCCCGTCGAAGCCGGCAACGTAAATGGCGCCGGTGTTTTCAGCGTGCTCAAGAGCGGAACCAACAACTTTCATG
The DNA here is from genome assembly GCA_035507705.1 of Acidobacteriaceae bacterium. Classification (GTDB taxonomy): domain Bacteria; phylum Acidobacteriota; class Terriglobia; order Terriglobales; family Acidobacteriaceae; genus PALSA-350. The sequence continues at coordinate 20,136 of DATJNV010000059.1, forward strand.
GTTCGGCGTACGGTTACGTGCAGGACTATCGTCTGAACGCGAATTCCTGGCAGAACAACAACCAGGGAATCCCGATCAACCCGTTTTCGCAGGCGCAGTTTGGGGGCACGTTAGGGGGCCCCATTGTGCGCAACAAGCTGTTCTTTTTCGTCGATTACCTGGGAGCGCGCTATCACACCGGCGGAATTTCCTCGGCCAGCGTTATGACGCAGGCAATGCGCAATGGGGATTTCTCCGTTTTGCTCAATTCGGCTAACCCCA
>DATJNV010000060.1:0-4338 GCA_035507705.1 Acidobacteriaceae bacterium
GAGCGTGGTATCGATATAACGCGGAGATCGGATCGGTTTTTCGCGTTAGCACGCATGTGGAACTGGAGCCATATTTTCGGCACGTTGCTGCCCTCGAGGGAAGCGGCCGGCCAATTAATGGCATGGGATTCAAGGTAGAACTCTTCTTTCGCAACAAGGTCGATCCATAGGGACGAAGCCGCGATCCGCAAAATCCGTCCTTCCGACCCCGACAATCGCGATGCTCACGGCAATCGCGCACCCGTCACAGCCCAAATTTCCAGCGCGTGGGAGCAGTGGCGAACAGCTTCTCGGGAAGGGCGAACACGACGCGAGGCGTTAGTTTGAAGATCAAGTGACCCTTGCCAGGATGGTAAGGCCATCCATACTTCTTCATACTGATAGCAGAGAGCGCCGAGGGAATTGCGTCTTTGCCGACAGACTCGGCGATACCCTCCACGATAATCAGTTCGTTGAGCCGCTCGTTGATCAGGATGCAGTTCGCATTCGCCGCCAGGTTTTGAGCTTTCCGCGTCGTATCCCCGGTGCCGAAGTAGAAGGCGTCTTCGAACCACAGGCCGTGCATGCCCATGGCGTGCGGCCGTCCGTCCGGCCGCACCGTTACGATCACGTAGTTATGGGAACGGGTCAGTCGGTCCCGCGCCCAGCTCCAATCCAGCATCCCTCTGGTTGACTTGGAAACGCCGTAATGGGCGGGCATCGCCGGACGGCTGGCAATCGGCGACTTCAGGACGCTTTCGGGGGAAGCGGCTTTCTTCCTGGCGGGGGATTTGCGTTTCGCGGGCTTACTCGGCATCAGCAAATTCAAACGCCAAACCAGAAGCAGGTCAAGGGGCTGGCACGTCGATTTTTCTTATCCAGAAAAGCGAAACAGCGGCACTCCGGCCGCTGCTCGCGTCAGCCGCCGGCGAACAACTTTACGCGGCGCCGTGCTCTTCGGAGTGGTGCTTGGCCGCTTCCTGGGCGTGATGGGAGGCATGGGCGTGATGCCCCTGGGCTACCTGGGCATGGTGCGCCGCCTTTTCATGATCGCCGGCTTCGTGATGCTTGGCAGCTTCCCGATGGTGATTGGCCGCGTGCTCATGATGATCGGCGGCTTCGGCATGATGATGTGCAGCTTCCTTCGACATGGTGATTTCCTTTCGCGTGAAGGATTCCGTGTATCGAGCAGGAATCTCCCCGCCATTGTGGGCAGCACAAGTTGCGGCCAGATTGCGAAGCCGTGAATTGCTGGTGAATCGGTTACCGCAGGGATGCTGCAGGGTTCGCCGCAAAAGAAAAGCGGGGCTAAGGAAAGCCCCGCCTCCAAGCGCTGTTACTGTGCTGTCACTGCTCAGGTATCAGCGATGGAATCCTCCGCCGCCGTGGAAGCCGCCGCCTCCGCCACGGAAGCCGCCGCTCATAACGCCAAAGTGAGGCGCGGCAACGCTCGCATGCGACGGGCCGCGAAATCCGCTCGCCGGATGACCAAAATATCCAGGGTGAGCGTAGGTGGTGCCGTAATGTCCGGCGACAAAGGGCCGGGCGCCGCCGCGGTAGCCGTACGGATAAAAACGCGGATAGAACGGCGAATAGCCAACCCACAGCGGGGAGTAAAATCCCCAGCCAAACGGGCTGTAGAAAATCCCGTCTCCCGGAATCCAGGTGTAGGCGGTAAAGAATGGATCCCAGTACCAGCCACCGCCATACCAGCCCAGTCCGCCCACGTACCCGCCGGCCGCATCAACATTGGCTTCCGCCAGATATTGCGACCGCAGATTGCTAAAGCGATACAAATCGCTCTGGGTGTAAGCCGCCTGGTCAAACTTGACGGTCTTCAGCTTGCCGGTGTTGTTGACGTTCAGCTCGTGGCCGCCTTTGACCTTAACCTGCTGATCGCCATCCTGCACCATCGCTTCGCCTTTGAAGACCCGGACATCGCCGCTATCGGCATCGAAGCCATACACGCCGGTTTTCAGCATCTGGGTGGTGGCGCCGTCCTGCTGCACGCGCAGCAAATTGTCATTATGGATCTCGGCTACCTCCACGATCGCCTGTCCCTTAGACAGGTTGACCTCGGTATTTGTCAACCTGGGCGAAACCATAGTGGCAGCGCTGTTGTCGCCCAGCCGGAAGAACACGCCCGGGGTCAGCAGAATCTCCGCCTTGCCGGCTTGCGTGGTGAGCGTTTGTCCGGTCTGCAAGTCGGCCGATCCGACAGAACTCGCACTTAGAGCTTGGCCGCCGATGGCAGCTTGCCCTTCTACATAATTAACCGTCCCTGGTAGCGCTGGAGTTGCGGCCCAAGCGGGCGCAGTCAGAATCGCTGCCAGGAAGAAACTTGCGAACCATTTCAACCTTGACAGCCTCATGTGATTTTTCTTTTGCCTCTGCTGAATTAGATGTAAGGCACGGGAATTGGTCGCTCGGAGCGAGGACAGCAGATTTCGGCAAACACCAATGTTTATGCGGGATTAGACCAGAGGCTAACGAGATTGTGTTAATTATTGTTAAGCCAGGAAAAGCCGCCGAACTCGGGTGAGCTGGCGGCCATGAGGAATCGTTTTCGCAGCCTGAGGCTAATAGGCGAAGTACGGTCCGGTGCCTCCTGGCGTGGATGCGTTGTCAATCGCGGTAAATACATTTTTTCCAAAGAAGAATGACAACCCCCAATCAAAGCCGTTCAGGGACGACGGAACCGGTCCTGCGAGCGTACTGAAGGCCGTGTTGTTCGTGTTGAACAGGTTATCTGTATTCTCGATGCTGAAGTCGACGGTAACCGGACTGCCGACCGGTCCAGAGGTGTTCTGCCCCTGATTGGTGGCCGATAGATTGTCAGGCGAGGTGGCCGGGCAATACCAGTCCTGCAGCGGACTCGCGCAGGTTGGAATACTGGAGTCAGCGAAGAAATATCCGTTGGAGCCACTGTCGAGGAAGCTCTGTGAATACGCCTGACCATTAAAAGTGGTAATGAGGTCACCGGCGTTGCTTCCGCTGTCGGGCACCGGATATACGGTAGCGCCGCCCAGGGCATTGTTCGATTCTGTGCCGATGCCGAAGATCAGGTTCCCGCTCGCGGTGAGCGTACCTCCGTCGCCGACCGATTGTAATTGGATCAGCACCCCATTGTTGTCGGCCGGAAACTCGGCTACCGGGTTCGGGACTTGCTGGGTCAGAGTCGCCAAAGTCGGGCTGCACCCGGATGGCGGGCAATCGTAGTAAATGCAGGGAGCCGTTAGCGTGGAATTGCAATTGTTCGAACTAGTGACGCAATACTCGCCGCAGTCCGGTTGGAACAATCCCACTCCGATGATGGCGTTGGCGCCGAAGGTATCCACGCTGCCCCCCTCGTTACCGGCGCCTCCTTGCGGATTCTGACTGGAACAGCTGTTAGGAACCGGAGGCGAAGCCGAGCCCGGAATCAGCACCTGCACCGGCGCGTCCGACGCTTTTTCGCCTCCCACGGTAATGTCGGCCGTGACGATTGGTCCCCACACGAAGCCGTCGGCAAATACCAGGCACTCGTCCAAGGGATTGCCCAGGGAATCATTTTCCGCCGGAAGGGGAAGGGTGAGCACGCTGGAAAGAATGCGCAGCCCGGACGAACCGGTGTCCACCTGCACATGATCAATGGTCTGGCAGTTGCTGGTTCCCGGCACGCATACGGTAACGGTTACGAAGGCCACGTTGGCGGAAGTAAAGTTCGCCGGATCGGGCCCGGCATCGACGATGAGCGGCGCAACGTTGGAGCCGGTCGCAGTCGGATTGACTGTAACCGAAAAGGTGCCTGACTTTGTGGAATCCTGCGTAGAGGTCGCTGTGACCGTAGCGACCATGCTGGCGGTCACGAAAAGAGCGCTGAACAAACCTGAACTGGTGATGCTGCCGGCGCTAGCCGGTGAACTACTCCAGCTCACCGACGAGCTGAAATTTCCCGTCCCATTCACGCTCGCCGAGCATTGGCTGGTCTGGCCCGAGGCGATCGTGGAGGGGGTGCAGCTTACACTCACCGAAGTGATGGTCCCGGAATTATTTCCACTGCTGCTTCCGCAGGCTGCCAGCAGCGACAAACTTCCCAGCACGAGCAATAGTCCTAGTTTATTCACGCTAGTCTCTCCTTCAGCGGATCTCGCTCGTTTGTACGCCTTGCGGCACTAATTGCGGAATGTAGGCCACGCCGTGGAAGCTGCGCATGTGTCCCACCTGATAGAGCACCAGCCCGGGAGTGTCGATGACCGCGGCGCTGCGCCCGCTCCGCACCGGCTTACCGTCCGGCTGGGTCTGGGTTTGGGCGGCTTTTGCTTCCGCGGCCGCCTGCTGCGCCTGCGGGTAATAGGCGCCCAGCAGCAACTGGAAATT
>DATJNV010000061.1:0-73504 GCA_035507705.1 Acidobacteriaceae bacterium
CCGCTGGTAAGCAATTGGGTGGCCTAAGTAACACAAAAGTGGAGTACCGCCGTAGATTTTGCTAACGTGCATCGAATCAGTAAATTGCCAGCAAAACGTCATTTGGCGCCAAAATATGAAAATTTCATAAATCATAGGCTCCTCCCCGTGGGTCCGTTTTTTCGTACAATTTCGCTCCGCACCGGTTGATCTATCTCTCCGGACAGGAGACTCACCTCACCTCGAAAATCAGAGCAGCTCGTCCCCGTGTTTCAGCTCGCACCTCTCCGGTTTCCCTAATCAATGCAGAGAGATAGCACCGCTATGAAAATTGGTAGAACCGGGCAGTTATTCGTCCGGCTTACCACAGATTCGTGTCTTTTCCGCCCGGATGGATCCCACGAGAACCGCAGTTGAGATGGGTCAATCGCCCGTTTTCGGTATCACCTTCAGCTTTCTGGCAGCTTTTTGGGCTATCTATCGGGCAATTGTTAGCGAAAGCCATAACATTGTTAACTGCATCGCAACCCGCAGGGGTTTGGCTTTTCAGTTGCCACTAGGAACAGCGGCGGCAGCGCTCTCGCCCGGTGAGGGCGCGTCATCACGCACGACCGGCATGACTTGAGGGCCGGGTGGGGTAGATCGGTCCGATCGACTGACCCCAGTTCTCCCGAGATCCGAAAACAGTTCGGGATGGGTGGCGACTCTTGCTCCGCAAGGTGAACGCTTCACCCTCTCAGCGTTTCGGTACCGCCCAGATTTTGTAAGTTCACGACCCGCACCGGTAGTCCCGCTTTTCCACGCGGAGCACGAAAGCCGGACCGCGGCCAGCAAGACTTAAGTGGCAAGAACAAATTCTTCTGCGCACACGCGGACTTGTGGCCGTGTACGCGCCTTGCGATACGGAGGAATCAGATGCTCAACGCAAGACGTTTCTCAGCGCCTACCGCCTCGATGCGCCGGCCTGCGATTTTGGCTATTGCCCTCGCCCTATTGGTTGCCGCGTCTCTGGGTCCGACGCGGCACGCCGCAGCGCAGAATATCTACGCAGCCGTGCATGGCACAGTGACGGATACAACCGGAGCGGCCATTCCCGGCGCCCAGGTGTCCATCACCAACACCAGCACCGGCATCACCACCACGGGTACGACGGACAGCCACGGCTACTATATTTTCCCCCAGTTGCAGATAGGCGGCCCCTATACCGTCGCTATAAACGCCACCGGTTTCCAGAAGTTTTCCTCAAGTGGTCTGACGTTGAATCTCAACGACAACCGGGAGGTGAACGCCAAGCTCCAGATTGGATCGGCTGTGCAGACCGTAGAGGTGCAGGCTTCGGCGGTACAGGTGGAAACCGCGGACACGCAATTGAAGCAGGTTTTCACCGCCCAGCAAATGGAGGAAGCCCCTCTCCTGGGCCGTGATGTGACAGGGCTGCAGAAACTTGAGCCGGGCAATGTGGAGTCCAGCGATCGATTCGGCAATTTCTCCGCAAATGGCAGCCAGACCCAGATGAATTCCTACATGCTGAACGGCGCCGATATAAACGATCCTTCCCTGGAAGATGAGGGGATTTCCATCAACCCGGATGCACTTGCCGAACAAAACATCGTCACCAGCACCCTCAACCCGGAATTTGCGCGGAACAGCGGCGCCATCGTAAATCAGGTTCTGAAGTCGGGTACCAATACATTTCACGGCAGTGGTTTTGAGCTATATCGCGACACCTTTCTCACCAACGGTAACTACTTTTCGCCCAGCCGCCCGCAATTTCACCAGAACATCTACGGGGGAACGCTGGGAGGGCCAATTGTCAAGAACCGTCTATTCTTTTTTCTCGCATATCAGGGCATAAGAAACCGCACCGGCGCGACCCAATTGTCTCCTGTTTTCAATTCCTCGCAATTGGCAGGGAATTTCAGCGGAGACAACAATGCGGCGAACGACGGGCCTAACAGTTCGGTGGGACTCACATCCAATCCGATTCCGTTCGCCATCGGGGGCTGCCCTGCGGGTACTCCGTGGAATGTCTGTTTTCCGACAGGGAACGTCCAGCTCGCATCTTCGAGCTATAACCCCATCTCAGCCAAATTGCTGCAGGAATTCGTGCCAGCGGCAAACACGACGGTCGGTGGCGGCGCCTACTACGCGTTTAACGCTCCGAATACCTACGCGCAGGACCAGGGGATCATCCGCGCGGATTATCACCTTTCTCAAAACGATTCGCTGTGGGCCTCCAGCGTGATTCAGTCCAGTCCGAGTGCAAGCGCGCTGGGTTACGGCGGGTCAGATCTACCAGGCTTCGGCACAGACCAGGCGGAGCACTACAAGATCTTCATGGCGTCGTGGACCCACACCCTGGGCTCAACGGCCTTGAATGAACTACGTGCCGCGTACTTTCGCTTCAATTTCGCGGCAGTGGAACCTGCCCATGTGGTCCAGCCGAGCAGCTACGGTTTTGCCATCACTCCCCAGGCTGATCAGGCGAACCTTCCTCTAATCAGCGTGACACCTCTGGATGGCACCACAGCTACGGGATCGGGATCGTTTTTAGGCTTCAGTAACGAGGGACCGCAACCGCGAAAGGATACCAACCTCACTGCAGCGGACAACTTCAGCAAGGTTATCGGCAACCACAACCTGAAGTTTGGCGTGTCCTACGAACAGTCGGGAGTGAGCAACCCCTATTACGCCAACAACAACGGCAATTACAGTTTCAGCGGAGCCGGCACCTATAGTTCGGGCGATCCCATCGTCGACTACGTTCTCGGAATTCCCGATTCTTACGCGCAGTCTTCCGGCAGCTTCATTGACGCAATCGCTCACGAGTACTACGTCTACGCGCAGGACAGTTGGAAGGCGAGCCCAGACCTAACCGTTAATTTTGGCATCGGCTGGGATGCCGAGACACCATACCAGAATCATCAGTTCAACGGCTTGGGCATTGTTTGTTGGACCCCAGGGAGCGAAACGTCGAACGTGTATCCGGGAGGTCCCCCAGGCCTGACATATTCCAAAGACCCCGGTTGCAATATCGCGGGTGGCGCGACGCCAAAGTGGAATCATTTCGGACCAAGGATCGGCTTCGCTTGGTCCCCTAATTCGGGTCCAGCCAAATTAGTTGGCGAACAGGGCTCCCACAAGTTCGTGGTCCGCGCGGGATTCGGAGTGTACTTCAATCGCGACGCGGAAGAAGGTCAGTTGCAAAACCTCGATGATCCGCCGGGATTCAAAAACTCTTTCGGCGCGGGTGACTTCGGCGGCAGCCCATCTTTTGCCAATCCTTTTGTGGACATCGCTACTGGCGAGACCGAGTCCAACCCCTTTCCTTACGTCTATCCAGCTGCGGGAACCCAACTCAACTGGCCGAACTACGCCCAGTTGTCCATCAGCACCTATCCCAAAAACTACACTGTGCCCTACGTCTACAACTTCAATCTCAACCTGCAACGGGAACTACCCAGCAACATGGTCCTGCAGATAGGTTATGTAGGATCCATGGGGCGAAAGCTGGTCCGGGACTATGAAGGAGACCCGATCACCGCGGCAGGGCACGCTGCTTGCCTCGCAGATCCAAATTGCTCTGCGGACGGAGGCAGGCTGTCCATCGATTTCCCGCAATACTTTACCCAACCCGCGGTTGTTCCCGGAACTGCGGGCGAGGGGTCATTTGGAAATGGTATCCCCTGGTACATCAGTGTTGGCCAGCAATACACAGATGGTTCTTCTAATTACAACTCACTGCAGGCAAGCCTGACCAAGGGAACTACCCACGGGCTCTATTTCACCGTCGCCTATACCTACAGTCACGCTCTGGACAACGCTTCCGGCCTTGAAAGTGCAGGCTTCAATGGCCGCGGGGTGAACTTCATTCCGGGCTATCAGTACCTGAGCTATGGTGACTCCGATTACGACGCCAGGCAGCGGCTCGCCACGTCTTACAACTACGAGGTCCCTCTTCTTCGCAGCTGGAACGACAATATGATCCTCAGGGAAGCGATCGGTGGCTGGCACATTTCCGGTGTGACCGCCCTTCAGACGGGCTTTCCCGTCACCATCAAGGATGAGGGTGCCACGCAGTCACTGTATTGCAACGCAGGATTCTCTTCCTACTACAACTGCCCAGACACCCCGAACACCTCGAGCTTCAATATCCAGACGTTCAATCCCCGAAATGCAAATCATCAGTGGTTCGATCCTTCGCTCTTCTCGCAAGAGGCTCTCGGCACATTCGGCAACGTGAAGCGCAATTTCTTTCACGGTCCGGGATTCAACTACACGAATTTGATTCTGTACAAAGATTTTCCGCTGGGAGAGAAATCCCGCTATTTCGAGATTCGAATGGAGGCGTTCAACGCGTTTAATCACGCGAATTTTGCCGCCCCGGACGGAAACTACACTGATGGCCCGGGCTTTTTTGGCGTCGTCACCGCCGTACAAGGAGCGGTGACCGGCGACATCAATGGAGATCCGGCGCCTGGTCGGGCTGTCCAACTCGTCGGCAAATTCTATTTTTGAGCAACGTCGTAGCTCCACCCGGCCGCCCACAGAGTCTGGAGCAGCGATTCGCCAATCGCTGCTCTGGCCTCCTTTATATATCCATATATCGCTGATGTTTACGATTGATCGGTGAGAAGAGGTTCAGTGAATCGCTGTCAACCGTTCTCGGGAAGGCAACTGGAAAGCGCCCGAATCTCCAACGAATCTTCGAATCTCTCCAGACCATCTCCCTGCTGTGTACGGAATTTGGTAGGTGTCGCGCTCACCCCGTCCGGGTTATGAGAGATTTAGCGTCGTTGCCAGCAAGAGTTCCCCACGCCACCGGAGAGAGATAGCTAATAAATCGCTCTCTAAATCATCTCCTGCGCATCTCCCCGCCATCTCTCCCCAGCAATTTAGGTAATTGATTCCCTCAACAGAGTTTCAAGCTGCCTCACCGGTACGCCAAACGCTACGGTTTGGCAGTTTGCTTGCCATCCGTCTGTAAAGACGGGGCTTGAGAGGTAATTGACATCTCTATCCTCTGTCGGCACGCATCGCCCGGGCCAAAGTGGTCACCTTGAAATCAGCTCAAGTGGCTATTGCTGGATGCAGGCTTTGCCGTGAATCTGAAACAAATCTGGGCGATTGCTCATTTCAGGGTCGGAGCGCGCCACTATCGAAAGCTATAGCGCTGCAGGTTCTCATCGTCCGCTTCCACCCCACTCTTGAGTGGTTCCGGCGATATGCATGGTCTGTAGGCCCACCGCTAGATGGAGGATTGAACATGCGGGACTTTCTCATCATTATCAAAAGCACAATTCGCCCAATGTCACTGGCTCTGCCGCTGATACTTCTCGGCATCCTGGGCCGGCCTCAAAGCTCCGAGGCGCAAAACATCTATGCGGCAGTTCACGGTACGGTCACGGATACGAGTGACGCGGCGATTCCCGGCGCGTCCGTCTCCATTGTAAATACCAGTACCGGTATTACGACTACGGCTGTGACGGATGGTCGTGGATACTTTATCTTTCCCCAACTGCAGATCGGTGGACCCTACACGGTCAGCATTACCGCGAGCGGCTTTCAGAAGTTCACATCGAGCGGACTGACCCTGGATGTGAACGCCAACCGGGAAGTCAATGCCAGGCTCCAGATCGGTTCTGCGGTGCAGACAGTTGAGGTGCAGGCCGCCGCGGTGCAGGTGGAAACGGCCGACACACAGTTGAAGCAGGTGTTTACCGCCCAGCAGATGGAGGAGGCGCCTCTCCTCGGCCGGGATGTCACCGGTTTACAGAAGCTTGCCCCCGGAGTGATGGAGTCCAGTGACCGCTTCGGCAACTACTCATCGAATGGCAGCCAGACGCAAAGCAACGCCTACCTCGTCAATGGCGCCGACATCACCGACTCGTCGCTACAAAGTGAGGGTCTGTCGATCAATCCCGACGCCCTGGCGGAACAGAACATCGTGACCAGCACGCTGAACCCGGAATTTGCCCGCAACAGCGGCGCAATCGTGAACCAGGTCCTCAAGTCCGGAACCAATGCCTTCCATGGAAGCGGCTTTGAGTTCTACCGCGATACCTTTTTGACCAACGGAAGCTACTTCGCTCCCAGCCGGCCAAATTTTCACCAGAATCTCTACGGTGGTACGCTCGGAGGCCCGGTCATTAAGAACCGGCTCTTCTTCTTCCTCGCCTATCAGGGGTACAGGAACCGCGTGGGGGAGACACAGCTTTCGCCGGTGTTCAATCCATCCCAGGTCAACGGAAATTTCAGTGGTGACAATAATGTAGTGACCGATGGCGCCAACAGCGCCGTGGGTCTGTCTTCCAATCCCATTCCTTTTGCTATCGGCGGGTGCGCTGCCGGCACTCCCTGGAACACCTGCTTTCCCACGGGCAGCGTGCAGCTACCGTTGAGCAGCTACAACCCGATCTCGGCGAAGCTGCTGCAGCAGTACGTACCCGCGGCCAACACCACGCTCGGCGGAGGAGCTTACTACGCTTTCAACGCACCCAACACGGCTGCCCAGGATCAGGGCATCATCCGCGCCGACTATCACCTGTCGCAAAACGATTCCCTCTGGGCGTCGAGCATTTTTCAATCGAGCCCCAGCGATGCTGCGCTAGGCTATGGCGGCTCAGATCTCCCGGGATTTGGCACCACCCAGGCGGAGCACTACAAGATCTTCATGGCATCGTGGACCCACACCCTGGGTTCCACCGCCCTGAACGAGTTGCGCGCTGGTTATTATCGGCTCAACTTTGCCGATGTGGAACCCGCCCATGTGGTGCAACCCAGTACTTACGGCTTCAATATCTCCCCCCAAAGTCCCATGGCCAACTTGCCACTGATCAACGTAAGTGGTTTGAATGGCACCACCTCCACCGGCCCGGCTGCTTTTCTGGGATTTACATTTGAGGGGCCACAACCGCGCAAAGACACGAATCTCAATGCATCCGATAACTTCAGCAAGATTTTCGGCAACCACAGCCTGAAGTTCGGAGTTTCCTACGAACAATTCGGCGTAAGCAATCCGTATTTTGCCAATAACAACGGCAACTATGGCTTTTCTGGATCGGGTGTTTACAGCTCGGGCGATCCGATTCTCGACTTTGTTCTCGGCATCCCTGACTCTTACCAGCAGGCTTCGGGCAGCATCATCGACGCTATCGGCCACGAATACTACGCCTATGCCCAGGACAGCTGGAAGGTTTCGAACGACCTGACGGTAAACTACGGCATCGCCTGGGATACAGAATCGCCTTACCAGAACCACCAGTTCAACGGTCTCGGTATCGTTTGCTGGTCACCCACCAGCACCGCAACCTCGAAGGTCTATCCGAATGGTCCTCCGGGACTCACCTACTCCCAGGATCCCGGGTGCAACATCGCCGGCGGCGTCACTCCGAAATGGAATCACTTCGGTCCTCGCATTGGCTTTGCCTGGTCGCCCAGCTCTGGCCCTGCGAGCCTGCTCGGCGAGGCCGGCGCACATAAATTTGTAATCCGGGCAGGGTTCGGTATGTATTGGAATCGCGATGCGGAAGAAGGACAACTGCAAAACCTCGGCGATCCTCCGGGCTTCAAGAATTCCTTCGGAGCCGGGGATTTCGGCGGCAGCCCCTCGTTCGCCGATCCGTTCACGGATATCGCAACGGGTGCTTCGGAGCCGAATCCCTTTCCTTATTCGTACCCCGCTCCTGGAACACAGCTCAATTGGCCCAACTATGCGGAACTTTCCATCAGCACGTATCCCAGCAACTATACGGTTCCGTATGTGTACAACTTCAACCTGAACATACAGCGCGAGCTACCGAGCAACATGGTGCTGCAATTGGGTTATGTCGGGTCGATCGGTCATAAGCTGGTACGGGCCTATGAAGGCGATCCCATTACGGGCGCCGGCCATGCGGCCTGCCTCGCAGATCCGAATTGCTCGGCCGACGGGGGAAGACTCTCGATCGACTTCCCGCAGTATTTTTCGCAGCCGGCCATTGTTCCCGGGAGCGCGGGAAGCGGATCCTTCGGCAACGGCATTCCGTGGTTTATCAGCGTGGGCCAGCAACACACCGACGGATCTTCGAATTACAACTCGTTCCAGGCCAGCCTGACCAAGGGAACCACGCACGGTCTCTACTTCACGGTTGCCTACACCTACAGTCACGCTCTCGACAATGCTTCCGGCTACGAGAGTTCGGGAGCCAACGGGCGCGGCACGAATAATTTCCCTGGTTTCCAGTATCTGAATTACGGCGATTCCGATTACGACGCCCGTCATCGCCTGGCCACCTCGTATAACTACGAGGTGCCCATCTTTTCAAGCTGGCGCGACAACATGATTCTTCAGGAAGCTTTGAGTGGCTGGCACCTCTCGGGCGTGACAGCACTGCAGACGGGATTTCCGGTGACGATTCAGGACAAGGGCGCAACGCAGTCCTTGTACTGCAATGCCGGTCAATTCCTCTCCTACTACAATTGCCCGGATACGCCTGAGGCGTCAAACTTCAGCATCCAGACCTTCAATCCCAGGAATGCGAATCACCAGTGGTTCGATCCCACGCTGTTTAGCCAGGAACCGCTTGGCAGCCTGGGCAATGTGAAGCGCAACTTCTTTCACGGCCCTGGCTTCAACTACACCAACCTTAGCCTCTATAAAGACTTCCCGTTGGGTGCGGAGAAGACTCGCTATGTGGAATTACGGGTTGAGGCCTTCAACGCGTTCAACCACGCCAACTTCGGCCAGCCCGATGGCAACTACACCGACGGGCCTGGATTCTTTGGTGTGGTGTCGTCTGTGAGCGGCTCGACCACTGCGGACCTGAATGCCGATCCGCAACCCGGGCGCGCTGTGCAGCTGGTGGGCAAGTTCTTCTTCTGAGTGTTTGGAAATCCTTTGACGATGCCGCATCCTGCCTTTGCGGCCAGGATGCGGCGTTGCTCCCGGCAACCGCTGGATTAACGAATCGTAGTTCTGGTGGTTGTGTTACCGCGTGCTCCTGTAGTCGTGGCGGTTACCATTCCCGTCCCCCGGCCCGTCACGCTCCTGGATGCAGTGGCGCCATTGGGGCCCGTGAGCGTGGTGTGTGAGTTGCCGCCACCGTAGGTCGTGGACCGGGTAGCGGTTTGTCCGTTCGATCCGGTTAAGGTGGCGTTGGTTGCACCCGGGGTGCGGGTAACGTTGCGCGTGGCTGACTGTCCATTAAACCCAGTTGTCGTGGTCTGTACATTCCCGCCGCTGCGAAGCGTAGACCGGGTGGCCGTCTTCCCGTTGGGACCGGTGACGGTCGATGTGCTGCTTACCTGGGCTGACGCGGCCAAGGTGCAGAGTGCGATAAATGATACTGTAACTGAACGCGAGAGCTTATTCATGTTTTCCTTTCCCGGCGCCGGGCTGAATTGCATTCCGGCTGTCTGCTCAGAACCAAAGCGTAGCCAATTGTTTTGCCGCGGATTGTAAGGAATTGTCCATTCCGGCCGCCTCTACATCGTTCGTGGCAGACCTTACAATTCTTGACGTCGGGCCCCCCGCCACCGTGATATCCCCACTGCAGTGAAGTTCGCTCACACGCGGTAAGTAACCAATGGGAGATATCACGATGGACTTGAAACCCTTTACCAGGGCGATTGCGGTGTGTGTTCTCACCGGGCTTGCTCTTTCGGGATGCAGCGCAGGCAATCAGTCTTCCTCCGCTTCATCGACATCGTCCACAAATTCTTCTTCATCCTCATCCGGGACCGTCAACCTGGTGGTGCAGGATACGCCGCCCTCCGGCATTACCGTGCTTTCCTTTCAGCTGCAGATCGCGAGCGCGACTCTTCAGCCTGGTTCGGTCTCGTTGCTCAAGCGGCCGGTCACCGTCGATCTGGCGCAGCTGGTCACAGATACCAGCTTTCTCGCGTCCCAGGTCGTCGATTCAGGAACCTACAGCAGCCTGACCATGACCTATGACAATCCTCAAATCACGATCATGAACACCTCGAATGCGCCTCTGGTCACCCCGGTGGGTACATGCGCGGTGGGCCAGGTGTGCACGTTTGCTCCGCGGACGAACAACGCGTCCGTCACGATCAGCTCAGGCGTCTTCCCTGTGACTGTAACGGCGAATAGCACCACGGGCCTGAACCTTGACCTTTCTGTCACGGATCTGCTGCAGTCCGATCTGTCCCTCACCTTCGCTACGGGCCAGTCGGTCAATCTCTCGTTGCTTTCCGCCCTGGCGTCGCTAACAGATCAGCAGAGCGAAATCGATGCCGTGCTTGCAACCGTACAATCCGTAAGCGGCCAGCAGGTGACCATCCAGACCGCGTTGGGCAATACGCTCACGGTCAGTCTGAGCTCAAGCACTGCTTACAATTACCCATCTGCTGTCTGTGGCGCAGCGAGTGTCTCGTGCCTGACAAGCGGACAGATTGTCGATCTGGATCTGAGCTTGCTGGGAGACGGAACGTTGGTTGCGCAGAGCGTCACGTATGCCGATGCCTCCGGGGGCGCGGCAGCGCGCGCGACGGTTCTCGCCACACCGGCGAACGGGGCTGGCGGCGTCCAGGTACTGTTGCACCAGCTCATCCCCGGCACCACGGCAGCCACCAGCGGCAGCGTTGTGACCATCGACCCCGTGAGCGGAGCGCTGTTTGCTGTGCCTTTCACGAGCTATCCCGCGGTGAACGGCGGCAGTTTCGCGGGAATCGGTGATCTGCTCGCCGGTCAGGAAGTGTTGTTGCAACTGGCGTCCGGTAGTTCCTCCACCAGCTACAATTCTTCCCGCATCTATCTCGAGCCTTCGCAGACGGTGGGTACGGTGGAGTCGTTCAATGCCGGGGCGGATGTGTTCGTGATTAACGGACTCACCGGTTTGTGGACCGGCTCGCGTCCCATCGTCAACCAGATTGATTGCCAGGCAGGTTCGCAAACTCAGTATGAGAATCTATCTTCGGCGAGCCTAAGCGCCCTGAACGTGGGAACCGCTGTCGGTGTGAAGGGTCTCGTGTTCAATACCGGGACAGCTGGAAGCCCGACCTTGAGCACAGTCATTGTGCGCGGGAGGCCCTGAAATCCCAATCGAGGAAGGAATGTCTGGCACTAAACTGCTGCTGATCGACGACGACAAAGACTATTGTGCCTCGCTGGCCTGCTTGCTGGCGATGGAGGGATTTGAAGTCAAGGTGGCTCACACGGCGGAGGCCGGCTTTGCCGGCGCCACCAGTCAGCAGCATGACCTCGTCCTTTTGGACGTTATGTTGTCGCCCGGGGACGGACGCAAGGTACTCGAGCGCATTCGTGCCGTCAGCCAGGTGCCGGTGATCATGCTCACCGCCCGAGGTGACGAAGCCGACAGGATCTACGGCCTCGAAGGGGGCGCGGACGATTACTTGCCGAAGCCGTTTCACTCGCGAGAACTCATTGCACGCATCCGTTCCGTTCTGCGCCGGCGGTCGGCGCCCATGCCGGCAAAGGTTCTGGCCATCGGCGATCTCGAAATTCATCCTGGCAGCCGCCGCGTGCTGCAGTGGAAGGAGCGGGAGAAACAAGAGGTCGAGCTGACCAGCGCCGAGTTCGATCTGCTTGTTCTGCTGGTGCGCGCAGCGGGTGAAGTCGTTTCACGGGACGACCTGGCCCAGGGCGCGTTAGGCAGAAGCGTCGCGCCCTTCGACCGCAGCATCGACAACCACATCAGTAGCCTGCGCCGAAAACTGGGCAGCAAGTGGAATGAGGTCGAGCGCATTCGCAGCGTGAGGGGAAGCGGTTATGCGTATTCCAATCCCAGCCGGAGCGAAGCGGAATGATTCGCAGTCTGTATGGCCGGATTGTCGTCTGGTTCTGGCTGGCAAATGCAGCTATCACGGCTACGATTCTTGGCATTACGCTGATCAGCGGGGCCCAGCCGCTGGGACGGCGCTGGCTGGCAGCGTCACTCGAACTCTACGCGCAAACCGCCACGGATGCTTATCAAACCGGAGGCAAGGCTGCACTCGATGCCTACCTGGACCACATCCAGTCGGCGGTCTCGATGTGTGGGGCGCTGATCGGGCCGCAGGGCGAAATCCTGTCGGCACATGCCCTGCCGGAGGAAAGTCTCTCTCTGGCGGGCCAGGCACGAACGGCTGGAAAATCGCGCTTCCGCTTTGGGCCGATTTGGCACGGCGCCTCCGTCGTCCACACACCGCAAGGAGACTACGTGTTTCTCGCCCAGGTGGATGCCTGGCACAGATTCGCCAGCCGGGTGGGAACGGGAGAAATGATCGCCAAGGTGATGATCACGCTGCTTGCCGGGTGCTTCGTCTGCTGGTTGCTGGCGCGCAGTATCACTGCCCCTCTCAGGACGTTGCAGACTGCTGTGCGCTCCCTTGGAGCCGGCGATCTTTCGGTCCGTGTGTCGCCCAGAATTCCGCCCAGAAATGATGAGCTGACCGATCTGGCGCACGAGTTCGATCGTATGGCTGCGGAGATTGAGAATTTGCACAACGAGCAGCGCCGCCTGCTGGCGGATATCTCGCACGAATTGCGATCGCCCCTGACCAGGCTCTCCATTTCGACCGAGCTGGCCAGCAGGGGAAATCTCGAATCGCTGGACAGGATGCGCAAAGACATCACGGTGCTGGATAACCTGATTGAGCAGATTCTCACCTTGACGCGCCTGGAGATGCAGCAAAAGACGCGTACGCAATCCGACGTGCCTCTCGACAAAGTGCTGACCGCACTGATCGACGACGCCGATTTCGAGGCTCGGGAACAGGGTAAAAGCGTGGTCCTCGCAGGGCAGCAGCGATGTTCGGTACGTGGGGAACCCGGCCTTTTGCGGAGTTGTCTCGAGAATGTCATCCGCAATGCTGTGAAGTTCACGCCTGTGTCCACCTGCGTGCGCGTGACCCTGGAGAAGAGCCAGCGCGACAGGAAACCGCTGGCCAAGGTGACCGTCGAGGATTCTGGTCGGGGTGTTCCAGACGAGTTACTGAGCCGAATCTTCGAGCCGTTTTACCGGGTGGCTGTTTCTGAGGACGATGTTCCGGGCAATCAGGGTTCCGGGTTGGGCCTTTCTATCTCCGAGCGCATCGTGAAGCTTTACGGAGGAGCCATCAGCGCCCACAATGCGGAGGACGGTGGACTGGTCGTTGTCATTGAGTTACCGCTCACCAGCGAATGAACACGAGCAGATGCTCATGCTGGAAGTTCCCACGGCGATGGATTAGCGAAAGATGTTTGCCAAAGTGCCAGGTCAGGCGCCCGTTGCCTTCATTTCGTGCCGCCCGCACTAATCGCTTTGCGCAGGCGAGCTTCCGCATCATCGCTCCAGTACTTGCAGTTGAGCTGCAGGAACACCGAGGAATAGGGAACTGTCATAGTTGTCTTCAGCACGACGATATGAAAAGTCTTTCCCACCTGGTCCACTTTAGAGATGATCTGCTCATGTGGCAGTGACGTAATCCTGTCGCCTGCCAGGACGGTTTTGATGGCTTGGCGGTATGCCGTCACTCCGGGAGCATCCTTCTCGGGCACGAATGGCAGCTCGGCATCCATGTACACCACCGGCCTTACGTGGATCGAGCTGTCGACCGCGCTTAATACCTTCCGGATCACTTCCAGCTGATCCGTGTTTGTCTCCAGCGTTTCCACGCCGGCGGAGCTCTGTAAGGGATAGGCCGAATCCACGATCATGATCCAGTTGCGATGCCCCATCAGAGGGAGAACCTGCGCCAGCCTGGCCTGCCAGGAGGGTTCCTGCGCCGAGGCTCCAACACCTGAGATCACGAACAGCGCAAACAAAACAGCAGAGACCTTTTTATATGCACTCATCTCAGGCGACCTCTCTGTGCTTCATGCGTACTCCGATGAAGGAGTAAAGAGCAATGATGCAGTAGCAGAAGAATGGCACCATGTACGCCTTCGCAATACTGTGCTGCGTCTGCGAAATCCAGCCCATGAGGGGAGTAAGAATCGCGCCGCCGACAATCGCCATCACAATCAGGGATCCGCCAATCTTGGTATTCCGATCGAGACCCTCGATCCCCAAAGCGAAAATCGTCGGGAACATCACCGACATGAAAAAACTGGTGATGAAAATTGCCCAAAGCCCGATCCAGCCGGGGAAGGCAACCCCGATTGCTACAAGTCCGATATTAATGAGGCTGTAGATGCCCATCAGCAGTGCCGGTTTCACGTAGCGCATGATGGCGGCGGAACTGAACCTGCCCAGTCCAAAAGCAACCAGCGTTCCGGTCAGAAAATAACCAGCGGTCTTCTCCGGCTCATGGGTGCTGTCCTGAACATATTGGATGAAGTAGCTCCAGGTGCCGACCTGGGCGCCAACGTAGAGAAACTGGGCGAGGATGGCAAAGAGAAAGCTGGGATAACCCAGGAGTTCTCGAAAGCTGCCATGATCCTGGTGCTCCGCCTCATGCTCCCGGGCGATGGTGGGGAATTTGGTGCGGGCAATCATGATTGCCCAAATCAGGGCAACCAGTCCCACCACGAGATAGGGCGCCACGACGCGCATCGTCTCCCGCTTCAGGTACGCGTCGTAAGTATGGGCAGCCTGCATGGCAGTGACTTGCTGCGGGCTTAATTCGATGCCGGAGAAGATAAAGATAGTCCCCAGGAGCACGCCGGCGATGGAGCCGAGAGGATTGAAGGCCTGCGAGAAATTGAGACGCCGTGCGGAGCTTTCGGGAGCACCCAACTGGGCGATGAATGGATTGGAGGCCGTTTCCAGGAAAGAAAGTCCGCTGGCAATGACAAAAAGCGCAAACAGGAAGAATCCATAGCGCCCGACCAGTGCGGCCGGCCAGAAGAGGAATGCTCCACTAGCGTAAAGCAGGAGTCCTACCACAATCCCGAATTTGTACCCCTTCCGCCGCATCAGCAGAGCGGCGGGAATCGCCAGCAGAAAGTAGCCCATGTAGAAAGCCGACTGCACCAATCCCGCCTCGAAGCGGGAAATGGCAAACGACTTCATGAACTGGCGAATGAGTACGTCGTTCAGGTTGTTGGGAACGCCCCAAAGAAAAAACAGCGCGGTTACCAGGAAGAAGGGCACGCCCACGCCCTTTGGCACCAGTGGTTGTGGCGAATCGTTGATCGCCTTTGATTCGGTAGAGTGAGGCACAAACATCGTGATGAGCGCGTCCTTTCCTGGTCTCCGGTTTCATGCACAAATTGCGCCTGGAACTCGAATCGTTCCATCATAGCGCGCAATAAATCAGGGCACGCTCCATAGTCTGTTGTGCGATTCCGCAAGCCAGGAGGGATGCGGACTATTCACATATCCTTGGCATGTGCCTTGCACTGCGGCAAGCTAAGGGAGCAACGAGCGCAGATCCTCGTGTTGTTTGTATCAGGGCACGGCTTTAACCGGGCCGTAACAGCCCGCCAAAAAGTCGGGCTTTTAGCCCCTGTCGCCATTCAACCCCAAGCCTTCCCTTTGTCATCCCGCCTGTCCCGGCGTCCCGTGGAAGCGCAGTCGAGGGATCTGCAGTTTCTACCCTTGTTGACGGCCCTCCCGTGCAAACGCAGTTTGTTCATTAAGAGGACAAATCTAGCCAACCGCAGGCGTGTCATACTCAAGCTTGATTCACCGCAGGATCTCGATCCTCAGCTCGGTACCCTCAGCGATTACCAACGGCTCCTTCATCTCAAACCGGGCGCTTCCTCTCTCCTGTTTGACCTCGTGTGCACACTCCTTTCCATTGTTCTTGACGGAACTCCGGGTCCCCGTTCCACTGATTTCACACGAGCGGCAGGCAAGTTTGCCGGCCAGGGCTTTCATCGTGAAAAAGGTCCCTTGTTCGGCCGCCCGATAGGAGAAAGTGCCCCAGCCAGTTGCCGTCGACCAAAAACATTGAAAAGTTCCGTGAGGGATTCTCGGTACTGCGATCACGTGGTCCTCTCGCCCGCTGTAATGGAAACCGCTCAGGGCGATGATGCCAGACCAGGACGCCATGGCCCGGGCATAGTGATGGCCGCACTCCGCTTCGTCCCAGGGGTTGCGCTTTTCTCCATCGTAGCGGGCGCGGATGTTCCGTATACACTCGACCCCTTCCGCAACCATGTCCGAGTAGAGCATCAGCGCCGCAGTGGAGTATTCGAACCCAGTCATGACTTCAGCAAAATAGGGAAACGGTATGCGCGGCCGTGGAGCGTTGGCATAGTCGCAGATCACCATGGCCGCTTCATCGTTGAGGGCGAAGGTGCGTTCAACGTTGTCATGCGCGGTTAAGGTTCGCTTGTAGTTGTATTCAAAGATGGACTTCAGCGTGGCCTGGACATGGTCTGGAGAAACCAACGAACCGAGGCCGGCGACCCGCGCCAGATACTGGCCGACCAGCTGGTCGATAAGACAGCCGCCGCCCACCTGGTACTCCGGCTTTTCAGTGTTCGCGGAACCCATGTCGCTGCGCAGGTTGGGCGCGATCTGATCAGGAGCGTAGCCCCGGACCTGCTGGATATAGAAGCGCCCATTGAATAGATGGGCGTCGATCCATTGGCTGCCGTTCACGAAAAGCCGGTGATACTCGTTGGCAGAGGAGTCCTCGCCAACGGCTTGCGCCATCTCTTCGCCGGCCCGTAAGGCTCCCAGGTAATAGATACCGCACATGGGATTGGGTCCGTAGAATTCCACATCGTATGTGTTGTGCTGCACTCCTTCGAGAACACCGTCCCGGTCAGCGTCCCAGCCTCCCGGAACCCAGGCAAACTCCAGGCCTTTCTTGATGCGAGGCCACATCTTCGCGAGCCAGTCGTTGTCACCGGAAAGCTTCCAGTCCAGATAAGCGTGGATGATCTGGCCCATCTGGCCGTCAGCAGCGGCAAAGCCAAATCTCTCTTTACCATCCGGCAGGAATTGGCGAAAGCGCATCCCTCCTTCGTCGTCCATCGAGTAGCCGAAAGCTGCTTCGCGCAGGGAGCGGGCGAAAGATGGAAATAGATGGGCTGTAGCTGTCTCGTAGTTCCACACGTGGGTACAGTTGCCAAAGCAGCAACCCGCCTGGTCGTTGACGCCCTCAAAGCTGTGAAATTCACCGTCCGCCGTGCGGAAGCATGTCGTCGAGGCCAGGGTGGAGAGATTCGCGCTGGCAGCTTCTTTGACCACCGCAGGCAGGGTACTGTCGCCGAACGCGGCGGCAAAGCTTCGGGTCCGAGACTCAAGCCGATCAAGGTTCGCTGCGGTGTATTGGGCCACTTCCCAGGCGTCCTTAAAGCGGGTCGCATAGTAGTTGCCGATGATCGTGTTGCCTTCGCCGGGCGGAGCGGGCCATTCGCACCAATCCGGAGTACGGTTCGGGAAATGCCACGCCAGCAGAAAAGTAAACTCTGCGGACAGGCCCGCACCGATCGTGCGTTGCTGGCACAAAGCGCCCACCGCGTTGCGGAGATCAGGTTCTTCTTTGAGCTGGCCCTCGCGGGAGAACACATCCCAGAACAAGAGAGGCGAGTTCCACCAGCGCCCCTGGGGCCAGCCCCGCCAATACGTAACCTCCACATGCGGATTTATCAGGGCCGCGAGCGAGAAGCTTCCCTGTAAAGGGTTATCTTTCGGCAGACTGGGATTCGTCATCAGGAGCGACTTGAGTTTGTTCGAATCTTTGAACTCGTTCAGACGCACATCCTGCGTTGGGTGAGCCGCTCCCGCCTCTCTGCTTCGAGGTTTGACCGGGTTGTCGAGGGAAAAGACGATGCTCACCTTGGCAGCGGATCGATGTGTATTTCGGACGCTGTAGCGCAGAATCGCGACCGGCAAGCCGGAATCGTCCGGATCGTGGGGAATGAAGGGAGAGAAAGCCTCGAGCTGCACCTCCACAGGCAGATTACGATCTTCGAAGCGGACGTGAGCGAACGGGTACTCGCCGGTAAAAGTCGCCGTCTGAATACGGGTCAATCCAGGAGCATTGTTGGAGCCAAGTCCGTCTTGCCCTTCGTACGGAGGCAAGATGCGCGCTTCGAGTACATGGGCAATGGGCTCTGTCGTACCAGTCTGGACCCAGATCGCGGGCATTGCGTAGGGAACGGAAAACCCCTTGTTCGGACGATTGAATATCTCCCAATCGCGCAACTGGCCGCGGCCGCCCAGGCCCAGACTGCCGGCGCCCACTCCACCGAGGGGAAAAGAAATCATCTTGAGCTGCCGTCCCGTGAATTGACGGGGATAGCTGATCAGGGGGCTCGTAAGTGCGAATTCATTCCGGCCCACCAATGCAGAAACCTGGGGCCAGTCGCCTAGGCGTGTTGTGGCGCCGATTGCGCCCAGCGTGCGTTTCAGGAAACCGCGCCGGCCTATCCTCTTCGCCATACCTGCTTTTCCAGCGTTTCGAGCTGCCCTCCCGGCGAGCAAGCCACGGAACGCAATTTACGATGATCCACTTTACACAAGTTGAGCGCGCTGTCCCTGGTTGCGGAACGCTGGGTGAGATATGTCCCATGAGGAGTCGCAGATGGCCCGCGGAGTGGCGTATTCTGCTGTTCGGTTATACAGGCCCAATTTATGGAGTAGAACAATGAATCCAGACCCAATTTCCAGGCGGTTGCTTCTTAAGCATTTCGGCGCTGCTGCAGCAGCCGCAGCATATTCGGGAAAGGGGGCGGCCGCCCAGGTTTTGCCTCTCATGCAAAGTGCGGCGGGAACTCCCGCTGACACCGCGCAGGATGCATCGCGAGCGCAGCGGATGCAATGGTGGCACGCGGCAAAATTCGGGATGTTCATCCACTGGGGCCTATACAGCGTGCTCGGCCAGCATGAGTGGGCAATGGAGATCGAAGGTATTCCGATCCCTCAATACGAGCTTCTGGCCAAGCACTTTCATCCCAAGCCAAATGCGGCCCGTGATTGGGCGCGTCTGGCCAAGCGCGCGGGCCAGAAGTACATGGTGATGACGACTAAGCATCACGAGGGTTTCTGCAATTTCGACACCAAGCTGACGGACTATTGCGCTACCAAGCAGGGCCCCGGACGAGACCTGGTCCGCGAATACGTCGAGGCGGCGCGCGCGGAGGGCCTGCGAGTCGGTTTCTATTACTCGCTGATGGATTGGCACCATCCCGATGGAGCCCGCTGCAAAACCGATGAAGAGGCCCGCAAGCGGTTCGTGGAATACACCCACGGACTGATTCATGAGCTGATGTCGAACTACGGCAAGATCGACGTTCTCTGGTACGACGTGGATTGGCCGCTGACGCCGGAGCAATGGGAATCGGAGCGCATGAATCAGATGGTTTTTGAACTGCAGCCGGAAATCATCGTCAACAACCGCAATGGACTCAAGGGCGACTTCAGCACTCCGGAACAACACATCCAGGCTGCCGAGGTGGGGCGCGCCTGGGAGACGTGTATGACCCTGAATGACAGTTGGGGCTTCAACCGCGGTGATCTGGATTGGAAGAC
Organism: Acidobacteriaceae bacterium; assembly: GCA_035507705.1. Lineage (GTDB taxonomy): Bacteria > Acidobacteriota > Terriglobia > Terriglobales > Acidobacteriaceae > PALSA-350. The sequence goes on from DATJNV010000061.1 coordinate 19,335, forward strand.
GCCACGCACGATCGTCAACAACCTGGCGCAGTGCGCGCAGGGCGGAGGCAATTATCTGCTGAATATCGGCCCCATGCCGGACGGCTCAGTACCGCCCGAAACGGTCGAAGTGCTCGACGCGGTGGGGAAGTGGATCGATACTAACGGGCGGGCGATTTACGAGACGGAGCGGGGCGAGTTTCGCAGCAACCCCAACTCCAACTTTAGCCGGCGCGGCAATACGTTGTACGTTCATCAGAAATCCTGGCCGGGGGCGACGCCGGCAGCTCAGTGGCTATCATTTTTCCAACCTGGATCGGTCATTGCGATCGGAGGAGTTAAGCCCAAGATAACGGCGGCGCGGCTACTGAAGACCGGGCAGAAAGTGGCGTTCACACAAGATGAGTTTTCACTCCGGCTGACCGGGCTTCCCGTCGCTGCGCCCGATTCACCGACCACGGTGATTGAGCTGGAGTGCGATGGCGAGCCCGCGGTCGACCACTATTCCATTCGCCCCGAGTGGCCGCGCTACAAGGTCGGAGTGAGTTCCTGATGCAACCGGAACGCCGTCCGTGGATTGTGCTGGTGGGGGGCTTTCTCGGAGCGGGAAAGACTACGCTGATTCTTGCCGCGGCGCGCGAGTTGCAAAGCCGCGGCCTGCGTTCCGCGATGGTGTGGAACGACCAGGGCGTGGACCTGGTGGACAGCCGTTATGGCACACTCTCTGGCGCGCAATCCGGTGAGGTGACGGGCGGCTGCTTTTGCTGCCGTCTCACGCAGTTGATGGACGCCATGAGTGCTCTCCGTGCCTATGCGCCCGACGTCATTTTTGCCGAACCGGTCGGGAGCTGTACCGACCTTTCCGCTACCGTGCTGCGTCCACTACTGGAATACAGCGAAACCTACCAGCTTGCGCCGCTGACCGTCCTTGTGGATCCGCAGCGTGCCCAGGGGATGATGGAGCCCGATGCCGATCCCGAAATGCGCTTTCTCTTCGATAAGCAGTTGCAGGAAGCGGACCTGGTCTGCTTCACCAAATCTGATCTCTCTCCCGGCTATCCAGCGATATTCACGAAGCACCTGCGTCAGCTCAGCGCAAAATCAGGCCAGGGAGTCGCTGCCTGGCTCAACGAAGTTCTATCCGGCGCCATTGCCACCGGCGACAAGGCGCTCGAGATCGACTATTCGGAATATGCCAGGGCTGAGGCGGCGCTTGCCTGGTTGAACCTGCGGGCGGTTTTTGAGCCGGCTGGTTTGCTTTCTCCAGCCATGCTCCTGGGTCCTCTGCTCGATGATCTCGACGCTGCTCTCACCGCGAATCACATCCCCATTGCCCATCTAAAGGCCGTCGTAAGTTCCTCCACAGGATGGCTGAAGGCGGCCATCTGCGCCAATGGTCAAGAACCAGCAGTGGAAGGAAATCTCGATGCTTCCCCGGCCGCGAGGCTGGAGCTCTTGCTCAATCTTCGTGCACTAGGGGAGCCGGATGAAGTGCGAGGCATCGTCGAGCACGAACTCGCTCATCGGCCCGGCGTAACGCATTTTCACCTGGATTGCTTCAGTCCATCGCCGCCCGTACCGGAGAGACGCATTCCCGCCTGATCGCGAGGTTTTCTTTGGAGTCCCGAAGGGACGCCTGACAGTCCTGAGAGTAGTCCAGGACGCAGTCCTGGACTGGAGTTTCTACATTTGCGAGGCGAAGCGTATGATCCGCCCGGAGAAGCGTCTCTGTTTGTTGTTTTGTATCAGGGCACGACTTCAGTTGTGCCGATAAGGGCTAAATAGACTTGGGCTTTAGCCCCTTATCGGTACAGTCGTGCCCTGATACAACTCTCCGCCGCCGTTTCCTTCGACAGGCTCTCGGCGCTCTTGCAAAGAAAAAATCTCACCGCCTGATTTCCACCACGGCTAAACCCTGCTCCGGAACCGTCAGCGTCAGGGATCCTCCATGCAGGTGCTCCACCTGTGGCGCTTCGGGCTTCTCCACATCACGCAACTGTGTCAGTTGCTCTTGGCTCGGATATACGGGTGCTCCCATCTTGTCGTAGGCCGCCAGCACATTGCCATGAGTCTGGTCGATGCGGCTGATGCTCGCAGCAGCATTGGATTTGATTCCCTGAAACGTCAGGGTGATGGATTTATCCGGTACGCTGACACCGGGCTCCGCCAGATTCCACGCTGCCAAAACCAAGGTGCCGTCCTTCCGTTTTGTAACCAGCACATCGCCGGCCTGTTCCGGAATCCGCTGGTCGCCAAGCGTGTGGAGAAGGCGAAATACATTGAACGACGGCTTCGGCAGGTGATCGATCGCAATCAGCCCGAAGCCGCCAAAAAACGGCGCCCGGATCACGCCCTGCTCTTCGAAGACATCGGAAAAGGTCCAGTAAGACATCATGGTGGTCTTGCCATCGCATTCGCTGATGGTCTTGGCTAGCCAGGGACCCATGTAGACCGAGTCCGTAATTTCCCGCTCGCTCATGTAGGTCGCATTGAACTCGCTCCAGATGAGCGGAATGTCCGGCCGGGCAGAAGCAGCAATTTGAGCATGAACCTTGTCGACAGCCGGAACCAGCATCTGGTGCGGAGGAACATCCGCGGCATGGCCCAGAATGTCCATCGCCGTGTCGTTGCCGTAAGCGTGCGTAGACACGAAATCGAGCGGTACGTTGTTCTTCGTGGCGTGCGCGATCATGTCGCCGACCCACGCAGCTTGCGCCGTCGCGGGACCGCCGACGCGCAGCCGCGGGTTGACCGCTTTCAGCGCCCGCGCGGTGTTGTCGTACAGCTCGAAATAGGTCTGCTGCGCCGGCCGTCCGGTCCAGAAATCGATGTTGGGCTCATTCCAGACTTCGAAGTACCAGGTGGCTACTTCGCCGATTCCGTAGCGATCAATCAGGTGCTGGGCGAACGCGGTGATCATTGCATTCCACTTCGCGTAATCGCCCGGGGGAGAAACGATCGGCTTGTACCAAAAGGGGTGATAGTCGAGGCGGGCCGCCAGCAGCTTGGGCATAAAACTCAGCTCAACAAAGGGCTTCACCCCGTTGGCCAGCAGTCCGTCGTAAATCTGATCGACGTAGTCGAAGTTGTAAATGGGCTTGCCTTGCTTATCTTCGCCGTAAACTCCGACTTCATCGTCGAAGATGGCGTGAAAGCGGACGTAGCGAAAATCCGTGATCTGCTTCACCTGCCGCAGGTCTTCGCGGTAGCTCTCCCGCATGCTCAGGACTGCCCTGCCGGAACCAAACATCTGTTCCCAGAAGTGCGGGAAGGGTCTGGCTTGCGCGCGGGCATCGATGGTGACCGTTTCCGCGGTTGCAGCCTGGGCGGGCGCCCGGAAAGGAATAGCGAGCAGGCATAAGCCGGCCGCCAGGCAGGGCGGAAAGAACTTGCGCATGGAAAACCTCAGAAGCTCTGATGCCGCGCTAAACGCGCTTGGCGTTGACTTTAGTCGCAAGACCCAATTTTTGCAGCACCCAGATTCCCAGGTAGTTCACATCTAACTCGTACCAGGCCATCCCGTGACGAGCCGAGACCGGAAACGCATGGTGGTTGTTATGCCACCCCTCGCCACCCGTCAACAGCGCGACCCACCAGTTGTTGCGAGAGTCGTCCCGGGTTTCGAACCGCCGCGAACCCCACATGTGCGTCGCTGAATTAACCAACCACGTCACGTGCAGGCCAAGGGTCACCCGCAAGAAAATCCCCCACAGCACCCATGGCCAACCGCCGGCCAGTAGCAGGGCGACGCCCAACACGGTAACCGGCAACCAGTGGAACCGGTTCAGCCAGCGATAGAAGCCCTGCTTCATCAGGTCGGGAGCATACCGCTCGAGAATCGCGCTGTTGTTGTGAAGCGAGCCGTTGAGAATCCAACCGGCATGAGACCACCATTTGCCCTCGCGGGGCGAATGGGGATCGCCGGGCTTATCGGTAAACTGATGATGGAGCCTGTGAACGGCGACCCAGTATATTGGGCTGCCCTGCAAAGCCATCGTGCCCAGGAGGGCCAGGCTGTATTCCAACCACTTGGGAACCACGTAGCCGCGATGAGTGAGCAGGCGATGGTAAGCGACGCCAATGCCCACGTTCTCTGTCAGAACCCAGGTAATCGCGAAAACCGCAAGCGCAGACCAGCGAAATTCGAATAGGGCAGCGAGAGCTCCCAGGTGGAAAGCTCCGATAATCAGGGCGAAACTCCAATAAAAGCGGCCTTTTCGCGGTTGAAACACTGCTTGAAATTCAGCAGCTTCGGTGGCCGTCGTTGCCGGACTAGTAACTGTCGCCAAGGTTCTGTTCCGCACTCCCCGGTACAGCTTAACGCTCGGCTGCCCTGGATGGTGTAAGAGTTGCGTAATACCCCGGTTTCCGGCTCGCCAGGACTGAGTTGTGGTTGTCGGCGACTCGATCGTATACTGAATATGCGACCGACGCGGTCGCAATTGCATCTCAGGTAAAGCAGGAATGCTAAGGCTAACCAAGAAGGCGGATTACGGCTTGATGGCCCTGAAGTTCCTGGCCGAGCGACCCGACATGCCGTCCCTGAGCGCAAAGGACATAGCCGAGGCGTACGGGATTCCGCCCCAGTTGCTGGCCAAGATTCTGCAGCGGCTGACCAAGGTAGGCCTGCTGCGCTCGCACGCCGGGACGAATGGCGGATATGCGCTATCACGCCCGCCCGAGGAAATCACGGCATTCGAGGTGATCGGCGCCATCGATGGACCGCTCTTTATCACTTCGTGCGAGACCGGTCCGCGTGGGTGTGACCTGACGGACAGTTGTACAGTCCGGGAGCCCCTGCGCAAGGTAAACGAGAGTATCTCCGGCGTACTGAAAGCAATTCGGGTGTCTGACCTGTGTGAGCCCGAGCCCACCCGCAAATTTCACGGCAAGCCGGCAGAGTCGATGCTGGTCAGCCTGGGCCGCTAACAAGTTCTAAGAAGATGGAAGCAGGAGAGTTAAATGAGCACCGTTGAGACCGAAGTCAAGGCGCCGGCAAACGTCAAGCTGCCAATTTACATGGACGACCACGCGACTACGCCGATGGATCCCCGTGTTCTCGAAGCGATGATGCCCTATTTCACAGCTAAGTTCGGAAACGCAGCCAGCCGCAATCATTCCTTCGGATGGGAGGCTGAGCGGGCAGTCGAGCATGCTCGTGAACAGGTGGCGAGGCTAATCGGCGCCAGTGCCAAGGAAATCATCTTTACTTCCGGCGCGACCGAGAGCAACAACCTCGCCATCAAAGGCATCGCGGAGATGTACCGCGAGCGTGGCAACCACATCATCACCCAGGTGACCGAGCACAAAGCCGTGCTGGATTCGTGTAAGCGCCTGGAGAAGTATGGCTATCGCATCACCTACCTTCCCGTAAAGGCAGATGGGCTGATTGATCTCGAAGACCTCAAACGGGCCATCGATGACAAAACCATCCTGGTTACGATCATGGCGGCCAACAATGAGATTGGTGTTCTGCAGCCGGTTGCGGAAATAGGCAAGATTTGTCGCGAGCGCAACGTCATCTTCCATACGGACGCGGTCCAGGCAGTGGGCAAAGTTCCGGTCGACGTCAATTCGATGAACATCGATTGCCTGTCCCTGACTGCTCACAAGATTTACGGCCCGAAGGGATGTGGTGCCCTGTACGTGCGGCGTCGTAATCCGCGGGTCCAGATCTCAGCGCAGATTGACGGTGGCGGGCACGAGCGCGGCATGCGGTCCGGTACCCTGAATGTGCCGGGCATCGTCGGTCTGGGTGCGGCGTGCGAGATAGCCGGGCAGGAAATGGCGTCCGAGGCCGGGCGTCTGGGTAAACTTCGCGACAAACTGAAGGACAAGCTGCTCAGCAACCTGGACTACGTCCACGTGAATGGCTCGATGGAGCACCGCTTGCCCGCAAACCTGAATGTCAGCTTCGTCTATGTCGAAGGCGAATCGCTGCTCATGGGGATCAATGACGTTGCGGTTTCCAGTGGCTCAGCCTGCACCTCTGCATCGCTTGAGCCATCATATGTACTGAAGGCTTTGGGCCTGGGCGATGACGTAGCCCACAGTTCCATCCGGTTCGGGTTAGGCCGTTTCAACACTGAAGCAGAAGTTGATTATGTGGCTGATAAAGTGATCGACGTAGTGCAGAAGCTTCGCGAACTTTCACCCCTCTATGAAATGGTCAAAGAGGGCATCGACATATCGAAGATTGAGTGGCAGGTACACTGAGACGCATTCAAACGATTTGAGGAGAAATTCATGGCATACAGCGATAAGGTAATTGACCACTACAACAATCCACGGAACGTAGGCCAGTTGGACAAGACCCAGTCCGAAGTGGGTACGGGTCTGGTCGGCGCTCCTGAATGCGGCGACGTAATGCGTCTGCAAATCAGGGTCAATCCGGAAACCCAGGTCATTGAAGAGGCGAAGTTCAAGACGTTCGGCTGTGGTTCGGCCATCGCTTCCTCTTCGCTTGCAACCGAGTGGGTAAAGGGTAAGACGGTGTCGGAGGCGCTGCAGATCAAGAACACTGACATCGTGAGGGAACTGGCTTTGCCGCCCGTGAAGATTCACTGCTCGGTTCTCGCTGAAGACGCGATCCGGGCAGCGATTGGTGACTGGAAGAAGAAGAACGGGGTGGCCGAGTCCGCGGAAGCTCCGGCAGCGGTTGCCCACTAAAGAAAACAAGATGGAACTGTCGGTCCTCAATGCGGAGAATGCAGCCCCGAACCAGAAGGGCATTCAGATTACAGAACGTGCTCTGAAGCGCATTCGCATTGCCATGGCTAAAGAGGGAGTCTCCCCCGAACAGGGGGGACTCCGCCTCGGTATCCAGGGCGGCGGCTGTTCTGGTTTGTCTTACAACATCCGCTTCGATTCGCAACCTCGGGAGCGTGACCGCATTTACAACTTCGAAGACGTTCGTGTCTTCGTCGATCCTAAGTCGTTCATCTACCTGCACGGCATGATCCTCGACTATGAGGAGACTCTGATGCGGCAGGGATTCAATTTCATCAATCCCAACTCGACCAAGTCCTGCGGTTGCGGTTCATCATTTTCGGCGTAGCAGGCCGCGTGAAAACGCGACGAAGCACCGAGCGAGGCGCCAGATGCTGTATCTGTGATGAGAAGGCTGGCTACGTCTTGCAGGCGGTAGCGCCACAAACCTGTTTTCCCGCGGCCTGCAAATGCGCCGCGGTCCGTGTTGCCCTATGCAAACTGTAGAAGGAATCAGTGCGCCGGCTAAGTGTTGGTCCTGCGGCCAGGAGGTCGCGGGCGGTCAGCCTTTTTGTGCCTCGTGCGGCAAGGTGCAGCCGCCACAGCAGGCTGACTACTTCGCCATGTTCGGCCTGGCTTCCAAGCTCAACCTGGACCTGCAGGCATTGGAAAAACAGTTCTACCGCTACAGCAGAAAACTGCACCCGGATGTACATGCCCGGGCTTCGCAGCTGGAGCAGAACTGGAGCCTGGCGCAGGCTTCTCTGCTGAACGACGCTTACCGCACTCTCAAGAATCCCGTGGAGCGGACCAAGTATCTTCTGCGCCTGGAAGGCGTGGAACTCGAAGACCCACGTGGACCCGGCAATCTGAATCCATCCAAGGTGCCGCCCGATCTATTGGAAGAGGTCTTCGAGTTGAATATGCAGCTGGAAGAGCTGCGCCAGAATCAGAAGATGGGCGAAGATGATCCGCAATTGCGCCGTGATCTCGAGACCGCCCGAACTCAATTCGTTGCCCAGCTGAGCTCAGTCGACGAGCAAATGCGTTCTCTCTGGTCAGGCTGGGATGCCGCCTGGGATCAGCGTGACGAAGCCGGAAAGGCCGCCGCCAAAGAAGCAATGACCGCGCTGCTGCAGCGCCGTAGTTATTTGCAGAATCTGGTGCGCGATGTAAATGAAACCCTGGGAGGGTCTTAATGGCGAATGAACGCGTGGTCGGTATCGACCTGGGCACCACCAACTCGCTCGTCGCCTTCATGCAAGGGGACAAGCCCGTGGTCATTCCAGGCGAAGACGGCCTGAATCTGGTTCCGTCGGTAGTTGCACTGGGCCCGGCTCGTGAGAGCGCGAGGCCTGCAACGCTTGTCGGCAACGGTGCGCGCAACACTCTTATTCAAGCACCGGAGCGGGCCATCTATTCGGTGAAGCGCCTGATGGGCCGCGGCGTGGAAGATGTCACGGAAGAATTGAAGTTCTTTCCCTTCCGGCTGGTGGATAATATTCAGCCCGGCGAAGTACTGCGCATTCGCCTTGCCGATATCGAGTTCACACCGCCCGAGATCTCTGCGCACATCCTGCGCCAGCTCAAGCGAAACGCAGAGCGATACTTTGGCGCTCCTGTGACCCAGGCGGTAATTACCGTTCCGGCCTACTTCAATGACGCGCAGCGGCAGGCGACGAAAGACGCTGGCCGCATGGCTGGTCTTGAGGTTTTGCGCCTGGTGAATGAACCAACTGCAGCCGCCCTGGCGTATGGCCTCGATCGCCAGAAGGAAGGTCTGATCGCTGTCTACGACTTCGGTGGCGGAACCTTCGACATTTCCATTCTCAAGCTGCACGAGGGAATCTTTGAGGTCATCGCCACCAATGGCGATACGCACCTGGGCGGCGATGACATCGACAACCTGCTGATCGCAATTGCATTGGATGATATTGCCGGCGATACAGGTACCGATTTGCGTCGGAATCCGGAAGCCATTCAGGCCATCCGCAAAGCGATGATCGACGCCAAGATCACGCTTTCGTCGCAGCCGCTGGCACGAATCGACGTCGAGCTCCCGCTGGGGAAGCGCTATCAGCGTGAAATCTCCCGCGAGCAGTTTGAGCAGCTGATTCAATCCATTGTCGCCCGCACCATCGGGCCCTGCCGGGATGCGCTGCGGGATGCGCAGCTCACTCCGGACCGGGTCGACGAAGTGGTTCTGGTCGGTGGTTCCACTCGTATCCCTCTGGTGCAGCGTCAGGTGAGTGAAGTATTTGAGCTCCCGCGCCGTGGCAAGCAGCCGCGCACCGAGCTGAATCCGGACGAAGTCGTCGCTCTCGGCGCTGCTGTTCAAGCCCATATCCTGTCTGGCGGATCGAAGGCCACCGAGGACATGCTGCTCCTCGATGTCACTCCCCTCTCTCTCGGGATCGAGGCTCTGGGCGGCGTCGTCGCCAAAATCATTCAGCGCAATTCCACCATCCCCGCGTCCGCGGCGGAGTCCTTCACGACCGGAGTGGATGGGCAGACCAATGTCGCCATCCACGTCGTGCAGGGCGAGCGCGAAATGGCAAAAGACTGCCGCTCACTCGCCCGGTTCGATCTCAAGGGAATACCGCCCATGACCGCCGGCATGCCGCGCATAGAAGTGAAATTCCTGATCGATGCCAACGGCATTCTGAATGTCTCCGCGGTCGAACTGCGCAGCGGCAAGCAGGCGGAAGTATCGGTGAAACCGGCATACGGGTTGACCGACGAGCAGGTGGAGTCGATGATTCTCGAGTCCTTCGATCACGCCGAAGCGGACATCCATCTTCGCCAGTTGGTCGAAGCCCGGAACGAAGCTGATACCATTCTGAACGCGGTGGAGAAAGCTCCGTCTCACCCGGCCTGGCAGTTGTTGCAACCGGACGAGAGGGCTGAAATCGGCTCGCTCAGCGCAGAGCTTGCGGTACTGAGGCAGGGCGATGATCTGCAGGCCCTGCGCGCCGGAACCGAAGCGTTGGACAAAGCTACCCACCGTTTTGCGGAATTGATGATGGACGCGGCGGTTGCCAGCGCGATCAAAGGTCAAACCATGCAATCGGCGGATGACAAATTAGGCCAGGGGCCGGCTGCTCCGCACCCCATCGCACAGGCAGAGTTTCATTGATAGAAAGTAGTGGCAAACGCATGAGTGACAATATGGTCCGCGTTACATTCCTTCCTGAAGGCCGCACCGTCGAGTTCGAATTCGGCACTTTGCCTTACGGACACCATGGAAAACCAATGTCTTTTCTGGACGTCGCGGAGCATTTCGATATTTTTCTCGACCACGCCTGTGGCGGTGTCTGTGCCTGCACGACCTGCCATATATGGACTAAGGAAGGCGCCGATGATCTCAGCCCCGCGGATGATGATGAACTCGACCGGTTAGATATGGCGGCGGATCAGCAGCTCAACTCCCGCCTCGGCTGCCAGGCCGTAATCACCAAGCCCGGAACCTACGTGGTGGAGATTCCCAAGTGGAATCGAAACTACGTTTCCGAAGGAAAGCCCCTCACCATGTCGGAAGGGAAGTAAATCATGGCGCGTGAAATTACCTGGAATGACGCGGAAGAGATCGGAATCCTGCTGCAGGAAAAATTCCCGGACCTCGATCCCTTTACGGTGCGCTTTACCGACCTCCACAAATACGTAACCGAACTTGAGGGCTTTGCCGACGATCCCGCAAAGTCCAATGAGCCCAAGCTCGAAGCCATCCAAATGGCCTGGCACGAAGAATACGAAGACGCCAAATAACCCGGAGCCGGTACATGAGCGCATTGGTAATCAGCTTTCACAACGAATGACGGGTGTCCCACCCAAGCCCGGTGTTTGTTGGCTTGAGTGGGATTCCGCGGCTGTTGGTCGATATCTACACCCTGGAATTAGCTAAGCCCCAACGGCCTTAACCATCCGGGCAAGCTCGGCATCCGTTGACGCGTCCGGAACGGAGCACCCGGGAGTAATAATGTATTTACTCCCCGCCTGCTCTCGGGCCAGCGTCCACTGTTTGCGGATTTCTTCCGTCGTCAGCCGATCGAAATCCACCTCATCTACTCCGCCCGCGATCGGTTGCGAATAAATCTCGCGCACCTCAGTGATGGGAATCCCACTGGTCTTAACCGAGTAGTTGATGACCGGCGCTTGGAAACCGCGGAACTGATCCAGGTAAGGCTTTTCCAGTGTATGCAAATGAAGCAGCGTTAGCCTGGTGTCCGCGAGGGCCGTCAGCACGCGCTGATCGTATGACTTGCTGTAGCGTTCATAATCGGAGACCGATCCAAATTTGCTCGTGGCATTGAAGATGCTGACCAGGGTTCCCGAACAGCCAATCTCTTGCGATCGGCGAATGTGGTTGATTGTCGACTGCGTGATGGCTTCCATTGCTTGTTCCCACGCTGCGGGATTCTCTTTCTGAAAAGTGTGAATATGCTTGATCACATCGCTTCGGTCCTCACCACCTTTTTCCCTTGCGAACTGAGGTTCCGCCGCAACCAGTAACATCGCGGTCATATATGGACCATATAGGGTGTCGATGAAGTAAGCGTCACCGTTCAGGCCATCGCGAACCAGTTCGAGGGTATGCAGCTGTTTTGGGTATGGGGTTTTCAGAGGCTTCAGCTCATACCACCTGCCCGTGGTCGACCGAGGGTAATCGAAGTCATTCATGACTTTGACAAAGTCGGTGTTGTACCGGCGGTGAAACGCAAGATGATCCTGCGCCTCGAGCTGCGCGGTGGGCCGCTTGTAATGGTGCCAGAAGCTGAAGGGCGGACGATCGACATCCTGTCCCAGTAAGGCGCGATCCACGCGCTCCTTGTGCGTCAGTGTGGTCGAGGAAAAACAGGCTGGGACAGCCGCCATCGCGGTGGCAGCCGCCATTCCGGAAATCATCTGCCGCCGGTTCATCATCGTGCGGCTCCTTTCAATGCCAATCGAATGCCCCACGGAAGAGTTCGATCTCCGCTGGCCTTTGACCCACGAAATAAATCGACAATACATCGAAGCGAACCTGGTCGGGAGTGTCCCGGAGCGCCAGCAGATACTGGCGTGCGAGACGCCGGAGTGCCCGGATTTTGTCTTGATCGACGGCGGACTCGGCAGTGGCCACACTGCGGCTGCTGCGTGTTTTTACCTCAACAAAGCAGAGCGTATTGCCTTCCCAGGCGACGAGGTCAAGATCGCCCGCGGCCTTGCCGCTGCGCCAGCCGCGCGCTACGACCGTGTAGCCCAGCCGGCGCAGGTGAAAGAAAGCGGCCTCTTCGCCCTGGCGTCCCAACTCCAGATGTGGCGGCTGTTCTCTACCCAGGCGAAGCGCGAGGGAGTCACTCGCGTGGACGATTTTCTCCAGCAATCGCAGCCCAAGCATGCGTTCCATTGTCTCCGGCCCGCTGTCCGTTGCCAATACTGATTGCTTAGTCCCGGTACCAGCCATTCTCCACTACGTCGGCGAACCGGTCTCCATCCCAGTCCATGGGTTGAAATCGGGGCAATGTGAAGCGATCGGAAATGCGCGTCACCAGGCCACCAAAGTTCGAGCAGGCGCAGGAGAACCCGTTGGCCTTCACCGTCTTCACCGTTTCACTGGTGTAATGCATCTTTTTGCCGTAAGGATAGGCGAAGCTGGTAATGTTCCTTCCTATCAGTGCTTCTAACCGTCGCCTGCTGCCTCCAATTTCGTGCTGTTGCTGATCAGGCGGAAGTTGGGAGAGCACGGGGTGAGTCAGCGTATGGGCGCCGATCTCTACCAGCTCTCCCGAAGCAAGCTCCCGCAACTCATCCTCGGTAAGGCAGCGATGTTGCTGGCGATCCGGGTAGGTAGCACCCCTGCGCAGTTGTTCCATCGCCTCCTCGCGTTTCAAATCGGGTAATTTCACCAGCATTTCGTAAACGGCCAGATAGGCGCTCTGCCGCGGTCCCGGCACAGCTTCCCAGGCGCGCCACTTGGCATTCGGATCGCCGTCGGCTCGGTCTTCGGCCGACGGAGGAAAAACATAGGCATAGTGTTGCCCGTTTAGGCTGAAGCTTACTTCTTCCTGCCTTGTTTTGGGGTCCAGGATCAGCTTGGCCAGCTCATCCCACCAGAGATTTTCCGCCACGTCGAGATATCCCGGTGTAATAAACACCGTTGCCGGTACCTGGTAGGCCTCGAGAGCAGGTTTCGCGGCATAAAGGTTGTCGGCATAGCCATCGTCGAATGTGACGCAAACCGGCCGGGGCGGAAGATCTCGGTCCGACTTTGCGTTCACCAGTTCCTGCAGCGAAATTGGGCTGGCAATCGCCCTGAGAGCCTGTAACTGCTGGGCAAAATGTCCTGGGCTGACGCCCAGGGCCCAGGGATCCACGTTGGCCTCGGCCACCCGATGGTACACCAGGATCATCGCCTTCTTCTGAAAGAGGGTACGCAAACGGTGAAGCCGTTTTGCCGTCTTTTTCAGGCCGCTTCGGAACGGGATGTTCTGGGGTACGTTGATTGGGATTTCCTCAGGGTGTCAATTGCCTTTCGCCGAGCTGACCGGTCATTCCTGGCAATCTCACCTCGCAATAGGATCCAGACGAGCCGCCGCCTTCGAGGAGTGCGGTTTCGACGCATTGGACCATACATGGAATCCCTGCGCCTGCGGCTTCTCGTTCTTGGCTACCAGGCTCAACCTCACATTTCGCTTGTCCAGCTCCGGCATGAGGCGCAGCAAAAGGAGCAGGATGAATCCCTGCGGGTAGTGCTCAAGGAGAAGCAGAAGCTTTCTTCGCAGGTTGCCGGCGTGCAAAGTGCAACTGGAGCGAGCCAGCTCCGTAGCCAACTGGCGGCCATATTGCTTGCGCCAGGTTCGAACCCCCTCGAGAAACGCGAGAATTTGCCGCGCATTACCGCGAATATATCGTGCATGCCGGCCCAGAACCTGCAGGGTCGTGGTTAGCATCAGTTCGGAATTACGGGAGACATTTGTCTGGTGCAAACGGTACTCCGCAACCACGGCGGAGTGGCAGCAGATCGCATAGTCTCTGGCAATTCGTAAATAAAGGTCGTAGTCCTCTGCCACTCGTAGGCGCGTATCGAACCCCCCAACCTCCTCCAGCACGCTGCGGCGAAAGAGGACAGAGGAGATCATTTCAACAAAATTACTCCTGAGAAGTGCTTCGTAGTGCGATTTCTGCAAGCATGTCTTACGGGAATTGGCCAGCTGGGAACCATCTTCGGAGATGAACAGATGATCGCCGACTGTGATGGAGCAATCAGGATTTTCCGCCAGCACCCTTAGGCCTGTCTCGATCGCCTCTGGTTTTAGGCGGTCGTCCGCGTCCAAAAATACGATGTAGCTGCCTCGGCTCTCCCGAATCCCACGGTTCCGGCTGGCTGTCAGACCACGATTTTCCTGTCTTATATAGCGAATCGGATACTTCTCCGCAATGACAGAACTGCCATCGGTTGAGCCGTCGTCTATGACCACGACTTCCACATGTTGGTAGGTCTGGGTCAACGAGCTCTCGATGGCTTCCTGGAGGTATGGTTCGCCGTTGTAGCAGGGAATGATGATCGACACCAACGGATTGAGGCTCAGCGGGATCGGGCGGTTCCCGGAAATGGGTGACCGCGAACAGCCAGGAAGGTCGAAAGCGACGGCGCTCACTAGGTACTCCAAGGACAGAATGAAGTGCAAGTGCACAAAGTATCAAAGGTTTCGGGGAAGTTGATTCGCCGCGCGGGGGAGTGCACGAGCGTTATGACCAAGACTCTTCTGCGATCAGGCCGCAGTCGAAAAGTACAACAGTAAACTTGCCGCGCGGCTCGGCCGCGCTGCCATCATTAAACTACATAATTAAGGAAATCCGAAAACAACTTTAGTCTGGGAATTACCCGTGGGCTTTCCGGCGGTAACCCGCCTTACTTACCGGGATAATGTTTGCGTCGGTCTGGAGACAGAAACCTGAGATATCGTCTCATTTCGTGTTGCTATCAAGCTGCTGACAGCCCGCCGAAGGGGATCGGGTTCGACGCGACGAGCCGGGACTGGTTCCTGGCGGCCGGAGTTCGTGATCGGATTGCGCTGGGCGAGGGCCGGAATTGCGCGCAACAGTACTGCCAACAGCAGCCCTTGGGGGTAATTATCGGCCAGGAGGCGAAGCTTGCGTCGCAGAGGGTCCATATCGAGGGAGGAAAATGAACGCGCCAGCTCCGCCGCAAGTTGACGCCCGTATTGTCTACGCCATGTTCGTATGCCCTCACGATAAGCCTGTTGCCGCCTGGCGTCATCCCCGATGTAGCGCTCCTGCTCTTTCAAAACCTGCAGGGTGGTGGTCAGCATCCGTTCTGCGTCGAGCGATATATTTCCTTTGTGCCTCCGGTATTCGGCGACCACAACCGGATGGCAACACATGGGGCGTAATCGGGCAATGCGCAGGTAAAGTTCGTAGTCTTCCGATACGGGAAGGGTGGAATTGAACCCGCCGACCTCGTCAAATATGCGGCGCCGGAACAGGGCCGAGGAGATCATTTCGATGAAGTTGCTCTTTAACAGAGCCTCGTAATGGCAGTCACCGGGATCCACCTTGGTCGAATGGCCTAAAAAGCTGCCATCGGCCGAGATGAACACATGATCGCCTACAGCCATCGCACACTCCGGCCGAAGTTCGAGCGCCCTGACCCCGGTCTCGATGGCTTCTGGCTTTAGACGATCGTCGGCGTCCAGAAAAACAACATATGCGCCTTTACTCTCACGGATACCGGCGTTGCGCGCCTCCGCCAACCCGCGATTCTGCTGGCGGATGTAGCGAACCGGAAGTTTCCGCGCGATTTCAGGACTGTTATCCGTCGATCCGTCATCGATGACGATCACTTCCACTTGGCGGTAGCTTTGTTCCAGTGCGCTTCTCAAAGCAACTTCGAGAAAGGCGGCTCCGTTATAGCAAGGGACAATGACTGATACCAATGATCTGTCGGGACTGTCACGACGAATGTCGTTTGCTGGCGCTTGATCCGGCAGGGAGTCGTTCAATTGCCGCGCCTCGAAAGCCGATACGCGGTTAACAGAAAGAGCCTTCACGATGTCCTCCACGCTTAACGCTGTGGGTAGGGAAACAGGACCCATATGTCTTGTTCTGTTAACTGCCGAGGGGGACAGGGAACGCAATTGGTTCGCATGAAGCTGTTAACTTCGCAGCTCCATCCTACTCCTTGCTTACTTCGAGTTCCACTCATCTCCAGCGCTGAGGGCGCAACTGTAACACGGAGAGGTAAGGCATTGATATGTCGAATTTTGCAACGTTTTCAGTGCTCGTCTGTTCATTTCATTTGAATTAAGCCTGAGAAGTGAAAATAGATACGCAGAGTTACACCGTAATAAACGTCACATTACGATCCTGCATTCCCTCCTACTTACAAAGAACTTAGAATATCGATATCAATCAACATAGCGTGGGATGCAGTCGGCAGAGCGCATTTTGCTTCCATTCGCCTCGAGTTTTGTTCAAAGCATGTTGAACGCGCCTAATCTGCGAAGAATCGTGAACCTGGCATGGCCGAACGGCTAAACTGTTCAGACGTGAAAACTCCGATCACCATATCGAAGGAAGACTATCTAAAGGCCATTCTCGAGGCGGAGAGTGAGGGGCAGGCTGTCATTCCGGCGACTTTGGCACATTGGCTCTCCGTTTCGCCCCCCGCGGTTACTATGGCGCTCAAGCGCTTGCGACGGGATGGCTATCTCGAAGTAAAGCCGGACGGAATCGTCCGCCTCACTGCGAAAGGCAAAGAGACTGCCTACCGGACCGCGCTGCGTCATCACCTGATTGAACGCATGTTGGCGGAGATGTTTGGTATGGAGTGGTACGAGGTGCATGACGAAGCGGAAAGGCTGGAGCATGCCGTGTCTTCTGCGTTTGAGGCCAAGCTGTTGGAAAAACTGGGCTCGAAAGGAACCTGTCCCCACGGCAACTCGGTGCTGCCGGAAAGTCCGGAACAGCGCAGCAAGCGGGGTCTGCTGTTGCTCTCGGATGCCCGTGAAGGCTTTGCATACACAGTGGTAAGCCTTTATGAACGCGATCCGAAGCTGCTGCTTTTTTTGCACCAATCCGGCATCGCACCCGATGGCCGCGTCAATGTACTCCAAAAAAACTACGATCAGACCGTTTCCATAGAGACTACTGCTGGGCGGTTTACTCTCGGGCACCCTGCGGCTGAAAGGGTTTGGGTGAAACGCCGGCCCTCTGGAAAAACCCCGAATTCAAATTAGTTCTAGAATAAAAATAGGCGGGTTCGAACCGAGGTTTGCAATGCGATTCCCAAAGTAACGGAATCTCAAAGAGTTGTCGCATTGTGAATCCGCGCCATTGAGGTAGCCTCGATGCGAATGAGGAATTTCTCCTTTATTTGGTTCGTAGGCGCGGTAGTTTGGTGGATCGATGCTGCCGTAGCCGTTCACTATGGCAATAAGCCCCATGCAGTCCTGGCGCTCGCTGTCGCCTGTGTGTTCTTTGCCGCAGGGATCATTTGGGTCAAGGGAGCTGAGAAGCGTTAGGTATTCTGGAAGCGCGCCTCGCTAAGGTCCAGTTCTCGCTCGATAGTTCTGAGCAACTCATCATTGATTTTGTCTTCGTTCCGCAGCATCACCGCTGTGGAACGTTCCAACGCCCGAAGCTCCTGCCCAAGATTGCGTTCATAACGGGCTAACGCCAGTTCGCGCTCCGGTTGTATTTGTTCCCCACCCGCTTCGACCAGCGTGGCCCGCGTCTGGTAGTGCCGGATCATGTCTTCATAAATCCCTGCGTGGTCTGACTTTGCATGCCGCGCCAGGTCCCGGAGATAGTCCAGCACCGTGTTCAGAATCAAAAGGCGAGCTTGCCGCTCTTCCAGGTTTGTGGCGCCCACGGCGAGACCGAGTTTCCGGATCACCGACGGCAGAGTGAGTCCCTGGAGAACCAGGGTGGCGAAGATCACACAAAACGTGAGAAAGATGATGAGATTTCTTTGCGGGAAAGGGGAGCCATCCTGCACTACAGTTGGCAATGAAATAGCTGCGGCTAATGCCAGCACCCCGCGCATGCCTGTCCAGGCCACGATGAAGACCTGCTTCCTGCTGGGAGGCGCTTCCGGCTGATGCATTAGGTGGCGCCGAATCCAGGCGGCGATCGTTGCGCCCGGATACACCCATATGATTCTGAGTGCTACGACGAGCACTGCGAACGTAACACCATACCGGATAAGTTGGCTCGCCGAAAGGTTGTGGATACCACCCAGGACCAGCCGAAGCTGCAGCCCCATGAGGATGAAGATGAGTCCGTTCAGTCCGAATTCGAGCGTCTTCCAAACCGCGGTGCTTTCCAATCGTGCATTGATCGATAACACTTCGGAATTCTTTCGTCCCAGATAGAGGCCGCAGACCACGGCCGAAAGCACGCCCGAGGCGTGAATTCCCTCGGCCGCGAGATACGCCATGTACGGTGTGGCCAGGGAAAGTGTGATTTCCACCGGGGAATCCGTAATTTCGAGAGACACCCGGTGTATGACAAACGCCGCAAAAAGCCCAATCGAGATCCCACCGGCGACTAGCCACATCAATTCCAGCATGGCTAAACCCGGACCCGGACGGTGCCCCGACACCACAAGAGCGACAGCAAACTGAAGAGCGAGCAATCCGCTGGCGTCGTTGACCAGGCTCTCGCCTTCGAGTATGTCGACAATCCGGCGCGGGAGGCCGAGGCGTTTCGCGATTGCGGTAGCCGCGATGGCGTCGGTGGTCGAAACCACCGCTCCAAGAACCGCGCCTAGCCGATAGTCGAAACCTGGAATCAGCCATGCTGTCCCCAACGCAATTCCAAGCACAGTAAACCCTACCAGCCCGAAGGCCAGCATCAGGATGCTGACGATGTTGTGGTGAAAGTCGCGCCACGATGTGTTGAAACCGCCGACGTAAAGAAGAGGAGGCAAAACCACCAGGAAGACAACATCCGGATTCAGTGCAATTTCGGGCAGGCGGGGCAGCAAGGAAAGCACCACGCCACCGATGAAGAGAACAATTGGATAAGGGATCTTGAAGCGTTGTGCCAGCGTGGTCAGTCCGGCGACCAGAAGCACAAGGAAGAGAAGCGTGAGCTCAAGGTGGTGTATACCTGCAGCCTGCACGGGGGATTCTCCGGATCCTCCAGCTTAATTTAACCGGTTTGCTGCCCCTGGAGAATTTCGCACAAGTGCCTGAGCATGGCTGCAGAAAGCAAGCCATGCTCAGGAAATCTCTAGATAGCGGCTGAGGCGAAGCTGGATGCTTGCGCATGCTCCTGCTCCACCTGAGTCAGACACCTCTCGAAAATATCGAGACCAATCGTGGCCTCGTGCTGATTGATGATCAAGGGGGGCGCTAGGCGGATCGAAGTCTCGCCGCATCCGAGCAGGAGAAGACCCTGCTCAAAGGCCAGTGAAACGATGCGGTCGCGGAGAGCCGGAGCCGGCTCACGGGACTGTTGACTCTTCACAACTTCCACTCCGACCATCAGTCCTCTACCGCGCACTTCTCCGATCAGAGGATGCCTGGATGGCCACTGCCGCAGCCGCGAAAAGAAAAGCTCGCCCATCTTTGCCGAATTCGCAATGCCCTCGCGTTCGAGGATGTCCATGGTAGCCAGCGCCGCCGCGATTGCTACCGGGTTGCCGCCAAAAGTGGACGCATGGGATCCGGGAATCCAGTTCATCAGTTCCGCCCGCGTCATGCAGATGCCGAGCGGCATTCCCGAGGCTATGCCTTTGGCGATGCAAACCATGTCCGGCTGCACGCCGGAGTGTTCCACCGCCCACCATTTGCCTGTCCGTCCCGCACCGGATTGCACCTCGTCGACCACCAGCAGAATTCCGTGCTTGTCGCAGATGCGGCGTAGCTCCTGCATGAAGATATCGGGAGCGACGACATAACCGCCCTCTCCCTGAATAGGCTCTACGAAGATTGCCGCCACTTCTTCCGGAGGAAGTGTCGTCTTGAAGAGCTTCTCTTCGATGTAGCGCGCGCAGTCCAGAGCAAAGCGCTCCTCCTCCTGCGGACCTCCACTGCATCCCCGATAGGCGTAAGGGTAGCGGACATGCGTCACCCCGGGAACCAGCGGGGAGAAACGTCGCCGTTGCTGCGGTTTGGAAGCAGTGAGCGAAAGTGCCCCCATGGTGCGCCCATGGAAGGCGCCGAAAAAGGCAATGATCTGCTGCCGCCCGGTGTGGTAGCGAGCCAGCTTCATTGCGCACTCGATCGCTTCCGCGCCCGAGTTTCCGTAGTAGAAACGGTGCGGTCCGGGCATAGGGGCCACCGCCGAGAGCCGCTCGGCGAGTGTAATCATGTGTTCGTAATAGAAGTCGGTCCCGGAGATATGGATAAGCTCCGCCGCCTGTTTCTGGATCGCCGCAACCACCTCGGGATGACAATGTCCGGTCGAAACCACGGCGATCCCCGCGGCGAAGTCTAAAAACTCGTTCCCGTCCACATCTTCGACCCTTACCCCGCGCCCCCGCTTGGCTACCAGGGGATAAGAGCGTGTGTAGCTGGGAGAGACGTATCGCTCGTCCTCGGCGACGATTGCTCTGGCTTTCGGTCCCGGTAGGGAACCATTGATTTTCGGCCCGTATTGGGCAAGGATGGCGCTGCTTTGCTGACCATTGTTTTGCATATAGTTCTCTCTGCTTTCTCGGCGTGTTTCGAGACGAGTCAATCGACCGCGAAGCGATCGGAGGCAGGGCAGAGCTTCGGCGGAGAAAAAGCTAGTCGCCGCCGAAGAGACTAGGTCGAGTGCCAGCGGGACGCAGGCGCGGCATGGGGCAGGAGCCGGTAAGCAGATGGCACGGTCTCTGGTTTTCCACCCACATAATCAGGTTTCCTTGCACCATCAGGGTACCACGGCCTGGATTCAGGTCGCCGCGCTCGGCGCGGGCGGGGTACCGGGACGGGAAACGGCATCGCTTCATTGCTCATTCGGTTGCGATGCGGCTTATTTTCGCTTCCAGCGTGCGCCTTCCTTGGAATCCTCGATCACAATTCCGTACCCGGCCAGCTCATTCCGGATACTGTCGGCGCGCGCAAAATTGCGGCTTCGCCGGGCACGCTCCCGTTCCGCCATCAGGGCGTCCACCTGCTGATCGCTGATTGAATATGCCGCTACCAGTTCAGGCGCTGCCTCGTCGGCTCGGCCTTCGTCGTGCGCCCATTGCAGCGCGGCGCGCGCGATCTCCGCATCACGGTCCTCAAGCACGGCAAAGACCTCGTCGAATCGCCGCAGAGTCTCTGTGATTCCTGGTACATTTCCGGCCAGCAGCCTGCCTGAGTCGGCCGCAATGTTTCCCGCGCGAACAAGATCGAAGATCGCCGCCCTCGCCTCCGAGGTGTTCAGGTCGTCCGAAAGGGCTGCACAAAAATTCTGCTGCGCCTTAGCTGTCTGGGCCTCCAGCTCGGGATTCAGCCCCGGGGACCAGGTTCCAGTGCGAACTCGCTGGGCAAAGGTGCGTACCCGGTCCACGGCGCTGGCAGATTCCGTCAGGCCCTCCAGGGTGAAATTCAGCGGATGACGGTAGGGGACCGAGACAAGCAGGAAGCGAATCGCGGAAGGCTTATACCCTTTCAGCAACAAATCCCGCAGTGTGAAGAAGTTGCCCTCGGATTTAGACATCTTCCGGCCGTCCACCAGCAGAAATCGCACGTGCATCCAGTGATACGCCATGGTCTTGCCGGTGGCGGATTCCGATTGCGCAATCTCATTCTCGTGGTGCGGGAACGTCAGGTCTTCTCCCCCTGCGTGCAGGTCGAAACTCTCACCCAGGTATCTCAAGGCCATGGCGGAACATTCGATGTGCCAGCCAGGTCGGCCGCAGCCGAGTTTCGTATTCCACTCTTTTTCTCCCGGCTTAGCTGCCTTCCACAGTGCGAAGTCTCGCGCTGAATCCTTGTCATACTCATCCAGGTCTACCCGGGCGCCGTCCGTGATCGCCGAGAAATCCTTCTTGGACAACTTCCCGTATTCCGGAAAACCAGCAATACGGAAATACCACGAGCCATCCGGAGCCTGGTAGGCGAGATTTTTGGCCGCCAGCCGCTGGATTAGGGCTACCATCTGCGGAATGTTCTCCGTGGCGCGCGCCACCATCTCCGGCCGTTGGCACCCTAGCGCATCCAGGTCCTGGAAAAACGCCTGCTCGTACTTTTTGGTGTATTCCTCGATTTCCAGGTGCGCCGCCGCCGCGTTGCGGATGATCTTGTCATCCACGTCCGTTATGTTCATGACGTGAAAGATCTTATTCCCCTGTTGCTTCCAGAACCGCCGCAGGATGTCCAGTTGGAGAAAGGTGCGGAAGTTGCCGATGTGCCCGTAGTCGTAGACGGTGGGCCCGCAGACGTATATTCGCAGCGTCTCGCCGTCCAACGGCTTGAGATCTTCGACAGTATTGGAAAGAGTGTTGAAAAGGCGGATGGTCATCCAGTTGCTGGCAGATTCCTGGTCCTCATGGTAGCTTCTCGGGCCATCTCAGTCCACCGGGGCTGGCGCTTCGGAGCCCGGGCAGGAATACAACTAGTGCAGCACGCGCCGGATTTCGGAAATCGTCTTTCCTTTCCAATGCCGGTTGAAATTGTCGACCGAAGAGAGACTTGCGCTGCGCATGCGGTCGACATACAGGGTACCCCTCAGATGGTCGATCTCGTGCTGCAGGATGCGGGCGTGCCAGCCGGATGCTCGAATCACTCGCGGCTTTCCCTGTGCATCCAGGCACTCCACCTTGACCTTCCGCGCGCGCGGGACCAGCGCAACCAGGCCGGGGAGGCTCAGGCAGCCTTCGAAGAACTCGACCTCCGGCTCTGATTCGACAGTGAGGACCGGGTTGATGATCACCTCGAATGCCACCGGCTTACGTTCCCTCTCCGCCAGGAATTCCGAACTCAGGTCCTTCAAAAATTCTTCGCGATCCTCAATCACAGCCAATTGCAGGGAAACCCCCACCTGGGGTGCCGCCAGACCGACCCCGGGTGCATCGTGCATCGTTTCGCGCATGGCGTCGATCAGTGCCTGCGTACTCGGTTGCCGGATTTCCTCCGGTCGCAAAGGTCTCGCTTGTTCCCGCAGGACGGGTTCGCCGGCAGACCTGATTTTCAGGATCATTTTCTCCCCAGGGCAAGGGACGCGTTCGCCGTCAGGTTCAGGGATGAGAATCCGCCCGCCACAAATTTCGGCCATGCGGCAGCCCCGATCATGGCTGCATTGTCGGTAGAAAGCGCCACCGAAGGAAATGTAATTCGCATACCACGCTTCTCCGCTTCCCCCGTAAAGCGCGTACGCAACTCGCGATTCGCCGCGACTCCACCGGAAATAAGGATACTTTCGGCGCCCAAAGACTCGGCAGCCTGAAATGTTTTCCGTCTCAGGTCGTCGACTACGGCACGCTGAAACGACGCAATTAGCCCCAGCGTCTTGGCATCGCAGAGGGTCAGCGCGTCCATGGGCTTGGGTCGCGAGATGCGCGACAAGGCTATCCGTCGCTGCTCGATCGACGGGTACAACTCGTGTATCTGAACGTAGCGCAACACCGCCGTCTTGATGCCGCTGAAGGAAAAAGCAAAACGGGAGGGTGAAGCGCCGGGCCGGTGAGCCTTCTGCTTGACCTGGCTCATAGTGAATGCGACCGAGGATGGATCTCCGTGAACGGAAAGCGCATCGATCCACGGACCGCCGGGGTAACCAAGGCCGAGCAATTTCGCTACCTTGTCGAAGGCCTCTCCGGCGGCGTCATCGAGCGTCGCGCCAACATTTCGATAGTTCTCGCCTTCTATCAGATAGAGGTGTGTGTGGCCGCCTGAAACCACCAGCGCCAGCGAGCGAATTTCAGGATCCAGGGTTTGGCTGTGCGCTAACAGAACTGCGTGAATGTGGCCTTCCAAATGATTCACAGCAATCAGGGGCTTTGCCAGCGCAAAGGCCAGCGACTTGGCATACGCCACCCCAACCAGCAGCGCGCCGGCCAGTCCGGGCCCTTCGGTAACCGCGATCGCGTCCAGGTCCTGGAAGCCTATACCAGCGTCTGCCACGGCCCGCCGAACCACAGGAACGATATTGCGCAGATGCTCTCGCGAAGCAAGCTCCGGGACTACTCCGCCGTAGGGGGCGTGAACGGCAATCTGAGAAGCCACAATGCTTGAGCGTATCCAGCGTCCGCGCTCCACAACTGCAGCCGCGGTCTCGTCGCAGGAGCTTTCGATGGCCAGAACCAGGCCGCTGCCCGGATTGGGTTGACTCACATTTCTATAGTAGTAGGTATGCCAGGCAATGCAGTTCGGGAGGCGGCCGCGGACATTGTTACCCGCTTGCGTGCGGCTGGTCATCAGGCCTATTTCGTTGGCGGTTGCGTGCGCGACTTAATGTTGGGTCGCACCCCAGACGATTTCGATGTTGCGACCAGCGCGCTGCCGGACCAGGTGCTTGCCCTCTTCGAAAGGACCTTCGCCGTCGGTGCGCACTTTGGCGTGGTCCTCGTGTGTACCGGCGACATTGTGACCGAGGTCGCTACTTTTCGCAGCGATGGCGCATATTCCGACGGCAGGCATCCGGATGCGGTGCGTTTTTCCGCCACGCCGGAAGAAGATGTCAAACGCCGCGATTTCACCATCAATGGCATGATGATGGACCCTGTCGGTGGGGATGTTCTCGACTTTGTCGGCGGCCGTCAGGACCTGCATGCGGGAGTGATTCGCGCCATTGGGGATCCGCTCCAGCGGTTCACCGAGGACAAGTTGCGCATGTTACGCGCCGTGCGCTTTGCCGCGCGCTTCGCCTTCGAGTTGGATCCGGCCACGGAAAAAGCAACGGAGAGGCTGGCATCGCAGATCGGCCAGGTTAGCCGCGAACGGGTTCGGGACGAATTGACCCGCATGCTCACCGAAGGGCACGCGCGCCGTGCCTTCGAGTTACTCGATGCGACTGGACTGCTGGTCCAGGTGCTTCCCGAAGTGGCCAGGCTGAAGGGGGTGGCACAACCGCCGCAATACCATCCGGAAGGCGACGTCTGGGTGCATACGCTGTTGCTGTTGCAGGATCTTCCGGCACGTTGTCCGGCAGCTCTGGCTTGGGGAGCCCTGCTGCACGATATTGGAAAGCCGGCCACTTTTCGTGTCGCGCCGGATCGGATTCGCTTCGATGGACACGTG
The DNA here is from genome assembly GCA_035507705.1 of Acidobacteriaceae bacterium. Lineage (GTDB taxonomy): Bacteria > Acidobacteriota > Terriglobia > Terriglobales > Acidobacteriaceae > PALSA-350. Next base: position 44,183 of record DATJNV010000061.1, read on the forward strand.
GAGGTCGGAATACGAATTGCCGGAGAGATCTGCCGCCGTTTGCGCTTTCCCAATGAAGAGACGGAGCAGATCCTGTCTCTTATAGCGAACCACATGCGCTTCGCGGATGTGCGCAGGATGAAAGAATCGACGCTCAAGCGATTCTTTCGCTTGAAACACTTCGACCAGCATCTCGCACTGCATAGGCTCGACTGCCTGGCCAGTCACGGTTCGCTCGATCTATACGATTTCGCCCGGCAGCGTTTCGAGACCTTGTCCGAGGAGCAGGTTCGCCCCCGCCTCTTGATTACCGGGAAGGATTTGATCGACGCCGGTTATCACCCCGGACCGCAATTCTCAGAAATGATTGCCTTGGCTGAGGACGCGCAGCTTGAGGGAGTCGTCACCACCCGGGAGCAGGCATTGGCTCTCATTGCGGAAAACTGGCCGTCATCGTAGAAACTGCATATTCAATCGGGACCGGTGCTGTTCGTAGCAACGGTCCCATGCTTCGCCTGGAACTGTGGTTCAGTACCTGTACCGCCGTAGGCGAGTACGTCGGACCGCCTATTTTTTCTGCGCGTGTTCGAAACGCTTGTTTACCTCATCCCAGTTCACGGTGTTCCACCAGGCTGCGAGATAGTCTGGGCGGCGGTTCTGGTATTTGAGGTAGTAGGCGTGTTCCCAAACGTCGTTGCCGAGTATCGGGTAGTGCCCCTGAGACACGGGATTGTCCTGATTGGGCGTCGTGAGAACCTTCAATTTCCCGCCTTCGAAAACCAGCCAGCCCCAGCCGGAGCCGAATTGCTTCGCGGTGGTTTCATTGAATTGCTTTTTAAAATCGGCGAAGCTGCCGAAGTCCTTCTTGATCTGCTCGCCAATTTTGCCGCTCGGTTCACCGCCCCCGTTGGGCTTCATAATGGCCCAGAACATGCTGTGATTTACATGCCCGCCCCCGTTATTGCGGACAACGGCGCGGACGTCCTCGGGGACGGAGTTCAGGTTGCGTAGTAGATCCTCTGGCGAGTGCTTGCCAAGCTCCGGATGTTTCTCGATGGCGCCGTTCAGATTGTTGACATAGGCGGCGTGGTGTTTGTCATGGTGGAGCTTCATCGTTTCTGCGTCGATGTGCGGTTCGAGTGCAGCGTAGTCGTAGGGAAGTGGTGGCAATTCGTAAGCCAAAATATCCTCCTGGATTGATCCCGGATTCGGGCAAAGGTGAGGTTATGACGCCATCGGTGGGCAAATGCGACTGGCGCAACGGCTGCGCCTCATTGCCCCCTCCAATATTGCGTCTCCATGGTATCGGATGCAACTTCCGCAAAACGGGTTCGGGAATGCGCCCGTTACCAGCCGGTCGACCCACTCCTTATGGGTGATTTCGGTCGTGAATCCCGGGTTTAAACTCAAAAATGGCGCCGCGGCGCCGACCCGGAATTTGGCCGTGAGACTAAATCTGCGTTGACCCGGACACGATTAACCCGCAGGCAGCTCTTGCGTCAGGCAGGAGCTACCGGAGCGCTGGCTCTTACCGTACCCGCTCTCACCGCCAGTGAGGGGCTTGAGCAGGCTGCACCGTCCACCACAGCCTCCACCACCCCGAAAACTGAAAGTCAGGCAGCCGAAAAGTATGCCCATCCACCGGGCGTCTTCATCAACCGGCCCCTCACCCAGGTCTCGAGAATGGCGGAGGCCCTGCTCGACGACATGATGGGCCGCAATTGCGACTTCTTTTTTAACGAATCGAGCGCTCGCAGTGGCTTGGTACGGGACCGGGCCCCCGTAGAGGGACGCTCCCTGAGCCGCGTATCGAGTATTGCGGCCACTGGCTTTGGCCTGAGCGCTCTGTGTATCGCGGCTAAGTACAACTACCTGCGCCCGCTCGATTGCGAAGAGCGCGTGGAAAAAACGCTGGCGTTCCTGCTCGAAGAGTGCCCCCACGAGCACGGTTTTCTTTACCACTTCATTGATATCGATAGCGGTCAGCGACTGTTTGGCAGTGAATTGTCTTCTATCGATACAGCGTTGTTGCTTTGCGGTGTGTTGCACTGCCGCCAGTACTTTACCGGCAACTCGCGCATCGAGGCGCTGGCGACTACGTTTTACCGCCGCATCGACTGGAAGTGGATGATGAACGGCGGAGAAACGCTCTCCATGGGTTGGCTTCCCGACCAGGGCTTCCTCAAAAATCGGTGGGACATATATTCCGAGCTAACCACGATGTATCTGCTGGCCATCGGCTCGCCGACCCACCCTGTGCCGTCCGAAGCCTGGGATGCGGTGCAGCGGCCTGTCGTGTCCTATGGCGGGATCGACTACATCAGTGGCGATGCCCCCCTCTTTATCCATCAGTATCCGCAGGCCTGGGTTGACTACCGCAATCAGCGCGACCGCCACGCCAACTACTTCATCAATTCCATTGCCGCAACCCGTGCGCACCAGCTTTGGTGCCTGGTGCAGGGACAGAAGTTTCCCTGGATCGATCAGGACATGTGGGGCATTTCGGCCTCCGATTCCCGCCAGGGCTATCGAGTGTGGGGTGGTCCGCCTTCCATGGGTCCACTGGATGGAACCCTGGTGCCTTGCGCCGCAGCCGGCTCGCTCGTCTTCCTACCCGCGGAATGTTCTCACGTATTGTTAACGATGCGCGAACGATATGGCGATAAGCTTTGGGGACGCTATGGATTCGCAGACGCCTTCCAGCCAAAAGCGGGATGGTATGGAGAAGACGTAATCGGGATCGACGTGGGAATTGGTTTGCTGATGGCAGAAAACTTGCGTAGCGGTTTTGTGTGGGAATGCTTCATGAAGAATCGAGAGATAACCCACGCTATGCGGGAAGTCGCCTTCCACCCTGACCCAGACGCCAACGCTCAGGTGCTCTGACGTTTTTCAATACCTTTGTAACTTCGCGCGCATCCATCCGTCAGGTACTCTGCAAGTTCGGGGGAAAGCAACACGATGACGGATCAGGCTTCCAGCTATCGCTGGATTGAGGGGCAGGGCGAGGCCTTTGGATGGCCGGGCGTCGAGCCTCGTTGGACTTCCAGTAGAAAAGACTGCATCGGCATGGCGTACTCGGCGTCCAGCCGTATCTGGTACACCGTTTCCCACGGTATCCTCAACGAGATTTACTATCCCACCATCGACCGGCCGCAAACCCGGGATATGGAGTTCTTGCTCACCGACGGGGAGACGTTCGTCCACGAGGAAAAGCGCGATCTCCTACGAACCTTCGAGTACATCGATAGCTGTTCCTCAGCCGTGCGGCTCATCAATGCGGATCCCCAGGGCCGTTACAAGATCACCAAGGAGATCATCGCCGATCCCCATCACCCTGTAGTGCTTATGCGAGTGCGGCTGGAAGGAAACGAGTCCTTGCTTTCGCGGATGAAGGCTTATGCCCTGCTCGCTCCTCACTTGGATGTCGGCGGAGCCGATAATTCCGGTTCAGTGCTGGATCTTTCAGGAAAGCTCACGCTGCTTGCCTCAAAAAACGGGCTCTCGCTTGTCATGGCAGCAAGCTGCGGATTCACCCGCGCCAGTTGCGGGTTCGTGGGCCGGAGCGACGGGTGGCAGGACCTGATGGACAACTTCCAGATGGATTGGCAGTTTGGTACCGCCTTCCACGGAAACATTGCTCTGACCGGAGAAATCGATCTTAGCCTCCACCGGGAATTCGTGGTGGCAATTTCCCTCGGAGAAGGGCACCACTCTGCATTAACGACAGCTCTCAGCTCGGTGACCACACCCTTTGACCAACATCTCAAGCGCTTCAACGAACAATGGCATCGCGCCGCCTCCCCGGTTGCTTTGAAGGCCGCCTCCATGGATGCCGGCAGACTGGTGCAGGTGAGTCAGAACGTCATCCTTTCGCATGAAGACAAGTACTTTTCCGGAGCATTCATCGCCTCTGCCTCGATCCCCTGGGGCCAGCACAAGAGCGATGACGATGTGGGTGGTTACCACCTGGTCTGGACTCGGGACATGGTCCAAAGTGCCACTGCATTGTTGGCTTGTGGGAGAGTCGACACCGCGCGGCGTGCCCTGGTGTACCTGGCATGCACACAAAAACCCGACGGCAGCTTCGCGCAAAACTTCTGGATTGACGGAACACCGTACTGGAAAGGCATTCAGCTCGATGAGGTTGCCTTCCCCCTGATCCTGGCGTGGCGGCTCTGGAAACTGAATGGGCTGGGCGATTTCGACGTTGCGCCCTTCGTCGAACGTGCCGCGGGATTCCTCGTCCGTCATGCCCCGGTTACCCAGCAGGAGCGATGGGAAGAGGCTGCAGGCTACTCCCCCTCAACCCTGGCGGTGGTGATATCAAGTTTGATTTGTGCCGCCGAGATGGCGCGCGCCCACGAATATGCAGAGGTAGCCGTTTTTCTCGAGGAGCACGCGGACTGGATCGAGGCCCACCTCGAAGACTGGACTGTGACCAATAACGGTTCCTTGTTACCCGGCGTGCCGCGCCACTACATGCGCATCCGTCCACCTCAGTGCGGAGATTCGTACGCCCTGGATACTTGCGGCGATGAAATCGTTCGCATCAACAACCGGGGCCCGGGAGAAAGGGTCGAGTTCGAGGCTCGCAATGTCGTCGACGGCGGCTTCCTGGAACTCGTCAGGTACGGAGTTCGGCGCCCGGATGATCCGGTGGTGGTTGATTCAATCAAGGTTATCGATCACGTGCTTAAGGTGGAAACCCCAGTGGGGCCTTGCTGGCGGCGATATAACCATGACGGCTACGGCCAACGACACGATGGAGGGCCGTTTCTGGGATGGGGCCAAGGCCGGGCATGGCCGCTCCTTACCGGGGAGCGTGCCCACTATGAATTCGCTGCCGGTCACGACGTCACTTTATACATTCAAACCCTTGAGGGGTTTAGTTCCCGGGGCGGCATGCTCCCCGAGCAGATATGGGATGCGCCCGATATTCCTGAGAGGGGCTTGAAACTGGGCAAACCCACGGGAGCAGCCATGCCCCTGGTGTGGGCGCACGCGGAATATATCAAACTTCTCCGCTCGGTGACAGATGGACAGGTCTATGATCGGATTTCGGTCGTTGCCGAGCGCTACGGCCGGGTTAAACGGTCAACTCCTATCGAGATCTTTCGCCTCGACCGGCAGGTGCAGTCCATACCCGCTGGACGCAGGCTCCGCATGTTGGCTCAGGATCACTTTCTCTTGTTATGGACGGACGATGATTGGAAAACAGTGCGCACCACGGAAAGCCGTCGCGTTGGTTGTATAGGCCACTTCGCCGACATGGATACCCAGGCCTCGATTGCCGGTAGGGTGATCTTTACTATGAAATGGAGCTTGGACAACCGCTGGGAAGGCCGCAACTACGAGGTACGCCTGGATCCGGTGAAGCCGGAAATCGCCGCTATGCCTGAGACTGTGATGGCCCACGCGTCATCTTAAAGAAAAACGATCGTTGCCACGTGCACAGGAAGCCAAAGTATTCTCGAAGAAAAGAGTGAGGTTGCTATGAGCGAGCTGGACCAGTTGTCGATTAATGCGCTGCGGTTTCTAGCCGTAGATGCCGTCGAGAAGGCGAAAAGCGGTCACCCTGGAGCGCCGCTGGGTGATTCCCCCGCCGTCTATTTGCTTTTTCACGAATTCATGCGCCACAACCCGGCCCACGCTAAATGGAGCAATCGTGATCGATTCGTGCTATCCAACGGGCACGCGTCCGCCATGCTCTACGGGGCGCTGCACCTCTCGGGCTACAAGGTCAGCATCGAAGATCTGCAGCAGTTTCGCCAGTACGGCTCAATTACCCCTGGCCATCCTGAGTACGGCGACACAGACGGCGTCGAAGTGACCACGGGTCCGCTAGGCCAGGGCTTCGCTATGGGCGTCGGTATGGCGATCGCTGAGAGACATCTTGCTGCGATCTATAACCGTCCGGGGTATGACATCGTCGATCACTACACATATGTCTTCTGTGGTGATGGTGACCTGATGGAAGGGGTTTCACACGAAGCGGGTTCCCTTGCCGGAACTCTTGGCTTAGGGAAGATGATCTATCTCTACGATGACAATTCCATCTCGCTCGATGGTCCCACAGCGCTTTCCTTTACCGAGGACGTGACCGAGCGCTTTGCCGCATACCATTGGCACGTGCAGATGGTCGATAACGGCAACGATCTGGAAGCCATTTCCCAAGCCATCAAAGCAGCTCAGGCAGTGAAGGATCAGCCGTCCCTGATCCGGTTGCGGACAGTCATTGGCTACGGCAGCCCCAAGGCAGGCACCAATAAGGTTCACGGTGAGGCTATGGGGCCGGAAGCAACCGCGGCGACCAAGAGAAAACTGGGATGGCCTGAGGACAAGAGCTTTTATGTCCCGGACGAAGCCAGGCAGAATTGGCTCCAAATTGTCGACAAAGGTAAGAAATACGAGCAGGAGTGGAACGACCTTTTCGCTCGCTACAAGAAGGAGTATCCGGATCTTGCCGCTGAGTTTGAACGCGTGCAGTCGGGAAAGCTGGCTGTTGGCTGGGAAAAAAGCCTGCCCACCTTCCCGGTGGACAAACCGATCGCTACGCGCAACGCGGGCGGCAGTCTCATGGATGCCATTTTCAAAGTGGTCCCCGAATTGTTTGGTGGAGCGGCCGATCTCACCGCTTCAACCAAGACAATTTTCAAAGAGAGCACAAGCTTTCACTTGGATCCGAAAGGTCGCAACGTCTTTTTTGGCGTGCGTGAATTCGGCATGTGCGCCGCCGTCAACGGAATGGCGGTTCATGGCGGCCTGATCCCCTTCGGTTCAACGTTCTTCTGCTTCAGCGACTACTGCAAGCCAGCGCTTCGTCTGGCTGCATTGATGCAGTCCCACTCTATTTTTGTATTCACTCACGACTCCATTGCGCTTGGCGAGGACGGGCCAACCCACCAACCGATTGAGCACCTCACCATGCTGCGTGCTGTGCCTCATCTCACCGATTTCCGCCCTGCCGATGCAAACGAGACGGTGGCCGTATGGCGCTTGGCGCTGGAACGGAAACAACCGGCCTTTATGGCTCTCTCCCGGCAAAATCTGCCTGTGCTGGATCCGGCCAAATACGATGTCGCTGAGGGTGTGCGCAAAGGCGCCTACATTCTGCAGGATGGTGGCCCGTCGCCCGATCTCTTGATGGTTGCTACAGGCGCCGAGGTGTGGCCCGTTCTACAGGCTGCGGCGGATTTGAAGAAGGAGGGGATTTCCGCTCGCGTGATCTCCATGCCCAGCTTCCGTATCTTCGAAGAGCAGTCCGACGCTTACAAACAGTCCATCTTCCCTGACAATCTCCCAGCCCTGGCAGTGGAAGCCGGTGCTCCCTTGTGCTGGTGGAAATATGTCGGACGGCACGGCGACGTAATCGGACTGGAGCGCTTCGGCGCATCCTCTCCGGGACCCAAGGTGCTGGAAGAACTCGGTTTCAGCCCGGCGAACATCACCAAACGAGCCAAGCAATTGTTGGAACGCGTCCGGCCGGCCGTTACGGCTGGCAAGGCATAGCCGCACAGGTGAAAAGCTGGACGTTGTGAAGGGTACGGCCTTTTGGAGTTTGGGTGAGAACTCGGTTTTGTATCAGGGCACGACTTTAGTCGTGCCGCAAGTGCTTGCAAATAGTTTGGGCTTTAGCCCCTGCCGCACTGCGCTTTCACAATTCGTGAGTTCGCACGCAGACTCTAAAGACTGTATGTAAGACAAGGAAGGAGCAGCGGCTTTAGCCTCTGAGGGACCGGGATCGCTGGAAAGCACCTCCCCGCGGGGTTGAATCGTTCAGCTTATCTGCTTTGGGATAGGGACTGGAGCAGGCTACGGAGAACACAGATCACGCGCCGCAAGCGCTTCGGACCAATGGGCCGCGGAAAGTCAGGTTTGTATCAGGGCACGGCTTAGTCGGGCCGTAACTGCTTGAAAGTAGTTTCGGGCTTTAGCTCCTGCTTAATGTTTCTTCTCGAGTTCTTCTGCAGCCTGTAAAGCCTGCATCGTTCACTACCCTCGGAGAGGCAAATGATAGAGATCAGCTCGATTCTTTGGGATGTGGGAGGCGTTCTGCTTACCAACGGATGGGATCATCTCGAACGCGCTGCCGTCCTCGAACAATTCGGACTCGAGAGTGCTCCCTTCGAGCACCGGCACGAGATTGCCAATGATCCGTGGGAGAAAGGCTTTATGACCGCGGATCAATATCTCGCCCAAACCGTCTTTTATGAGCCGCGATCGTTTACTCCCGCGGCGTTTTTGCAGGCGATGAAGGATCGTTCGCTCTTGCTGCCGAACGGAGCCATACGAATCCTTCAGGATCTCGCGGCATCAGAGGAGATGGAACTCGCCATGCTGAACAATGAGGCCAGGGAGCTCAACGATTTCCGAATCGAGCGCTTCGAGCTTGGCCGCTATTTCGACGTTTTTTTCAGTTCCTGTTATCTGGGCCTGCGCAAGCCCGACCGTAAATTCTTCGAGCTGGCTTTGGATGTGCTGCAGCGCGATCCGGAGGAAGTTGCTTTCATCGACGATCGCGCAGGCAATTGCGACGCAGCGGCAGCCTTGGGAATTCATGCAATTTGCTATCAGGATGAAGCACACTGCGTGCAGGCCCTGGAACAGCTGGGTCTCGACATCGGCGTCAGAACAAGAACTTAACCGTATCGACTGAGGAGCAAGTCCCATGGCAACCATGGAAGTAAAATTCTCACCGGAAGATTTGAAAGCGGCGCAAAGTGCCGAGCGTATTCCTGAGCCGACGATCGTTGTCATCTTCGGTGCATCCGGCGACTTGACCAAACGCAAGCTGCTGCCCGCCCTCTTCCACCTTGAGCAAGCCGCTCTCTTGCCCTCGGAGTTTGCCGTCGTTGGTGTGGCGCGCCGCCCGCTCCAGGATGAATTTCCCAAGGACATGCGCGAAGGAATTCTGACCTTCGGCGGAGTGAAGGAAGGCGAGAAAAAACTGGATGAGTTCGTCCGCAAAGTCCGCTATCACGCCATGAACTTCGATGATCCGCAAGGGTATGGGAAATTGAAATCTTTGCTCGAGAGTATCGACAAGGAATTGGGCACCAGCGGTAACAGGCTCTTTTATCTCGCCACGGCGCCGGAATACTTCGCCGACATCATTGAGCAGCTCGGCGCGAATGGAATGGCGAAACCGCAAAAGGGCAAGGTCCACATCATTATTGAGAAACCTTTCGGCCACGACCTGGCTTCGGCCAGGCAGTTGAACGACGACGTCAACCGTGTGTTCGATGAAGATCAGATCTTTCGTATTGACCATTACCTGGGCAAGGAAACGGTCCAGAACATTCTGGTCTTTCGCTTTGCCAATGGCATCTTCGAGCCGGTCTGGAATCGCAACTATGTCGATCATGTACAGATCACGGCCGCCGAGGATATTGGCATTGAAGGCCGCGGGCCGTTCTATGAAAAGGCAGGCGCGCTTCGCGATGTAGTGCAGAACCATGTGATGGAGTTGCTCTCGTTTGTGGCCATGGAGCCGCCGGTCTCCTTCCAGGCCGAGGCGATGCGACGCGAAAAATTCAAGGTCTGGCACTCGATCCAACCCATCCACCTCATGGATTCAATCCGGGGCCAGTATGGGCCTGGCCTTGTTAACGGTCAGCCAGTCAAAGGCTACAGGCAGGAAGATCGCGTCGACCCCAACTCTTCCACCGAAACCTACGCCGCGCTGAAAATCGGTATTGAAAACTGGCGCTGGGCAGGCGTGCCATTCTATCTGCGTGCTGGCAAGCGGCTGGCAAAGCGGGTCACCGAAATCACTATCCAATTTAAGCAACCACCGCAGTTGCTATTCAATAATCAATCAGGGGCCTGCAGGGAATTGCAGCCGAATTTGATCGCCATGCGCATTCAGCCGGACGAGGGCATTTCTCTTCGTTTCGGCGCCAAGGTGCCCAGCCCTAACATGGAAGTCTGCCCGGTGAACATGAACTTCAGCTATGCGGAGGCATTTGGCAAGTCTTCGGCGAACGGCTACGAAAGACTCCTGCTGGATGCAATGCTTGGAGACGCCACGCTCTTCGCACACCGTGACGGTGTCGAGGCTACCTGGTCATTGCTGACCCCAATTCTTGAGCAGTGGGCCAGCAACAAGCCTAAAGGGTTTCCAAACTATGCCAGCGGAACCTGGGGTCCGGAGTCCGCCGACGAATTGCTGGCCCGTGACGGCCGCGCTTGGCACAAGCTGTAGAATGACTGGGTCGAATGGCTGAGACAATCGAAGTTCTCTACTATGTGGATGCGGGCGCAGAGGCGGTAACTCGCCGCGCGGCGCAATACTTTGTCGATGGAATACGGGCCGCGTCGGGGGCGCGAGGCAAGGCGAGGATCGCTATCTCCGGTGGTCACACGCCGAAAAATACATTTGCGCTCCTGGCCGATCCGAGTGCGCAGTATCGCGAGCAGATTCCGTGGGAGAACCTCGAGCTCTACTGGGTCGACGAACGCTGCGTGCCGCCCGATCATCCCGACAGCAATTACCGCATGACTCGGGAAGCCATGCTCGACAAGGTGCCTCTCGATAAGTCACAGGTCTTCCGTATTCAGGGGGAGCTGGATCCCGATGAGGCTGCCTCCAAATACGAGTCCGCCATCCGGCAAAGCTTTCGCCTGGAAGGCGCGGAGATGCCTGTATTTGATTTGCTTGCACTGGGGATGGGCCCCGATGGGCATACCGCCTCCCTTTTCCCCCACACGCAAGGCCTTCACGAACTGATGCGCATCGCCATTGCCAATCATGTTCCCCAACAAAAGGAAACCTGGCGCGTCACCCTCACTTCCCCCGTTATCAACCGCGCGCGGGATGTCTTCTTCCTGATCGAGGGTCAGGACAAAGTCGCGGCCCTGAAACAGGTATTCACGGGCTCTTACGATCCGGAAACCTATCCTTCGCAGTTAATCCGGCCCGCAAGCCACCGCATCACGCTCATCCTCGATGCTGTTGCCGCGAGCGCCTTGCCCCCGCCTGGAGCCAGTGGCGTGGGCCGGCTGGAGATTCAACGATGATCCTGGCCGGAGATGTGGGCGGGACCAAAATCGATCTGGCCTTGTGCAAATTCGATCGCGGCCAATTGGTGACAGTTCACGAGCACAAGTTTCACGCTCGGGATTTTTCCGGCCTGGCTCAGGTAGTCGAAGCCTTCCTGGCAGCGTGCAAGCAGACCCTGGGGCATTCTCCCGACGTGTTGGCAGCCTGCTTCGGCGTACCTGGCCCGGTTCGTCATGGCCGTTTGAAGCTTACCAATTTGCCCTGGGTGTTGGATTCCACTCAGTTGGCAATCGAGTTGAAGATCCAGCACGTCTTTTTGATTAACGATCTCGAGGCTAATGGTTACGGTATCGACGAGCTGTCCGCGGACCAGATCTTGGTTCTCAGTCCGGGCGACCCGGCTGCGGAAGGAAATCGCGGGTTGATTGCTGCAGGCACGGGGCTGGGAGAGGCAATCCTGGTGTGGAATGGTCACTCCTATCTACCCATGGCTTCGGAAGGAGGCCACAGCGACTTTGCGCCTCGCAATGAAGAGGAAATCGAGTTGTTGCGGTATCTGCAGAAGATCCTCGGCGGACGGGTCAGTTCTGAGCGGGTCATATCTGGAATTGGGCTGGCAAATGTATACGCTTTCTGCCGTGACGTGAAAAAGCTCCCGGAACCGCAATGGTTAAAGGACCGTATGCGTACCGAAGATCCGAACGCCGTGATTGGCGAATTGGGCGGGTCGGGCGCCAGCGAGCTCTGCGCGGAAGCGCTGAATATTTTTGTCTCTGCCTACGGCGCAGAAGCCGGCAATCTCGCATTGAAGATCCTGGCGACCGGCGGCATGTACGTCGGCGGCGGAATCGCCCCCAAGCTGCTCAAGAAAATGCAGGACGGCACCTTCATGAAAGCATTCATCGACAAGGGCCGGTTGAGCGATTTGCTGGTTCAGACGCCTGTGCGCATCATACTGGAGAGCCGCGCCGCCTTGATGGGGGCCGCTGCTTATGCGGAAGCGCGAGCCGCGGAAATCGGCGGTCTTTCCGAGCGTGCGCAGTCGGTACAAATGGCCCCGTCCTGATCAAAAAACTAATTCCCCGGGAGAGTGTGAATGACTCAACGATATTCGCCGCGATGGTTTGCGGGCGCTGTAGTCCTTTTGCTTGGAATTTCGCTGGCCCTTGCCCCGCACGCTGCCTTTGCCCACGCCGTACTGGTGAGCTCTACGCCCCAGAAGAATGGGGCTGTAACTGGCCCCGATATTACGATCAGTCTCAAATACAATTCGCGCGTCGATGCGGCTCGCTCGACTCTCAGTCTGCTCAAGCCGGACGGCACCATCGAAAAGATTGCCGCTCCGACGCAGTCTGCTCCCGATATGTTGTCGGCAACAGGTCACGGGTTGACAAAGGGCGCCTACGTGCTTCGCTGGCAGGTTTTGGCCAGTGACGGTCATATTACGCGAGGTGAAGTTCCTTTCCAGGTGCAGTAAGTTGTGCCCCTCTCCTGTTTCCGCGGCCGGAATTGAGGTTGGTCCCGGCCTGCATGACAGGACTCACCCCCAGCTCCTTTTCGGCGTCTAACGAGTCCTGTTTGGGAGATAAACGAAACTGGTTGAAATAACGCCTTGATCTGGCTGCTGCGGGATATTGATTTTCTGAGCACGTTGCTGGGTGCGGCAAATCTCTCTTTCGAGGCCTTGCTGCTGGGCGGCGTCCTATATCTGTTAGTCATTGCCCGTCCCGCGGGGGCGGCAGCAACAGTCCAATTCCATTGTCTGCGCGGTATCCGCTGGGCCGCACTTTCCCTCATCGTAGCCGAGCTCCTGGGCGTCGTTCTTTCCAGTGTCTCGTTGCTCGGCGACAGTGGTCTCCCTTTTCGGGATCTGCTCGACACGCCGTTTTTTCTGGCTGGTCTCGGCGCTGCTCTAATCACTCTGCTGCTCTTGCTTTGTGCGCGAATCGCCAGCCGCGCAGCGTTTGCGGCCATGGTTCCTTTGGGCTTGTTGTTGTTGATTGCCACCGTCTCCACCAGCCACGCGACGGGCCAGATGGACCACCGTCTGTCTCTTGCCCTGGCCACAGCCGGCCATCTCGTGGGCACGGCCGCGTGGATCGGGGCAATGCCCTTCCTCATTATTTCGTTGGGGCGTGCTGAGAGTGCAGAGGAGGCTCGCGTCATGGCACGCCGCTATTCCGCCATGGCCATGTTCAGCGTCGCGCTACTGTTGCTCGCAGGACTCTACATGGCATGGTTCTACGTCGGCAGTTGGCAGGGACTCTACGGAACCAATTATGGCGTCCTGCTGCTGGCCAAGATTTACCTGCTTGCTGTCATGCTTTTGATGGGCGCCGGGAATTGGTCCCTCGTACGGCAATTAAACAGCAATCCTCAGCCCCTGCTGGTGCGTATTCGTCGTTTTGCCGAAGCTGAGATCGGATTGGGCTTCACCGCTATCCTGGCCGCCGCTTCCATGTCCGCACAACCGCCTGCCGCTGACGTCTCTGACCAGGTTCCGCTCGCAATGATCGTGGCCAGAATGCATCCCGAAATTCCGCGCATGACCAGCCCGGCGGCGTCCCAACTCACTCCGCCCACATCCATTGAAACCGCGGTACGCGAGAACGAATTCCAGACCATCGGGGCGAGCGATCTCACCGATCGAAAATGGTCTGAATACAATCATCACTGGGCTGGGCTGATCGTACTCGTCGCCGGCCTTCTGGCGTTTGCCAGCCGCCTTCGCGCCATGCGCTGGGCTCGCTTCTGGCCGCTTTCCTTCGCCGGGCTCTCCCTGTTCATTTTCCTGCGCGCCGATCCGGAAAATTGGCCCCTCGGTCCGCGTCCGTTCTGGGCCAGTCTCTCTGCGCCCGACGTCTTACAACATCGCGCCGCCGGCTTACTCATCCTGTGTTTTGCGGGATTCGAATGCGCGGTCCAGGCGGGTAAATTGCGAGCCCGATGGGCATCCATGATTTTTCCGGCAATGTGCGCTTTGGGCGCAGTTATTTTGCTGACACACAACCACGCTGCCGCCGACACCCATGAGGATCTGCTGGCATCACTCAGTCACACGCCCATCGCATTGCTGGGCGCCACCGCCGGTTGGTGCCGCTGGCTGGAGTTGCGTTTACCTCCCAGCCGAGCATCTAAAATCGCTGGATACGTGTGGCCGCTGTTTCTTTGCGCTGCTGGCTTGGTGCTGCTCAACTACCGGGAAATCTGATCCGGCGAACCCACAGGAGGTTTGCTCATGGCTCAACAGTTTCTTCCCTCGTTTCTTCTGCATGGTGTCTGCGCCGGGATTATGGTGGTTGGCGCAGCCGCGCAACAAACCACAGCCCCCGCTCCGAAGGTTCTTTCTCCCCCTTCAGGTGCAGAGCATGCGGCTGATGTGCTCCTGAATCTAAGTGGCGACATGGAGTCGCTGGCACATGCCGTCGAACCGGCAGTAGTGAAGATTTACGCCGCAGGGCTTGCGCCCGTCGAAAGCGGCGACACAAACCGGGCCGCCTACCTTGCTCAGCAGCGATCGGTTGGATCCGGGGTCATCATGGACCCTCAGGGCTACATCCTGACGAATGCTCATGTCGTGCAGCGTGCCCGCACTTTGAATGTGCTGGTCCCCGATCTGAGCGGGATGGCGGAGACAGGCGGCAGCGACCGCGCTGAGCCGCCGGCTACCGCCATGCCGGCCCGCGTTATCGGCTTGGACACAGTTACCGACCTTGCCGTGATCAAGGTGGAAAAGTCAGGCCTCCGGGCGCTCAAGTTTGGCGACTCTGACCGTGTTCATCCGGGCGAACTCGTACTCGCCTTTGGAAGCCCACTCGGTTTGCAGGATAGTGTGAGCCTGGGCGTGATCAGTGCCATCAACCAACAGCTCGATCCGGATAGCCCTATGGTCTACCTGCAAACGGATGCAGCTATCAACCCTGGCAACTCTGGCGGACCGCTGATCGACATGCGAGGCGATGTAGTCGGCATCAATTCGATGATCGAGACCCAATCCGGCGGGAACGAGGGCGTGGGCTTTTCCATACCCAGTAACACCGCCCAGATCGTGTACCAGCAGTTGGTGAAGTACGGTCATCCACGGCGTGGAAGTATCGGCGTCTATCCAACAAATCTGACTCCTGTGCTAGCAGAAGGACTGGGTCTCTCGCGCAATTCCGGCGTTTTGATTGAAGACGTCGTGCCTTCCTCGGCCGCGGACAAGGCCGGCATCAAAATCAACGACATTGTGCTCTCCGCTGATGGCAGGCCCATGCGGGATACCAAGCAGTTTGCGCTGATCATGTTTCGCAAACGCCCCGGCGAAACGGTTCATCTTTCTCTTCTCAATGGCACGGACACCAGGGAGATCGATGTGGCGGTCATGCAATCGCCTCGGGATGCGATGGCTCTCATCGACCCTGCCGACACTCAGCAGGATTTGATTCCCAGGTTGGGAGCGCTGGTCGTGCCCATTACTCCCGAACTCGCCGGCCAGTTGGGCAGCCAGAGGGAATCCGGCGGGTTACTCGTGGTGGCGCGCACATTCGGCTCTCCTGCCGCCGAAGTGAATCTCAAAACCGGAGACATTATTTATTCTGCTAATAACCGCAAGATGGATTCCGTCGCGGACCTCAAAAGCTTCATGACGGCCCTGAAGTCCGGAGATCCGGTTGTACTCCAGGTCGAGCGTGATGATCTCCTCACCTTTGTTTCCTTTCGCTTCGAGGAGTAGTGACAGAACTCCGGGCTCCGTCCGGGAAGACCGGCTATCGATGCCTGCAAACAAATGTCCCGCTGTCCCCGGTTGACCCTATGTGAATCATCAAAGATGTTTGTATCGGGTACGACTTTAGTCGTCCGTACATGCTTGAAAATAGTTTGGGCTTTAGCCTCTGAGGCACTGCCGCTTTCACAATTCTTGAGTTCTCACACAGGCACTTTCAGCCCCTGCCAGCAATACCGCCACTTGTGGTTCTGCTCTAAAGCTGTCGCGTGCCCTTCCAGAATTCGTCGTGCAGGCGAGCGCGGTCTGCGCCTTGAAGATCCGCCATCCGTTGTGCGGACTGCTCACTGGAGAGACTCTCTACGGCTACCTCGACAGTCTGCACCTGATGCCAGGGGTAGATGAATTTTTCGCGAATAAGAAATCCGGAAGAAGCCCAGCCCTCGAGCAAGCTATTTACTTCCTTTTTCACATCGGTCTCGTGCCGTACCGGAAGCAGTTCTACTGTTTCTCCGGTCACCAGGTGAGCTTTCAATTGCGCGACAATCATGGGATCGTTCTCTCCTCGAGAGGTAGGATGCGTTTCAAACTGGTCGCAAATTGCCGCGATATTACAAATTGGTGTACAAAACTGCCCAATATTGCACAAAGGTTGTACAGTGAATTGCAATCTGTCACTTGAGCAGATACATAGCATCTGCTTCAATCGTGGAGTGAACCCTGAGCCGCACTCCTCGCTTTCTGCGTCGCAACCGGTCACCGGCCGATTGATCGAATTTTCCGGTCTTCGTCTGCCGACGCCTATGACGGGCCAGCCCGTCGTGCTACTGGAGTATGAAGACCGGCCCGGTATGCGATCGATTCATCAGGTAGCTCTCACCTGCACCGGCAGGGGGCGAGGCGGCCGGATCTATTTCGGCGGCTATGATAAGGGTAAGTTCAGCATCTTCCGGGCAGATTGCATACACCGCGTCGTGGCTCTCTAGGCCGTTTTCTAAAACTCCCGTTTAGGTCGCTCGACCTGGGTACCAAAAATTTAAATCAAGAGAGTAAACTTTCGTACTCGCCCCCTCCTGTGCGTGCAACTCATTGATAGAAAAGAGCAAAGACTTACGGTTGCTGACATCGGAGCGACCATCTTCCTACTCCGCGGACTGGTTCGGGGCCTAATTTCTCCCCGCACTGTTACCTAAACCTGTGGCATTTTGCGACAGTTGAGTGTAGCCTCATTTTCACTCCCTCAATTAGCTGCAACTTACGTGTTAGGGATGGTGCTAGACCCTAATGGCTTTTTTGCGCCCAATTGTTGCTACGTAAAGGGTTGCAAGTTTACACCTGCCCCGTAGACTAGGGGGGGACCGAACTAAAGTTGTACAGGAGTCCAGTTGCCATGTCTGATATCCCGTCAGAGTTCCACCTAAAGTATTCAGCATGGAAGTGGAAATATTTCTGCTTCCCCGTCCTGGCGCTCATCCTTCTCGCATCCAGTGCACGGGCAGCAACAGCGCCCGCGGTCGTGATCGACACTCAACAAATTCTGGCTAACGGTTTCAACAATCCTCAATCCCTCGCCGTAAATAACACCAACCAGGGTGCGGTTTTCATCGCGGATACAAACAACAACCAGATTGTCGTGGTTCTGAACGGAGTCGTGACTGCGTATGAACCGCCAGGCTTCACTTTGAATATGCCTCAATCCATCGCTCTCGATGCCAAGGGCGACTTGTTCATCGGTGACAGTCCTACGAATAACGGGACGAACTACGGCCGCATCATCGAAATGCCCGCCGACAACACAGGCAACCTCATCGGAACGGCTCAGCTTCGTTATTCTGGAGCGCCGCTCGTGAACCCTGTCTCTCTGACGGTTGACAGTGCCGGTACGCTCTTTATTGGTGATTACCCCTTTTCGACCGAGGTCGGCGCGATCTATTCTCTTGCTGCCGGTAGCAATACCTTGCAGCCACTTACCTTCACCGGTCTCGCTTCGCCATTCACACCCGCGGCTCTGCTACGCGATTCCGCGAACCACCTCTATATCGCGGACAATGGCAATTACAGCGGCAGCAACGGTGGAGTCTATATAGCACCCGCCACGGGCGGAGCTGCCCAGCATGTGGCGACTCAGTCTTTCGTGATCAATCAGCCTTCAGGCCTGGCGCTGGATTCAGCCGGCGACCTCTTCATCCTCTCGCTCTTGGGAACCGGTCAAGGTTACAACGCGGGTCAGCAGGTCGTGATCGTTCCAGGTGCTTCGCCGGACAATCCCTACATTCTTCCCAACAACGGAATCGGAACCAGCAGTAGCATGGCCCTTGATTCCAATGGCAATCTAGATGTACTGGATTCCGGAGACGGGGAACTGTTTCAACTGAACTTTGCCAACCCGACGAATATGGGCGACATCAATGTCGGAAAAGCCGGGCCGCCTATCCAGTTCAATTTCGAATTCAATGCTCCAACCACACTCAACGGGTTTCGCATCGTGAGCGGGGGCGATGTCAGCACAGACGTGACTACCGGCACGGGTGGCACCTGCACCAACGGCAAGCATACAAACTTGCCCAACGGCGGCCCCGCCATTTCACCCTTTTATCCCTACACCTGCCTCGGAAATTACCAGGGCTCGCCTGCCTATCCGGGTCTGCGGAATGCCTCCATTTTGGTCCGCGGTGCGGGTAGCACGATCCTCGCTCTGACCAACGTTTTTGAACTCGGCAATGCCGCAACGGAAATAACCTATCCGCTGGTTGCCACCACCACTGCAACCAATCTCCAACAGCCCCAGGGTCTGGCGATCTCGGGCCTCAACAAGACGGTCTACATCGCTGACACCCAGGCAGGCAAAGTCTATTCCACGAAGAACCTGACTGGGACCGCGCTGACGGCCGTTTCCACCGGTACCATCAGCCTTCAGGCTCCCAGTGCCTTGGCTCTCGACGGAGCCGGCAATTTGTTCATTGCCGACTTCAACCTCGGGGAAGTCATCAAGGTGCCCACTTATACCGGTGGCCCGGCGCCTTCTGTAGTCATCCCACCGGGTGGCCTCCTGCAGCATCCGATTGCCTTGACCGTGGACTACCTTGGCAATCTATATATCGGAGACGCAGGCCCGGGCGGGGTCAACGCCGGGACTGGTGATCCTGGTTATGTGGTGAAGTTGGCTGTTGGCAGCACAACCCCCTTCAAGCTACCGATGCCGGCTGGGATTTCCATCATCTTCCCGCAAGCGTTGGTAACCAACCCCTACACCGCCGATCTTTTCATTGGTGATGGAGGGGACCCGTCCGGAGTCGGCCAGGTAGTGGTTGTTTCTCCTGACGGAAGCCTCGGGGGCCCGGTGGCGCTCACCAACGTTACCAATCCGACTGGATTGGCCTTCGACCCGGCCGGATCTCTTTACGTTCTCGATGGCACTGCCAACACCATCACAGTCGACCAGGTATTCCAAAATTCTCCGCAATATCTTGTGAATTTCGACAATAGCTCGCTCGCCGCGGCTAGCACCATGGCGATCTCTGCTGGTGGACAGGACTTCGTTATTGCCAACATCGGCAGTGGCAGCAACAACAGCCTGGTCTACCTGAACGGCAATCGCTCTACCCTGGCCTTCGGCAGTGTCAAGGTAGGTCAAAGCTCCACCATGGAAGCGACCGAGTACAACATCGGCAATTTGCCGTTGACGTTGGCGTCGCCTTTTTACACCACGAATGGACCGAACAATTCATTTAGCTTGAGTAACAGTTCGACCTGCGGCAATAACCTCACCTTGCAAGTGGGAGGCTCGTGCTCGATCGATGTCGTATTCAAGCCCGTAGGTTCGGGTCAAACCACGCAGCAAATCATGGTCGACAGCAGTGCATACAATAGTGGCGTTCCGATTCTCACCGTTCGGGGAACCGGGCACTAAGAACTACTAAGAGCAATGGCATACGGGGCTCTTCTCGGAAGAGCCCCATTTTTTTTCACATTTAACGATGCCAATCCAGCTTCGGAAAGTACGTCAGTTGTATCGAACCGGTGAAATCGTGTTGTTGTCCGGAAGCCAACACTGGAACCTTCCAGAATTCCGCCTGCCCAAACGCATTGAGCTCCAAATTCTCTTTGAGCCGAAGCACTGCTCTGATGTTGATATCGTTCTGCGTGGTCCCGCCGGGAATGAAGGCCTTGGCGACTTTGGCGTTGCGATAACCTAGTTGTACGTATTCTTTGGGGCTGATCCAGTCGGTGAGCCAGGCCTCGCCGCCTTTACCTTCGCGCCCGATCCAACTCCCCAGCATGTTCCCCTTGTTTGTGTAGCCGTCAGGGTACTCGAATTCGTAATAGAGAAACTGGCCTCCTTGCCCCTGATTTTGCGATACGGGATCAGTGGATACGGCTTCAGCTCGCAGGTCTACGTGCGGCAGCCCCGGCAAATGCGACAGATACATACCCGGGTTCACAGCGGAGCGTCGTGGCGCAGCTATCGGGCTCACGTCATCGTGAACGATCGAGTCGCAATACAAGGTCAGCCATTTCTGCATCCACGGTAGCCGCCACGTAAAGTCGAAGCTCGAGCTGCGAAATCCGGGATCATTTCTGCTTTCTTTCTCGGCCAGGCTCACATTGCTGAAGCTGGTGAAGCTGTGCCAAAACGACCCGAACGTCAGCGGCACATGATCCTTGCCGGCAAAGATCACAACCCGTGAGAAGCCGAATTCGAAATCTCGAAAAGGTTTCAGGCTGAATTTCTCCGCGTGTACCCAGGGAGCATTCGGATAACGATGGCCCTTCAGAGACCCAAATAAGCCCTCATAACGGATTGGCCCCAATACATCGGAGAACCCCGGTATTCGCAACGGAACCACACGATTGATGCGTAGTGCATAGATTGGCTCCGCGTTGTTGCTGAGCGCCATGCTCCCCGCTTCCGTCGGACCCCACCAGTCATCCGCTTTGCCCACCGAGATTTCATTGTTCGCCAGCGTAGTCGCAAAGTTTGCATTGATGAGTCGAAAGACATTCGTTTGGGGCACCGGTTCCGCTGCTGCCAGGGGCGTGCCGTCCACCTGGACAAACAGCTCCTGAAGGGACTCAGGATAGGCGGCGCGCCCCGGCGCGTGTTGATATTCCCCCCGAACATCGAGAGAGAAGTGGTACCCCTGCGCCCAGGCGGTAAATCCGTCGAGTGCATTGAAGCCTTCCTGGTACGGCCGGCCATAGTCATTGATGAGCGTCTGCCCAAAGTGAAAGGAGTCGTTAATCGGGCGACCCTTGATATACATGTTGCGCGTATAGACATCTCTTACCTCGGCGCTGGGTCCTGTCTGTCCGGCATCGAGTCCGAATTCCAACGCCAGCGCCTGAAAGATGCTCCACGCTTCCGAATCCTGTGGCGCATCTTCGAGCTTGGGATATGTCTCCTGCAGAATCTGCAGGCAACTGGTGCGTGTCCATGGCCGCATGCCCAGGTATGCGGAGTCGGCGTAGCCCAGCGAAAACAGCCGCTCAAATGCCGGATACACCCAGCTGTCGAGAGGAACGTAGACCATTCCATAGGTACTGGTTTGAGCGGGCTCGAAGCCGGAGAATACAGAATTCAGGCTTGCCGGCAATGCCGGCGGAGGCGCAGTTTGCTGGCCAATCAGCGGCACTGCGGTAAGGGAAAGAATTAAAGCGGATCGAACCAGCGCTACGGCGGCCCTACTTCTATCCAGATTCAATACGCTCTCCAAGCTATGAGGATAGCGCAGTCAAAAAATGTGGATCAGGGCTGTGCTTTCCGGCTTACCTTTGCCCGCGTGAACAGTCCAACCTGACGCTCGCCTCCTGCGCCGACGACGAACAAGTCGGCTTTTAAAGTTTCCACCCATCTTGCTTCCTGGTTTCTTGACACCATCAAGGGGTCGCCAGTACCCTCAGTTTTATCATCGTTTAATTTTGTTTATCGTCGTTTGGTTTCGGGATCCCGCCACTGAATTCTTTTTTGTGAGGTCAGGCCATGAATCGAATCTTCAGATTCGTGTCTTTTGCTGGCGTCGCTGCCAGCGTGGTTCTGGGAACGCTAACCGCATGGGGAGCCATTACCGGCTCCATTTCCGGCGTAGTGACAGATCCGAGCGGCGCCGTGATTCCGGGAGTCACGGTCGTCGCCACCAGCGTATCGACCAACGTGCAAAGCACGGCAGTTACCGACTCCAAGGGCTTTTTCAACCTTCCTACCCTGAACGTTGACACCTACAATCTTTCCGCGACCCAAGCCGGCTTCCGTGATTACCAACAGACTGGGATAAAGATCGACGCTAACTCCGCCGTTCGTGTCGACATTACCCTGCAACTCGGTACCGTCACCAACACCGTGAGTGTCAAAAGCGACACGTTGCAGGTAGAAACGCAAAGCACGCAAAATGGTGTGGTCATCCAGGACACCAAGATCACCTCTGTGCCTCTGAACGGGCGCTCCTATATCGATCTGTTGAAGTTGCAGCCGGGCGTTTCGCCCTACTCGCACAGCACTGACAGCTCCACTTCGGGTGTGGGCGCAACACAGGTATCGGGCGACTTGGACAACGGTCAGCAATCCGTGAATGGCGGCCGTACGGGGTCCAACGCCTTCATGGTGAATGGCGCCAATGCCGAAGAAGGCGTACACAACGGCGCTGCCATGATCCCCAACCTGGATTCGATCGCCCAGTTCCGCATCATTACCAATAACTTCGACGCGGAGTATGGAAACTATGCCGGCGGTCAGGTGAATGTAGTCACCAAGTCAGGTACCAATCAGTTTCACGGGACGGTCTTCAACTTCCTGCGCAACACCGACCTGGATGCGAGGAACTACTATTCCCCTACACGCGGTGTTTTCATCCAGAACCAGTTTGGCGGGACGGTCGGCGGACCCATCCGAAGGAACAAAATCTTCTTCTTCGCCGACTATCAGGGAACACGACAGATCCTGGGCCAGACACAAAGCTATCCCGTTCCATCCGACTCAGACCGCACAGGAGACCTATCAGATCAGGCAGGCTCCCTCACCGGTACCGTCGTCGGCGCGGGTTGGGCGAATACACTTTCTCAAAAACTGGGATATGCCGTCTCTCAAGGGGAAAATTACTACACTCCGGGTTGCTCAGATACAGCTACTTGCGTATTCCCCAATGCCAACATTCCGCAAACTGCCTGGTCCTCGGTTGCGGTGAATTCGCTGAAATTCGTCCCCTCAGCCAACGGAGTCATCAACGGTAGCCCGAATTTCTCCACCTCCGCCTATAACGAAACCCTGTCAGACGATAAGGGGAGTGGCCGTGTGGACGTGCCGACTCGGGCCGGCGCGGTGTTCGGCTACTACTTCTTCGATCAATACAATACCGTCAACCCATACAGCCAGGTAAACGTGCCCGGCTTTGCTGCAACCAACAAAGGGAAAACCCAGATGATCAATTTGGGGTTGACCACCACGTTCAATTCGTCGACCGTGAATGATCTCCGTCTCGCCTACCTGCGAGATGTCAATCAAACCGGCCAACCGACGGCGGGTCAGGGACTTGGCGTCAGTCTCGCCTCACAGGGTTTTGTCACCCCATGGGGTCCTGCGGGAGGCATTTCTCCGATCAACCCTTCGTATGAAGGTGTTGCGAATTTCATGTTCAACAACTTCAGCCTGGGTGTCCCACCGGATGCACTGAGGCAGTACAACAATACCTTTCAGATCATTGATAACGTCACCAAAATCCTTGGAACGCATACGCTGCAGTTCGGCACCAATCTTCACTACAACCAGATCAACGAACGCAACTACGACTGCTACAACGGTTGCTTCGGATTCAACGGTTCGGAAACCGGTTTGGATTTCGCCGATTTCCTGATCGGAGCGCCGGCCAGCTTTGTTCAGGCCAGCCAGCAGCTCCTCGACTCGCGAAGCAAGTACTACGGCTTCTATGCGCAGGATAGCTGGCGCGCCACTCGTAATCTCACCATCAATTACGGCCTGCGTTGGGAAGCCGCCACCCCTTGGTATGACACGCAGAACAAACTCGAAACCGTCGTTCCCGGCCAGCAGTCGCTCTCTTTTCCCGGGGCTCCGCTGGGGCTGGTCGTGCCCCTCGATCCAGGCATTCCTCGCACCCTCGGGCCGACCAAGTACACCAACTTCGGTCCCCGCATTGGCTTTGCCTATGCCCCCGACGTGAGCGACGGCTTTCTTCATAAAATACTGGGCGGCTCGGGAAAGAGCAGCATACGTGCCGGCTACGGCATCTTTTATAGCTCGATCGAAGATGCTACAGGATTCGTCGAAGTTGGCGATGCCCCGTACGGCAATTACTATTCTGTGTCCTCAACCGAGCTGGCCACGCCCTTTGTCGATAGGCCGTCAGGAAATCCAGCTGGCCAGAAGTTTCCGTTCGTCTTCCCTCCAACCAACGTATCTCCCCAAAATCCGGATACGACCTTCGATTGGGCAGCGGCGACACCTATTGGTGGATCCGACTATTACTACTACAAAAACAAGATGCCCTATGTTCAGGAATGGCAGCTCTCCTTCCAGCGCCAATTGGGAACCGCAACTGTGCTCAGTCTGACCTACGTCGGTACCGTTGGAAGACAGTTGCTGACTTTTGAGGAATCCAACCCTGGCGACCAGGCACTCTGTCTCCAGCTCAGCAACCCCGCCAATGTAGCGCCCGGAACCACTACTTGCGGCCCGTATGGTGAAGACACGATTTACACCACCGCGAGCGGGCAGACCATAAGCGGTACCCGGCCGACCTTCGGCATCAATTTCAATAGCAATCCCTACATGAAGACGGCCGTCAGCTCCAGCTTCAATTCTCTGCAGGTGACGCTGGAGCACACCGAAAAATACCTCAACTTCCTCATCGGTTATACCTTCGAGAAATCCTTGGACAATGGCTCGGATTCCTTCGATGCGACCAACCCTCTCGACCCCTCGCAGACCCGCGCACTATCCAGCTTTGATGTTCCGAATAACCTGGTTGCCAGCTACACCGTGCAGCTGCCCTTCGATCACTTCATTGGCGGAGGCGATATTGCCAAGCGGTTTTCTGCGGGCTGGGAGCTTTCCGGGGTTGCTACGTTTGCCACCGGCGAGCCGGTCACCCTCAATGAAAATGACGACAACTCATTACTCGGCGCCTTCAATGCCAACGTCGATGTGCCCAGCTATGCTGACAATGGCAGCTCCCTCATCGTAAACAAAAACCCACGCAAAGGACTGCCCTATTTCAATCCGAATTTCTTCCAGCCGGAACCTATCGGACAAGTAGGAAACGCCATGCGGCGATACTTCTCCGGTCCCGGCATCAACAACTGGGACATGGCTTTACTCAAGAGCACCGCCATCACCGAAGGCACGAAGCTGCAGTTCCGCGCAGAAGCGTTCAACGTCTTCAATCATGCGCAATTCGCCAACCCGAGTGGGCTCGTCAACAACACCGGCCAGGGTGGCTTCGGTTACGTAACATCGACCGGTGGCAACCAGCCGCGCATCATGCAAGTAGCCTTGAAGTTGTTGTTCTAACGTGAGCGGGAGTTTTCTGGCGAAGATGAATTGGCGGCGGAGCATCTTCGCCCAGGTCTTGCTGTTTACGCTATCCCCGGTGGCTGTGTTGCACGCACAGCCACCGGGTGCTGCCATCTTTGCCGCGAACTGCGCCGGTTGTCATGGCGCGGATGGCCGCGGTGGTGAACATGCGCCGAACATCGCCACCAACCCCGAAGTGCAACACCTCATGGATCGCGAACTCGCGGCCATTATCCGCTACGGTGTTTCGGGCGCGGGCATGCCCGCCTTCTCATCGCTGAAGGGGCAGGAAGTGGCAGAAGTCGTAGCCTACCTCAGGATCCTTCAGGGAAGAGGCGACATCGTCAACCTCCCCGGAGATCCGAAACAGGGCGAAGCCCTTTTCTTTGGGAAAGCCCAATGCTCCGAGTGTCATATGGTCAACGGCAAAGGCGGGTTTCTCGGCTCTGACCTGTCCTTTTATGGCGCCGACACCCCTCCCGGCCAAATACGGGCCATCATCCTCGATCCCCAAAAAAATCTCCCTCCGGACAAAAAAGCTACCAGCGTTGTCACACTCAGCGGACAAAAACTGACCGGAATGCTCAAGGTCAACGACAATTTCTCCGTCACGCTGCAGACCCCGGATGGCAACTTCCATTACCTCCCAAAATCGCAACTGACACAGGTAGATATTGGTTCCCGCTCCCTCATGCTTGCCTCCACACTGAACAGCAAGGAAGTGGACGACCTCATCAGCTACTTGTTGCGTGTCGGGGATCAGAATTCCAAACAAACACCGCATACTTCGAAATCCGACGATGACGATTAAAACCGCAATTGCTTCCCTCGTGCTGTTTGCTTCCCTCGGCCTGCAGGCCGGCACCCGGCCGTTTTCACTCGAAGCCCTGTCACCCGCATTCTGGAACTTGTTCGACCATAATGCCCAAATGACTAAGGTCGGTTCCGGATTTGGCTTTACGGAAGGGCCGGTGTGGGATCCTGCGGGCTATTTGTGGGTCAGCGATGAAACCCTGAATAAAATTTTCAAGCTCGACACCCGGACAGGCGAAAAGCAGGAGATCATCTCCCTGGGAGACCCTGACGGCAATACATACGACAAGCAGCATCGTCTGCTGGATTGCGCCAGCGTCCTGCGGGCTGTCATTCGCCTTTCGCCCGATGGCAAGACCTACAAGACAGTGGCGGATCACTATCAGGGCATGAAGCTGAACAGCCCTAACGACGTAGTGCTGGGTCCGGACGGAGCAATCTACTTCACCGACCCAACCTCCGACCTGCCGAAGGATCAGAAGCAGGAAATTCCCTTTAAAGGCGTTTACCGGATCGCTCCGGATGGCCAGGTGCAGTTATTGACCAGAGACCTTGACGAACCCAACGGACTCGCTTTTTCCCCGGACGGCAAAAAGTTTTATGTGGACGACTCAACCCAAAAAAATATTCGCGTTTACGACTTTCATAATGGGCGCCTGAGTAATGGAAAGATCTTTGGCGAAGAGCCTGGCGGACCGCACGAAGGCGTACCGGACGGCATGAAAGTCGATCGCGACGGAAATCTGTACGTCGTTGGTCCTAAGGGAATCTGGGTCTGGGACGCGGCCGGCCATCATCTGGGCACGATTGTTGTCCCGGAACAGCCCGCGAATCTTGCCTGGGGAGAGCCCGGCTACTCCACTCTGTACATCACCGCGACCACCTCCGTATACAAAATCAAAACCCGCGCACACGGCTTCATTCCTTATCTCTAGAAGGGTTTCATCATGCGGCGAATCCATCGCGCTCTCGTTCTCGTGCTGCTGTCAGTATCCGCGGTAGTTGCAGGCGCCCAGACCCCGGGGTTTAAAGTCATTCAGCCGCCGGGCTCCAATCCTTCCTACAGCGCAGGCCTGCTCGCCAACGGCACGCTCTATGTGTCAGGCCAGGGAAGTTCCACCGGAGATTTCTCCGCGCAAATGAAAGAGGCGATGCACAAAGTCCAGGCCGTCTTGCAAGGCGCCGGAATGAATTTTGCCGATGTCGTCTGGATGAATATCTATCTCACCGATAGCCACGATCTGGGCCCCATGAATGACGTCTATTGGCAGATGATTGGCTCCAGGCCTCCGGCGCGAACTGTTCTCACCGTCGCCGCTCTGCCTGCCGGGGAAAAGGTTGAAATCAACTGCATTGCCATTGTCGGCGACCGCAAAGAAATTTGGCCGGCAGGCTGGCCGCGTGGGCCCAAAATCGATCCGCCTGCGATTCAGGTGGGCGAAATGCTGTATCTCTCCGCCCAGGGCGGGAAGTCAGATTCCGATTTCTCTACCGAAACCCGGCAAGCCCTCGAAAATGTGAGTACGGTTTTGAATGCTGCGGGAATGACCATGAAGAATGTGCTCTGGGTCAATCCCTACATGAGCGCGGGCGGTCAGTATGACGTGATGGGCAAGGTGTATCGCACCTTTTTCGAATTTGGCAACACTCCGGGCCGCGGAACCATTCAGGTGGTGGGCCTCCCCGATGGCCGGCACGTTGTCTTCAGTTGTATCGCCGGGTCTGACCTGAGCAAGCGAAAAGCCGTCCGCCCGCGCAACATGCCTCCCAGTCCCACAGCGAGCCCCGGAATCCTTTATGGCGACACGCTGTATCTCTCCGCGAAGGATGGTTTCATCCCTGGCCAGGGCATGGTCACCCAGCTATTCGACCTGCAAACGCGACAGTCGATGCGCAACCTCCTGGACGGTCTGGAAGAAGTCGACATGGATTTCTCCAACGTAGTCTTCAGCACCGTTTACTTGCGGGAGATGAAAGATCTTGGCCAGATGAACGATCTCTACAACAAGTTTTTCAAGGCCCCGTATCCCGCAAGAACCACTTTGCAGCAGAACTTCGAGACTGGCGAAGAGGCGGCTGAGCAAATCTCCTTTATCGCTGTGAGAGGCCAACCATCGCCGCCAAGCGAGGCCAGGGTCGGTCCAAAACATGTCCCGACCGGTTGGGCGGCCCATCACTAGTCTATGCCGCGGCCGCGACCCATTGCCGTGAAGGGTACGGGCTTAAGCCCGTACGTCAGGCGAGAATGATACTGTTACCAATCAAAAGTCCCGAAGGGACGACTGAGAGTAGCCCAGCACGCAGTCCTGGGTACATGTCTGAAACACGACGAGTCCCGAAGGGACGGCTGAAAATTACCCAGGATGGAATCCTGGGCAACAAGGCCGGTGTGGCTTGAATGTCGAATGTGAAGCCGAATACGAACCAGGAATGATCGACACGCGCAAAATGAGGCGAGGAAATGCAACGTAGAACTTTCGTGAAATGGGCTGCTGCCTTTCCCCTGCTGACCAGGGTTGGCCTGGAACAAGCCATGGGTACCGGTTGGGCAGAGGTAGCCCGGAACTCGACCGACAACATCTACACCCGCATTGGTGTGAAGCCTCTGATCAATGGCCGCGGAACCTGGACTTACCTGAGCGCCAGCCTGGAACTGCCCGAAGTGCGGACCGCTCAGGTGGAAGCTGCTCAGCATTTCGTCAACATTTTCGAGTTGCAGCAAGCCGTCGGCCGGCGCCTCGCGCAACTCACCGGCGCGGAGTCGGGCATGATTACATCCGGAGCGGCTGGCGCCATGGCCGTGGCCACTGCGGGCTGCATTGCCGGAACCGACCCGGATAGGGTCTGGCAGTTGCCGAATACCGACGGACTGAAAAATGAAGTAATCATGGTCGGCGGCCGCAGCGTATTCGATAGCGCCATACGCCTCGCCGGCGCCAGGCTCGTTCTTGTCGACTCTGCGGAGCAGATTGCCAACGCCGTCACGCCCCGGTCAGTCATGATTTACACCACTTCGCCTCCCGAGCAGTTGGCCAAAGAGATCGCGGCTGCCAGGGCGCATCGTGTCCCCATTTTCATGGATGCGGCCGACGGCATTCCGCCCGTTAACAAGCTCCAGCTCTTCGCCAAAATGGGTTGCGACCTCTATACCTTCAGCGGCGGGAAAGGACTATGCGGACCGCAATCCAGCGGCATACTCCTTGGCCGGAAAGATCTCATCGATGCCGCCCTCGCCAACAGCAATCCATGGGAGGGCGCGGTCTGCCGCCCGATGAAGGTAGGCAAAGAAGAGATCATGGG
>DATJNV010000062.1:0-31617 GCA_035507705.1 Acidobacteriaceae bacterium
AAGATCCGGCACGAACCATTTTGCAGCCAAGTAATAATCTGCTGTGCGGGGTCAAGATAATGGAAAACCAGATACTGACCCAGAGAAAGCCGCTGCTATCTTCCACAAGCTACTGGGTCACGCTCCGGCCCGATACGCAAAGTTATCTGGTGTTCGCCAAGCAGATGAAAAACGTGCCTTCAGCCTGCCGCGTACCGCCAATGGAAGAAGCACGCAAACGACATCCGGGCGGCGTCAC
Organism: Acidobacteriaceae bacterium; assembly: GCA_035507705.1. GTDB lineage: Bacteria > Acidobacteriota > Terriglobia > Terriglobales > Acidobacteriaceae > PALSA-350. Next base: position 239 of record DATJNV010000062.1, read on the forward strand.
GAGGACCGCATCGGCTGCCGCTGCCACCGTACGCGCCACCGCCAACTAAACTCCAGATGAGCGTGACCCAGCAAGACCGGCTCTTCGTTCTGACCGGCGCTGGTGTATCGGCGGAGAGCGGGCTCGCTACCTTCCGTGGTTCGGGTGGGCTGTGGAACGGTTATCGAGTCGAGCAGGTGGCGACGCCGGAGGCGTGGCAGGCAAACCCTGAACTCGTATGGCGCTTCTACTCCATGCGGCGCCGCGATGCGCTGGCAGCGCAGCCGAATGCCGCACACGTCGCACTGGCAAAGGTAGAGCAGAAGCTAGGCGACAATTTTTATCTGTGCACGCAAAACGTCGACGACCTGCACGAGCGCGCGGGCTCGCATCGCGTCCACCATATGCATGGAACTTTGTTCGCCTCGCGATGCGTGCGCTGTAATCAGCCATTCGCCGATCAGAAGTTTTACGAATCGGCGAGCGAGCTTCCTGGATGCCTGAAATGCGGCGCAGCGGTCCGTCCGCATATCGTGTGGTTTGGCGAGATTCCTTTAGATATGGATGACATCTACCGGAAGTTGGATAGGGCAACAAAAGTTCTTGTCGTCGGTACTTCCGGATCTGTCTATCCGGCAGCGGGATTCGTACACGTCGCCAATCAGAGGGGTATCCGCACCGTCTATGTGGGACCCGAGGAACCCCTCAACGCCGACGCCTTCGATGAAATCCTATTGGGCCCAGCAACGAAGATGTTGCCGGGGCTGCTCTGACAGCACTAGGCGACTGCTCTTGAACCGTGACGCCAGTTTTCATAGTCGCGGCTGGCGTCGCCCAACAAATAAGCGGTGTTCTCTGTTTCGGCAATCCCGCTCTGCTCGTTGACACAAACGATGGGCGAGGAAAAGATAAACATGCCGGCTCGAATTCTACGATGTCCATAGGCCCGTCCAACCAACCGGTTGCCCGGGCGCAGTTCATGATACGTTCCGCGATTGGCACTGGTTACAACTGCCCAGTCTTCAAGTTTCACAGACGGCTTTTGCGCTGACATACCAGAGCTTCCTCCATAAAATTAGATGTCGAAAATGGATCAGGCGACAAGGTCCTGAAACCCCGCAGCCCGGCCTGCGGCTCCGGAATGGGGAAAAATCAATGTGAAGGCGGTTCCGCCTTCGCGCACGAGCCTCTTGCTGCGAACGTGAATGCAGCCCTGATGCTTGCGCACGATGTTGGCCGTAACCCAAAGGCCAAGGCCTGAACCTCCGGGCCCTTTGGTCGTATAAAAGGCGTCATACATGCGATCGCGTGTCTCAGGACTCATTCCATAGCCGGTGTCGGCGATCGTGATGCGCACACCCGGGTCATTGCTTCGCCAGTCCGTGCCGGGCCGAAGCCGGACAGTCAAGCGGCCCCCCTCGGGCATGGACTCGATCGCGTTGGCAATCAGGTTCACAAATACCTGGCGCATTTCTCCAGCGAAACACATCAGCTCGGGTCCATCATCGACCTTCAACTCCAGTCCGACGCCGGCCATCCTGAATTTCCCCTTGAAGAGCGCGAGAACAGACTCCAATAGTTCCACCACGTTGGTAGAGACAGGGATAGAAGGCTGCCGGTGAAATTGCAGTCCATGCATTGTGATTTCGCAAACGCGCCCCAGCTCCTCTTCCGCATCTTTCACGTACCGTTGCGTCGAGGAAAGATCCGCCGCATGGCGGGCCAGAAACAGGAGGTTGAGCACCGCCTCCAAAGGATTGTTGATCTCATGAACGATCGATGAAGTCAGCCGGCCGATAGCAGCCATCTGCTCCTGCTGCTCCAGGATTCGCTCAGCACACTTGCGCTGGTGTATGTCCTCGGAAATGGAGATCAGATGCGGAGCCTCCGCTTCCTTTTCATCGTCATCCACAAGACTCACCGAATTACGCACCCATATGGGATCGCCATTGCGGCGGACATAGCGTTTTTCAATAACGAATCCACGAATCTCACCATGAAGGAGCTGGTCCAGCAACTTGTAATGACGCACCTGATCCTCGGGATGGGTCAGATCGAACAAGTTCGTATTTCGAATTTCGCTCAAGCTTAGATCGATGATCCTGGCCAGAGTTTCATTTGCGTGGATCACATTGCCCTTGACGTCCGTCAGGGCAAAACCCGTAGCAGCATGAGCAAAACACTCACCAATTTGCCGGTGCATGGTCATAGGTTTCGACACTGCTAGCTGGAATCAGCCCACCCCCCAGGCTAGGCTTTTAGGGTAGATGCGGCATCGTATGGCTTGGGCCGCCCGCCCCGGCAATTCCCCCAGTCAGGCGTAACATGAAAATCATCGGGTGTTCCCGGCCGGTCGCGCAACCAACTGCTGGATATAATCCTTGGCATGGCGCGGGTCGGAGAGTTCTGTGCTTCGAACATAGCGCGATTGGTGCTCAGCGTGGTTATTGTCGTCGCGCTGCTCGTGGCAATCGGCGTGTGGCTCTTCTTTTCGCCCGGCCGAGGCGTTCCAATCGAGCAACCCACCCACACTACACAGCCTGCCAGATAGACAGCTCGATCCTTTGTCTTATTGTCATCCCGGATGGGTACCTGCTGATTTTTCAAATTTCCGCAAATCTGCCGGAACCACCTGGTTCGCTTGCGCCTAGACGAGAAGAAAACAGTTCTATGCGCCGGCTGAGCGCGAAAGGCGAGATATTCAATGTCGATTGGCTGTAGTAGTCCTCGGGCGTTTCAAAAAGTGAAGATCGCCTGAGCGAAGATCGCGCGGTTACCGGGTGTAGGCGATCCGAATGGACCGCCCGCAAGAGATTGCGTCTTCCCAAAGAGTGGCGAGGCCAGAGTACCGTTGGGTGTGCCGAGATTCACAATATTGAATACGTTAATTGCTCCGCCGACCAGGGTCAGACTGTACCTACGCGAAACCGACGCATCCAGCTTCGGCGGAGCGCCACCGCTACTCAAGCCGCGTCCGTTGACGCTGCCGTTACCTCCCTGCATGCCGGCCGGCCCTTTCGATCCCTCGATCCTGGGCCCGATCCCAATGACCTTGCTCACGCGCAGATGCATGACGAAGTTGGCCGGGCCAAGTCCAGCTCCGTAGGGGACGATTCGCTCCCCCTTACCTACCGGATCCGAGTCGAGGCAACCATAGGGAGTAGCGATGACACCCGGAGCGCCACAGACGCCGTAGGTAGGGCGCGCGTTGAACTGGTTATTCCCGGTGTAATCCGCGCCTGTCACCAGGTTGTACGGGGTGCCGGACTGGGCTGCGATCAATGGCGCAATCGTGATGCGGTGAGGCGCAGCGTAAGTTCCCAACAAGAACAGCCGATTCGTGATGCCGAAGGTTGCGCGGCCGTAGTCGAAAGCAGGATTCTGCGCAATCGACGGAACATAGTTCACGCCCTGCGTATCGCTCTTCGCCTGGTTGAAGGTGTAGGAAGCATGTAGAGAGAGATGGCGGAACTGCGTGTTGGCAGTCACGATAATCTGATTCTGCTTGTAAATACCGCCGGACTGAAACTGGTAATTGTAGACGGCGGGGAGTGTGCCCACCACGGTATAGGTCGCTGGATCGAACTCCGGTGCTGTTACGTTATTAGTAAGGTATTGGTGAATGCCGCGGGTAAAGAGGTAGGTGGCATTGACCATCATCTTCTTCCCGATCTGACGATCCACGCCAACTCCGCCCTGCATGCTGAGAGCCGCATGAAAGTGATGATCGATGTCATAGAACGACGGTATGGATGTGGCTTCACCGGCAATAGCGGTGGGCGATGCCGGGGCGTTGGGATCGAAGAAGCTGGGATTGTTGATTACGTAGCTCTGCTGATTGATGCCATTCTGATGGATCGCCTGCATGATGTAGGGCGTTCCGGTAAATGAGAAAAAAGAACTGGGCACAGTAAACCGGTCGTAGAACCAGCCATAGCCGCCACGGACGACCGTCCTGGGAGGAGTCTTTCCCATGTGACCAGGAGCCCAGGCCAGGGAGAAGCGCGGCCCCCAATCAGCGTGATCGCGAATTCTGTTCTGGGTCTCGAAGCGCAAGCCGTAGCTCAGCGTAAGGTTCGGTCTCGCGCGCCAATCGTCCTGATAAAACAAGGCGCCATCGAAGAGAATAGCCCGCGCCAGAGGATTCTGGATCACCGTGGCCTGGTACTGCACCGGAGTTTTCGCCAGGTACTGGTCGATCGAAGTAAAAAGATAGTTGCCGTTTTCTCCTGAAGTGGAGTAATTGGCGTCACGATCGGCGCGCAGCCGGACACCAAATCGGATGGTGTGACTGCCCGCGGTAGCCGTCGAATAGTTCTGCAGTTCAAACAGGTCCTGGTGGTCGCGCGCGATGCCGGAGTTGCTTCCGCCCGTGGTGAAGGCGCCCTGCACGGTAACCGTGGGAGTGAAGTAAGAAGCGACCTGGCTATTGCGGACTCGGCGCCATTGGAAGTGGGTCTCATTGAGGAGGCGTGGGCTCACGACCACCGTATCGCTCAGCTGTACCGCATTCTCCTGATCATTCACGTTGAATGCCTGTTGCGGCAGATTCAGCTGGCCAGGTCCATTTGCGGTTGCAAGCGAGCGCACATAAGAATCGCGCACCGACAACGTATTGCTCTTGCCCAGTTGAAAGTCAACCCGTGGGTTGGCGACAAGCAAAGACGATGGGTTGGGCAAAGCCTCATTGAAGCTGGCACTCGGGTCATCGGGGTTGACAGCGTTGATGATGCTCTGATTCTGCCGGTCGAAATGAAACAGGCTGAAGAAATAGGAAGCGCTCTTCGTCAGCGGGCCATTGACGTCTGCCTGGATGAAATAGAGGTAATAGCTTGGCTGTTGGCTGACCAGCGGATTTGCGGTATTCCAGGCGGAATCATTTCCTAATGACGTGATGTGACCTGAGAACTTATCGGAGCCGGGCTTGGTGAGAATTTCGATTCTCCCATAACCGATCTTGTCGAATTCCGCGGAAAAGGGATTTTGGTTCACGCGGATTTCGCGAATCGATGACTTGGGAGGAATTTGGCCGCCGCTAAATCCATCGATGTAGATTTGACCTCCACTTGGTCCCGCAGAAGGACCCGCCAGCGCCTGCAATTCATTTTGCAATTCGTCGGGATCGTCGGAAAGAGCATCCAGATCACTTCCCTTCACCACCAGTGAGCTGGCATTCTCATCCGGATTTATGCTTACGCCAGGCGACTGGTCATTGACAGTGATGTCCTGCTGCTGCACGGCAATCGAAAGTGAGACATTTTCCTGACGTGTGTGACCTGGCGCGATCACGATGCCTGTCCTGGAAAAGCCGGCAAACCCGGTTACCTGTACCCCGAGCGTGTAGGTTCCAGGAGGAATCGCTTTGAAGGAGTAGGTGCCGTCCGCGCCTGACTGGGCATTCAGCACGACAGTTCCCTGTGCCAGGGTTACGGTCGCGCCCGGCACTACCGCGCCACTCGGATCCAGTATCTGGCCCCGCAACCCGCCCGTCGGCTGAGCAATTCCGAGTGCGGGAAAAGCGAGCAGGAGCAACCAAGAGGTCTTGATGAATATCCTGCGAATTCGTAGGAAGAGATGCATCATGCCAGCGCGCTCCGCTATTCCCGCCACTACCAGTGCAATCAGTGGACCGTTGTGGGTGCTTTATCCCGCCTCAACCTTCCGGAATACGGGACACTCTCTTCTGTTGACCATCCGATCGCTGTTCACGAAAGGGCAGATATGTTCATTTATGAACAGTTCAACACCATCCTGCGCAAACAACCCCGTGATAGCGAATACGCACTTGCCCAAAAGGAAGTTCCGCAACTTACCTCCTGTTAGACGGCCAAAACAGCCATGGTTTGTATCGGGACACGACTTTAAGGCGTGCCTTAAGTGCTTGAAACAGTTTTCGCGCTTGCGCCTGCATGAGAAATCAAGAATTGTGAAATCGGCAGAGCCTTCGGGGGCTAAAGCCCAAATTATTTTGAAGCATGTGCGGCACGACTAAAGTCGTGCCCTGATACAACAAAACCGAGCTCTCACGCAGACTGTTTAGCCTCAGAAGGGTCTTTCCCAAGACGATCTTTTTTCAGCACCCACCTAATAACGAAGGCCTAGTCTCTGGGGGAATTCCTCCTCGTCATCATCCAGATCGATCAGGTTTGCGTTGTATTCGGCGTTTTGCCTTTGAATTTTGCGCATACCCAGATGCGCCACTGCGATGATGCCTACCGTGGTGACTCCATGCCACACATTGATTGCCAACCAGGGTTCAAAGCTAATGGTGAACACGACCAGGGGCGGAAAAAGCCCGAAATATTGCAAAAGAATCCATGCCAGGTTTTTACCCGGCGCTCTTCCCTCACCCGTAAAGGGCACACTCGTGACTTTGAGAAACAGAACATCCGTCAGCAGCAGGCAGAGCCCACTCGCGATCAGCACCCGGGCGATGACTGCCCTGGGGTTCTGCAACTCGACAGGCCCGACAAATGTGGTCAGCACAACAATTGCGAGCGAAAAAGCCAGCACCCAGGGCAATATCCACAATGAGGAGGTCTCGAGCTGCACGAGTCCGGGCCTGCCTAATATGACGCGGAAGATCCATCCGGCGCTCTTCTGTGTAGACGACAAAAATGCGGTGCGTAATCCGGCAATCGTCCAAAAGGCTGCAATCGGAACGGCCGCCCGCAAACCAAAGGGGGAAAGCACGACGCGGATGTGTCCGTGCGACAAATGCAGAAGCACGGTGCAGGCCGTCAGAATCGCCAGGCCCACCCCCGCATACATTGCGAGATAAACGCGATGGCGCTGCGTCCGCAGCAAAGAGTAACTGATGAAGTGATAGATACCGCGCTGCACGGGGTTGCGCAACAAAGTGGCGTGGAGCAGGCGACGCGTTGACAAGGCGATCGGATTTCGCGTGTTCAATCGGTCGGAGCCCTCGACCAGGAAGCGCATCCTGCGCCGGTAGGCAAGTGGATATGCGATCACGGCCACGACAGCCGCGACACCCACCGCCAGGTAGCCGGTATTTGCCAACTCCCGGAAAAGAGTTTTGGCGGATGAGCCGCCAAGAATACTTTCGTATACACCCAGAAACCAAAACGGTGGAAAGAATCGGGCGGCGGAGCCCGTCAACAGCGTTTCCAGATATCGGGAGGAGACCGGGAAAAGCATCAGGGCAGTCAGGAGAACCATGGTAGAAATGCACTGCAGAAAGGGAGCGATGCTGCGAAAGAAGCGCTGACCCAAGATCGCCATCAACGTTCCCTGGAGGCTTAAAAAGAACAATGCAGCAAACGTACCGCTGGTGAGAATGGCGACCAGATGTGCAAAAAGGTGACGCGCCACGTCGGGCGGCTCGGTTAACAACGGGTAGAAGACGGTTCCCAGCGCGCCCGCGCCTGTGACGAACAGGCCAATAAAGATCCCGCTTGCCACTATCCGGGCTCGAAACAAGCTTCCGTCACGGAGAGGCAGCGGTGTCAGGACAAGAACATCCGCTAGGTCCGGGTAGAAGAGATCCCAGGCAAAAATACTCATCAATCCGACGGCGATGAGCGAATACATCACATAGAAATAGTGATCGCTCACCTGCGACCAGAAAGGACGCGGCAGAGGCGCGTGATAGACCGGAGAAAGGAAAAGCGCGGCCACCATGCCGGGGAGCGTGGTCGCGTACATCACCTGCAGCAGCCGTGCTTTGGCATCGCCTTCCGCGGAGATCAGCTCGTTGTTGAAGAAGCGCTCCAGGCAATGTAGGACGAGCAGGTGAAATTGGCTGCGTTCCCTGACCTCCGCCACGGGAATCTGTGCTCGTACGTCCAGAGACAGGACGGGAAATTTCGGCGGAGCGAAGATGCGCAGGCCACTAAGCATGCGGCACCGTGATGACGTCTACCAGTTCACGGGCAAGCGTCCGCGTGTCCTCCTGCTGCACCAGTTGGGCAAATACACTTTCGAGGTTCTGGAGCTTCATCAGGCCTGTCAGCTCCGAAGGGCTTGCGTCGGCAAGAACCTTTCCCTTGCCCAGGACAACGACCCGGCTGCAGATCTGCTCCACCACTTCAAGCACATGGGAGATGTAGAGGACCGCTTTTCCGGCCGCGGTCAATTCCAACAGCAAGTCTTTGAACAGGCGTGAAGAGAGGACGTCCAGTCCGGAAAGCGGTTCATCGAATACCAGCAGTTTCGGGTCGTGCATGAGCGCCGCGGCGATCAACACCCGCTGCTTCATCCCTTTGGAATACATGGAGATGGGGGAATGTCTCCAGGACTCCAGGCCAAGCAGTCGCAGCAGCCGGGTAGCCTTGCTCTGAATTAGTTTTTCACGCAGGCCGCGCAAGCGGCCGACCAGCTGCAGGTACTCCAAGCCTGACAAATAGGTGTAGAGGTGGGCTTCTTCCGGGACATAGCCCAGGACCGCGCGAAAGCCTGGCAGATCAGCGCGGATGTTGCGGCCCTCGAAGAGAACCCGGCCTTCATTTGGCTGCAGCAGCCCGGTAATAATCTTGACCGTGGTCGATTTGCCGGAACCATTGGGTCCCAGATAACCAACGACTTCCCCGCTATTGACCCGGAAGCTCACATTGGAGATGGCCGGTATACCGCGATAGCTTTTGTAGACATTTTGGAGTTCCAGCATGAGCGTCCTCCGCACCATCCTATGTAGCATACTGCGTTCGACTGGTCAACAGTATGCTACATAGATAAAATGGCTGTCATGGCGAACGAGCCAAAACTTTCCCATACGGCCGCGATGATTCTGCAAACGATTCATGCCGGCCAGGTCTACGGTTTTAGCGTGATGGAGGCAACCGGGTTGCCCAGCGGAACGGTCTATCCGGCGATGCGGCGCCTGGAGCGCGACGGCTTGATCGTTTCCAAGTGGGAACAACAATCGATTGCCGATGCCCAGCAGAGGCCGCCGAGAAAGTACTACAAAGTGACGCGGGCGGGCATTGCTACTCTGCAGGTCATGCAGAAACGCTATCCCCTGCTGCAAAAAATGATCTCCGCCTCCGAGGTCAAGAACGCATGAGTCTCCCTTTCTTCCGATCGCTGCCGGCATCCGTGTTGATTCTTCACAGCGCCGCATGGCTGGTGCCTGCCGAAGAGCGGAAGGAGTGGCTGGCGGAATGGGAAGCTGAGCTCTGGCACGTATGCCGCACTGGCGAGCCCGGGTTGAATGGCCGACCTCGCAGCCATTCAACCGGCTTTTGCGTGGGCGCGTTCCAAGACGCGTTTTGGCTGAAGTGGAATCATCTTCGCTCTGCCCGCTGGCGCGTTCTGCGCCGCGGCGCTGCTTCGCGCTGCACGCTTCTCCTGGCAGTGTGGGCAGCCGCAAGCCTTCTGCTCTTCCTGTCCCTGCCGGCAGCAAGAAACGCAGCGCTGCGTTCGTTTCATCGCAATGCCGACGGACTATTCGTGATATCCAGAAGCGGGTACTCTGGCATGCAGTCGCCGACCATAGGGCTCGAAGAATATCTGTCCTGGAAGACAGCCACGCGGCAACTCTTTTCCGGCATCGCTTTCTATCAACCACTGTCGAAGCGGGTACACATTCTCAAGCATCGCAGCGCGGAGCTTGCGATAGGCCGGGCTAGTGACAATCTTTTCCAGCTGCTCAATCGCCCTTTGCCCGCGGACCCTCCGAACGGTGAGCATTTGGCCCGGTTGTTCCTGACACAAGCGGCATGGCGCCAGAATTTCAACGCCGATCCAGCCCTTGTCGGCGCCATCGCCGAGGTCGCCGGACAGAGGGTTGTGATTGCCGGCATCCTCTCTCCCGACGCCTTGCGATTGCCGGGCCACCTTGATGCCTGGCTGCTCGAGGACGAGGAGCAACTCGCAAAATTACCAAAGAGATCAAGTGGATTTCTGCTGGCTCGCATGCGAAGAGGAAAATTGCGCCTCGACGAATGGCAACACATGACGGTTTACAGCGAGGATGGGAGCCGTAGTAACCGCTTCGATTGCATATCCCTGGCGGAGGAGGAACGGCTGCCCTTCTCCATCTTCGTGTTCACCCTTATCGTAGCCCTGATCGCGCTGCCCGCGACCACACCGTTACCGCTCGGCGAATATCCACATCACGATGGCCGGCTTCCCTGGGCCGTCAGAGCGAGACGATGGGTTTTCTTCTGCAGCAAGATCGTGCTCTTTGTGCCTCTGGTCTACTTCACGTCTGTGGATGCCGCGTACGGCTGCCAGGTACAAAATGCAAACACGGTGCAGTACATCCAGTTAGGGCTTTCGTTCTTCGGATTTCTGTTCGGCTTCCGATGGATACTGCAGGATCAGCGAAAGCGGTGTCCGGTATGCCTGCGAGTGCTATCGAACCCCGCTCGGGTGGGAGAAGCCTCGCGGAATTTCCTGGCCTGGAACGGCACCGAGTGGATTTGCACCAACGGTCACGGACTGCTGCACATCCCTGAGCTTCCCACAAGCTGGTTCGGCACCCAGCGTTGGCTTGACCTCGATGCTTCCTGGCACCCTCTGTTTTCCGATGGCTGTGTGCCGTCTGCCGGCGTCCTTTAGACAAACACGCCCGGGTTGCGACCTACCCACGTTACGAAGCATCCAATTCCGGGCAGAGATCGACTCTAGCGTGGATATCTTTGCGATCGCGGCGCCCCCCAATTTCGCGAACGCTGACCCCAAAAGACACCGCGGGAATAAAAGTTCGCGGTCGCGTGTTTAAAGCGTGGATTAACAATGCCATGGAAGCGCCACGAAGAGGGTGAAGCTGACCCGTCCGGAACCGAGCATTTCGACGACTCGTCTGCCCAACGTCAAGGCGATGTCACCAGTCTCCTTTCCCAATGGAGCAAAGGCGATTCGTCAGCCCTAGAGCGGCTGACTCCTATTATTTACAACGACCTGCTGCAGCTCGCCAAGGCTCGCCTCAGCCGCGAGTATCGCGCGAGCACGCTCGAACCCGCAGCTCTGGTCCACGAGTCTTATCTGCGGCTTGCGGATCAGACCCGACTGCAGTGGGAGAATCGCGCCCACTTTTATGCTGTAGCCGCGAACATCATGCGGCGGGTGTTGATCGATCGCGCGCGGAAACGGAAGGCGCAGAAGCGGGGAGCGGGCGTCAGGGTCACCCTGAAAACGGGGATGGATTTCGCGGAAGGACCTGATGCAGACTCCCTGGTCTTGGACGATGCACTTCGCAAACTGGCGGAACTCGACGAAAGGAAGAGCCGCGCGATCGAAATGAAGTTCTTCGGTGGGATGAGCGCCGAAGAGATCGGGGTCGCGCTGGGAATTTCCGTGGCGACTGTTGGACGCGAGGTTCGCCTGGGGCAGGCCTGGTTGCGACGCGAAATGTTACGCCCTTCGCTGTGAAGGGGCCATCATGACCACCGATCGTTGGACTCAGATTGAGGAGATCTTCCAGGGCGCACTGGAACGGCCTCCCACCGACCGGAAGCAATACCTGGAGGCCGCTTGTGGAGGCGACCAGGAATTGCGCGCGGAGATCGATTCTTTACTGAAAAGCGACGAAGACGCGGAGAGCGTGCTCTCTTCCCTGGTTGCAAACAACCTCGACAGTCTGGCGCAAGACTCGGGCCTCTCTGAGTCAGGCCGTCTTGTAGGCCCCTATCGCCTGGTGCGTGAGCTCGACAGCGGGGGAATGGGAGCGGTGTATCTCGCCGTTCGCTCCGACGATCAATACTTTCAAATCGTCGCCATCAAGATGGTGCGCAAGGGCATGGAGTCGCCCGAACTGATGCAGCGGTTTCGCCGGGAGCGGCAGATCCTAGCGACTCTCACACACCCGAATATCGGGGCCATCCTCGACGGCGGGGAGACTGAGGATGGCCGTCCGTTCCTTGTCATGGAGTATGTGGAAGGTCAGCCAATCACGTTGGCAAGCGAGAGCCGCGGGCTGACGATCCGAGAGCGCGTCGAGCTTTTTTGTTCCGTATGCTCGGCGGTCCAGTTTGCTCATCAGAAGTTGGTGATTCATCGCGACATAAAGCCGAGCAATGTGCTGGTGACACCGGATGGCGTGATCAAACTGATCGACTTCGGGATATCGAAGCCAGTGACCGATGACTACCTTACTGGCGACCCTACGGTCACCGCGACCGGCCAACGCTTGATGACACCGGATTACGCCAGCCCGGAGCAGGTTGTCGGACAGCCGTTAACGACAAGCACGGACATCTATTCCCTCGGCGTCCTTCTGTTTGAGCTGCTGACCGCTTCGCGTCCCTATACGCTTCACGACCTTTCGCCGGCGGCAGCCGAACGGCTCCTCCTGAAGGGAGCAATCCGAAAACCCAGCTCAGTCGAAACTCTTTCCAAGCGAATCAGGGCGGAGCTCAAGGGAGATCTGGACCGCATTGTTCTGATGGCCTTGGAGCAGGATCCTTCCAGGCGTTATGTCTCCGCGCAGCATCTGGAGGAAGACCTGCGGCGCTATTTGCAGGGGAGACCGGTCCTTGCCAGAAAATCCACCGCAATCTATCGGACCAGCAAGTATGTACAACGCCATAAGACGGCTGTAGCGATGGTTTGCGTCACCGTGGTTGTGCTTATGAGCGCCGTTCTGGTGGACGTCCGGCGCTCGCGGCGGGCGGATCGGCAGGTGAAGCAGGTAGCGGCTCTGGCTGATTCTGCAATTTCAGATGTGACAGAGAAGCTGCTCGCTTCTCCGGCGTCGGTGGATACGCAGGCGGCGCTATTCCACAGCGTTCTCCGGCACCTGGACCAGCTGCGGCAGAGTTCGGGAAATGATCCGCGGTTGCTGCTCGAGCTTTCGAAAGCATATGAACGTGTCGGCGATCTCGAGGGATCTCCCTTCGTTGCGAATCTGGGCAACTCCGGAACAGCGATCACGAGTTATCTGCAATCTCTGCGCACCGCGAACGAAGCCCATGCACGAATGCCAGGAAACGACAGCACCCGGGCAGTCATTGAAGCAGATCAACGACTAGGCGGGCTGGAGGCGTTCCTGGGAAACGTGAAGGAAGCACAAGGCTACTACGCTAAATCCCGCTTCCTGGCCGAGGGGTTTTGGCAACAAGACAGCGGCGATCCGGTAAGGCAGCGGCTGCTGGCAATGAGCTATGGCGGGATCGGGGACGTACAACTGTCCAGCCTGCGGCCGGACAAAGCGCTCGAGAGTTATCGCAAGGCGTTCCAGATATTCGGTAGCGAGCCCGATGGAAACGAAGACCACGATCGCACCCTGGTAGGGCTCTATCTGCGAATGGCCAGAGCACTCAACGAGCTTGGCCCGCAACAGGAGGCTCTGGCGGATGTACACAAAGCCAGAGATATCGCGGAAAAACTCGCGCTGCAATCTCCGTCCTCAAAGCAACTGCAACGGATTGTCTTCACCACGTATCAGAACGCAATCCTTATCCTGTCGGGCAGAGACTTCATGAATGTCGGCGACTCGTCCGAAGCTCAGATTTACGCGCGCAAGGCGACCGGGATCGCAGAAACCATTGCGGCGAACGATGAGAAGAATGTACAGGCGCGCTACGATGTTTCCCTGGCATATTCCGGGCTGGGCGACTCCTTTCGCCTGGTTCAGCCGGCGATGGCAGCCAGGTTTTACAGAAGGTCGATAGCACTGACCAAGAAGCTGCTTCCCTTGTACGGAGCGGAGGCGCGGCACTGGCTCGCAGAACGCGACGAGGGACTCGCCGAGGTATTAGTCGACAGGAAACAGGCAAGGGAGAAATTGCAGCTTTTGCAGGAAGCGCACGTGTTCCGGAAGGAGTTGGCGGAAACCAGCGCTCACGGCCAGGTCCATCTTCTGGGATCGTATTGCAAGCTGAGCAACACGGAACTGGAAGTGGGAAACCTGCCCCAGGCCCGGCGATACGCCGAGGCTGCGTTGCCATTGCTGAACGAATTCACTCCCGACTCGCCCAGTCTGCTTGTATTGCGTGAGATGGGACTTTGCTACGAACGCATAGGCAACGTGCAACAGGCATCAGCCAGAAGCCGCTCCGTTTCGGCCGTGGATCGGCAGAATGCCAAGACAGAGGCACACCGGTGGTACCTGAAGAGCGCCGCGATCTGGAGTGAATTCAGCGGGCGCCGCGCCGCTAATCCAGAGAGCGAAGCGGAACGGCAGAAAGTGGAAGATTTGCTGCGCGCTACAGAATGATCGAAATGGGCGGCAAATTGCGCCATTCATTGCAGGAGATCATCGAAGGTGCCGGTATCATCGAAACTTCACCTCTTAACCGCCGGAGAGTTGGTTGCGGAGGAGCGGAGGGGTGCTCTTGTCCTCGACACTCGCACGGCCGAGGAATTCGCTAGCCTCCACATCCGGCGATCGGCTCAGATTGGCCTCGAGGGGCCTTTTGCAAGCTGGGCGGCGATCTTGCTCCGGCCCGATCAAAAGCTGGTGCTGGTCGCGAAGAATGAACTGGCTGCGGAAGAGGCGCACGTCCGCTTAGCAAGGGTTGGTTTGGACTGGGTGACCGGTTACTCCATCGCCGATGAGTGGCGGTGGCGCGAAGAAAACATTGATCTGGCCAGCATCTCTGTCCGCCGGTGTGCAGATATCCGGCAGACGCTTGAGATCGGCCCCCCTTTCCAAATTGTGGATGTTCGCAGTCATGCCGAATGGCTAAAAGGCCACCTGCCCGGGGCCATCCCGGTTCCTTTGCTGGACCTCAATTTTACGATCCGGGCCATTGATTTTTCGAAACCGTGCCTGGTGTATTGCAACGAAGGATTTCGCGCCGCAACGGCAGCGAGCATCCTGTTGCGCGAGGGAGTGGGCGACGTAGCCATTCTTATCGATGGCCTGACAGGGTGGTTGGCTGCCGGGCTGCCCCTGGAATTTCCAGAACCCCTGCAATTTAAACCCACGCCGGCGAAATGGTCGAATTTGTGAATTAAATGATCAGACTTTCGACGCTTTTGCGCATTTCCATCTAGAAGAGCGTTTTGCAAGACGCTGACAAAAACAAGACGTTACGCCGGGAATAAAACCTGGGGTGGCGTGTTTCTAGTGGGTGAAGAAGAATGTCCTGGAATCACGACGGACAGGGCCCAGCCGACCCATCCGGCATCGAGTATCTCGACGGACTGTACAGCTACGCCATGATCCTGACCCGCAACCACGCAGAAGCGGAAGACCTGGTTCAGGAAACCTACGTCCGCGCGATCCAGGCGATGGGGCGTTTGCGGGAGGGCAGCAATATAAAGAGCTGGCTCTTCACTATCCTAAGAAATGTCTGGCTCAACCATTTGAGGAAACTACGCAATGGCCCGCGACTTGTCTCGATGGAGGCGGAGGACGGCAGTGCAAGAGATATCGTGGGCCCAGCCAAAAACTCACACGAGGTTTACGTAAGCAAGATTGAGACTGCGCAGGTACGGGCGGCGATTCAACAACTGCCCACGGAATTCCGTGAGGTTGTGCTGCTGCGCGAGTACGAAGAACTTTCTTATCAGGAGATTGCGGGCGTTCTGGACTGTCCGGTTGGAACCGTAATGTCGCGCCTGGGGAGAGCGCGAGCAAAGCTTCGGACGCTCCTTTCTGGAACTCTGATTGCAGCCAATCCGTCAGGGGTGAAAGGAACCACATGAAGGGTTGCGATGACTATAGGGCGAGCATCCCGCTTTATCTCGACGAAGAACTGGAGACTGGCGACTACGAGAATTTTCGCGCCCATCTAAACGACTGCGAAGCGTGCCGGGCGGAGGTCGAGGAGGAGGAGCAGTTATCGCGGCTGTTGCATCGAGCGAGACCGCTGTACTCCGCCCCGGATGTTCTGCGCGAACGGATTCTGGCCCTGGCCGAGGGCGCCAGGCAACCATCTGCCCAGTTCCGAGTGTGGATACGCAGGTTTGGTTGGCCGGCAGGTATCGCGGCAGCCATTCTTCTTGCGACCGGCATTCACGCCGCGCGGCAGGTTCTGCTACAGGCGCGCGCGAATACTTATATCGAGTCCGCCATGGCGGCTCACCGTAGCTTTGTGAATGGCAGTCTCTCACTTGCCGTACAGTCATCCTCGCCCGGCGTGGTCACGGCTTTTTTCAGTGGCAAAGTGCCTTTCAAGTTCCGGCTTCCCGAGGAAACGGCGAACGAGAGACCTTATCAACTGACGGGCGCACAAGTAGTGAGCTATCGAGGAGCGCATGCCGCCCTGGTTGGCTACGAGATGCAACAGGAGAAGATCAGTCTCCTGGTCGCGTCGAGCCGATCTGCGGTCGTCGCAGGTGGTGAGCAAGTACCTTCCGGCGGAATCATGTTCCACTACTTCAAGCGCGCGAACTTCAATGTGATTACCTGGAGCACACACGGACTGACCTATGCGCTTGTGTCGTCCCTGCCTGGTTCCGGCCGGCAATCGTGCCTCGTGTGCCATCAGGACATGGCGAACCACGGCCGTTTCACTCTCCAATAAACGCAAATCGAAATTGGCTGATCATTGCTTCGGCAGCGCCTCAAGGCTGCTGTCGCAACGGCGGCTATACTTCCGCGCAGTATCCCGTGTGCTGCTCCCGCCGGCAACGCCGTACACTCTACCGCTTAGAACCGGGAACCGAGACCGTGATTGGAATAAATCCAGAACCAGCTTGTTGTAAATGCGAATGTTTTAAGTCGACAAAAGCATCTGGAGAAGTTACATGTTCCCCCATCTCGGTCCTGAGTTCGTGGCGGCTTTAACGGAACAACATGATAAAAAGAAGCGTGGAACGGGCAGGCAGAAGGCGCCGAAGAGCACACCGGCTCTGAATGCAAGGGACTCGGTCCTCGGGTTCTGCAAGCGGCAGATCCAGGTTTTGAAGTCGATTAGGATTTCTGTCCGGTTTCGATTCCGGGGGCGCGTGAGGTCGTCACCGTTGAAGAGCTTCCTATGAGCAACATAGCGGCGTTCCGCTACACCGTCCTTCGGTTGGCTGCGGCGGAATAAGCGTGGTGGTTGCGGGGCCGTCAGCAGTATTTGCCGCGCCCTGCTTTCTGGATTGCTTCGGTCTCAGATAGACTTGTCCACTAAGCCGCGCCGTACCTGAAAGACCTATGCCTACCGATCGCCGTACCTTCTTAGCCTCTATGCTGGGAGCCGTTGCCCTGCCGGCACTGGACGTACTTGACCGAACCAACGCCGGGAAGGCGGCCAGACTGGCGGCGGATCCCCGGCGTCCGCAGTATCATCTGCTTCCGGCGGCCAACTGGATGAACGACCCGAACGGGCCTGTCTATTGGGACGGCAGTTATCACATGTTCTACCAGTACAACCCCGATGCGGCGGTCTGGGGTGACATGCACTGGGGGCACGCGATCAGTCCGGATATGATTCATTGGCATCACCTGCCGGTGGCACTCGCCCCAACTCCCGGCGGTCCGGATGAAAGCGGCTGTTTCTCCGGCAGTGCGGTGATCGACGGCGACCGCGTCGCGGTTGTATACACGGGAGTGGTGGCGGCGCCGGAGACCAAGGCCACGCTTCGCGACGGCGCTCACTCTTACAAGGAAACGCAGTGTCTAGCTTTCGGTACCGGCAAAGACCTCTCCACCTGGACGAAGGTCCCCCAGCCTGTGGTAGCTGCGCCGCCGGCGGAAATCAACGTGACCGGCTTTCGCGATCCGTCGGCCTGGCGGCACGGGGACCGGTGGTATATGACGGTCGGCTCGGGTGTTCGCGGCAAGCATGGCTGCGTGCTGCTTTATGAGTCGACCGATCTGCAACATTGGCGGTATCTGCACATGGTAGCCAGCGGAGAGGATGTCGCCGGGCAAAGCGCCAATCCGGTGGAATCGGGCGACATGTGGGAGTGTCCAGAGCTTTTTCCGCTGGGTGAAAAGCATGTGCTCATCTATTCGACCCAGGGCAAGAGCTTTTGGCAGAGCGGCGTGCTCAATCCCGAAACCCTTATCTTTCAGCCTGAGCAGCGCGGCTTGCTAGATTGGGGCGCCTACTACGCACCGAAAACGCAACTGGACAAGTCGGGTAATCGCATACTGTGGGGATGGATACAAGAGACGCGGCCGGTCGAGGAGTACCGTGCCGCCGGCTGGGCGGGCATGATGTCGTTGCCGCGCATCCTCACGCTCGAGGATGGTGTGTTAAACATGCAAGCCGCTTCTGAGGCAGAAGCCTTGCGGCAGCGTCCGCAAAACTTCTCCAGTTCGGCGGATGAAGACCGCAATCAGCGCCAGATTGCATCGATGCGAGTGAAGGGAGTCTGCGGCGAGATTCTATGCGTGACACGGCCGGGCACCACGACGTTCGAATTCGCCCTTGCGGACTTGCAAGACGATGACGCCCATCCATGGCTATCGGTCCGGTATGATCCAGCCAACCCCGACCAGACCATGGTCGATGGCAAGCCTCTCCCGGTGGGCACCACCCCAACCGGCGAGCTGGAATTACACCTCTACCTCGATGGATCTGTGATCGAGCTCTTTATTAACCGAAAGGCTGCTTTCACCAAGCGCTTTTATTACGGCGGCTCCAGGGCGCCGTCCGCCGGGATGCGAATCACGGGCCAGACGTCACTGATCTCCACACTTTCCGTGTGGCCGTTGACCCCAATTTCGCGGGATCGGCTCACAGGGGTGACCTCATGACAGCCGACCAACTCGGGATATCGAAAGCCTATAGGCTATTAGCTCAGGCTTTTCGATAGGCTGTGGGCTATGACCGAGCCCCGCGCCAACCTCGGGGCCGCCCAGGTTCTAAGCAGCAGGCCTGAGTGTGAGGATGCCGGACCTATCGAATCTCTATCGTCAGTCGATCGATCCTGCCGGAGAAAATATCCGGCGTTGTATATGCGGTGCTAACCGGCGATCCGAGATCGCTGCCAACGTCCAGCGTCTCAGTGTAGGAGCCGCCGTTCAGATTGGGAAAGATCGCTGTACCTTGCGCCTCGCCGTTGATGGTGAGCGTCGCTGTACCCGGCCGTACCTGTGCGTTCGCCGGGCCCTCCGGATTTACCTCGAGTACGATGTGTGCCTTGCCCGGCTGCAGTCGACTCTTCGATACCAGCCGCCCTGTGCGGTTTCCGAACGCGTTGACCTCATACACCACGTGTCCGCCCTCCAGATAGAGGGTGAACCCTCCGTACCGGCTTCCCTGCGCGACAATCACCCCGTTGGAACGAGAGCTTTCCGCCACTATGTCCGCCGTAATCGTATAAGCGCGGCCAGCCAAGTGCGGAATCGTGGCGTTTGGAATCCGCGCTGCACCTTCGGCCAGTACCAGCGTCTTGCGTTGGCCGCCTTCGAGCGGCTGCGCGCCGCCCAGCGGAAATAGCGGGTACACCTGGTTCCGCTTTGCCTCTTCATCAAATACCCGTTTTAGCTGGTTGAGTTTTTCCGGGTCTTTTTGGGCAAGATCGTGCGCCTGGCTGTAATCTACGCTCAGGTGGTAAAGCTCCCAGGGCTGCTTGTTCAAATCGCCCGCTGGCCGCGCTTCCCAGGGCGACCACGCTCTCCGGCCCGCCCACCAGCCATCTTTATAGATGGCAATGTTTCCCAGCGTTGCAAAATACTGTTGGGTGTGACGCGTCGGCGCATCCGGATGATCGAATGTGTAGACCAGGCTCGTGCCCTCGAGGGGCATTTGTTCTACGCCGTTCACCGCGTCTGGCCGCTTGACCCCCGCTGCCTCATATATTGTAGGAACAATGTCGGTTACGTGTTGGAACTGTGTCCGCAGTTCGCCTCTTTGGTGAATGCGCGCGGGCCAGGAAACGACCATCGGGTCGGTGGTTCCGCCGAGATGCGACGCGTCCATCTTCGCGCCCTGGAACGGTGTACTGAGCGCCCAGGCCCAGGCTGCGGCAAAATGATTCATGTAAAGCTCACTGCCCAGCCCACTGCTGTCATTGAGCCGCTGCTGAATGCTCAAAGCCTTGCCCTGAGCATCCCTGGCGTCGTAGCCGTCGGGGCCGCCTTCGGCGCTCGCGCCATTGTCTCCGAAAATTTCGATCACAAGAGTGTTGTCAGCCTTTCCGGATTTGCCAATCTCGTCGATCAGCCGGCCGATTTGGTAGTCCGTCTGCTCCGTGAAGGCCGCATACACTTCCGCCTGCCGCGCGAGCAGCTTGCGCTCTCCTTCCGGCAGGGAATCCCAGGCAGGCAATCCCTCGGGTCGAGGCGTCAGTTCGGAATTGGCCGGAATCACGCCCAGCTTCTTCTGCCGCGCGAAAGTCTCCTCTCGCAGCTTGTCCCACCCCTCATCGAACTTTCCCTTATACTTCGCAATCCACTCCTTCGGAACCTGGTGCGGCGTGTGGGTTGCACCGGGCGCGTAGTAGAGAAAGAAAGGCTTTTGCGGGGCCACTGCCTCAAGCTGGTGTAGCCAGAAGATGGCGTGATCCGTCATGTCCGCCGTGAGTGAATATCCCTGCTGCGGCGTCTTAGCTGGTTCGACAGGAACCGTGTCGTCGAAGAGCCTCGGAAAATACTGATTGTCGTACCCCGCGAGGAAGCCATAGAAATGCTGAAACCCTAAGCCGGTGGGCCAGCGATCAAACGGACCGACGCGGCTGGTTTGCCAGATCGGTGTATTGTGCCACTTGCCGAAGGCGGCGGTTGCGTAGCCATTGTCTTTAAGCACCTCGGCCACACTGGCGGCGCTCCTGGGCCACAGCCCGTTATAACCCGGGAATCCGCTCACCGACTCAGCCACGTTGCCAAATCCAACCTGGTGGTTGTTTCGGCCTGACAGGAGCGCGGAACGAGTCGGCGAGCATAATGCGTTTACGTGGAAGTTGTTGTATTTCAGGCCCGCGGCGGCCAGCCGGTCAAAGTTCGGCGTGTGAATCACTCCGCCAAAGGTTGCTGTTGCGCTAAAACCCACATCATCGACCAGGATCAACAACACGTTCGGCGCACCTGGTGGGGCGGTCACTTCCGGCGGAAACGCAGCGCGCGCCTTTGCCGGGTCCTCGCTCATCACACCGGTAAAAGACGGTTCCGCCTTGGGCAAAACCTCGCGCTGCGCAATTGTGGCCTCGCGCCGCGTGTGGCACCCTGCCAGCAGAAGTGTCATTGTGGCAATCATGCCGGGAGCTACCTGAGAATACCTGGCCATAAGTTTCCTAAAGTATGAGTTGCGGGATGTCAAAGCACTTAGTCACTCGCGCACTGCTCGTCCGGCGCGACAAGGTTTGCAGCAGGAGTTCAGAGAGTCAGACAACAGCAGAAAAGACATGCGCAAAGCGGAGCTGTTCGCGCGTTTGTCCACGGAATTAATGCTGGATTCTTCATGAGTCTCTATAAGCTTACTAATGCCACGCAGCGCTCGATGTCAAATAAGTACCGCACCGCATAAGTGGCCAGTCATGGAGCTTTACGAGCATGCTCTACGCTTGAGAAAGATGCAAGCTCAATCAATGTCCGCGATGAAAGGGGGCATGCATAACTCGCGAGATAGTGAGTGTTCTTGACAAAGATTCTGCGCCATGTTTGAATCGCTTCATCGTGAGACATATGCATACGACTGCCGCTGCCGCCGCTGTGCAAACCCTCCAGCCGATGCCTCGCCGGCTCTCGTGTTGTTGACCCAGGCCTTCGTTCTTCCATAGAAAAACTAAATATCCTTCTTCCTGCTGTGGCTCAAGTTGCGGGTCGACCTTCTGCGCCTTACGTGCGTATCAGGAACCTTGCAAACCGGCGGCCGTGTCCGCTGATATCGCCACAGCCCCAACATCAGCTCCCTGCCTGGGATTGCTGGAACCGGGAAGGCCATGCGCACGTTTATTCGCTTTTTTGCTCTCCTTGCAGCGCTCTCTCCTATGCCGCTGCACGCCCAGGTTGATACCGGCAGTATTTCCGGAACCGTCCGCGATCCCTCCGGCGCGATCATCACCAATGCCACCATAACGGTGACAAACACTGCCGACGGCTTTGTCTCGACCGCCACAACCAATCACGACGGCCTGTACACGGTGGTCGACCTTCGTCCTGGGAACTATCGCGTCTCCGCGGATGCCCCCGGCTTTCAAAGCCTTAGCCGTACCGGAATCGATCTGCGGCTGCAAGATCGCCTCGCCATCAACTTCGATCTCGCTATCGGCCAGACGGCCACCACCCAAGTCGTCGTCCAGTCCGGGGGCGAGGCGCTTGAAACGGAGACCACATCCATCGGCCAGGTCATTGAGGAGAAAGCGATTCAGGCCCTGCCTCTCAATGGCCGCAACTATATCCAGCTCGCGATTCTTGGAGCCGGCACCACGCCATCGCAGCGCAGCAACGAGCGAAATTCCTTTGTCGCCAACGGACAACGGGAAATCCAGAACAGTTACGTTCTGGACGGCATCGACAATAAAAACAAGATCGTCGGCTTCGATAGCTCAGACGCCCAGTCAATCGAGCCCATCATCGATGCCATCCAGGAGTTCAAAGTACAAACCGCAACCTTCTCCGCGGAGTTCGGTCAGTCAGCAGGTGGCGTCGTCAACCTCTCGATCCGCTCCGGAACGGATAAATTTCACGGGAGCGGTTTCGAATACCTGCGCAACTCCTGGCTCGACGCCGATCCCTATTTCCAGCCGGCGCTTACGGCCAAGCCGCAATTTATCCAGAACCAGTACGGCGCCACCATCGGAGGTCCACTCCTGCGCAACCGGACCTTCTTTTTCTTCGCCTGGCAAAGTACTCGTATCCGCGATGCTTCCCCACAGTTGGCCGTGGTGCCCACCGCCGCGCAGCTTGCAGGCCAGTTCAACGGCGCTGTTTACGACCCGGCCACCACGAAACCCAATCCCGCCGGCTCCGGCTACGTTCGCACTCAGTTCGCAAACAATCAAATCCCCACAACACGCTTCGATCCGGTCGCGGCAAAGCTGCTCACGCTGTTTCCAGCGCCTAATCTGAGCGGCGCCAACAATTTCTTTTCCAACCAGAAAGAGACCATCAGCAACGACCAGTACGTTCTGCGTGTCGATCACCGCTTCTCAGACAAGGACAGTGTTTTCGCTCACTACATTGCTTTTTTTGATACCAATTCGCTCCCCGCGGCGCTGCCTCCGCCTGCGAGCAACCCAAGCATCGTGTGGCCGGAAGCTCATTCCTTTGCGTTCAGCGAGTCGCATATCTTTTCTCCCACGCTGCTGAATGAGGCCCGGGTCGGGTATCAGGAAACGCGCGAGAAGCAGACGGTGCAGTCGTCTCGTCTCTTCGCTCAGTACGGGATCATTGGGGCTCCTGATCTACCCAACGTCACCGGCCTGCCCACGTTTGCCGTAAGCGGACTCACCACCATCGGGACGACCGGTCCAGGTACGTTGCAGACAGCGGCTACCGGCTCGGGGAACTTGCCCATCGACAAGCAGGGACGCGTCATCCAGGTGAATGACAACCTTACGTGGCAACGCGGGCGTCACGTGCTGAAATTTGGCGCCGACTTTCAGCAGGTCACCCTTTACGCCAACGTGACCCTCTCCGCTCGTCCCAGTTATAGTTTCAACGGCGTTTATACGCAGAACCCACAGAGCCGCACCACCACCGGAAACGCGCTCGCCGATTTCCTGCTGGGCTACACCAGTTCCTCCTCGGTTTCCACCAACTCCGACAGCGAAAGCCGCCAGCATATCTGGCAGGGTTACGTACAGGATGACTGGAAAGCCACACCTACGCTTACAATTAACGGCGGCCTTCGTTATGAGCTGCCGCTGCCGTTTTATGAGACGTCCAATCACTATGCGGATGTGATCCTGGAACCGGGGCCGCTTTACGGAAAGCTGCTCAATGCAAGCGATGCCGCGCAATACGGCTACCGGCGGTCCTTCGTCGATCCGAACTTTCACAACTTTGCGCCGCGCCTGGGTTTCGCGTGGCAAGTCGACCCGAAGAGCGTGGTGCGGGCGGCCAGCGGGATTTTCTATGGCCGCGACGAGAATGTGCCCGTCGCCGATCGCCCCACCAACAACCCTCCCTACTACATCCTCAGCTCCTATACTTCCGACCAGATCGATCCCAGCATTGTTCTCGCCAGCGGCTTCCCGGCCAACGCAATCAGTCCTTCCAATGTAGTAACGCCGTCGGTAAACTCCTATCTCAAACACTCGCCCACGCCCTACGTACAACAGTGGACGCTCAATATGCAGCGCGATTTCGGCTTAGGCTTTGTCGGTCAGCTCACTTATGTCGGTTCCAGTACGCATGACCTCTACTATCCCAACCAGATCGACCAGCCGTCGCCCGGCCCCGGCTCCGTGCAGGCACGGCGGCCATTTCCCCAATACAGTGCGCTCCACGCGTATGCGCCACTGGTCAGCGCGAACTATAATTCGCTGCAGGCGCAAATCGAGCGCCGTTTCCGCAACGGCTTCAGTTTGTTGAGCGCTTACACCTGGGGCCACGCAATAGACAACGGTCCGAGCCAGGTCGACACTGTGGTGGTTCCCCAGAACGCTTTCGATTTCGCTGCCGAGCGCGGCAATTCGGCATTTGACATTCGCAATCGTTTCGTCAGCAGCGTCCTCTATGAGCTGCCCTTCGGCAAAGGCAAGCCATTCTTTGCCGATTCTCGCGCAGGCAACGCCATTGCGGGTGGATGGCTGCTCGCCGGCATTTTCTCCGCGCAGAGCGGGCTCTGGTTCACGCCTGTCGAAAGTGTCGACTACAGCAACACGGGCACCACGGAGCACCCGGACCGGATCGGCAACGGCAACCTGGCCCGCGGTGATCGAACCATTACTCACTGGTTCGACACTACAGCGTTCAGCACGCCAGCCGAATACACGTTCGGCAACTCCGGCCGAGACATCCTCACCGGTCCCGGATTCCACAACCTTGATCTTGGGCTTTCCCGCATCATCAACTTCAGCGAACGGGCCAACCTGGAGATTCGTGCCGAGGCTTTCAATATACTCAACACGCCGCAGTTTGGTTTGCCCAACGCTACCCTGGGCCAATCCACCACGGCGGTGGTTTCTTCGGTCACTAACCCGCAACGGCAGATTCAGCTTGCCGCTCGAATTCAATTCTAGGAATTAGCATGAGCGAAACCTCACGTCGTGACCTACTAAAAATCGCAGGGTTGGCGGGCGTTGCCGGCCTTGCAGGATGCAAGAGCACGCCACAATCATCCGGCGCTGAATCCGCTTCCTCCGCCGGGCAGCCGTCCGTGCCCGGCCAAGGCCACTGGGACGCACCACCGCAGCAGTCCGGCAACCAGCTCAACCTTATTGTGCTCGTCTCGGATACATTCCGCGCCGACAATCTTGAAGCCTATGACAGCCATTGGGTGGAAACTCCCTATCTCAACCAGTTCGCCAGGGAGTCAATCGTATTCGAAGACTTCTACCCCGAGGGCCTGCCCACCATCCCCCTGCGCCGCCAGCTTTACACTGGCCGGCGCATCTTCCCCACCCACTTCTACTTTCAGCAAGACAGCGTCAAGATTCCGGGCTGGCACGAGCTCTTTCTGGAGGACGTCACCCTCGCCGAAACTCTCGAAGCCGCCGGCTACGCGACCGCGCTTATCGCCGATCTGCCTCATTTGTTCAAACCCGGCCGCAACTTTCACCGCGGCTTCGGCAGCTATGAATGGATTCGCGGTCAGGAGATCGACTTCTACACCCTCGCTCCCCGCAACTGCCCGGACTTCTCCGGGCTCTATCCCGCGGAGTATCTCCAGCAGGTCGCGGCCGCGTCGGGATCTGCCGCCAACAACAGCGCCTTTCTCAACTTCCTGAATCAATATGAGGCCAACCGCAAGCAGTGGCTCAAGCGCGCTCCATCAATTGTCGAAGCCACTGCTACCACCGCCATCGATTGGCTCAAACAGAACCATGATCAGGCGCCCTTCTACCTGCAGGTCGAGGCCTTTGATCCGCACGAGCCGTGGGATCCGCCGGAACCCTTTCTCGCCAAGTACCTCAAGAAGAAGACGGCGCATAGCTGGCCCGAGCCGCCCTATCTCAACGTAAAAGTCCCCGACGAGGGTGTCGAGCGCTTGCGCGCCAACTATGCCGGCGAAGCCTCAAATGTTGACTACTGGTATGGCAAGGTCCTGGCCACCATCCAGGAGCTCGGCCTCTACGACAACTCCGTCATCGTTTTTCTTTCCGATCACGGCGCGCTGCTCAATGAGCAGGGGCAGTGGGTCAAGGGGCCCGAGAAGCTGCGCAAGCAGGTCACCCATGTCCCGCTGCTCGTCCATGTTCCTGACCGGTCCTTCGCGGGCAAGCGCATCTCCGGGTTCGCCCAGACAGCCGATGTCGTGCCGACCGTTCTCGGCCGTCTCAATATCAAGCCATCACAGCGGGTCACGGGTGAGGATCTGTGGCCTTACGTGACCGGGGAGAAGACCAATCGCCGTGAATCGGTCGTCTCTTCCTATGGCTACATCGCTTCCGTCCGCACGCACGAGTGGAATTACTCCGCGATTTGGGATAAGTCAAAATATCAAGGTAAGTATGCGCCGCAGCTGTATGACCGCAAGCGCGATCCCGACGAATTGAGCACCGTGGCAGATGCTAATCCCAAGGTAGTCGCGGACCTGCAAGCCAAACTCGATCAATACCTCGAGTCGGGCCGCGATCTGACAAACGGCACTTTCTCGAAAGAACTCTTTTAGCCCGCGAACCGCTGTTACGGCCGTGGCTCATCTTAATCCTGAGGATCGAACATCGTGAAGCAGCCAACTCGCAGAGATATTTTCAAAGGCGGCCTCGCCGCCAGCATTGCAGGCGCTGGGGCTACGCTGCGTGGCGCCACTTCCGCGCAGGCTGCCACGGCCCCCGCCGGCTGGCAGCCGCCGCAGAAACAATCGGGCAACCGCCTCAACCTGGTCGTTCTCGTTTCCGATACTTTTCGTGCCGACAATCTAGAAGTTTACGGCAGCCAGTGGGTCGATACGCCCGCCCTGAACCGCTTCGCCCAAGAATCCGTCGTCTTCGAGCAGTTCTATCCCGAGGGCATGCCTACCGTGCCCATCCGCCGCCAGCTTTACACGGGGCGGCGCATTTTCCCGACCCACACGTATTTCCAGCAGTCCACAAATCAGAGCTGGGGTTGGCACCCGCTCTTCATTGAAGACGTCACCCTTGCCGAAACCCTGCGTGCCGCGGACTACCGGACCGCCCTCATCGCCGATGTGTACCACATCATGAAACCGGGCATGAATTTCCAGCGCGGGTTCGACGATTTTGAGTGGATTCGGGGCCAGGAGATCGATTTCTGGGCCCAGGCGCCGCGCGTGCAGCCAAGCTTCCGCGACATCTATCCTGAAGAATATTTCCACGCTGTGGACGAGGCCACGCCGAACGGCCGCGGCGGCGCGGCTCTGCGAAAATTCGTGAACCAGT
Source organism: Acidobacteriaceae bacterium (assembly GCA_035507705.1). GTDB lineage: Bacteria > Acidobacteriota > Terriglobia > Terriglobales > Acidobacteriaceae > PALSA-350. The sequence goes on from DATJNV010000062.1 coordinate 27,458, forward strand.
ATCTGGCCAATCGCAAGCGCTGGCGCCGCTCGGGCGAGTCGATTGCCGAGCTCACGGCCAAGAGCAGCATCCGCTGGCTCAAGGAGAACCACGACCAAGGCCCCTTCTACCTGCATGTGGAAGTCTTTGATCCTCACGAGCCATGGGATCCGCCGACGCATTTCCTCGATAAATATCTGAAGGAGCCCACAACGCACAGCTGGCTCGAGCCCCCGTATGCCCACGTCAAGGTCCCGGAGGAAGGTGTCCGACGTTTCCGCGCCAACTATGCCGGCGAGGCCTCGGCCGTGGATTACTGGTATGGACAGGTCATCGAGACCATGCGGAGCCTGGGCCTTTACGACAACACGGTGATCGTCTTCCTCTCCGACCACGGTGCGATGCTGAACGAGCAGGGCCAGTGGTGCAAGGGTCCGGAGAAGATCCGCAAGCAGGTGTCCCACGTTCCATTGCTGTTACATGTTCCGGGAGCACCTTACAATGGCCGCCGCGTTTCCGGCTTTGCCCAAACGCCTGACGTCTTTCCAACTGTGCTGGGCCGCCTGGGCCTCAAGGCCGGCCCGCGTGTTACTGGCCATGATCTTTGGCCGTATGTAACGGGCGAGAAAACCAATCCACGCGAGTACATCGTTTCCGCCTTCGGCGGTGTTGCCTCAGTCCGCACGCCGGAGTGGAACTACTCCGCAATCTGGAACAGGGACCACTTCCAGGGCGATTACAAACCGCAGCTCTATGACCTCAAGAAGGATCCAGACGAGCTGACGACCGTAGCCGATCAGCATCCGGAAGTGCTGACGCATCTGCAGTCCAAAATGGATGAGTACCTGGCCTCTGGAAAGGACCTGACCAACGGAACGTTTGCCTGGGAGCTATCGAAGGCTTAGGCCGACAGTGGGAGATTATCGGGACTATCAGGACAGAGGGAGGGGAGCCCGAGCTGCGGCAACAGTGGACGGATGCAAGAGCGCAGGCGGGAAGCAAATACATCGCAGCGCCGGGGTGCTCGGTTCCTGACACCTCGACGCCAGCCGAGCTTGCCCGTTTTCCGCGATCCCTTGGGGTCTAGAGTTTGGCAGCAGGCTGTATCCATGGGGCGATACGTCCTTTGTTCTACGAAGGTGGCCAAGTGATGCGGCTAAGTCCTTTGTTTTACGAAGGTGGCCAAGTCTTTTGATTTTCCCGCCCCGGTGGATGACCTGGGGGCTATGCATTGGCTGGCTCCTGGTCTTCCGGGAGGGCCCAATTCCAGCAGCCAGACATGCTCTCCTTGGTGCTGACGACGCCCAGATCAAACTTGGCACGGCGGAGGGTTCTGATGCAGATACCGTCGCGCTGGGCCGCGGTTTCGACGTTGTATTGAGAACGTTGGCCGGCGCTGAGGTACTCGCGGAGCCATCCAGCGGCGAGCTTGCGCAGGGGCATGCCTGCGCCGATGGGCCGGTCGGTCATGAGTTCGTCGGGCGCGAGTTTGCTGTATCCGGTCCAGGAGAAGGATCCAGCCTGGTCGATAGAGTATCCCAACGACGGCGCGAGGCAACCCAGATTGGATTTGACGTGCACGAGCGCGGGACGGGTGGGCGCATCCGGACTACTTCCGGTCAGGAATTCGGTGCGCACGGCGGCGGAGAGCTCGACGGGGACGACGCCGCGTCCACGCCTGCGCAGATGGCGCACGAGGAGAATGCAACAGCGATGGTTTTCGGCGAGATGCGCGAGGTTATCGAAGGTGCGTCCGGAATCATTGGCACGGTGGCTGCCTGTGCCGAGGAAGCTGTGCAAGGCGTCGATGATGAGCAGCCGGGCGTGGGTTCTCTCCAGCGCATCCTCAAGCATGGGGAGGTCACGGAGACTCAGCGCCGCAGACTGGGTCGAACCGGTGGCGAGGGCGCCGCGCAGCAGGAAGAGGCGATCCGGGTCTCCGTCGAGAGCGGCAAAGCGCGGCCGGAGAAGTTCGGCCGCCCCATTGCCAGTCGAGGCGTAAAGGCAGTTGCAGGGGCCGGCAGTCTCGATACCGGAAAACGAGGCGGGCTCGCGTCCTCGGCTGAGGGCGGCAGCAATCGCGAGGGCGATCCAGGTTTTTCCGGAACCCGGGTCTCCGGAGAGGACAGAGAGCGCGCCGATGGCGAGGCGGTCTTCCCAGAGCCAATCTACGGGGCGAGGCTCGATGTCCGCGAGGCAAACCAGGTCAGCCTGACGGGTGGCGGCTGCGGGAGCCTCCGGACTTAGGGAGTGTTCCGAGGAATTTGCGGCAGGAACGTCGCGGGGCTGGAGGTTATCGCCCGAGGATGGGACGCCTGGGCGGCCGAAGTGATTGAAGAAGGACATAAGGGCCTCCGTGCTTGGGATGCTCCATGGGGGCTGGAGCCTTTTCTCGATATGGTCTGTACTCGAGTCTGTTTCCTTTTGCCGAGCGCAGGATTCGTCACCACGGTTGCTTTCTTTTGGTGCGGAACCTGTGCAAGGTTTCTTGGGTTCGACGGTAGTATGGGTTTGCCTGGTGCGTCCAGAGGCTTAACGAAAAAAGTTGAGGAAAAACGGTCGTGAACTACGGAGTACTTTCACGGTGGCTGAAGTAATGTCGTTTTCGGGTTACTTATCGCGGATTCGTGAGGGATAGGGTCTTGACGCGGATTTGCTATGCAGGCGGAGGAGCGCCAAAGCAGAACCACGGCACAAGAAATAGCATACAGACCTGGCGGTTTCAGGGCCGGGAGTTGCGTGGCCGCACCAGCTGCTGCAGAGGCGAGAAGCGGAAGACACGGGCATCATCGGCGGCTGAAGCGAGGCAGGAGACACGATCCGAAACGCTCCCGCTACGTGTCCGGGATGCCGACTACACGTCCATGGGCGGAGTGAGCGTCTTAGAGAGTTTGTGTCCGTCGCCCGTTGGGTGATTATTTCGTCTGACCCCAATCTTCGACCCCAATCTTCCAATCTTCCAATCTTCCCAATCTTCGACCCCAATCTTCTGACCTAAACCTCTGACGCGAAAACCTCCACTCCCGTCTGGCGCATAAACCACCGAACATTAGAGGAATGCCAGGCGGGTCGCTTCCAATTTGCCTTGCGCGAAACCAGCGCGGGCGGCGGGGATGCGTGTCGCCAGCTCCATCTGGTTCGAGCCCATTGCGGCTCGGGAAGCGGCGTCGGGTGTGATTACCTCGACGCGGCTGCCCTGCTTACGGAGTGCCTCGACCTGACTCTCCAGGTCCGCGCCGGGTAGCCTGCGCAGACCCTCGAATTGACCTGCCGCGAGAGTTCCGGTTCGTCCGCCAAACGGCGCGAGCACCACGACATTCGCGTAGCCTGAGGCGAGGTCGGCGTTCTCGGCAGAGCGCGCACCCCCATTGATGTAGCGAGTGCCGTTGATGTTGTGTGTGGGCGCCAGACCAGGCAGAGCTGTGCTCGCGGTGACGGCGTCCACGAGGTCGACGCCGGAATCGCGGTCGAACGCAGCCAGTTCGCCGGTATGCGCGTTGACGGCCACCACGATCATCGGCCGGTCCGGCCACTGAAGACGAGGTAACCTGGCGGCGACGATTGCCCGCCGCTGTTGCGCCACGGGTTCGAGTGTGGCGTCGCTCTCCAGCCCGAACGCGCCCATCGCGCGTTGCAGATCGGCTGCAGACGTGGCGGCGGCACCGATGGCCCTCATCCGCTCAAACACCGCAGCCATCGGCACGGACGGCGGGCGACCCCGGTTTTCTCCGCCTTGTTGCACTGGCGGAGATAGCACCGAGGCCAACAATTCGGCCGGCGGTATGCCGCTGCGCACCTGCGCGGCCGCAGTAGCTCCGGACGAGGTACCGACCACCAGATCGGCAGACTCCGTGATATCGCGACCCACTGCGGCCAAGCCTGCGACGATACCGATCACCCACGCATGTCCCGCAGCGCCCCCACCGCCGAGGACCAGGGCAACGTTTTTGCGAACGATCGGCGACTGATCCATCTGATCCCTTGTGGTTGACACGTCAACCACACTATCGTTGTCCTGGTTGTCATGTCAACTATAGACCGGTGAGCCGAAATGACTGTGAAACCGTTGTCCCCACGCGAACTTCGCATCTGGTACGCATTCTTATCCATGGGTGAGGACGTGCTTGAACGCGTCGGACGAGACATCAACCGGGCTACTGCGCTCTCCGGTGCCGAGTTTA
>DATJNV010000063.1:0-21006 GCA_035507705.1 Acidobacteriaceae bacterium
GAAGCACAGCAGCGACCCGTGTATTCCTTTTCTTTGTGTTACCAAAACCGGTTACCGCCGGGTCGCGATAAATGCGCAACGTGGTAACTATCCCATATCTCCTGGGGAAAGTGGCGCAACGTGGGCATTTGCTTAAAGTCGTCCCCGCGCATTTTCGCTACTTCGACGGCCAATCCGCTGGGGCGGCGTGAGAAGCCGCTCATTTACCCGGGGGAAGACCGCCCAAGTAAAAAACACTCAGGCTGGGCGCGGCCTGCACCATTCGCTCCAGGGCCGGATCAGGAAAGCGCTTCACATAAGGAGGCGCCCAGCCAATCTGATCTCCGCTGAGCGGCTTTGCCAACTCCTGTTGCACGCCAGTCGCTTTGACAAAGGGCGCGGGATCCTGGACGCCGCCCACCGAAAAGTTGACCAGGAGATGAATGGCGCCATTTGCGTGGGCGTAGAGATCAAGATGGTTGGCTTCCCCAAATTCTGCCAGCAGGACGAGTGGCGCAAGAGCGTAAAGATGATAGTGGAGTGCGCGAGCGCCTCGGGCCATCTCCAACGGAAGTGATCCGTCCGGCTGTATCTGGTCTACCCCATTGTCGTAGGCCGCCACCGCCCAATCGAAGTCATTGCGGTCGTTGGCAGCTACACCGATTGCGGCCAGTTCCACTCCAGCCCAGTAGAGATGATTGTTCCGGCTATCTCCGTGTCCCGCCTTTTTGTGAGCATCATAGTATTGCTTGGTCTGTTCTCCGATGGTGCGCAGCCACTCAGCGATCGATGCCGCCTGTTGTGGGGTCGCCAAGTCCGCGTCGCGAATCTTGAGGTAGGCGATGGCAATTGCGCCGGCAACCCAACCTTGCACGTAATATGCCTGGTCAGAAGACATTTTGCCGGTGAGCGCATGCTCCTGCGACAAAGTCAGGATCTGGGTCAAGGCGCATTGCGCAGCGCTGCGCGAGCCCGTTTCGCGGTAGTCATCGGCAGCGGCCACAATTTCCAGGCCGACATTTTTCACCGCACCACTCGACTTGCGGTACGCCTCCTGCCGCACCGGATCGATGATGGAGTGCGTTGGGTCATCCAGTCTGTAAAATCCGTCAGTTACCAGATCAGCCGGAATGTGGGCAACAACAGGACAGGAGTAAGCGACCCGAGTCAGGGCGACATGCTTCCCGTCCCACGGTGACCGCAAAGGAGCGGCAGAGAGAGAGGAAGTTCCGGCGGCAAAGAGAAGCGATAAAACCACACGGATGTAAGAGGAGTTTGTCCACAAACGCCGGGCTGGCTTTTCCATTCACATTTTCCTTTGATCGAATTTCCTTGCCGCTCCTGCTAACACCTGGTTCTTCGACATTTCCGGGAGGCCGTGACGTATAACCTCCCGCTGGTTCGTCAGTTTGAGTTAGAAGAAGAAACGCGCAGATGCCTGCATCTGGCGATTGGGCTGAGTACCGGCGATCTTGCCAAAGCCGGAAGACGTGGCGAACGTGGCCGTCGATCCCACCTCGGTTACGGAAAGAGCCCCGGCAGGATCGAGAACCTGGCCGCGGATGGTCGCGTTCGTATTCTGCGCGTACGCCAACCTTCCGTGTGATGCGGTGATAAGCAACGCGCACCATCCGGCAAGCGCCAACAAGGCCGGCGCCATCTTTCGCAGAACACCTCCGATCCGATATTGGATTTTGCTCACTGCTGATGTGAACTCCATCAGAAAACCCTCCCAAAAACTCTGCACGATTGATTTTCGTAGCATTCCCATCCCTTTTCCTTTGCCCTGCAGGCATCGTGGCGTATCAAGAAACAAACGCTTGTCTGCCAGTCATTTTTTAAAACACCATGACGGAAAAAAAATGAGAAGACATTTCGGGAGACATTGTCAACCGTCCCGGAGAATGGGATTCGTGGCACCTTGAAGAAGGAACTGGAGATGAGAGAGTGGCCTGAGACCTACGGCGATAAAATCTGCTTTTCAGTTGCCTTTTCGAAGAGTTGTCATCCCGGGCACCTGACTTGCCTTTCGGCAAGTTGTGGGAAGAATGAACAGCAGCAACAGGATTGTCATCCCGCCTGCCCCGCCTGTCCCGGCAAGCCGTGGAGCGTGCCGTGGAAGCGAAGCGGACGGACCTGCTGTTCGATTTCCTCTCCCTGGAGAAGACTTTCGAGCGAGCGAAGTAGTTAGGACAAGCTCCGCGGAGCTTCCCCAGCGGAACCTCTCGTCACGCTGGTTTACTTTGCCGTTTCGTTCTCTCTCCCGGGAGACGGGCCGAGCGAACGGCAGCAGCCAGTTCTGCGAGCAGTCCGTGGGTTTCGCTCCAGTCAATGCAGGCGTCGGTGATGCTCTGTCCATACACCAGGGGCCGGCCTGGTACGAATTTCTGCGCCCCCGCGACCAGATTGCTCTCCAGCATCACACCCAGGATGCGGCGGTCTCCCGCGGCAATTTGTCCGGCTACATCCCGGCACACCAAGCCCTGGCGAGTGTGGTCCTTATTGCTGTTGGCATGGCTGCAGTCGATCATGATGCGTGGTGGGATACCGGCGTTCTCCATCTGCTCCGCGGTCTGCGCCACCGCGGCAGCGTCGAAATTCGTCGTCTGACGCCCCCCGCGCAGAATGATGTGACAGTCCGGATTACCCGCCGTGAACAGAATTGCCGATTGCCCTGTCTTCGAGTGCCCCAGGAAGGTATGCGAATTCGCCGCGGAAATGATCGCCTCAATGGCAATCTGCACGTTGCCCGAAGTTCCGTTCTTAAAGCCCACCGGGCATGACAGACCCGAAGAGAGCTGCCGATGCACCTGGCTCTCAGTCGTGCGCGCGCCGATGGCGCCCCAACTCACCAGTGAGGCGACATATTGCGGTGAGATCATGTCGAGGAACTCGGTTCCGGCGGGAACACCCATCTCGGCCAAATCCAACAGCAGGTGCCGCGCCAGCCGCAAGCCATCGTTGATGCGGAAGGATTCATCGAGATGCGGATCGTTGATCAACCCTTTCCAGCCAAGCGTGGTGCGGGGCTTCTCAAAATAGACGCGCATGACGATGCGAAGCTCCGACGAGAATTCGGCAATCGCGCTCTTCAGCAAACCCGCATACTCCCGCGCCGCTTTGGTGTCGTGAATGGAGCAGGGGCCGACAACAACAATCAGGCGCGAGTCGGCTCCCCTCAGAATGTCGACAATCTCGTTCCTGGCTTGAAATACCGTCGAGGACGCCCGTTCGGTTATCGGCAATTCCTCTTCAAGAAAAACCGGCGGCAGGACAACTTTGGTCGATCGAATACGAAGGTCATCAGTGGTATGAAACATGGTCTTACATTTAATTTAGCAGCGGCGGGTAGGACGGGAGCTTTTCGCGCGAACCGGGTGGGACCCAGGCTGCCACGATTCAGGTCCCGGCAGAGCCTGCCCTGAGCTTGTCCCCCGTCCCGATTTCTGAAGCCGGTCTTTTCTTGCGGTCATCCACAGCCCAGGTGCGATAGGTGTTCCAGTCCTTGGGACGGGTCAGAATCACTTCGTCTCTTTGCTTGCCGACAAACACTTCCAGAGTAGTGAACTGGAACTCCTTTGGAGGACGACCCGCCTGGCTCAGGCTCTTCAGTTACATATCGGAATCGTTTCCCCATCTATTACAGATACCGGCGGAGCTTAAAATTCGCTACGGCTAGTGCTTGGCGTGCACAACATGAAGTCCGGCCTGTCCGGGCGGAAGCCCTTGAACGGCGCTGCCGAACCTGTACTTGATTTCCTGGAAACTGATGTCTTCGATGTTACAAAATCCGTGCGCGCAAAGAAGCGCCGCCATGCCAGCCGGCTCGAAACGGCTGGCCCAGCATTCCTCCATTTTCTCGAGCTCCTCGGTCCGCTTCTCTACTAATTCCTTCATCTCTCCTGAGAATGCCTCGGGGGGTTCCATGTAGTCGAACACCACTTCCGAGTCCTGGATCGACGCGATGTAACCCAGAGTACTGACGATCGCTTCCTGCGTCAGGTAGGGCACAACGCCGAGCCAGGAGAAAAACGCCGGCGAGTTCCGCTGAAAACCCGCTGCCGCAAGCGTCTTCCCCAAATCGTCCCGTTCGAAATCGACGGGCACAAAAATAAGCCCTGGCGGAAGCGCGAGTTGCGCTTCCGCCAGGCGCTCTCGTTTCCATGCTTGCGTGGCAGGATGGTCCACCTCATAGATACGGATCCGCCGCGCGCCATGGGGGCTGCGGAGAGCGAACGTATCGAGTCCGGCTCCCAGGATGACAATCTGCCGAATCCCTCTTTCCACGGCTGCCGACAAAGCATCTTCCCCGATCCGGCTTCGTGCCGTGATGAAGAGACGCCCGATACTGGCCAGGGGATGTGCGTTGGCAAATTGCAGCACGTCCCTTTCGTCTTCGCGCAGAATCTTCATGGCAAATGGGTCATAGAGAATTGCGCCATGATCGAGCACCTGGTGAGCCGCTCGTTGCCGGGCGGGTATCAGGGCTGTGCGGCTGGGCTCATTCGGCTTCATCTTCGCGGTTTCCCTTCTCTTTCATAAGTAACCGCGCCAGTGACGTGTGCAGCTGGCGGGCGCGGCAATAGGTTCCGCTCCATTCGATGTCTCTCGCTCAATCTGCTCGGACGAGCGGGAGAAAGATCCGATCGATGATCTCTTCCGCGTCCTGCGCCGACAACGGCTGTTGCAGTACCAGGAGCTGATAGCGAACAAGGTCGAATGGGAGCGCAGCCAGGCGAGGCGTAAGCTTCTCAACGGCGATTTCGCCGCGTGCAATCCCGCGAGCCAGAATTTCATTCATGATTTTCGCGTTGCGTTCCTGTACTTCTGCAAAGAGCGATGGCTCTCGTTCGTGGAGAAGCTCTGCAATCAAGCCAAAGATGACTTCCGGACTAACTTCGTCCACCATTTCTGAAACGCCGCGCAGAATGACCTTGAGATCGCCCCGGACGCTTCCTGTATCCGGCGTCGCGGATGAAAGAACAGGCCGGCTTGCCCTTAATGCGGCGTATACAAGCCGGGCGCGCGTGGGCCAGCGCCGGTAGATCACCGGCTTGCTCGTGCCCGCCCTGGCTGCGACCCGCTCAATCGAGAAGTGAACGTACCCTGTTTCCGCTAGCTCTCGCAACACGATCTCGAAGATCGCCGTCTCCAGGACCTTCCCCCGTCTCCGGCTACTCGCTGCCTTTGCCACTCTGTTTCCGCCCGCTAACGATTCCGATCTTTGCCTAATGTTAGAAACGCACCGTATCCTATGTCAATAGGATACGGTGCGTTTCTTCTAACCAGGGAGGAATTTTCTAATAAGCAATGCTGTTGCCTCCGCGAGGAGCGTCGCGTCGTGACCGAGGTTCCCAGTCTGAGTGAGTCGGAACCCTGCCCTTCCAGATACCCGGCTCTCTAATACGTCGCTACCGAAACGCGCAGTACTTCGGGCGCTGCGGTGAACCGGAGTCCGTAGTCGGTTTGATCCCCATTCAGGACGCGCTCGAACCGGAACACCCCATTCTCGTACTGCCCCTCTTCCACCCGCAGGAACTGGCGATGTACCCACGCACCATTGATCCGGGCAGCGGGCACCTGACCGGTTCCAAATACGATGCCACCGGCTTTCTGCTGCCCAGGGTTGCCTGCCGGACGAAAATCGACCATGCAATCGATGCCAGTAACCAGAAACTCGTTGGAGCCAAGTTGAGCGACCAGGGCGCGGCCGAGTGGCTCGTGCTTTTGCTCGGCGTTCTCTGTTGGCCGTCGGCGGAATTGATAGCTAACCAGTGCGTCCCACTCACCAAAATGGAGAACCTGCGCGGATGCATCGTCTGGCTCTGAAGTGGCCTGTAGTTTGCCTTCGAAATTCAGCCTGGCAATTTCGCGCATCATGGGCTCGATCAGGCGATAGTTCTGCGCCGTCGGATCCAAAAAGGCGTTCTTCGCATCCGGATCACCGGGCATCGCGGCAGGAGTCCTGGTGTAATCGAGCCCGAAAGGCGAGTAGCCAATGGCCTGAAGACCCAGGGCGGAAAAGAAGAACCGAGCAGAGCGTGGGGAACCCGTGGTTTCCGGGACGAACAACGCATTATTGTCACGGTGATAGACCTCGAGGGTCTTCAGATACTGATCCGTGCGCGGCAAATAGATATCCGGGGTCTCGATATCAATCGCCGGTGCCTCCGCCTTCCAGATGGCAATCACATTATCGGTGGGGCCTCCGCTCTCGTAAGTAACCGGCACCTCTGGTGTCAAAGGATCGTGCAGGGCGGCATTGACATACATCGGCAGCGGATAGATTGCTTTCCCGGCGGCCGCCACCTGGCCAACATACCTGGAAACCGCCCAGGCATGGAAATACACCTCAGCCTCGGGACCAAAGACCGTTTCCCAATTGGCGCCGGAAGCATCCGGAGCCTTGCCCATGGCGGTCAACACTTCCGGCGGGACCGCTCCGGCGAAGAGCCGGTTGGCCTCAGGCGAGTAATCTCGGGGAGTTCCCCACGTCCCGGTTTCGTTCTCTACCTGCACCATCAGAACGGTTCTCTCGGGATCGACCTGTTTCAGGTGACTCATCAGCGCCGCAAAAGCTTTCTTGTCCTCGTCGAGCGAGGCCATACAAAAGGGCGACGGGGAGTCTACATATTCGCCTTCCCGGTTCGTCACGTGGAAATAGCGCTTGGGATCGAGCTTCATCCATTCCGGCATATAGTGTTGGCTGCCGTTCTTCCATGTCCCGAACCACAGCAGCACCAGATGCAAATGGCGTTGGCGCGCCTGGGCAAGCAGCAGATTCAGTTCTGAATAATCGAACTGCCCCGCCCTGGGCTCGAACTGCTCCCAGTAAATAGGCGTTTCCAGCGTGTTGGCATGCAGGTATTCGATGGCCGCCCACACTTTAGGCAAAATGTCCGGCCAGTCGCTGGAATTGTTCGACTGGGCGCCAAGCATGAGATAAGGAGCGCCCTCCACCATCAGGCCATAGCGCTCGTCCTGCCGGACGAGACGCGGAATCGGGTGCGCGCTCCTCCCTGCTGGCGAGGAAGCAGGCGCTGGCTCCTTCGACGCGAACCCAGTGGCGGATGCGAGAAGAACCGCCGCTATCATCCAGGCTTTCACAGGAACCAGCCCTGCATTTCTGCCGTGACGCAGCGCAGGTCCCGCCAAGGTCTGCGTGCTGATTGCGCTTTTTCCGGATTCGGGCTGTGGTACACGGGGAAAAACGCCCATTGCTCGGGGAATGGGAATCATGCCCCCTGTTGGCCCCCGGTGCGGAGATTCAGTCGATGGCCGGTTTGCTGTTGATGACGATATTTACGAAAAATTGCCCCGGCGATACGAACCTGGAATTCACTCGGCTGACGCGCCAACTCTTCTGATGTAAAAGGACGGAGTTGCCGTTGAGCTTCTTTGGCATCGCTCTCGGTACATGAGATCAAATTCGCAGTTGCTCGACACGCGGCCCGCGTCTCTTCGCTGGCGTTGCGCCAGAAGTCGAGGACGGCTCCCCGGTATTCTGTAACGATTTCCTCGCACTCTTTGCAGGAACTTGTCATCGCGGCACCATTATAGAACCCCCTCATCCTGGAGCTGAATGGACAGACGGCATTGGCGCTGTGAACCTCAGCCGGCTCGCCAAAAGTGACATTTCCATCTGTCTACGAGACCCTGTCGACGAGATCCGCCTGTCTACGAGGTTCTTGCCCTAAGACATCCTCTGTCCGTGCCAACAAACCAGTCCCCCGTGCGGGGGCCGCACAGCCGCCAAACGAGACCTGAGTCCCTTCGGGGACGGCACAAAGCTTTCAGCGGCCATCCATGAACTCTGCTTGAGGGTACCTTTTCGCCACCGCGCGACCTGTCTTCGATCAGGTCAGCGCCGCCGGCTGTTTGCGAGCGCCCGAAGGATGGTACGGGTGTTCTTGTTCATCACCTGACGAAGATACATGGTGATCGCAAACAGCAGGACGAGAAAGAAGAGGTCGACTCGAAGTATTGAGTGAAGGAGCCCGCCAAGGCCCTCTGGCGGGAACATATGAAGGTGCATCCAGATAAACGCAACTACGACCAGGATGGCGAGTACGCCCACGAGAATTCGGGAAGTGCGCTCAGACCTGTCGGCGTCCGCGAGTGCTTGCTGGACGAAGGCTAATTCCCCGTTGGTATCCTGGGAGTTGCTTTGTGGCTGTTCGGTGCTCATGCTGGATTCCTCTCTACGGTTAGATATTTGCGAAGGGTGTTGACTCCATAATGGAGTCGCGACTTAGCTGTGCCGATCGGAATCTCCAGGATGGCGGCACACTCTTCCAAACTGAGGTCGTGCTGAAAGCGAAGCAGAAGAACCGCTCTGCTGGCCGGCGACACACGGTCGAGGAGGGCCAGGAAGGCCCCGTCCGGCGCCTCGCCGAGAGTCGGATCGGCAATCGTCAGATGTTTCAGTGGCGCGTCGTCGAGCGCCTGCCACCGGCGCGCGCGCTTGAGATGGGAGAAAGCAATCCGCGAGGCGATGCGAAACGTCCAGGGGCGGAAAACGGCTGGCTCGCGTAGGTACGGCAGCTTGCGGAAGATCTGGAGCGAAGTTTCCTGGAGGATGTCATCCGCAAGGTCCACGCCCGCGAGATAGGTGATGTAGCGGCGCAGCGGCGCGTAGGCGTCGCGCAGAAGTTGCTCCAGCGCGGGCCGGTCGCCGGCTTGCGCCAGAAGCACCAGCAGCGTTTGGTCTGACGGCAGGATTTCCTTCGCCTGAGTTGGGCGATTCATACTTGAGAGAGGCATGGCGTCGTTGGAAAGTTCGGTTCCGTCGAATAAATAATTATGAACGCCTAAGCCGAAGGGGCCGCGTGCACAGCGGCCGCGCTTCCGGCACGGCGAGCGGATTCGATCGACGCCGTAAAGGCCCTCAGGAGTGAGTAACCGCCGACGGAATTTCCAGGACAAAATCGTTATTTGTATTTAAGTGTTTACCCAGGCCCGGTTCTGAATGCGCCAGAGCCGGGCATTTTTTTCCAGGACAGACTCAGAGACCTTTGGGCCCACTGTTTCGTCTAAGCGCCAGACGTGTCCAGGTTCGTGAGGAGGATTAGACCCGTGCCTGTGCGTGCTTCGCTGCTGCTTTTTCTTCTGACTTGCCCTCTCGTGCTGGCCGCTCAGAGCGGCTTTGGGGGCTCCTACTCATATTCGTATTCGGGAGTTCCACTGCCCAATCTCCCGTACACTGCCACGTTTGAATCTAAGACCGTGCAGACGTTGGCAGATGGCACAACCATCACCTCCACCCTTGAAACCAAAGAAGCTCGCGATTCTCAAGGCCGAACCCTTCACCAGGTAGTGAGGACGCTACCGGATGGGAACCAGTTCACACAAACATTTGTCAGTGATCCTATCAACCGCACGATGACGAATTGGTCGAGTGGATCAACGGTGGCTTCGGTGAATCACATGCCCGATCCAGGTGAGATTCACCAGCACGCGAATGTTTCCCCTAAGAAGCAACAAACCCAAGCTGCCAATCGGCCCAACGTACAGCTGGGAAGCAAGACGATTTTCGGTGTGGTCGCTGAAGGCACTCGAAGCACCAGGGTGATCCCGGCGGGTTCTCAAGGGAATGATAGGCCAATCACCGTAGTGACTGAGGAATGGCGGTCGCCGGATTTGGGTATCATGCTCTCCCTATCTCGAGATGATCCCAGAAATGGACACAACACGCAGGAGGTTACTGCACTGGATCGAGGTGAACCTGATCCCGCGCTGTTCCAACCGCCTGCTGGTTACACGCTGCAGGATCGCCCAGCGCAATAGAAGTGAGCGGACTGCATCAAGTCAGGAGGTTCGACATGAACCGTTTCCTTGTTCTCACCGCCCTCCTCGTTTTCGGTTCCGCAGGTTTTGCCCAGGACACCCAAACCCCGCCTACCACGGGTCCTGGCGGCACGCCAGATCTGTCGCAATATCGCGTTCAGGCGCTCGACTTCGAAGGTAATCGCGCTTTCTCCTCAGAGCAGCTAACCAACACGTTCCATGTCCCCCCGGGTGAAAAGTTCAACCACACTGCTGTAGGCCAAGGACTCGAACGGTTGCGGTCACTTTACGCTGATCACGGCTACATCAACTTCGTCGCGGCTCCGATGTTTCAAGTCGATAGAAGCCGACGCACAGTTGTGCTGACACTGAGCGTCGACGAGGGTGCCCAGTTCACCTTCGGGCGACTGTTTTTGGTGGGTCAAGAGCCGCACGCAGGGCAAGCCGATGCCTTGCGTAACTCTTGGGCGGCTCTGTCCGGCAAAGTATACGACGCATCCCTCTTATGCCACTGGCTCGACAGAAACGCGACCTTCCTTCCCGCCGACGGGCAACGTTGTCGGCAGGTGGGAGTGGAACTACATCAACATATAGACACTCGTCACGCCGACATCACAATCGCGTTCCCCGGCCCGAAATCCTGAACGGCAACAAAAACCGACTGGAACGGAGGAAGCCGCTCTCGAACCTACGTGAGCTTCGACCGGAGCAAAGAACCCAATCTGTTAGGCTGCGGATTCCGGCACGGCAATGCGGCGGGGGGCAACATCGATTATTAAGCGGCGACATATAATGACTGACGCGCGGCTCCAGAAAGCACCTCTGCCTTTCGCAAACAAGTAAGACGAAAGCGCGAGGCCGCGTGAGTAGGGATTCCAGCCTCGCTGCTTATCAATCATTCTTCTTGCGAAAATGCCAGGCAGAGTCGACGCAATTCCTCATTTTTCACCAATAGCTCTGCGACGAGGCGTTGCAGGCGTGCGTTCTCCCGCTGCAGGTATGCAGTCCGGCTCGCTTCATCGCTGGTGTTTGACTGATGATCCAACAGACAGTCCTCGTTTTCTTCGTTTCCCATTGCTACTTACAGCACGTTCCCATTCCTCTGCGAGCATGTGTTTGCGAACAAAAAAGCAAAGAGCCCCTTGGCGAGTATCGCCAAAGGGGCCCTGCGACTTGATTGTTATTGATCGAATCTACTCGCCTACCACTGTCGTGCCCTCAACCTTTTGTTTGGGCAGCTTGTCCAGGTTTGGTGTGGCGAAGGTGCCGTATTCAACGGTGCGCAGCACATGCTGGGATCCGATTACATCAAAGGTCAGGTCGACCTTGGGACGACCGCCATTGTCCGCAGGCACCATGATCCAGGTCAGCGGCTGGCTGGGCTTCCCGATTTTGTTGAGGGTCACGGTAGACTTCGTCCAGTCCACCGCGACGGTATAGGCCCCGGCTTCATAGACATGGTTTTTGAAGGCAAAGCTAAACGGCACGTCCACCGTTTTCAGTTCGGCTCCGAAAGCTGCGGTGGTGCAAAGGGCGGCGGATACAAGAACCAAATTTCTGAAGCGCATTAGCATGGGGTTTTCCTCCGAGAAACACGCTAACCCCGCTCCATGACTCCAGTTGTCAAATTGCCGTCGAGTTTTCGTCCAACTATTCTTGACGGTCCTTCAACGCTTCAGAACTTCTGCAATCTGCCGTCGAGCTTGCCTCTCTGCGACTTGCCGATCGGGTCCACTCAGGTTTTCCAGCAGCCGCAGCGCGCGTTCGGTCAATTGCACGCCCTCCTCGCGCGCCCCGCGCTTCATTGCTGTGCCCGCGGCGGCGCAGAGCGCCTGGGCCGCGCGCGCCCACTCGGCTGCCGCCTCGAAGTGCATGGCCAATTCGCTGGAGACGTCCAGTTCACGCCCGGCGAACAGCTTTTCCAGCTTCTCCGCCACCCGCAAATGGCGGCGGGCGCGGCGCGCCGGAGATTGCCTGGCCCGCAGCACCTCGCGGTACAACCCATGGGCAAACACATAGAAGGCGGACCGTGTGCCGTCCGGCAGTTCGTCGTGCCCCGCAGGATGCAGAAAATGCAGCCGCCGGGTCAGCTTCTCGTACTGATCTTCGATATCTTCAAGGTCGCCATCCAACGCCGCTGCCGCGGCCCATGCGGGAAAAATGACACCGATCAGGCTCGCCGCTTCGAGCAGCCGCTGATCGGCCGCATCCAGCCGGTCAATTTGCATCTCGATCAACTCGGAAAGAGCGGTAGGTACCCCCATGTCGATTTCCGCCAACGGCAAACGCAGCTGCCAGACACCAGCTTCCTGTCGTATAAAGTCCTGCCCGATGAGGTGCTCAAGCATGGCAACCATGAACAGGGGATTGCCCTCGCAATGCTGGTGTACAAAGCTGGCCAGTCCTCTGGGAAGCATCTCTCTGTCGGACTCCCGCAGGTTTGATTCCTGGGTGTTCAATTCCTGCAGCAGGTATTCCCGCACGGCCTCTTTCTCAAGCGGCCCGAGGGACACATCCGCACACAGTTTGTGCGTCGCCAGATCCTGCTTCAGCCGCTTCAAGGGATGCTGGCCGACGCTCACCTCTGCCGGCCGGTAGGACGCCAGCAGCAACAACCTGGCCGCCTGGCGACGCCGCGCCAGCGCCGAGATCAAATCCAGCGTGGAAAGATCCGCCCAGTGCAGATCTTCGAAGACAAAGGCCAATGTTTTCTCAGAGGCCATGGCTTCGAGGGCATCGCAGATCTCGTTCAACAGCCGCTCGCCTCGTCCCGCGGCGGACATAGGCGCCGGGGTGTCGCCACGCAGCCCTCCGAGCTGTGCATACCAGCTCGGAGCCTTCTGCTGCATCACCTGGATATGTTTCTTGCCCTCGTTGCGCGAACAGAGCTGCCCCAGGGCTTCGATCACCGGGTAGTAAGCTTCCTTGCCGGCGAATCCCTCCACACATTGGCCGCGCGCGATGGACACCTGATCTTCGCCGCACCACTGGCGGCAGAAGATATCGATCAACGCCGTCTTGCCGATGCCGGTTTCTCCGGTGATGAACACGACCCGCCGGTCGCCCTGGCTGGCATGGTGCAGCATGCCGGCGAGCCGTTCGAGCTCCCGATGCCGCCCTACGATGCGTCCCGGCTGCGACCACCGAGATGCCGGGTTTTGCGGCCAGGTTTGCAGCGTGTCCGTTGCGTGGCTGCCGCTTTCTTCGACCTGCGCGAGGAACCAGTACCCGCGTCCCGGAACGGTTCGAATGAACCGCGGGCTTTCGATGCTGTCCCCCAGCACCTTGCGCAACTCGAGGACATAGGTTCGCAACACTTGTGGTTGCACATAAGTTTCCGGCCACAGCTTGTCCAGCAACTCATCATGCGTCACCAGCCGTTGCGGGTTTTCCACCAGGTAGCGCAACACGGCAAACGGCTTTGGCGTCAGGCCGATTCGGGCGCCGTTTTGCCATAGGCATTCATTCCTGGTGTCGAGTTGAAAACAGCCAAATTCTTTCATTGCATCCCAGGATGCATGGTCGCCCGTTGGCGAAGCCGAATGCTCATGATGCCTTCAGTGTAGTATCACTTGCATCACGGTTCCAGGCATGCTGTTTGTGAGCGTATCTGGACTTTTTCGGTAATGGGCTCTGCGCAGAACCTACGCTGTGCGAAGTCGAAGGGGAAATTATCAGTCGCGGCCTCGCACCATGTGCCGAAAACGATCCGTGCGCCCGAAGCCTATCAAAACATCCCATGCGCCCCCATATCCTGATACTGCGCGAGCGCCTTGATCCCGTTCAACTGCTCCTGGACCTGCGGCTCTGTCAGGTGCGTCCCCATTGCCGGAGCATCCGCCACCGCATACGCCGTCATTCCCACTACCGCCGCCCCGAGGTTCAAATCCCGTTCGTTCACCTTGTCGAAGGTGTCACTGGGCTTGTGATGCAGCTGGTCATACTTCGTCATCGGCGTCCACAGAACAAAGCTGGGCACGCCATGCACCAGGAAGGGCGCCTCATCTGTCTCAAACGTGTACTTTCCTTCGTCCGTCGTCTCTCCTGCTCCCAGCGCGGCCAGCAAGGGATGAATGGGTGTCAGTGTCTGTTTCTCATCTTCCCGGCCAAAGACATACCAACCCAGGGGAGCTTCGCCGCCGCTGTCGGTGACAAAGACACCGGCGCATTTAGCCATCTCGCCCACATGGGTGCGGGCATACGCCAACGATCCCAGCAGGCCCTCCTCTTCCCCACCAAACAGCACAAAGCGCAGCGTCCGGCGCGGCGTCAGCCCGCTCGCCTTCACCGCCTGTGCGATGGCCATCACGGTCGCCGCTCCGGTCCCGTTGTCCTGAGCGCCCGTTCCCAGCTGCCAGGAATCGAGGTGTCCGCCGATTACCACATATTCTCCATTCGCCTCGCTGCCGGCAATCTCCGCCACCACGTTATTCACCGGCACGTGGGTCCGTACCCGGTTGCGGAAGCTGAACTCCACCTCCACCGGCCCTTCCGCGAGCAGGCGCTTCAGCAGCAGCGTATCTTCCAACCCCAGGTTGCCGGAGGGCAGCGGATCCACCGTGCCCTTGAATGCCGTGTTGCCAATCAGGCTGGGCACATTGTTCACCGCACCCAATCCAAAGATCAGTCCCTTCGCACCCACGGTCCCGAGCAGATGCAGGTTGTCGAAGATCTTGCCGAACAACGGTGGCCCGTCCTTGCCAATGAGCGTCGCCTCGTCCACCAGCACGATCGCCCCTTTGATCTTGTCCGCATTCGCATGGATGCTGTCGGCGCTCAGCGTCTGCAGCCAGTAGACATTCCCCCGAACCCCGCCCGCGGGCGTCGAAGGGCTCCAGCCCTCGCTCTCCAGGTGCAGCCGCTGTTCGTGCGGAAGGATCATGCGCGCCGTCGCCAGTGTCTCCGGCTCCCAGGTCGCGGGAATCTCCCACGTTTCCTTGTGTACGTTGGTCAGTCCCAGGCGGGTGAACTCCGCCACGGCCCAATCGGTAGCCTTCTCGTAGTTCGCCGAACCCGTCAGCCGGGGGCCAATCTCATCCGCCAGCTCGCGGTCATACTCATAAGCCTTGCCTGCGACCATTAAGTACCCACCCAGCTTGACCACGCTGGACTGATGGGACGGCGCACTCGGCTGCTGCGCCGCCGCAGTGCTTATACACAGGAGAAACCCTGCAATCACATGCGTTCTCAAAGTGCTTCCTTTCTGGCAGAAGTCTATTTCCTATCGGCGATTCTGGATATTGATAACTTTTGGGGATGGGAAGGGAGATAGACGGCCGGTTACCGGCCAGCGGCTACTCGCGTTCGAAAGGCGCCTCACGTCACGCCAGCACCTTTCGCAGATAGGTATAACTGGCGCGGAGACTGTCGATCGGCGGTCCCTCGATCCTGTCCTGCTCGATGAAATAATGCCTGACGTCGAGCTTTTTAGCGACCGCAAGCACTGCGGGCCAGTCGATGCCTCCTGTCCCGATCTCGGTGAAGTGCGACGAGCCGTCGCTCATGTCGTAGGACGTCGGAAAGCCCGGCTTGCGGTCTTTAATGTGCAGCATGCGCACTCGATGGCCAAGCCGGTTCAGCATCTGCACCGGATCGTACCCCGCCTGTGCAATCCAATAGCAGTCCATCTCCAGATACACCAGCTTCGGATCGGTCTCCTGCAACAGAATGTCGTAACCGGTAATGCCATCAAACTTACGAAATTCGTAGTCGTGGTTGTGAAAGGCAAATTGCATGCCCACCTCGTTCACGCGCCTCGCCCAGTCGTTAAACTGCCTTGCCGCAGTGTGAAACCCTTCGGGCGACATCCACTGTGACTTCGGCAGCATGGGGCAGACCACCCACTGGAGGCCCAGCTTCTGCGCATAATCCATCTGGCCTGCAAAGTCGTTCGTCAGGTCGGCATACTCAAAGTGGCCGCTGGAGACTGTCATCCCGGCGCCGGTAATGTCCTGGCGCAGTTGTTCCGCGGGAATGCTGTAGGCAGCATGCCACGGCTCGACCTCCTGAAACCCAATCGCCGCGATCTGGTGCAGGCTGCTCACCAGTTCCGCCTGGTCAACCTTGTGCTTGACCAGCGTGGAGAGCTGGAGCCCGATCGGAAAATGCCGGCCACCTTCCGGCCAGAGGGACTGCGTGAGCAAAGGCATTGCTGCTGCCGTGGAAAATTGCAGAAAACGCCGTCGATCCATGGTGAGCTCACTCCTTATCAAGCACCATTATGAGACATGAGGATGGTCCGGTTCGGTTCGCTGTTGAACGCGCGGGCGAAAATCCCCTGTCATTATGGCGAGCTCTCGATTGTTCGACGCGGCGTTTCGCGCCACAGCCACAATCGAAAAAGGCGAAACGATTCCCTGCCTTTTTTGGAAGACGGCCGCCGCGACGTCACTGTTGGGACTGGGAGGACTGCTGCTCCTGATGCCTCCGGCTCGGGGGAGCAGTTTGCGATGGGCGCCCGCTAGCCCGGGAGGCCGGGCAATTTCATAAATCTTTATAAAATTCGGGTTTTTCGACATGGGTGGAGATCGGCCGGCAGCCGGCCTTGCCCGGATCCGGGGTAAATTCGGATTTTTTGTGAGTGGAAAGAGAGAAAAGCGAGATAAGCTGCCCCGCGATTCCGTTTTTTTTATGCGAGAAAAGCGAGATAAGCGATATAAGCGAGAAAAGCTTCCCCGGGGCTGGCAATCCGGCATTTGGACGGGCGCATGGGCGCAGAAAAATGCGCCCGAAGCACCTAACGTCGGGGCAGGATTCAGTTGTCAAATACTGCTCCATAAGGAGCGCGCCTGAGCGCGACCTCACTTGCTGCCCCTGGTTGCAGAAGGCCGCTAACCCGAAGCGCATTGCGCATTTTGTCTCTCTATTTAGATCCCGGTGGAAGTGATTTTGGGTAGTGACCGATAGACTTTCTTTGGTAACAGGGCTGACCGATGGAAACTGCAAGCCCACCGGAGCGGTGTGCAGTGGAGAGACAGACGGAGCATTCGCCCGTTTGTGGGCCCTCCACAACGAACAGCAACCTCTGAGAGCTCTCCCATCTTCACGTTGCTGTCCGAAGTGTGGATGCTGAAGAGCGTGCCTCCGCCATTCAACTGTCCATGCAAGGCATGGCCCTCCCCTCCGTGGGACTGAAACTGATCCAGGGCGAGTGGCAGAGCACAGTCCACGTGGCCGCTGCCGGTATGCACACTCAAGCCGGCAGCAAAGTTCTCGGGGACGCGATGGTCTTTCCAAGCGCAAAACAAGGGGGGTCAATTACCGCATGATACGCGGCGATTCCCGGTTGGAGCTGCGGAGATTACGCGTTATATTCTCTGCAAATGGTGCGGAGAATAAAAGACGCCGTCTATGTTCACCAGCGACCCGAATGGTAACGACGCAATTGTAAATCCGCCGGGTCGATCGATGTTAGTTGGGAAACACGCGCGACGATGAGTGAAGCGGTGTTGTGCCTTCCCCTTCGACTTCGCTCTCGAAAATCTGAACTTGTTCGAAGAAGTGCAACAGCAGTTCCCTCCACCGGTCCCACGGCACGCGGGGGCAGGCGGGATGACAATTCCATAGCGAGGGAAAGAGGACAACCGAAAAGCAGGTTTTCATCCTCACAGGTGGGCTGAAAGAGTCTTGAGAACTAACATATGGAGGGTTAGTCCCCTACACCAACCCCCAGGACTAACGTCCTGGACTACTTTTCAGCCGTCCCTTCGGGACTAACCCTGCATATGTTAGTTCTCACGCAGACTCTGAAAGGCCAGGACTACTCAGAGCAGGCTCCTCGGAACTGGTTTGTTTTGTTCCGGTCCCTTCATGTGTTTGTGGTCTCGATAAATCGGCGGTTGATTGGCCTTCCACCGCGAACAGCAACCATTTAAAGCTCTTCAATCTTCACGTTGCCGTCGGAAGTGTGGATGCTGAGCGGCGTGCCTCCGCCATTCAGCTTTCCATGCAAGGCGTGGCCCTCCCCTCCGTGGAACTGAAACTGGTCCAGAGTAAGCGGCAGAGCACAGTCCACGTGGCCGTCGCTGGTATGCACGCTGAGGTCGGCTGCGAAGTTCCTGGGGACGCGGACGGTCACCCTCCCGTCCGAGGATTGAATCGTTGAGGGCCCGGCGAGCTGCGTTCCCTCGCGCAGGCTGAGGTCCAGTGTGCCATCACTGGTATGCAGCGCAAGAGCGTGGAAGACGCCGTCGACGGTGAGATTGCCGTCGCTGGTATGGGCGTCGATGGCGCCCTCGGCATCGGTGACCTTCACGTGGCCGTCCCCGGCTTTGAGGTGCAAATTACCCGAGACATGATCGAGGGCCACGTTGCCGTCGCCGGTGGTCAGGCTGAGGTCGCCATGCAAGCCGGAGAGCGTGACACCGCCGTCCGAGGTCCTGGCTTCAAGTGAGAGCTGGGCGGGGCTTTCGACGGTTACCTGGCTTCGCTCCCTGTGCCACGAGGTATGCCCGCCAAGGTGCGGCCGCTCTCTAAAAAGGAAGTGAACTGTATCGCCGTTCTGGCCTTCTTCCAGGCGATAGTCGCTCAGCTTTCGCCCCTCCACTTCGACGTGGATCCGGATTTCCCGGCAATCTCCACAGGAACCAAAGGCGACGTCGGTGTCCCCGCTTTCAAAGGTAAGCGTGGGCTTGCCTTCGACCGGATAGGACTTCGACCAGGAGTGATCGACATCCTGCGCGAGAACAGTCAAGGAGGAAAGAAGGGCGAGCCCAGCCAGGGTTACGGCGCATTTCGTCTTCATGGCAAGGGATACGGAGTTGGTGTTGGAAAGGTTCCGGTTACGTTCGCATTCGGCCCGGCTGCCCTCAGTCTTTAAAACAAGAAACAGCAAACCAGCCACTGCTTGACCTCTTACTCATAGTGTGTATACTGTGTATATAGATGTTGATCATTTCCCAAGCCGATCGCCGCCCTATGTACCTGCAGATCATCGAGCAGATCAAGGAGCGCATCGCGGTTGGAGATTGGCCTGCAGGTGAGGCGATTCCCTCGATTCGACAGCTGGCGGTGGACATCGGTGTCAGCGTCATCACGGTCAAGCGCGCCTATTTGGAACTAGAGCGCGAGGGTGTGATCGTAACCCGGCAGGGAAGGGGCTGTTTCGTCGCTTCCGATTCTGAAGTCGGTAATCGCATTCGCGCGCAGGAGTTGGCGAGGCAGCTGGAGCAGGCGGCTCGAAGCGCAGCGCTGCTGGGCCTATCGCCGAAGGAACTTGAGAAACGCATTCGATCCACTTACGACCGGGTCATCGGCAAGGAAAAGGAGCATGTATGAGTCACATGGCGATTGAACTGGAGGGCGTGTGTAAGTCGTACCGCTTTTTCGCTCTGCAGAATGTCACAGTGAAGGTGCCACAGGGAACCATCATGGGACTGATTGGGCCAAACGGAGCGGGCAAGTCCACCACAATGCGCATCCTGATGGGATTGCTTCGCCAGGACCGCGGTGAAGTGCGTGTGCTGGGCCGCCGCATGCCTGAGGAGCAGGTGATAGCGAAGTGGGACATCGGCTTCGCGTCGGAGGATATGCGCCTTTATGATACCGCGACGTTGGGTTGGCACATGAACTTCATGAAGTCCATCTATGATTCGTGGGATGCCGGCTATGCGCAATTGCTACTGCAGCGATTCGGATTGCGCGCGGAGCAAAAGATCAAAGGACTCTCGCACGGGCAACGCGTGAAAGCGGCGCTCCTCCTCGTTTTCGCCAGACGCCCGAAGCTCCTGGTGCTGGATGAGCCGACGACCGGGCTCGATCCAGTGGCGCGGCACGAAATCCTTCGTGAGCTGAGCGCGGTCATGGCCAGCGAAGACCGCAGCGTTCTCTTTTCGTCACAAAACACGCAGGACGTGGAGCAAATCTCGGACAGCATTACCTTCATCGACCGCGGCCGGGTCATCGACTCAATGGACAAGGAGGCCTACCTGGACCGTTGGCGTCGTTTACGCCTGGAAGTCCCGGCTGGGGTTGCGTTGCCCTCTTTGCCGGGAATCGCCGGAGTCCGGCAGACCGGGCGGCTCGCGGTCGCCATCGCGAACAAGTTCGCGCCCGATCTTCCCCGCGCGTACGAAAGTTCCGGGGCCCACGTCCGCGCAGTAGAAAACATGACGCTGGAGGAGATTTTTGTGGCGAATGTAGAGCACAACCGCGAAGAGGTACAAGCATGAAGGGCCGCGTCACACAGCGATTGATTCTGAAGGACTGGCAGCTGAACAGGCCGATGATCGCTCTATCCATTCTGGGCGGATTGCTGGCGTTGGGCGTTCTTCTGATCGGGGGGCAAACGCCGTTCGTGCTGGGCGCGGCCTTCTTCTTTGTTTCCATGATCTTCTGCGCCTCGCTTCTTCCCATGTCCAACATCCTGAACGAGCGCAAGAAGCAAACGTTGGCATTCATGATGAGCCTCCCCATTTCGGCGGCGCAATATGGAACAGCCAAGCTCGTTTCCACCCTGGGAATGTTCCTGATTCCCTGGCTGACGCTCATCGCGGCCGCGCTCTATGTAATCCTCTGGCGGCACGTTCTGCCGAACGGGGTTATTCCGACTGCGCTGATCCTGGCGGTGCTGCCTCTCCTCGGGTTTTGTCTCATCACCGGAACCGCCCTGGTATCCGAATCGGAACGCTGGGGCACGGCTGCGATGGCCGTGGTGAATTCGTCTTACTGGATTGCCTGGTATCTGCTCGTCAGCCAATTCCCTTCTCTCACCCGCACCTGGACCAGCCCAGTCGCGGTTTGGAATGCGGTGGAAGTAGAAATTCTAGTCACAGAGTTTGCGGTCATCGTGATCGCTCTTGGCTTGACCGTGGTGCTGCAATCCCGAAAACGCGATTTTGTATGACCGGCTGCGATTTGTGCCGCGCCTCATGGGGCTCGGACGATGTCGCGTCGAATGGGAATCATTTCGTCCCGCAAATCCCGTCGGAAGGAAAGTTTGTGGCTCAATGAGCCGAGGCTCGCTAGTTAGCCCCCAATCCGAAATGCGACCGGATGCTGAAAGCACTCGGAAGCAGATTTGCCGCTGAATGGCCTAACACATTCAAAGTGTCCCGGGAGTGCCGTTTCCCCAGTTGTAGTTCGTGGCCGGAAGGGCGTGAAAAGCATCTGCCGACAGAGATCGCTGAGGTCCTTTGACTCCGCGCCCCAAGCGCTTCGCTATTCAAGATTTGCGAGGCGCTCCTCTCCCACGGCACGCGGGGGCAGGCAGGATGACGGTTCTGTGAAGAAGTCCGGGTCAGG
>DATJNV010000064.1:0-50135 GCA_035507705.1 Acidobacteriaceae bacterium
TCCGAGCCTGGTAATCGAGCGCTTGACTGGGGTCTGAGGATGCACAACGCCCGCGATATGTCACCGCAAATGTGTCCGCAGTTTGGTCCAGCCGATAGGCGGTGATTTCCGGGTTGTAGGTTCCCCAATCCGAATTGCGCACTACATAGGCAACCGCCCGCAAAACCTCGTGCTCTTCATAACGGATAGCGCGAAGGCCACCCGCGACGAAATCCATCGCTAGCGGACCTGCCTTCAGGAGGATGCGTTTGGGAGCTTTCTCCCTCGTACCAACTCGCTGCTCAATGACACTCGTCTTCATGTCCCACCAGATGTGCCTTGCCTTTATACCGCAGACGGCGAAGTTCAAACTGGAAATTTCCCTGGTTTCGAAGGGATCGATTTGCAGAGCAATGCTTGACACGGGCAGCATGGCTCAACCATCATTTGGTGGCTTCTAGTTGCTGCCTTTCAGGAGTTATTCTTCGCGTGTTCGAAGGACTGTCGCGGCGATCATTTGTGAAAGCACTGGCCGCCAGCGCGGTGTCCAGTTCCGTGGCTCGCTCCGGATTAGCACAGGATCGAGTTGCTACTTCCGGCGAACCGACCGAGTGGTCCTACACGAGTGGCAAGCAATACACCGACCCGTTCAACCAGGTCGAACTGGATGCCATCATCACGCTTCCGTCGGGCCAACAGGAACGTATGCCGGCCTTTTGGGCAGGTGGGTCCACCTGGCGCGTACGTTACGCTGCACCGGTTCCCGGCACCTACAGTATTCAATCGGCCTGCAGCGACACGTCGAATCACGACCTTCACGACCGTGTCTCGACCCTGACGGTACAGCCCTATGCCGGTAAGAACATGCACTACCTTCATGGCCCGCTAAAAATTGCCGAAGACCGGCGCCATTTTCAATATGCTGACGGCACGCCCTTCTTCTGGCTCGGAGATACCTGGTGGATGGGACTGTGCAAGCGGCTCCCATGGCCGGACGGATTCGAAACACTCACTGCGGACCGCGTGCAAAAGGGTTTCACCATTGTCCAGATAGTGGCTGGACTCTATCCGGATATGGAGCCCTTCGATCCTCGTGGAGCAAACGAAGCAGGCTATCCCTGGCAACCCGACTTCTCTCGCATCAACCCGGCCTACTTCGATATGGCTGACGTACGCATTCAGCACCTTGCCGATCATGGCCTGGCTGCTTGCGTGGTTGGATTTTGGGGATATTTCATTCCCCGCATGGGCTTGGCGAAAGCGAAGCAGCACTGGCGCTACCTGATTGCTCGTTGGGGCGCGTACCCGGTCGTTTGGTGCCTCGCGGGCGAAGGCACCATGCCCTACTACCTATCCAAAACCAAAGAGCAGGATGCGGAAACGCAAAAGCATGGCCTCACTGAACTGGCGCGCTACGTCCGCGCTACGGATCCGCGTCATCATCCCATCACCATCCATCCTCCGAAGAGCGCGCGCCTTTGCGTGGACGATCCGGCGGTGCTCGATTTTGACATGCTGCAGACCGGACACAACGACCGGCAGAGCGTGCCTAACACCATCGAAACCGTGAATCACTCACTCGCGGCAACGCCCAGGATGCCGGTGCTGATTGGAGAAGTCTGCTACGAAGGCATCGCCGAAGCCAGCCGGCAGGAAGTGCAGCGCTTCATGTTTTGGTCCGCCCTTTTGAGTGGCACCGGCGGCCACACTTACGGAGCCAATGGAATCTGGCAGGTAAACACGCGCCAACAGCCCTATGGGCTCTCGCCACACGGCCATTCGTGGGGTGGTCCCGCGTGGGATATAGCAGCACAGCTTCCCGGTTCCGGACAACTCGGGTTAGCCAAGGGCCTGCTCACCCGCTATTCCTGGTGGAAATTGGAGCCCCGCCCGGATTTGGTTGAACCACGCTGGACCGCGACCGACTATTGGCAACCCTACGCTGCCGAAATTCCAGGCGAAGCAATATTTGTCTTCTCTCCCTCAGCCTTCAAACCCATTATGTTTAAGAACCTGAGCGGGGGAACCTATCGCGGCTTCTTCTTCAATCCCAGCGACGGTACGGAAATACCGATCGACAATGTGCAACCCGGGAGCGACGGCATGTGGAAGCCGCCGGAATTTCCTATCTTCCGTGACTGGGTGATCGTTTTAGAGCACAAAGCATGAACCAATTCCGGGTCGGCTTTTCTGCAGACTTCCGCGATGCCAGTGGGCAGCCAATTTTCCCCGATATCGGGATGTCGCTACTGGAGGGTGTTCCCCGTTTGGTACACGAATTTGTCGCCGAGCATCGTGACCCGTATCCTCCCGAGCAGCTGGCAGACTATGACGTTCTGATTTCTTTGAAGCCCAGAGTCACGCGGCAATCGCTGGCGGCCGTGTCTCGCTTGTGCGCCATCGGCCGCTGCGGTGTCGGTTATGACAACATCGATCTGGAAGCGTGCACGGAGCAGGGAATTGCTGTCTACATCACGCCCCAGGGAGTGGTCCGCCCGGTAGCGGAATCGATCGTTTTGTTTGTGCTCGCCCTCTCTCATAACCTGCTCCGCAAGGATCACCTGGTGCGCCAGGGCAAGTGGTCAGAAAGTATCCGTCCGCTGGGCCGCGAGCCGCGGCAGCGTGTGGTGGGCACAATCGGCATGGGGAACATCGCCTCCGAAGCCATACGCCTGCTGCGCGTTTTTGATGTCGGTCGATTTCTGGCTTTCGATCCATATGTCACGCGCGAGCGAGCTGCGCAGCTCGGGGTGGAAATGGTTTCTCTCGAGGAACTGCTGCGCTCTTCCGACTACGTACTGGTTAACTGCCCGCTCACCCCGCAGACACGTGGCCTGATCGGCAAATCCCAGATCGAGCTGATGAAATCGGATGCCGTGCTGATCAACACGGCGCGCGGCCCGATTGTCGATGAAGCGGCGCTGATTGCAGCTCTGGAGAATGGTCGCATTGCAGGAGCGGGCCTCGACGTTTTCGAAAACGAACCTTTGAGCGCAGACTCGCCCTTGGCAAGCATGGACAATGTGATTCTGAGTTCCCATTCCATCGCCTGGACGGAGCAATTGTTCCGCGATCTGGGGCGCATTGACTGCGAGGGTGCTCTCGCCGTCTATCGCGGAGAGCCGCCTCAGCATGTCGTCAATCCTCAGGTCCTTGCCAGTCCGCTGTTTCTGCAGAAGCTGAAAAGTTACAAAGCGGCATTTGCTGCGGAAAGTGTCCGCCGATGAACTTTCGCCAACGGCTTCGACAAGGTGACCTCGTTCTAGGCCAGATGGTGCTGGAGTTATTCACTCCGGGCATCGCGCCAATGCTTGCTTCCTGTGGCCTGGATTTTGTGATGTTCGATATGGAGCACGGCCGCTGCGACGTTTCCCTGGTTGCCGAGATGCTGACGTGCTGTCGCGGCAGTGACATCTTCCCCATTGTCCGAGTCCCCGACCTCGCTACTGTGCCTCTGTCGCGTGTTCTGGACCTCGGCGCCCGCGGTGTCATGGTGCCGCGGGTGGAAACGAGAGCACAGGCGGAAGACATCGTGAGCCAGCTGAAGTATGCGCCGCAGGGCCGGCGAGGCGTTGCCCTTGGGATTGCCCATGACCTGTACCGCGCCGGGAATGCGGACTACTTCGCCCAGGCCAACGATGAAATTTGTGTCGTTCTCTTGTTGGAAACCGCAAAGGCTTACGAGAACCTGGAGGAGATCATCTCTGTCCCGGGCGTGGACGTGGCCTGGATGGGACATTACGACTTCACTGTCTCCAGCGGCATCCCCGCCCAATTCGAGCATCCGCGATTTCTCTCTGCGATGAACGATTTGGTCACGGTCTGCCGCCGCCATGGCGTTGCCGCAGGATTTCTGGCTTCTTCACCGCCATCGGCTGTGCATTGGATCAACCAGGGTTTTCGCGCCATCAGCCTGGGCAGCGATATAGGTCTGTTCCTTGATGGAGTGCGGCGGTTTCGCTCGCACATCGTTGAGACCACAAAATGACGGGGCCCGGAATTTGATGCCGTTCAGGCGTTCATCTCGATAAGCATTTTGATATTGGCTCTTCCGGCTTCTTCAAACTGCGTGAGATGATGCCAGGCCTCCTGCAAAGGAAACGTTCGCGAAATCAGAGGCTCCGCTTTGAGCCTGCCATCATTCAACATCGCGATTACCATTGGGAATTCGTCGTTGTAGGCGTTCGTCGTGGTGACCGACTTCTCATCGCGTAGCAGATCGTTCCAGTTGAACTGTATCGGATGGGGAATCACTCCAGTGAGGCATACTGTGCCGCCTGGCCGAGTCACTTTAAGAGCCGTCGCTAGCGCCGCCTCCGAGCCGACACATTCGAACGTGTAGTCGGCTCCAACCCCGCCGGTTAGATCCAGAATCGTCCGTTGTGGATCTGAAATCTCTGCCTGGATAAATGCGCTCGCCCCCAGATCCTCGGCGAATTTCTTCTTCGCGGAAGACTTTTCAATGACGAAAACATCGACCACGCCGCAAGCGCGCAGAGCTTGCAGGGTGCATAGCCCGATGGTGCCGCCCCCCACGATTGCGGCCCGGCTGCCCACCTCGACTTTGGCTCTCCGCACAGAATGAAGGGCTACGGAAAATGGCTCGACCATTGCCGCCGCTCGAAAAGATACGTTCTGCCGCAGTGAATAGCAGCAGTCTTCCGGCACAGCAGCAAACTCCGCATATCCTCCATCGCGCCCAAACCCTATCGTGGCCGCTATAGGGCAATGAACAAAAAGCCCGCGCCGGCAGAACTCGCATTTTCTGCAGGCATCCACGGCATTGACAGCAACCCGGTCACCGACCCGAAAACGCGTGGAGCCCGGCCCCACCTCGACCACCTCACCGGAAAACTCGTGCCCGAGAATCAGCGGCACAGACCGGCCGGTCCGGTGATGAGGGGTGGCGTATACGTACAGCGGACCATTGATGTATTCATTAAAGTCGGTGTGGCAGAGCCCTGAGTTTCTGACCCGCAGCAACACTTCCCGCGGCCCTGGCCGTGGGTCTGCAAAGTCCTGGTATCGCAGGTCCATATTTCCGTGGTAGACGAGTGCTTTCATGTAGCTTGGCTCCGGTTTTCAGCCTACCAGAGGAGTTTGTGTACTCGGTTTCCCGGCCGCCATTTCCGGCATCTCATTTTCACAGACATGGAGGGAGCCCGATGACTGACGCTAAGACCGAAAATGTCAAACCAAACCCCCGTAACTCGACCGAGAAAATCGATCGCACAGCGCCTGCCGGCGCCCCGAACTCTTTGGGTGCCGAGAGTATCAGGGATGGCCGCCCGGCCACCGACGACAGCGTGGTCGAAGCGATGGACGAAGAGGGTCCGGGTATCACACCTGTCCCCTGAATTGTCCGCGCTCTACGGTGGATCGCCCGCTCTCACTCGGAGGGCAGCGATTCTTCATCCCCGCCGCGGACGATAACTCCAAGAAATCAGGAAAGTTGAACTACCCGGCCAAACGGCGTACTCTTGACCCCGAACCTGAGGGGCGACGGCCGATTGAACCGCCGCCATGGCAGATCCTGAAATCAAATCTATAAAGGAGCAACTATGGGCCTACTCGATGCATTGACATCTATCGCTGGCGGAGCATCCCCCGATCACCACAACGTCGCCGACGCGCTCAGCCAGGTAATGCAGGAGCACCCCGGGGGAATGGACGGTCTCCTCAACCAACTCAAGCAAAACGGTCTCGCCTCCGAGGTCCAATCCTGGGTTGGCTCAGGTGAGAACAAGGCGGTCACTCCTGATCAGGTCCAGCAAGGACTCGGTTCCGGCATGCTGGACAACATCGCCCAGCGTGCAGGTATTTCTCCGGCGGTGGCCAGCGGCGTGATTGCGGTCGTCCTGCCCCTCGTGGTCTCACATCTTTCCGGCAACACCAGTCAGCCGGCACAATCTGGTGGCCTGGCCGGTTTGGCGGGGAAAATTTTCGGATCTTAATACAGAATTGCGGTGAGGTTCCCGGGGCTCATCCAGGAGAACTTGGATGAGCCATTTTATTTATTTATCGATTCTTGCTGGAAGACATTGCACTTGCGAAGAAATTCGGTGGAGCTGGAAGCCCGGAGAAACCGATATATCCGTTGGGCGGTAAAGTGGCATGGCGAAACGAGCCATCTGGCTCCTGTGCCAGGGCGGCAATTGCCACAATCACGAGGATGATGACCGCGGAAAATGAAATCGACTTCAAAACACTGTCCTCCTTTACCTTCGAAGGCAAAACATCGATAGCTAGTAGTGCGCTTCCGGCTCACTCCGTTACATGCCCGGGTATCGGAGTTCGGGCATCCATCAATTCCAACTCAACAGCTATTGACCCTTCCCCAAGGTTGCCCTGATGCATGAGCTGTCAGATCGTGAAATGAATGCTTTACGTTGTAACGCCTTAGCGTCCTGAAGCACCAATAGTCATGTGAGACCGCATTACCCTCGACTGCAACTTTTGCAGAAGGCCATTCCACTTAGTGTGTAGGCAAGCTACATTCCTAGTAACAAGTAACAAAGATTGCGGTTATGGAGCTTTGACTATGCCTTGCGTTAGAACGAGTCGTTTTGAAAAATTAGCCGCTGCCGCCAAGCGCGTTCTGCTGGCGGGCGCATTGTTGTCATTTTCGCCCTTGGTTGCTCTGGCCGCCGACGCACACATCCATGCCAGCTTTGCTGGTATCTATGTCACCCGGCTGCCGAAAACGGCGCCCAGCATGAGCGTGAGCCTGGGACCAGACGGAACTGCCACTGTGACCCAGGACCCGGGCAACGGATCCTCAACCTACTTCGGCAAATGGACGGACGACGGACGCCAGATCAAGGTCACCTTCCAGGCCACGGCAGGCGAGCCCGCGCCGGCGCCTATGGTGTTTGAGGTTGACCATGGCAAAATGCAGCCCGTCACCTGGGACCATGAGGCCTGGGGGAATGTTCACCCCCCGACCATGACCAAGGGATACAAGGTGAAGTATCTGTTTTGGACCACAACTATGCGGTAAGGCTCCTCTGAGCCAAATTAGTTCTGGTTTGAGGTAACATACAGCCACGGTTTACCTGGGGCGCGGAACCCAAACGGCTAGGGAAAGGTTTGCAAAGCCTTTGTTTGGTGGTTCGATTCCATCCCGCGCCTCCACTCCTCTCCGCCGTGAGCGGCGAAGCAGCCTTGCAAATGCGGATGGCCGAAGCGATTGATGCGTGTTTCGGCCGGCTGCAATCCGGGCTCGGTCGGGCAACCTCGTGATCTGGCCGCCGCGCCGCCTCGCTCTTCCTTCAAAATTCCTTTCCGAATTTGACCCTCCCATTGCCAAAGTAGTCATCGTTCGAGTTGCCTGCGCCAAAATGTTTCGCTGCCAAGCTGAAGTAATGTCACAGCGCGCCGATGGTCCCAATAAGAGACAAACAATGACCCAAACTAGAATTCTTTTAGTTGACGATGATGAGTTGGTGCGCATGGCGTTGACCGGTTTCCTGGAACAGTCAGGTTTTGCTGTTACCTCCGCAGCCAATGTGTCTGAGGCGTTGAAGCTCATCAGCGGTACGGAAACATACGATGTGCTTTTGAGTGATCTCCATATGCCAGGAGCCGGTGATGGCCTCACGGTTGTGAGCGCTA
The DNA here is from genome assembly GCA_035507705.1 of Acidobacteriaceae bacterium. Lineage (GTDB taxonomy): Bacteria > Acidobacteriota > Terriglobia > Terriglobales > Acidobacteriaceae > PALSA-350. The sequence goes on from DATJNV010000064.1 coordinate 7,594, forward strand.
TGCGCCATGTCAACCCGAAAGCAGTGACGCTGCTGCTCAGTGCATTCCCGGAAATGAGCAGTGCAGTGATGGCCATCCTCCAGCAGGCCGATGAAATCCTGGTGAAGCCTATGGAGATGAATTCGCTCGTCCGGATCATCCGGGAGCGCGTTGCGAGCGGCCCAAACCGCCGGAGCGACGTGGAGACGGTTGCCGCGATCCTGGAACGCTTCACCGCCGGCACGATTCGTGAGTGGTATCAGCGAGTAGAGTCAGAACCCTCCCTGATGGCTGTACCCATGACCTGCGAGGAGCGTTGCGCGCAGTTCCCCATCTTGTTTCGTGATCTGGTTCTCCGTCTCAATTCGGAACAGACGGCCAGTGCGAAATTGCTGACTTCGTCCGGAGCCGCGGAATATGGCGCCAGCCGGTTCAGGCATGGATATTCGGCTTCCATGCTGGCCGACGAGTTTCGCGCCCTGCAACTCAGCATCTTTCACACCCTGCAACGCAACCTGGCCCGGATCGACCCCAGCATTTTGCTTTCCGCAGTCATGACTATTGCGGATGAACTCAATGCCCAACTTAGCCGAGCCCTCAAGGCCTATGCGGAACAGACGCTGTACGTCGAAGCGGTAGGCCGGCTACACGGCGCGTATGGCGGTTGATGACCTCGACTTTCAGTTCATCGCCAACCATACTGGCGACGTGATTTGCCGCATCGGTACCGACATGACGCTACTCTATGTCTCTCCCTCTGCCTCCCGCGTTCTGGGTTGGAATCAGGAGGAAATGAGAGGGCAAGTACTCGAGGATTTCGTCCCGGCCAAAGATGTTTCAGCACTCACCAGTAATCTGAATTCCGACCTCGACGAGTCTTTCGTCACCCTTCGGATGCGCAGGAAGGACGGCACGCTGGCGTGGGTAGAAATGACGCATCGCATCCTGCGCCATGCCGCCACCGGAAATCCTGCGGAAACCATCATCGTCATCCGAGACATCACCGAGCGCAAAACTTTAGAAGAGCGCCTCTCGGTGCTCGAACTCACCGATCCGCGTACTGGGCTCTCTACTCCTCGCGCATTCGACGACGCTCTGGAGCGTGAGTGGAACCGCAGCATTCGCGAGGGTTCTGACATTTCCCTATTGCTATTGGATTTTGATCGCTTCAGGAACTTTCACGATCTGCACCGGGAAGGGGATAGCTGCCTGGCTAAGGCAGCTGCAGCCGTCATCGGCGCGGTTCGCGTAACAGATTTCACCGCTCACTACGGCATTGAAGATATCGCCATCCTGCTGCCCTCTACCGGCCCAGGGAGCGCAGCCAAAGTTGCGGAAAAGGTCCGGTCTGCTGTACACACGCTTCGCTCTTCCCCGGAATCCATCGGATTGCGCGAGGGCAGAATGTCGGTGAACATCGGCATGGCTAGCGTGTCCCCCCGAGTCGGCGCGACCCCGAGGATGCCCGAGATCCTTCGCGTCGGAGCCGATCAGGTGTTGCGCAAAGCGCGGGACCAGAGGATGTTGTGGCGGAACGCCCCTCAGGCGATGCCGCCGCAAGACCGATATTTTTAGCAGACTGCCGAAAGCAGGGCTGCTCATTCAGCCGTTCCTTCGGGACGAACCCTCTCTAGCTCGTACGTCGAATGAGAATAATCGTATCGTCTTTCAGCCCCTGAGGGCCACGCTCCCCGTGGACGTGCCCTCGGTGGTGAAAGCCACGGTTCTTGAGTGTCGTGACGCACGGCCTGAAGGCCGTACCCTTCATAAGCACGGGTTCCCACACACTCTTTAATCGCTACGGGTACACCTTGATCCAGTGATTGCGCATGTTTGGCCGGATCGTCTGTCCCGCTGTCACGGATGCGATTGCGTTGGTCGGTTCGACCGGCATGTGGCAGTCAATACAATTCTCAGCAATCCTGGGCCCCATCGTTTTCGCCATGCCACAACTCTCCACTTTATGGCAGCTAAGGCAACGGGCCGAATACGTCGCCGCGGTCCGCTCCGCCTGGTGAACGTCGTGACATGTGAGGCAGCTCATGTTCGGCGAAGATAAGTAACAGCGGCTTTTTTCCAGTAGTCCCACCTGGTTGCCATGAACATCAGGATGCGCGGCGACTGCGCCCTCGGTCGGCCGCAGATAGTTGTCCAGCGGTTTCCCGAGCACGTAGGAGAAGGCGGGGACCAGTTCATCGGTTCGGATCCCGTTATGGCAAAGGGCGCACAAATCGACCTGGCGGTCGCGGGAAAACTTTGCAGGATTCAAGATCGCTTCCGAGGCTCCCGGCGCTTTGGCCTGTTCCAGCGCAATGTGCCTTGCGCCCGGGCCATGGCAACGCTCGCACGAGATTCCCAGCACCAGGCTTTCCGGGTCATATTGATTCCCCAGTGGATCGGGCGAACTGGCCCGTATCGAAGTAGCATGGCATTCCAGGCAACGGGGGACAACCGCCCGGGAAAAATTCATGGTGCCATCTTTGTAGCCGGGACTGTTGATCCATCGGTTGCCGTCGGACCAGTAGCTCACCGGGAGTTCGAAGAGACGATCGCCGTGCCAGTAGAGGTAGCTTTGCCCCCTCACACCGGATCCGATCACGATCTCCATCTTTTCGCTGCGCGTCTTCAGTTGTCCCGGCCAACCTGCGAAAGCGGTCTGGAAAAAGCCGTTCGGTCTTGCCTCCATTTTGAAATACAGGCCTGGGTTATCGCTGGCGGTTGCAGGATCGGCAATCATCAGCACGTTCGATCCTTCGTGGAACGACCCGAGAATCGACTCTTTGCTGGCTGGCTGTGAAGTAAGGGCGTGCGCGGTGTGCACATAGGTGCTTTGCGCCTGGTGGCAGGAAAGGCAGGCCGCATCCCCCGCGGTTTTGACGGTGTCCGGCGCAGCCGGCGCGAGAAAGGCGAGCAAGGCCAGCAGCAGTGCCAAGCTTGCTGACGCCATCCGCGGCTACTCCTTTCCGCTTATTGCGGAACCTGCACCCAGGCTCGCTTCTGCGAGCTTTCCAACACCGAATCGAGGACCCGCAACTGGCGAATCCCATCTTCGAAGGTGGGATACTCAATCGGCGCCTGCGGATCGGCAACTCGCCGGTAAAAGCGCCGGAAAATCTGTTTGAAGGTGTCGTCGTAACCTTCACTGTGGCCGCCCGGCAGGTCGGCCCAACTCCTGGCGCCCTCCGCCAGCAGCGAAGGGTCTTTGATCACTATCTCGTTGGGAGTGTTGCGATGGCCGATCCAAAGCTCATCGGGATATTCGGTGTTCCAGGCCACAGAGGCCTTGGTGCCGAAGATTTCGATGAACAGACGATTCTTTCGGCCGACGGAAACCTGGCTCACCGTCAGTGAGCCCTTAGCCTGTTTCCCCAGGGCAAACATCATTGCGCCGAAGTCTTCGGTCTTGATGGGTACCGGATCGTACTCACTGGGATTCAGCGTCTTGCCGGTGAAGGTCTCGACGGACCCCCTCGGTTTCTTGCGGGTCGTAAGGAAAGTGGTTAGATCCGCGCAGAGTGAAGTGATCCGCTGTCCCGTGATGTGTTCCGCAAGGTCGCACCAGTGGGTCCCGATGTCCGCGAAGGTCCGTGACGGTCCGGACTCAATTCTCCAGTTCCAGTCCGTGTCGTAGAGCAGCCAGTCCTGCGAATACGTGCCCTGCACCACCAGGATGTCGCCCAGGTCTCCGGCTTCGCGCATGCCACGCATGTTCTGCACCTGGGGGTAGGCGCGCACGTTATAGAAGGTGCAGTTGGCCAGCTTCTTTTCCGCCGCCAGTTTGATCATGGCATTGGCTTCTTCAATTGTCGAAGCCAGCGGCTTTTCGCACAGGACGTTCTTGCCCGCCTCCATGGCCGCTTTCGCCATGGGAAAGTGTAGTTCGTTGGGAGTGCAGATATGAACTGCGTCGAGTTCGGGGTCTGCAAGCAAATCCTGGTAATTGGCCGTCGCTCGTTCGATGCCCATGGCGGCGGCGAACTTGCGTGCTGCCTCCGGCGTTCGCGCGGCTACGCCGGTGACTTCTATATTGCCTAGCCGGCGGAGGGCTTCCGTGTGCACACGACCCATAAAGCCAGTGCCGAAAATTGCAGCCTTCAGTTTTTTCACATTCCACCTATCGTTGGAAAAGATGCGAAGAATAATTCTTTCGTGGCGATGTCCTCAGTGGCTCTCATCATCCGCTACGAAGGACGGGCAAGCGCTTCGCGCCGGGTTCGCAACAGTGCCTCTTTTCCCATGAACTCATGCGGCACGTAATGAACCACCGGTGCTGATCTGCCACGCACGATCGGCAGAGCAAAGCTTAACAGATCTGTCCCATAACGCTCCGCGTGGAAGAAGACGGTGCCGATGCACGGGCTGTCCGGATTGGCGACGATATCCATGATCTCCATGCTGCCGCCATGGCCGACGATAGCCACCTCGGTTCCGCCGCCCGTTTGCCGCGCCGCTTCCACGGCCCCGATGGCGCTTTCATCATTAATCCCGACGACCAGGACCTTTTTCTTCGAGCGCGATTTGAGGGCGGCGGCAGTTGCCGCTTCTGAAGTGGTTTTGTCCCCTCCCCCATCGAGATGCACGATTGCTTTCTCCGACAGGGGCCCGAGGCGCTCTTGTACGCCTTGAACAGCACCGACCAACCTGCTCTGGATCGTTCTTCCGGCGCGAGGCGACTCCAGAAGCAACAGCGTATCCACATGCGAATTCCAGTGCTTGGTCGCGTGGTCCGCCAGCGCAACGCCGGCAGAAAAACCAGCGCGGTAATTGTTGACGCCAAAATATACCGTTCCGTGGTGGGGGTTCACCAGGGAGATGAGGGGAATTTCCGAGCGCGAAAGAATGTCGGAGATCACCGGCGCAACGTGCTCGAATAACTGGAATTCGATGGCCAGATCCACTTTGCTCTCGGCCATCTCTTCCGCATTGCGAATCGCGGTTTCGGCGTTGCGGTCGTTGTCCCACACCACCAGGTCGATTCCGGCTGCAGCGGTGGCCTTCTCCAGGCTGCGCTGGATCTCGACGGCAATGCAGATGTGTTTCGAAAGGTTGGCGAAGCCGAAACGCAATCTTCGCCGCAGCCGGTTAAGCCGATACTGCCGTCCCGACTGGGTGAGGTAGTCGCGGAGCACCAGCGTGTGCAGAATGCGATACGCGGTGGTATGCGGTATGCCGGTTCTTCTGACCACCTCTTCGAGCGTCAGTGATTCGTTGGCAGATCCGAAGCAATCCAGCAGCTCGATGGTTCTGGCGATGATCGGGACCCAGTATTTGTCGATTTTGCGGGAGATTTCTTGACGTTCCGGTTTGGCTTTCATAGTTCCCACTCGAATTATTAGGGCGCCATATTAGCATTAAATCTTAGAAAGGTTGAAATCAGTTCAAATAGGAACTGATCCCGATTTGAACTCAAAACATCGAAATAAAACCATTGTCTTTCAACGCATCCAGCCGTTCCGTAGGGGGCAACGTAGCCGGTTTCACGTATGTCCCCAGTTCCAGGCCGCGCTCGGGCGTCGACCCGAACGCGGGCCAATGAGGAAGCCCTGCGCTGTTCGGATCGCCGGTTTTGGCAAAGTTGACCCAATAGCTCGACATCGTGTCGGCCAGCTTGCGATCGCTTTCCGTCCAGGGCCGCTGCACGAAGTCAAGATTGTTGAATACGTAGACCAGCTCCGCGGAGTGATATGCGCCATATCGCTCGCTGTCACGCCCTGGGGGCTTTCGATCGAAGTAGTAGACAAACACCGGCTGTTGCTTATCAACGCGCGCAATCTCGAGGGCAGTGAAGGCCATAAAGTCGCTCACCGCATCGATCGCAGCCTGCCAGGCCTCCCGATCGGAGTGCACCGGATAAATCTTGAAGTATTCTTCGGATCTGGCGCCGTATCTGGACTCGATCCTTTCTTTCAGCTCTGCTTCTGTAACCGGGCTGGGTACGAGTGTCGTTCCCTCATTGGCCAGCGAACCGGCCATGAGCGAGTGAGTATTTTCGGCGCCTGCCTGGAAGACTTCGAGCGGAGGAGCGGTGAGAAAGTATCCGTCGACATACGGTCCGAAATGGGAGACATTGGCGCTCTTTCCATCCGGTGGAGGGATGGCAATGCGCTGGATTTCTTCCGCAGGCTTCGCTCTTAATGCGGCGATGGAATCAACCCCTACCCGCCTGGCAAACGCCACTCCTGCTTCTTCCTGCGTCTTGCGATCCCCACCGCGCCCAAAGCCTCCGCTCTGCACAATGGCTCTTCGAAAGTACCCTTTGGCCAGGGGCGAGGCACAGAGATTAATGACGGAAGATGCCCCGGCCGACTGCCCGAAGATGGTGACGTTGTCCGGATCCCCACCGAACTGCCGGATGTTCTGCTTCACCCACCGCAGAGCCTGCAGTTGATCGAGCATGCCGTAATTTCCCGACGTGTGGTAAGGGCTTTCCTTACTAAGCTCGGGATGTGCCAGAAAGCCGAACACGCCTAGCCGGTAGTTGATGGTCACGACGACCACGCCCTTCCTGGCCAGGTTTTCCCCGTTGAACGAAGGTAGAGAGCCGGAGCCCTCGACATACCCTCCGCCGTGAATCCAGAACATCACCGGACGTTCTTCCTGAGCGGAGGAAGCTGCGGTCCAGACGTTGAGGTAGAGGCAGTCCTCGCTCACCGGCTCGGGCTTTTCGTAGAATTCCACCTGGTAGAACGAACCGGGCTTGAGCGCATTTTGCATGCAGACGTTTCCATACTTGTCTGCTTTGCGAACGCCGCCCCACGCGGCAACGGCCTGAGGCCCGCGCCAGCGCAGGTTGCCAATCGGAGGGGCTGCGTAGGGCACGCCTAAGAATGCAGTTACGGAAGCGTCTTTGCCCGGAACGCCTTGCAGCAGCCCGCTCGCCGTCTTGACCGGTTGGTTCCATGCCGCCGAAGCAGGCACAGAGTGAGCCCCGAAGGCCAGGGCAAGCGAGACAGCAAGCCATCGTTTCCGCATTTCTACTCCCCATGCCGGGTACCCGATCTGTCCCAGCCTGCCGTGGATCCTTCGCGTTCCTTGCGAAGCAAGAGATATCTCAACTCAACCGCTCACCAATTAAAATTGCTGCTTCGTATTCACAATGACCGGTAGCGTGGCGTCCCGAGTGGAAAGGTGAGGATCCGTTGTCGAAGAAAGCCGCTCATCCGCGTAAGAGCTGTTACCCGCAGCAAACGAAGGAGGCAGCGTCAGCCCTTCATAGAATCGCGCGACCGCAGAAATGGTTTCTTCTCCTTTGCCGCCGGCCAGCGCTGTATCGGGGAAATTCGCCAATGGATCCCGCGGAGTATCTGCCCCCGGCGGAACCTGCCATGCCTGCCAGTACGTTACCGAAGACGGTGTGATCGCTGATCCGTCCGCCCGGGATCCGAGGATGGTGCGCGTTACCTGTTCTACGATGTAACCGCCCTTGGGCGATGCGTGCCCCAATTGCCACTTTCTCTCACCCTCAGTCGTTGCTTTCAGCCACTGTCCATCAATGTCCACTCCACTGACGGTAATGGCCGCCGGAATTAAGGTTCCGTGAGCTGAGACGCGATCGTTGTCTTCAGAGAACGAAGCGGTGCTGCCATCCAGCGGTCCGGTTGTGAAGCTCGAACGCCAATCGCCATTCTTCGGCCAATAGCTGCCTTTGCCGGGCACGATCTTTGCGGAGACACGGTTACCCCCTGCGGGAGTGACAAACGTGAACTCCGCGCTCTTATCGTTTCCCGAAGTCTTGAGTAGCACTTGAGACCGCGACGAAGATCCGAATTCCCAGACATCGCTGCCGATCTGGAGAGTGGCGCTCACCCCTGGAGAGGAGCCAGGCACATTTTGTATTTCCGATTGCGTGATAAGCCCATTCTGCACATTTGAGATCGTTTCCTTTCCCTTGTCTTCCTCGAATGTGTAGGTGAGCACGAACGGCTCGCCGGCCGGTATCAGCTGGTAAGATGCATGGCCGAAAATCGGGCCTTCCCCCACACGTATCTCGCCGGTGGTTCCAGTGATCGTCACTGTTACGGTTGCTGCCGACGCCGTGGTCGACAATGCGAGAAGGAGAAATAACGTTGACTTCACCAGCGTTTCCTAACCGGCTCCGATGAAGCCTGGATAAAGGGTCATTCCGCCGTCAAGGTAAATCGTCGTCCCGTAGACATAATCGGACTCGTCAGAGGCCAGCCAAACGGCTGCGCGGGCGACATCCTCGGGCTCGCCGATTCGCTTCGCTGGAATTAGCTTCAGCAGCACGGATTCGAATGTCTCCGGAGTGGTAAGCTTTTCCACGTTCATGGGAGTTCGGATGGCTCCCGGAGAAATCGCATTCACCCGTATGCGGAGATGAGCCACTTCCTGGGCCAGGCTCTTCATCAAAAGCATCAAACCGCCCTTTGCGGCAGCGTAATTCGCATGGCCTTCCCAGGGGATGATGTCGTGCACTGAGCTCATGAAGACCAGCTTGCCGCACGCGTACGAAATCGACCGATCGATACCCTGGCGCTTGAATGCCTTGATGGCCTCTCGTGCGCATAAAAACATGCCGGTGAGATTGACGTCGATCACATCCTGCCATTGCTGCAGCGTCATCTCGTCCACTTTTGCGTTCAACTGAATGGCTGCGTTCGGCACACAAATGTCGAGCCTGCCGAAGGTCTTGAACATGCAATCGAACATGGCCAGAACTTCGCTTTCCCGTCCGACGTTTGCTTTGAAGACGACCGCCTTCCGTCCCAGCGATTCGATGGCCTCTGCCGTCTCCCGCGCGCCTTTCTCGTCAGAGCTGTAGTTCACCAGCACATCTGCGCCCGCACGTGCGAAACCGATTGCCATAGCTTGGCCCAATCCCTTACTGGCGCCGGTCACCAGCGCCTTTTGACCCACCAATACCTGGTGGATGGGCGCGTGTGGCATCTCATTCGGAGGTGTGTATGGAGGATTAGAGGTCACCGTGGGAACCCTCTCAAGTGAAGCTTCGCCACCGGGTCACGGATTGGGCCGCGATCGGATTCCTGGCTTTGAGGTAGTTCTGTAACTGCTGCAGATGCGGAGTTGCCAGGTGATGGTCGAGCGCCGCCTGGCTGGCGAACTTCTCATAGAACATGAACTTCGCCGGATCTTCCGGATCAAAGTGCAGTTCGTAAACCATACACCCGGGCTCCGCTCGGGTGGGAGCAACCAGTGAATGCAGCTGTGCTCCAAGCTCTTTTTCGTGACCTGGCGCGGCCTGAAAGTGAACGTTGAGGATGATGTGAGCTTCTGCCATGGATTTCCGTAATGAACTAATGATGGGGCTTATCTGCGCATTAAGTTCATATATTCGCGATTCAGGGGGTGTCAAGAAATGTTTTTCGCACACAGTTCCGTAATGAACTCGAGCGCATCAGTCCTTGCTCGGTATCCCAAAACGAAGTTCCTGCGCCTTCATCGCTTCTTCGTGTTGCGTCTTGGTCAGGAGGCTGGCTTGTTTGCTGGTCTCTTGCGCCTTCTCCGTGTCCCCCAATCGCTGATAAGTCCGGCTAAGCTGGTAATAAGTGGGGGCGTTTCGCGGATCCAGTTTGAGCACCTGCTCGAATTCGCCTTGCGCGTCTTTCCACTGCTGCATCTTCATGTAGAGCAGGCCAAGCTGGTAGTGAGGCTCGACGACGGCAGGGTTTAGCGCGGCCGCATTTTTCAGCCCTTCCATTGCCTGCGGTTGCCGGCCCAACTGAAAAGAGATCAGCCCGTACACATACTCCAGCGCGAAATCCGTTGGGACCACCTTGCGCGCGTCCGTAATGATCTTCAGTGCTTCCTGGTCATTGCCTTCCTTCATGTAGGTCTGCGCAAGCGCCACATAGCCCAGCGCAAGCGATGGATGTTTCGAGATTGCCTGGTGATAGGCCTCGCGGGCCTGCGCCCGATTGCCCTGCATTCCCTCGATGGCCCCCAAACGAATTGTCAAAGGGTAATCGTCGGGGACCAGCGGGATACCGCGTTGAATGATGGCCGTGGCCTCCGGATAGCGGTCCAGATCGATCAGCAATCGGGTGCAATCGAGATAGCGATCAGGATTGGCAGGATCGGCGGCAATCCCTTTCTGGTAGGCATTCAGAGCCTGGTCGTTTGCGCCGGCTGATTCATAGGCTGAGGCGGCACTGGCAAGAATGTCGGGATTGGACGAATTTTCCTGGACGATCGCATCCAGTAAGGGAATTGCCTGTTTCGCCTGATTCGATTTCACCAACGCGAGGGCAAGGTTGTACTTGTTCTGCCACGGATCAGGCTGCAGATCCAGAATGTGCCGGAAGCGAACCGCAGCTTCCGCATACATCCGGTGCTCGTTCAGCATCTGCGCAATCGCATATTCCTGTTCAGGAGAAAGTTTTGAATTTGCCTCCAGCAGTTCGGTGAGTTGCAAAGCTACCGCGGGGTCATTGGCGTTGAGGGCAGCCTTCACGGCCAGGACCGCGGTATTTGTATCGTTGACCAGTGCCGGCTCCGCAGGCTTGATATGCGCGATTACGTCTTTGTTCCGTGAGGTCGTGACATACAGCACGACAAGATAGTAATGCGTGAAGGGTTCGGCGCCATCGAGCGCCAGGGCGGCGTTCAACTGCTTTTCCGCCAGGTCGTATTTCTTCAGGCCAATGTAGTTATAGCCGAGGTTTTTGTGCGCGTCCGCCAGTTTTGGATCGAGACGAATCGCGGCCTCATACTCACTGTTTGCCGCGTCGATCTGGCCCAGCCGCGTTTCCGTGATTCCGATGACGTTATCGAGTCGGGCGTTCGGGGGGCGGGTGCGCTTCGCCTCCTGGAACTGCTCTAATGCGGCTGGATAATTCTGCTCGCGAAAAAGTTCGAGCCCGCGTTGTAACGCGTCACCCTGTGCAAGGATGCTTACAGGGGAAAGGAACATGCTGAGGAGGAGGGGTCCGGCATGCAGCTTCATTGCGGCACAGTGGAGAGGGTATTCATCTGGTTCTCGTCGTGTGCCAGTCCCTCGAGCTTGAGCTTACGTGAAATTTCAAATTGCTCGTTGGCGGCTTCCTTCTGGCCCAGCGAACGGTACACCAGGCCCAGTTGATAGTGCGCCAAACCTTTCGGGTCGTGGCGAACCGCCTGCTTTAGCGCTGTTTCCGCTTTGGCATAGTCCTTCTGCATGTAATAGGCCTTGCCCAACTGCTGATACGTATTCCATTGGCTCGGTTCCAGCTGCACGGCTTTTTCGAGGTAGGGAATTGCGTGAACCGCATCCAGGCGGTCGAGGAGCAGCGTGCCCATCTCCGCGTTTGCTTCCGGATGATCGGGATTCACACGCAGCTCCTCTGCTAATTCTTCCCGCGCCTGATCCTGCTGGTTGGTCTTCAGCAACAGGTGGCCGACCGAGAAGTGTACCCCGGGCAGATTGGGCGCCATGCCCTCTACAATCTTGTATTCCTCCAGCGCCTTTTGATCCTGCTCCGAATTTTCATACGTTTCCGCCAGCAACTCGTGTGCGGGATACGAATCGGGCGCTGTGGCCAGTAATTGCTCCAGCGTGGCGAGAGAAAGGTTGCGATAGGTTTTGGCCAGCAGATAGCCGGCCTGAAAATCGTTGGGATGCAGCTTAAGCCAAGCGTCCAACTCGGCGGCAGCAGCGAGGAAGTCCTGACGATAGAAATCGTTCAGGCTCCGCTCATGCGGCGTCGCGCCACTCGAGTGCGGTGGGCCGGCAGTGAAATCCTTCCACGCGGCCAGCGACGCATCATCGTCGCCCAGGCGTGCCTTTGCAAACGCCAGTCCCAGGCTACGCCCGGGACTGGGCGGCGCATTCTCCAACGCAGGCAGCACGGTCCGGAGCTGCTGTTTTGCGATGTCGCTGAGGTCCTGGCTCCCAATCGGATATGGGTGCGGAAGTCCCAATGCATTTGCTGCCTGGAAACTCCCCATCTGTATCGCGTCGTTCAGCTGGGAAAGAGCGTCGCCTGGTTTGTTCTGCAACATTGCGATCTCGCCCAGTCTCGCCAGCGCCATGGCCGATTTGGGATTGACCTCGAGTTCGCGATGGAACTCCTGCGTCGCGGTATCGAGCTTCTCCCGCCGCAGGGCGATTTCGCCCAGGCCAAAATGTGCCCCCTGCCAATGAGGGTCCTGCTCCAGCGCTCGATAATAATGTGCGGCTGAGTTCTCCCAGGCATGCTCATCCTTGTAGATGTCGCCATACACCTGGTGCATCAGCGGTGTCCCGCTCGATCCACTGATCACCCGCTCGATCCCAATGTCTGCCGCTTTGCGGTAAGCCACTCCGAGATCTAATAGCAGCGCCGGATCCGCGGGGAACAACTGCGCAGTTTTACGCAACTGCTCGAGTGCCGAAGGAATACGGCCACTGTCCCAAAGCGCTCTTCCCAGCCAGGTGTGAGCCTCCTTGTTTTGCGGTTCCCCCCGGACCGCCTCTAGCAGTTGTGGAACTGCCAAACCTGCCTCTCGATCTTTCTCATAGTCAATTCCGAGATAGAGGCTTACTCCAGGAAGGCCGGGCTTCAGCTTTTCCGCTTTGCTGAGAGCTTGGGCCGACTCGGCGAATTTTCCCTGAGCGTTATAAACCATGCCGAGACTCGCCCAAACTTCCGCTACTCCAGGCAACAGGTGGCTCACCTTCAAATATTCCTGTGCCGCAAGCTCCAGATCGCCGGATGCCTGGGCTTGCCTGGCGGCGGCAAAATGCCGCTGGGCTTCTTGTTCTGTCGTTTGTGCGTGCAGGGAGATCGGGGAAGCAAGGAAAGGAATCAGGGTCAGGCCGAAACAAGCGCAGAGGAGAGGCCGAGGGTTCCCGTGGATCCGCATACTGATGCCTTATTTCCCTGAATAAAACAGGGGGAGCGCCTAAGCGTTCCCCCTTGATTGACCACACTATAGCAGAGCAGAAGGGCCAGCCCCTCCTGCCCCGGTCCTCCCTCAGAATGTGATTCTGAAGTTAGCTTGTAACGTTCGAGCCGATGAGACGATGCCCGATTGGTTGTTGTTGGTTTCCGCGTTGGGACCCGTACCGCATTGGAACTGCCCAAACGCTGGATCGCCGACGTGGTAGTCCATACAACCGAAACTGTGACGGTTGAATATGTTGAACGCATCGAATCTGAAGTTCAGATTGACTCGTTCCGTGACCAGAGGGAACCTCTTCGATACCTGGAGGTCCTCTTCCTTGTGGTTGAAGTTGCGGACATTTCCGAGTGTCTTGGGTGCGTCTCCGAAGGTATAGTTTGGCGCCTGGGTAAAGGCTGCCGGGTTAATGACCGCGGTTGAACCAAATTTATACCCTCCCACGCCACCAAAATACGCTTTGGGGTTTACGCCCGGGACGACATTAGGCCGTGCATTGCCGCCGGTTGCCTGGCCAGCGAAAGTTCCCGCCGTCCAGTTGTTCTCCTGGACGAACAGAGGGAAGCCAGTACCGTAGGTATCCAATCCGCCGATTGTCCAGCCGCCAATAGCAGTGTCGGTCAACTTATTTGCGTTGCCCAGCCACTTCTTTCCTTTACCTACAGGTAACTCATAGGTGTAAGCAACTTTGAACGTCTGCGGCTGATCAAATTCGCTGTAGGTCTTCTCAGCCTTCGGGTTGTACGGGTCGATCATGCCCCCCACGCCGCCGTTCCATGCTTCTTGCGGGGCATAGTCGGAATCGGCATCGGTGAGATTTTTAGACCAGGTGTAATTGCTCAAGACGGTCAATCCGGAACCGTACCGTTTGGTTACTTGAACCTGCAGCGCATTGTAGCTGTAATTGCCCCAGGGATTGGCGCTGAACGAAGTATCCAGGTCCTCCGTCTGGTACTGCGGGAATGGCCTGAGCGCCTGGGCGACCGTCGCCGAGCTGCCAAAGTCGTTCAGGAAGTTGGTGTAAGGAATGCCGACTTGCGGCAATCCTGCGCAAGCGGGATTGCCCGTCTGAGCAGTTACCAGAACTGCCAGACAGTTTCCGTAAACCAGCGCCGATTGAGGAGCGACGTTCGGATCCTTCAGCAGTGCCTGTAAATGAGATCCGTGATTTCCAACGTAAGCCATATCCACAAGCCATTGGCCGGGAAGCTCGCGCTGGATGTCGAACGTCCAGTTATTCACTGCGCCAGGCCGGGCCAGCCTACCTGGAAGCATCACCGGGCCGCCACTCGCAGCACCACCTCCGCCACCCAATCCATTGAGGGCGGTCGGCGTGATGGTCGGCGGTATGGATCCCGGATAACTTGTGACCTGGCTGGGGATCACTGCGGGTGTCTGTTGGTTTACCTGGGCTGGCCATTTGTAGCCGACGGCAAAGAAACCCAGACTGTCCGTATTGGCAAAGTTGGAAATTTTCAGTGGGGTGTAATAGAGGCCGTAAGCAGCGCGAACCACCGTTCTCGGATCAAGCTGATAGGCCAAGCCGACCCGCGGACCCCAGGAACCCCAGTACTGGTTCATGGGAGAGCACCGGCCGTCTCTGCCAGTTCCGGTTCCCTGGAACTCGTAAGCGCCGGGCAAACCGTCTGCTCCTGGGTTTGCGAGGGTCGGATTGACCTGAGAGGTCCTGCACTTTTCTTCAAACACAGGCCGCGGGATCTCATATCGCAGTCCCAGGTTCAGGGTCAACTTCGGTGAAGCTTTCCAGTCGTCCTGCCCATAAAAGCCCCAGCCGTGGACGCGCATGGCAGCGTTTTGACCGCCGCCTACCGTTCCATTGGTAGCAGCTCCGAGGAAGAAGGAGGCCGCACCCGAACCGGAGTTTGGATCGATGGGGCTACCGTTGGCGAGGTTGCCGGCTGAGGTCAGAGCATTATCAAAGCTGAAATCAGGGGCAGCATTGCTGTTGTACGTCGCGTTGAACCCCTGGCGCCGGTATACGAAACCGAACTTCCAGTTATGCTTGCCATGGTTCCACGAAACTGAGTCATCGTATTGATAACTGTTGTCGACAAAGAAGCTGTTGTCTCCCGGAGGTGTTGGCATGCCGGCCCCGGTCGCCGGGATGTATTGAATGCCATTGTTGGGAATAAGAATGTCCTGGTAATAACCATGGAAATCGATCTTATCGGCCCAGGAGCCAACGCCGCCCTCACCCTGCTCGATGCGGAAGCGGCGCGTGTAACCGGCGTTGAAGTGATTCAGTAGTGTTGGCGTGATGGTGTAGTCTTCGCCGATCCGCACGTAGTGAGTTGTGGTGCTGCCGAAACTCTGATCATAGAGTCCCTTTGGCCCGTAGGAATAGATGTCGATAATCGGCAGGTCGGCTTGCGCGTAGCTGCCAAAGATCTTGTTCTTCGCGCCGATGTTCTGATCGATGCGTGTGGAATAAAGGTCGTTGTTGATGGGCGACAGAAGCGTGTAGTTCAGATTCTGAAAAGCCTGGCCCGGACTCGTGGCAACCGGGAGATAGGGGATGAATGCCTTGGCATAGGGATCCAGCCTCGACAGCGGGATCTGGTTGTTCGGAAAGGGTTGGCATGGCTGGCCCAGGTTCACGCCTGAGCACGTCGTGTAATCGTAGATCTTCTGGCCGGGGTAGGTAACACCGTTGATGGTTTGCGGGTTCAGAACCTGGGAAAAATCCCCGTTCGCCCACATCTGCGGAGTTGCTGTCGAAGTGTTTTCGGGGCCCCCGGACTTGAAGCGGAAACCTTCGTAGCTGAAGAACCAGAAGCTTTTTCCCCGGCCGTCATAGATTTTGGGGATGAAGATGGGGCCGCCCCCAAATCCGCCAAAGTCGTTCTGCGTATCATTCTGCTTGCCAAGACCGAGGTGGTTGTTTTGCCAGCTGTTCGCGTCGAATGCCTTATTCTTCAGCAGGTCGTAAACGGCGCCGTGAAACTCATTGGTTCCCGACTTGGAAGCCACGTTCACGAAACCGCCACCGGTGCGGCCATATTCCGCGGCGAAGGTGCTGGTTTGCACCTTGAACTCGGAGACCGCATCGACGCTGATGCCGAAGTTCCACTGGTAGTTCGGGGATGCCAACTGAATGGAGGCGCCATCCAGGATCACATCCGCCTGTCCTGTGCCGGCCCCGTTGAGCTTAAAGCTGGCCTGGGACTGCGCGTTGCCGGTGGCATCTCCCTGGAACCCCGGCGTCAGGGTCATGAACTGCAGCGGGCTACGAACGACACCGCTGAAGTTCAAAGGTAGTTGCGCTACGAGTGCCCCGGGAACGGTGGTTCCCACGTCGCTGCTCTCGGTCTGGATCTGTTGCGCATCTGCGGTGACCGTGACCGACTGCGATGTCTGGCCTACCTGCAGAGCGATGTCAACCGTGGATGCGGTTCCGATTGAGACCGTGATTCCTTCCTGAACGGCTTCCTTGAATCCGGGAGCGGATACCGTGACCTTGTAGTTGCCCGGCGGCAGCGCAGGGTAGACGAACCGGCCGTCGGAGTTGGTCGCCAGCGGATAGGAAGTGTTGGTGTCGACATTCGTAATCGTTACCGTGGCGTTAGGAACAACGGCGCCCGCGGGGTCGCGCACGGTCCCCACGATCGATCCGCGGCTGGCCTGGCCCCAGGTCACGCTCGGCGTCATGAGAAGTACCGCGAACACTGGCAACAGGTACAACAGGGCTCTTTTTAATCTATTCGTATCAATCACAGAGTGTCTCCTCAAGTTACAACCTTGTTGACTTCGTCCTTGCCTGGAGGGGCCGGGGGGTGACCTGCTTTTGTTCCGCTGCAACCCAGGGAAGCATTAGTTCCATATAGAACTAATTACCTTCATCTTCTGCTCAGCATTGTTGCGCGGTAATTTCATATAGTTGGCATTAGACGAGTGTCAAGAAGTATTTCCGGAGCTAGTTCCGTATTGAACTGTCGTAACCAAAGTTGTGACGGACTCCGCGCCGGCGGTTTCATGGCCTCTCATCCAGGTGCCTTGGTTTGAATCAAGTGAAGGGAAATTTACCCCACTTTTACTGGGAATCTGCAGCGAAACTCTAAACATGTGGATGGCACATACCGAACAGTGACGGCGTGCTCCGGGAACCAACATCCAACGGCAACGCCCTTAACGCCGTTGATTCCCGGGATATCAGGGATAGTGTAAGTCGCTAGGTTTGCCTATCGAACAAAAGACTAAGACAGAGAAGTATCCGGGTTAGGAAGCATCAAATCGCGCACCCGAACCGCTAACTCATGCGTAGCCTCGAGAAACTGGCGAAGCGTCCGTACGGTAGGGCCGTAGGTGTCGAATTCGTCGAGTGAAAGGCCTTTCTCTTCGTAGGCCCGCCGAAAGTCAGGGAACTTGCTTAGCAGCTGTTCGACGATTTCGGGATCGACCGGGTCGTCGATACGCGACACTACGTTGACGTCGCTCCCGTTGAACCGAACCTGCCACTTGTGGGGAGGAGAGATCACGACGTCGCCGCCGATCAGTTCGCTCCAGTGCATATGATTTCGGAAAGCCGCTGAAAGCAGGCGTACGCGATAGCCGCGCTCCCGAAAAATCTTGTATGCCTTCTTGAAGACGGCAACCCCGGCCCATTCGAGGTAGCCGGGTTCCAGGACGATGTCCTTCTTGTCTGCGACCAGTTTCAACCAGTCGTCCAATCTGCCCACCATCACCGTACACACCGGGCCCATCCTGGATATGTCGAGCCCTTCTTTCTCTCGCCGCTTGAAACCGCGCTCCATGGCTTCCGCGACCGCGATACACTGCGGCAAAGTGAAGGAGACCGTCGCGTTGATGCTGATACCGCGATAGGTTGCCTCTTCGATTGCCGCGATGCCAGCGTGCGTTGCGGGTATCTTGACAATCATGTTCGGCGCCAGCGCATCAAAGCGTAGCGCCTGCTCCAGCAGCGCGGCCGTGCTGCGGTAGTAGTGTGGATCTGTCTGTATGGAGAGTCTGCCGTTCCTGCCCTTATGCTGGGCAAACACCGGTCTTAGCAATTCAGATCTCCTGGCAGAAATCTCCTCCACCAGTCTCCAGCCGATTTCTTCTTCGGTAGCTGTGGGCAACTCGACAGCAAGGGCCCGGATCCGCTCGTTCCAGGTAGCGGCTTCTTTCTTGAGGGCATCCAGCACGATGACCGGATTGCAGGTGGCGCCCACGGCTCCATGCTCGATCGCATAGGTCAACTCCGACAGGGTCGCCGAGTCATTCCATAAGCAAGTGGGCGTCGTCTGCGTCATCTCATGCAACGGGCTCCTGTACGCAACCGGCTTGTCCAATGTCTTGCTCATGAGGTCCCTCCGCTACTTCTCCGGGTACATCAATACTTTAATTGCCTTCCTCTCGTCGCAGAGACGGAAAGCCGTGCGCCAATCTGAAATTGGAAGCTTGGCGGAAATCAGATCATTGAGCCGGACCCGGCCTTCGGCATAAATTCTCATCATGCGCTCCCAGGTTCGGGCGGTGTAACAAACCGAGCCGGACATGGTCAGCTGCTTGTAAAAGATCAGGTCGATGGGGAACTGAATGTCCTGTCCGCAGATGGCTACCTGGGTGTAGCGGCCCATGGGTCGTAGAGATTCGAGGCAGCCTCGCACCGAGCCAGGATGTCCGGCGCACTCAAAGGCCACATCCACACCCACGCCGCCCGTGTGATCCTGAATGGCTTCGCTAAGGTTCTCCTCGCCGACGTTGATGACTGCGGCGGCGCCAATACGAAGCGCGGCGTTCAGCCGCTCCTGGTCGCCATTCGCGCCCGCGACAATCGTTTTCACTCCCTCGGCCACCAGCAGCTTTAGGCACAACAATCCCATCGGCCCCGGTCCTGAAACCAGCGCCGTATCTCCAATGCGTACGTTGGTAATTTCGGTGACTGCTTGCACCACGGCCGCAAAGGGCTCGCTCATTGCCGCTTCGTCGAGCGAAAAATTTTCAGGAATGCGGTAAAGCTGGTCAGGACGCATTACCACGTAGCGGGTAAACGCCCCATTGACCCCGTGCCCCATGCCGCGCCGGTTGGAGCAGAAGATGAAGTATCCGGAACGGCAATATTCACATTGCCCGCAAGTGACCGATGTTGCGCCCAGGCCCGTGACCCGCTCTCCTTCTGAGGCGTTGATAACATTCTTGCCTACCTCGACCACGGTCCCGGAAAACTCATGTCCCAAAATCACCGGTGGGTAGTTGCGAAACGTGTCGTGGAGAACGTGGATATCCGTTCCACAAATTCCGCAGTAGGCAATCTCGAGTTTTACCTGGTCGTTGCCACAGCGAGGCTCTTCCACCTCGCGTATGTCAACGTTGCCTTCGCCACTCTCAAATTTGACCAGAGCTTTCATCTCGGCGGATCCTTAACCGCTACTCGTTAAAAACGCGTGCAACTTACTAATGCCTTCCCATCTGTCCAGCACTTGCGAAAGTCTGGTTTACAACCATAAGGATTTGTGACGCGAGCGGGGCGATCGCAGTTTCAAAGAGAGCAGCAACGGTCTCAAAAATTACAAGACCTCACGTCGGGCCACCTATGATTACGGCTCATCTGGAGTTCCTAATTGAACTCTTTCTGGGGCAGTATCTTGTGGCACTATAAGGCCGATTCAAGCGGATTAGCAAGACTGGTTATCGTAACCAACGTGGACTTTACTCCGCGGCATAGTTATGACGCAGCCGCGGAGTTGGCCGCTGGGAGCCTGTCTTAGTGGGGAAGCGTGTAGTAGGCATAGGCATATTTCCAGGTACTGTGGCTCCCCGGTTCGGCCGACACATCGACAAAAGGCTCGAGAGAAACCACAGAGCGAATGGACCACAGTGCCATCCTGGCCAGTGGGCGATCTCCTGTGATCGTCATTCCTGCCTTCACATTCGTGTTCTCAATGCGAATCTTGTAGTCATCCGGGCTGGTGCTGAACCCCTGTATGGTCGTGTACACGCGGTCTTCTCCTTCCAGCGTTTTCAGGAACACAACCTGGTTCTTGCGAAATTCAGCTAAATCCTTATCGGGAGGGTGATCGCTGGAAATCGTGAAAGGCAACGTGATGGTATAGCCGGCGTCGGTAACATGCTTATCCAGCACGAGAAAGTTGTGATCGTAAACCAGACTGTGGATCGCTCGTGTGCCCGTATTCGTGAAGCTATGCTCGATGGTCATTTCAGGCTTGCCGGCGGCAAGGCTGATCTTTTTAAGGTAGACGTACCCGTACCCGGAGGAAGTATCGTGGAGTTCCTGCTTGAACTCGATTGCGTCCCTGTTTTTCCTGATGCTCCACTTACCTCCATTGACTATCTCGTAGAGCCGGTAGCCGCTGTAGGGCGCGTCATCCGGTTTGCGTAACACCCCTACGCCAATTTTGAGGAAGGTGCCGCCCGGCTTGGCCTCTTCATATCCCACCGCCGCGAACTCTTCCACCGGCCCGGTGATAGCGCTGCACGGCCCCGCCACGATATCGGGTCCTCGATACACAAAATCTGGAATGTGCGGATCGGTTTGCGTGAACCACGGGCCATAGTAACTATGGCCGGCGTATTCAAGGTTGCCGATCACACCCGACCAATCGAACCTGGTGCCGCGGTAGAAACCTTTCGCGGCATCGGGCAAATACAACTTGGCTTTCACCACCGAATTTTCGATATGCCATTGCGGAGCCGAACTTACCTGCGCCGCAAGAGGCATGGAACTAATCAAAGACATAAGGGTAAATACGGCCGCTTTCATGGGACTTAGTGTTTGGGCACCACCAGGCTGGTGGACGGAGACAACACTGGAGCCCCAGGCGCGACATTGCCCGTTGCCGCCCATTCCGCGCTCCGTGCAAATACGTCCATGAAACCCGGTTGGCTCATAGCCAAGAGATCGTGACCCAATACGATCATGACTACTCTGCCCTGACCATAGGGAACCGTCCAGATGACCGGCTCAACTTTGCCCGTTCCGCCTTTGATGTTCGGATCATCAAACGCCGTGGCCAGTACATGTGCGTTGGGTTTAAGGTCGATCTTGTGATAAAGCTCATCGTTGGCTACAAATGTGGGGGGTAAACCCTGGCTGATCGGATTGTCACGATCGGTCCACTCCACCGTAAACACATGCCGGGTCGCGTGGCCGATATTGTCCAGTTTCCAAGTCATCCCAATCATGTCGGCAAATGCTGCCCAGGGCTCGCCTTCCATCCGGCGAGGCTCGGTGGGGCTTCCTCCGGCCTGCCCGAAAAACGGGCCATAGGTAATGCCGTGCACACCAACCATGCCCTTGCCGGACTTTACGAAATCCTCCACTGCCTTCTCAGTTTCCGCAGGCCACCGCGGCCCGTAGTAGTAATCTATCAAAACGTCGTAATTGGCCAGTGTATCCGCGGTGATGCCCCGCACTTCCTCTTCCAGCTTGGCATCGAAGCGGCCGGTATTGTTTAGAATTCCCTGCATGAAGGGCGCCGTGCCCTGCCAGGGATGCGACCAGTCGGAGTTGCCCGTCAGTATGAGCACACGAATCTTCTGTGCTGCCGGCTGCGCCGGAGACTGGGCTACGCTACAGAGGGCCAAGCAGCATGCGATCAGTATCTTCTTCATTTCGTAACCTCTCTCATTGATTTCCCGGGAAGGGGCGAGGCGTGATATCAGCATCGGTGAGGCCCAGTGTCCACTTGATCGCCCCGATGTACATCTGCTGGATGCGCTTATCGTCGAGTGTTTCTTCCAGATGGCCGAACGTCGAGTACCACACGCGGCCCTTCCCATACTTCCTGCACCAGACGATGGGATAGTCCCCATCTGTCCGAAGATCGGCGAGCTTCTTGAGATTGGCCTGGAGCTGGTCGTTGGAAGGATGCCGGGTAGAGTTGGGATCCGGCTTCAACGACGCAAACACTTCCGGAAATTTGGTTGGGTCCATCCGCATGATGACGTGGTCCACGTCCCGCGAATAATTGGGTCCCACAATGGTGTATTGATCACGGAAAGTGAACCGCGGCGGAAATCCCTGAACGCCGGGAAACTTCGGATCTTCGACGATGATGTGCATGTCGGCGGAAGGGAACTCGCCTATCAGGTTTCCACCGATCATCTCGGCGTATTCCGGCCACAGCAGTAGATGGCCGCCGTTGCCCGCGTGGCCTGCAATGAAGCCTTTGCCGTCCTCATGCACAAACGAAAGCAGGTCTGCCTTCTGCTGGTCGGTGATGTTCCAGGGGCCCTCGCCCATGTAGAACACGGCGTCGAAATAATTCAGGTTTCTGACGTTATATCCGGGGATTGGCTGCTTGGTCAGCAACCGCATGTCGGTTCGAATGATCGTGATCCAGGCGCCCGATTCGCGGCCTAGCCTTTCGATGGTAGCCAGAGTGTGGGAAGCCGAATCGTGATGATAGCCGGGAGAGGAATACCACTCTTCCGGGTCGGCAATGGCAAGAATTCTCTTCTTCCCCGGCCACGGATCATCTGGCGGCCGCGACGGCGCGTTATCACGTGCCAGCAGATTGGGTGCGGGGCGATTGGCCTGTGCGGCGTACAGACCCGGAGTGGTCAGGGCTCCCGAAGCCGCTGCCAACCCTTTCAGAAAGTCACGTCGCTCCATTACTGCGCTCCTTGAACTGCAGATCTTTCCAGTTTGCTCCTTACACTCCCGAAGGGACAGCTCACAGTGGCCCAGGACGGAAGTCCTCGGCCGCACACTTCATCTATTTTCATCCTCTTGGTTAGGCCCAAAGCCCATGACTCCTCCGCTCCTGATGAGCAAACCGGGTGGATGGAAAAAAACTGCAGCTCTCTCAACTTTGCTTCCACGGCACGCCGGGACAGGTCGCTCTGTCGGGATGACAATTCTCTTGCTAATGTTCATTCCGCTCTTAACTTGCCGCAGGGCAAATCAGGGACTCGGAATGACAAAGAAAAGCATCACGTTTATTGGCCCTTGACGTTGTCCTTTACCTCAGACTCAGGCAAGCCGAAAGCAAACCAATTGTCATTTGCACCGACTAACACATACTGGCGGCCATACAACTCATAAGTCATCGCCGAATTGGTTACGAATTGTCCCAGGTTCACATGCCAGAGCGTCTTACCTGTCGCCGGATCCATGGCAAGAAAATTTCCCTGCGAGTCCCCGCCGAACAATAAGTCACCGGCGGTTGCCAGCAAACCGGAGATAAGGACACCGCTCTTATCGCCTAACTCGTGCTTCCAGACGACTTTCCCGGTCTTATAGTCGATTGCCATGGTTACGTAATCCGGCGGCGACCGGAAGCGGCCATATCCCGATGTCGTGAAGTAAGACCAGGTGCGCGCCGCATTCACAAAAATCAGGCCGGTCTTGGGATCGTAGGCCGGAGACCACCAATTCGTCGCTCCGATGGGATAGGGAGAAACCAGGGCACCCGGCGGATTGGCGTCTTTGCTGTAGTCCGGAATCGGCCGGCCTTCCTTATCGATGCCTTTGGCCCAGTTAGTCTCCGGCATGTACTTAGTCGTGAGTAAGTGCTCTCCGGTGACGCGATCTAAAAGGAAGAAGTAGCCATTGCGGGATACCTGCGCGAGCAGCTTGCGCTGCTTGCCCTGAAACTCGCCATCAAAGATGATCGGCGTCTGGCCGGCATCGTAATCATGCGTATCATGTGGAGTCACCTGGTAGGCCCATACCAGCTTGCCGGTATCCGGGTTCAGAGCAACGATCGACGCGGTGTATAAGCTGTCTCCTTCAGGGGTAGGGTGCGGAGGCCTGTCCATCGGAACGCCATTGCCGGTTCCTAAATAGTAGAGGTTCAATTCAGGATCATAAGTACCTGTTAACCACGGGAATCCGCCACCTTTAGCCATGGTGGCGTTATCCACCCATGTCTCTGATCCAGGCGCACCAGGATCCGGATCGACCCACCACTTCCACTGCAGTTTTCCGGTTTCGGGGTCACGCGATTCCAGCCAGGCACGAATGTTGTCGTTATTGCCGGGACCTACGATGACGTGGTTGCCGATGATCAACGGTGAGGTGGCAGAAAAGAAATCCTGCTTGACGTCCGCGACCTGTACCCGCCACCGCTCTGTGCCGTCCTTCGCATTCAGCGAAACCAGGTAGTTGTCCGGCGTCATGAAGTAGAGCCAGCTGCCGTACATCCCGACGCCGCGGTTGGCCACGTGAATGGCCCGGTTGTTAGGCCACGCGTAGTGCCACAGTTCCCGGCCCGTGAGGGCGTCCATCGCCCACACGTTGTCGGTGATGGTGAAGTAAAGCACGCCGTCAACCAGCAACGGAGTGGCCTTGATCCTGCGGCCCTCGCTTGCCTGTTGTGCGTAGGACTCGGCGCCGAAATCCACGTGGTGGGTCCAGATCAGCGCCAGCGACTGGACATTCGAAGCATTAATTTGCGAGAGCGTGCTGTACCGGCGGCCGGTGTAGTCTCCGTTATAGGTGGGCCAGGTATCGGTTGGCGGACGGCGCAATGCTTCCGGATCCAGCTTCTGCGCAGAAAGACAGTTAGGCAGCAAACACAGCGTCGCCAAACACAAGAGCGGCCTGAACTTCATTTGAGTGTCACCAGATATGCGAGAAGGTCGTGAATTTCCTTGTCCGAATACATACGCAGCAATGCCTTATGCGCCGCCAGCGGGTCCATTACGTCCACTGACTTGACCTGATCTCTCGGCCAGGTGTGATAGTTACCGTCGCTGTCCGTGAGTGATACGACAAATTCATCCAGATAGTCCAGCTTGCCTTTCACCGTTTCTCCCGAAGGCGATACGACGGTGACCTGAAGAGGTTTTGCGGGGGGCGTCAGAAACGAGGTGGTCAAGGCAAGGGGCTGGTCCTTCGATCCGATGTGCGCCAGGTCTCCGGTTGGAGAGTGACAGGTGCTGCACTTGCCGGCGCCGTTGAAGAATGCCAATCCCGCCTTTGGATCGCCGACCAACAATGCCGTTTCCGGCATTCTCTTACCGCGGACCTGCTGAATCCGCGCGTGCAGAAATGCGGAGATATCCTGCACCTGTTCGGGCGGAAGGGAAGGGAATGCGGGCATGCCAAGAGTCGGCCGGCCCTGCTTCAGAAACGGTCCCAGAGTATCTCCGTTGTGGTCCTGGAAGACGATCGGGCTCCGCAGCAGGTTAGGAGCCTGTTCAGTGCCGGTTGCTTGCGAGCCATGACAAAAGGAGCAACTCGAAGAGAAGTCGCCCTCGCCGCGGTCTGCGGCAGCTTTGTCCACGCTCGATGTTGCGGGTGGTGCGGCGCCTTGAGCGATGGCAGGTCTCGCTGCAAGCGCCGAGATTCCAATTCCAAGACCTGCGAAGACCAGCGCAGTTACGAACTCTGATCGCTTCCTCATGAACCAACCTTGGAGTAACTCAACTCATTTACTCCGCCTAACTTAATCTTCCCGGCAATGTGCGGTATTAAGTCGGGTAGCGCCGAGCGCATTCAGGGTTCCCCAATGAACTAATTCCACAGCTTGACTGAAACGCACACTATACCTGCCATTCCTGCGCTGTCAAGCATTCGCGCGCTTTCGAGCAATCAGGTCTTTGACAGACGCGGGAGGCTGGTGTAGTGTCGTGTCGCTGGCAGCTTTAATCCCGTCAAACAGTTCATAAGGGAACCTTTGGGCATCCGGAGGATCGATATGAAAGTACCTTTTTATTTCTTCACCATATTTCTGGGAATCATCCTCGCCCTGCACCTTTCCATGAATGGCAGAGTGGGCAGCGCGTTGGACAATCCGCGTGTCGCGAATGCATTGTTCTGGTGTATCGGCGCCGCAACCGCCGTTCTCATAGGCGTTACCGGCTGGCGCTCCGGCGCTCTCAGCGGATTGAAAGACGTTCATCCACTGTTGCTGACTGCCGGCGCCCTCGGAGCCTGCCTGGTATTTGCAATTGCCTGGCTGCTGCCTCAGGTAGGAGCTCGAGCCATGTTCATCACGCTCATTGCCGGACAGGTTTTGGGCGGGATGATTCTGTCTCACTTCGGTTGGCTTGGCTCCCCGGTGCAGAAGATCACGCTACCCAATGTGATCGGCGCCATCATTATGATTTTTGGTGTCGTGCTTGCAACCTATGTCAAGGCAGTTGCCTAGGGAGTTGGGACGAGTGAACAAAACAAAACTGGGAAAGACCAATATCGAAGTCAGCGCACTCGCCATGGGGAGTGACCTGATTGGAAGTAAGATCGACAGTCAGACTGCTTTCAAGCTGTTCGACTTCTATCACGGCAACGGTGGCAATTTCATCGACACCGCAAACATGTATGCCTGCTGGCTGCCTGGCTGCAAAGGAGGAGAAAGCGAAACCACGATCGGCGCATGGATGAAGGAGAGGCGCAATCGCAATGAGGTTGTCATTTCTTCCAAGCTGGCGTTCGATTATCCCGGTTGTGCCGGCGGCCTGAGCGCGGGCGAAATCCAGCGGGAATGCGAGAAGAGCCTCAAGCGGCTGCAGACCGATCGAATCGACGTATATTACGCCCACCGCGATGACCGCGAGATACCTCTCGAAGAGACCATGAAGGCGTTTGACGCCTTGGTCAAAGCGGGTAAGGTGCGTGCGATTGGCGCCAGTAACTTGTTTCTATGGCGCGTCGCCGAAGCAAACCTGGTCAGCCGGACCAATAACTGGGCGGAGTATTCCGTGGTGGAGCAGAGGTATACCTATCTTCGTCCTCGCCATGGTGCCGATTTCGGACCGCAGATTTTCATCAGTGAAGAGTTGAAGGACTTTGCCCGTGCTCATGGAGTCGCGTTGATCGGCTATTCGATTCTCCTGCAGGGTGCGTATACCCGGTCCGACCGCCAGGTTCCGACCCAGTTTGCCGGCCCTGACTCCGATGAGCGTTTAGCGGCCCTGAAAGTGGTCGCAGCCGAGGCAGGATGCAGCCCGCCACAAGCCATCATTGCCTGGATGCGCCAGAGTGATCCCGCGATCCTCCCCATCATCGCCGGGAGCAAGACGGAGCAATTGCGGGAGAATATCGCCGCCCTCAACATCATGCTTAGTCCGGATCAGATGAGTCGCCTGGATACCGCAGGGAACCCGTCGCTGAAACAGGGCTGGATTCAGCCGACGTAGGGCGGGTAGGTGGCGACCGACCTTTCTCAAAAATCCACTTTGGCGAGCACGCGATAGATGGCCAGCGCTAAAGCGCGTGATTGGCAAGCGGCAGCGTTCACGCAGCGTTGAAGCGCCGCTCCCCGCATGAATCCACCCCAGCAAGCTTCGCTGCTGGGGACCTCGGGAAATGCGGAGATCCCTCCCCTCAGCCAAGTATGTAGACCGATTTTCATGCCTTTCTGTGGGCCACAGGTCCACCAAGACTCGGGACAGGCTCTCACGATAATGGTTTGGCAGGGAACGACGTGACACAATAGAAGCAGAAGGTTTGGTGCGGGAGGTGCCGCGCTATGAATACTTTAAAGACTGCTTTTCTCCTGACTGCTCTGACCATCTTTTTTCTCTTCCTGGGCGCTCATTTTGGTGGTCGCGATGGCCTGATCCTGGCCTTTTTCGTGGCCGCTGGAATGAACTTTTTCAGCTATTTCTACTCCGACAAGCTGGCGTTATCGATGTATCGCGCGCAGCCGGTGACCCGCGAGCAGTTGCCCCGGGTCTACCAGATTGTGGAGCGTATTCTGCCCCGCATGGCGCTGCCGATGCCGCGGATCTACGTTATCCCCAGCGAATCTCCGAACGCTTTTGCCACTGGCCGTAATCCCAGCCACGCTGCCGTCGCCGTTACCCAGGGGATTCTTAACCTCTTGAACGATGAAGAGCTGGAAGGCGTTCTCGCTCACGAATTAGGCCACGTGAAGAACCGTGACATCCTTACCAGTTCCATCGCAGCTACTCTCGCAGGCGCGATCACCATGCTGGCGCATTTTGCAGGCTTGTTTGGTGGCGGCCGCGACCGGGATCGTGGCTTTGGCGGTGGAGGGATATTGATGGTCTTCCTCGCTCCGCTCGCCGCCACCCTGATTCAGCTTGCTGTGTCCCGCTCCCGCGAGTACGAGGCCGATGCCACCGGCGCCCACACTACCGGCAACCCTTATGCCCTCGCGAGTGCATTGCAAAAGCTCGACACTTTTTCCAAGCGCTTGCCGTTGCAGGCTGATCCATCCACTGCGCATCTCTTTATCGTGGCCCCGTTCCTGAGCGGGGCAAGCTTCGCCAATCTCTTCTCCACTCATCCGCCAATGGCTAGCCGAATTCAGCGGCTCACTGGCCGCCCTCCTATGTAAGATTGGTCCTGCATGAGAACTCTATTTCACTCCCTGGTGTATCTTGCCCTCAGTGTGTGGCTGGGCGCCCTGATCTTCTTCGGCGCGGTTCTCGCCCCCATCGCGTTCAGCGAGCTTCCGCCGCTTTTCCCGAACCCGGCTGCGGGCATACACGCCGCCGGAGTGGTGGTAGGCGATTCCCTGGTTCGCTTGCACTGGATCGGTCTCGTCTGTGGCGTCATTGCCATTGTCGTCCTCGTCCTGGCGCGGAAGCACTATCGTTCCATCATTCCTCAGGCTGTCCTGGTGCTGATCATGATGGCGCTCACCGCCTACTCGCAGTTTTCGATCATCCCCCGCATGGATACAGCGCGCAATTCTATCGGAGGAAACGTGGAGGCGGTTCCTGCCAACAATCCTGGGCGTGAAATCTTCGATCGGCTGCACCAGACCTCCGTGCACGTAGAAACCGTGGTACTGATCTGCGGCCTGCTCGCACTGATTGGCACCGCCCACTGGTCCCGGCACGAAATCTAGGCGATATACTTTTCTTACTGCGCCGCAAGGCCCGAATTCAATCATTGCCTGGACGGCGACTGTCACATGAAAACTGGCATCATTGGTCTGCCCCAAGTCGGTAAGACCTCCCTGTTCAAAATTCTTACCAAAGCCAAGGTGGAAACTCCGGCGTATTCCAATCCACGGGAAGCCCATCTCGGCATCGCCAAAGTTCCGGACGATCGCCTGGACAAGCTGTCCGCCCTCTACAACCCCAAGCGGGTTGTCTATGCCACGGTGGAGTATGCAGACGTGGCTGCCATCGGTCAGGAGGCCCTCAAAGAGAGTGCTTTCCTTGCCCACTTGCGTGACAACGACGCGCTGATTCACGTGCTGTGCGCCTTCGAAGATGAATCCATTCCCCGTGTGGATGGCATCGATCCTTTACGCGATATCAAGAATGTCGACTTCGATCTCATCTTCTCTGACCTCACGCAGGTGGAAAAACGGCTGGAGCGCCTGGAAAAAGATTTGAAGAAGATGCGCACCCCAGACCTGGAGAAAGAGCATGCCTTGCTGCTGCGTTGCAAGCAGCAACTGGAGCAGGAGAAGCCCCTGCGCGAATTGGAAATGTCCGCGGAAGAAAAGAAGCTGATTCGTGGTTTCATGTTTCTTTCCCAGAAGCCGATGCTTTTCGTCCTGAACATCGCCGAAAGTCCGACCTTGGGTAAGGATCTGGAAACTGCGGTTGCCCGTTACAAGCTGGAAGAAGTGGCCTCCCGGCCCAATGCTGGCGCGACCGCAATCTGCGGCAAGGTCGAGGCCGAGCTTGCGGAAATGAGCGACGATGAGGCCGGCGAATTTCTTGCGTCCTACGGCCTGGCCGAGAGCGGGCTACGCCGTCTGATTCGCAAAAGCTATGAGCTGCTGGGCCTCGTATCTTTCTTTACCGTGGGTGAGGATGAGTGCCGTGCCTGGACGATCCCGGTTAACTCACGCGCTCAGGAGGCCGCCGGGGCCATCCATTCGGATCTCGAAAAGCATTTCATCCGCGCGGAGACGATACACTGGGATACGCTACTCAGTGCCGGGTCGGAATCCGCGGCACGATCGCAGGGAACGCTTCGGCTCGAAGGCAAGGACTACAGGGTCGAAGACGGGGATGTCATGCACATTCGCCACAGTGGCTAGAACATTCGCAAGACAACCATGTCCAATTTCTTAGTCTCGTTGGTATTGGGCCTGGTGGCGGCGCTCGCCGATGTTTTCGGGGCCCTGATCCTCGTCCGGACACACTGGGAAAAACGCTACCTGCGTTACTTTGTGGCCCTCGGCGCTGGCTTCATGCTTGCAGCTGCGCTGATGGAAATGATCCCCGAGAGCTTTCGGCTGTCCTTCCGGTGGACTCCTTTGCTGATTCTGGCCGGGTACTGCCTCATTCATTTTCTTGAGCACACCATCACGCCCCACTTTCATTTTGGCGAAGAGAAGTGCGATGAGGAACTCCTCTCCATCCACACCAGCAACTCTGTGGTTGCCGGTCTCGCTGCCCACTCACTTTTTGACGGAGTCGCCATCGCGTCCGGCTTTGCGCTATCCACCTGGCTTGGCTGGGTTATCTTCGTAGCCATCCTGTTACATAAGCTGCCAGAGGGCTTCACGGTCGCCTCGGTTATGTTGGCCAGCGGGCATAGCCGTTCTGCCGCATTGGTTTCAGGCGTGATCGTTGCCTCTGCGACTTTGGCGGGTGTGTTGGTGATTAACTTCTTTCCAGGTTGGGTTCGCGCCGGCCTTCCGCTCGCGGCCGGCGTTGCCCTCTATGTCACGGCGACGGATCTGCTCCCGGAGGTGAACCGGGAGCCCGGCATCCGCATGGCGCTGGTGTTCTTCGTCGGAGTAGCCGCTTTCCTCATTGCCAAATTTGTAGCCGACGGAATCCTCCGCTGAGGCAGCAGCCAGTTAAGGAGCCAACCGGTCCCGCAGTACCTTGACCTGATCATGTACTGCGAGGATGTGTCTCTGCTGCCGTAAGAGAATCTCCCGCAGCGGCAGAGGAAAGTCTTCGCTCGCCAGTACCTCATCGTAGGTATCCCTGGCTTCATCTTCCCCTTGCTCTGCGGTCACCAGGAGCGCGTGATCGCCTCCGCCCAGCCGGGCCTTCAACTCACCCCAGGCGCGATGCACTTTACCCGCAGTTGTACTACCTGGGGTTTTCACATCCTTGACTCCGAAATGGTGCAGTTCGTTCTCGAGCTCCGCGGCAAATCCCGCGCGAACCAGCGTCTCTTCACGAAACAGCTTCCGCGCCTCCGGATCTTTCAGGTTCTTTTCCAACTCGATGAACCCCTGGTGTCCATCGCGCAGAATTTGAACCAATTTCTGCAATGCATCTTCCGTTTTTTTCAGTTCTTCAGACATTAGCAACTTACCCTCCCCCTCCTCAGATGTCTGCCGCTGGCAAGGGTTGTGCCATGTATATTGTGGTGGTTGCAACCTAGTGGGAAGGAATAACCGGGCTCGACATGAAGATCATTGTCTTCGGCGCCAACGGGCGTACTGGCAAGTTAATTGTTACCCAGGCGCTGGCTAAGGGACATGCGGTCACGGCTTATGTCCGCAATTCAGACGGGCTGCCACAAGACCCCCACCTTCGAGTGATCCAGGGCGATGTACTCGATTTCAAAGCGGTGGTCGACGCGATTCGCGGCCACCGCGCGGTGCTCTCCGCATTGGGAGCCAATTCCCGGAAAAAGTCGGATGTACTGGCGAATGCTGTCCCTCACATCCTGGAAGGCATGCGCCAGGAGTACGTAAACCGCCTCATTGTTCTGGGCGCAGCGGGCATCGATCCCGATTGGGGGAAGTATCAAAATGCCTTAACCGTAATGGGCCTGTGGGTTGCCAAAAAGACCGCGCTGCGGCATCCCTTCGTCGACCAAGCCACCCAGGAGCGCTTGATCGCAGCGAGTGACGTCGATTACACCATTGTCCGGGCTCCCAGACTCACGGATGGGCCTTTTACCGGTACCTACCGCGTTCTACCCGATGCGCTGCCTTCCGGCGCTACGCGTATCAACCGGGCGGATGTCGCTGACTTCATGCTGCAACAGCTCACCGATCCCCGCTTTCACCGCCAGGGACCTTACATCGGCGCTCGCGATTCCTAAGATTCTTTACTCCGCTCAATGTCCCATGGCTTCGCCCGGAGCCTTCTTTCGTTTGGGCGGCCGCCGCATGATGAACGGCCACGGAACCAGGAGTGCCGCTGTCACGCTCAGCAGCCAGAACGCGTTCTGGTAGCTCAGCATCGAAGACTGGCGCAGCAATTGTTGGTAGGCAAACCCTGTTGCCGCTGCTTTCGCCTGCGCAGCCGATTGTCCCCCAGCTATCAGAACGTTCCTCGTCTGGGCCAGAAAATTCTCATAGCCAACGCTCCCCGGGATGAAATTCGCGGCCAGCGTTGACTGGTGGGTCTGCTGGGTACGGGTGAGGAAAGTGGTCAGCAGCGCCGTGCCCATGCTTCCACCGAAATTGCGGGCAAAGTTCGAAAAACTGGAAATCTGGTTGTTTTTGTTTGCGGGTACGCCGACGTAGTTCAGTGTGCTGATCGGAATGAAAATGAATGACAATCCCAGGACCTGGAAGACTCGCCAAAGCACAATACTTCCGAAGCTTACGTTCAGGTCAAGCCGGGTCATGTTGTAGAGAGCCAGCGAGGTAGCCAGAAATCCGATGGAGACCATCAGCCGTGCGTCCATGCGCGAGACCAGCTTGCCCGCAATGGGCATCATCATCATCAAAACCAGGGCACCTGCAGACAAAGCCATCCCGGCCCGCTCCGCGGTGTAACCCATCAGGCTCTGCAGAAACTGCGGAATAAGGACAGTCGTGCTGAACAGCACAGAGCCCAAAATGAATTGGAACCCCACGGCGGTCCCGAAATTCCGATTCTTCAAGAGCTTGATATCGACGATCGGGTCCGGATGTTGCCATTCCCACCAGACGAAGATAGCGAGCGTGACCATTGCCACGAGGAACATCAGAGTGATGGTGCGATCGCCGAACCAGTCTTTCTCCTGCCCCTTGTCCAGCACGAACTCCAGGCAGCCGACGCCCACCGCTACCAACCCGAGGCCCATCGTGTCGATGGTGTTCGTCTTCGACCGCTCTTTGACCAGGTAGGGTGGATCTTCGACCATGCGGTTGCTGAGCAGCAGGGAGAGGATGCCAATGGGCAGGTTGATGAAGAAAATCCAATGCCAGTTGAAATTGTCGGTGATCCATCCGCCCAGTGTCGGCCCGATAGCCGGCGCGGCGACAACAGCCATGCCGTAGAGAGCAAAAGCTTGCCCGCGCTGCTCTACGGGAAAGGTATCCGCCAGGATCGCCTGTTCACTGGGCGCCAGGCCGCCGCCTCCCAGGCCTTGCAGAATACGGGCCAGAATCAGTATGGGCAGCGTCGGCGCCAGTCCGCACAGCAGCGAGCACATCGTGAAGAGGGCGACGCAGGTCATGTAAAAACGCTTACGGCCATATCGGGTGGCAAGCCATCCCGAGATGGGGAGGACGATGGCGCTCGATACCAGGTAGCTGGTCAGGACCCAGGTTGCTTCCTCCTGGCTGGCGCCCAGGGTGCCGGCCATGTGAGGCAGTGCGACGTTGGCGATGGAGGTGTCGAGCACCTCCATGAACGTCGCCAGGGTCACCGTGAGGGCAATCAGCCACGGATTGTGCCTGGGGTGCCAGCCTTCAACGGAAGAGTGGTGAACGCGCTTCGCGACGGTCTTCGGCTGTGGGGCTAGGGTCGCTGTAACCAACGCTTATCCGGGATCCTGTGAATGGTTTCCCTGATTGTACGAAGGATGCCCTATGGTCGAACAGTGGAACGGCTGGTCCTTGTCCGGGAACTGCCGTGTTAGCCCCTTTGGTTGGGCCGAAGCAGGCCGCGCCTCGGCTAATCCACCTGCTGCTTTGCCCGGTAGCCGTCCCGGGTAATGATGTCGTACTTCAGCGAGTGATGTTTCTCATCCTGCATCTTGAGCGGCTGTCCTTCGTTGTCAACCAGTTCCACGCGGATCTTCCGGTAGGTGCCATCCTGCTTGGCGTTGCTCGGCGTGTAGGTCAACACATACTGGTTACGGATGGAGTCATTGATGGCGTGGAAAATGTCCGGCATCTCACCCGCGAAGCGCGGGAAAAAGGACATGCCGCCGGTCATGCGGGCAAAGGTGGACATCTGATTGTCGGCCTGCAGATAGTCGATCTCTTTCGGGCCGAACATGCCGCTGCGGGCGTTGCCCGTGATCCTGGCCGCCTGCCCGGTACCCACGCTGAAAATTGTGACGTTAGGAGTCGCCTTGATCTTCGCCAGCACCTTATCAAGGTTGATCTTGCTGAAGGAGTCATAGCCCGAACCAATCAAAATCAGGTACTTGCGGCCCTCAATGCGGCTCATGCGATCCAGCATGTTGTAAACCGCATCGAACATGTCTGTCTCCGAGAACCCGGGAATCACCAAAGAATTCAGAGACTCATAAACCAGCCGCTTGTCTTGGGTAAAGTCGGTCAAAATCTGAGTTTTCAGGTCATATGTCGCCACTGCGACGTAGTCGTCCGGCTGCAGCTGTCGAGCAAAGGCATACGCGGCATTGCGCATGTCATACACGAACCAATAGTTCGTGGAGGCGAACTCGCACAGCAGGACCGCCGTGATCGGTGCTTTAGTGCGCTTGAAACCGATGACCTTTTGTGGCACGCCATCCTCGTATACGCGGAAGTTAGCCGGTTGCAGATTGGGTACAAACTCATGTGTTTTCTGCAGGATGACGCCCACATCGACGGTTACTTCGGGAACGTCCACACGCAGCGAGAAGTTCGCCAATCCTGGAGGGTTTTTCACGGTTGGCTCAGGGGGCGGCGGGGGAACATCCGGCTTCTCGGGCTTTTTGGGAATAGCAATGGCGCCATTGTCTCCGCCGGGGCCGCCCGCGTCGGGTGACGACTGGTCCGGCTGTTGCTGCTGGGTCTTGTCCGATGGCGGATTTGTCGACGATTGGCTATTGGCTGGACTGACCCAAGTCGCAGCCGCGAGCAGCAAGGCCAGGGATGCAACCGAAAACTTACGCGAATTCCAAGTCATCTAATACCTCGTTACCACAAAATCGCGGATGTGGCCGCCAGCCACTATGCTTCCGACGTTTCGAACGTCTAATCTGTAGACGTGTCTGCCAGCGGTATATCAACCCGATTTTCGGCCTTAGCCGCAGTTTTTGTCACTGCGGGAAGCTTGCTTGCCCAAGTTACACCGGGCACTCCGCCCTCCTCTGCCACGGCTGGAGTTTTTCCCCTCTCCCAGGTGCATCGTGGCCTTCACGGCGTAGCTTACACAGTCTTTGAAGGCACGCAGCCGGAAGCCATGGACGTCGAAATCCTCGGGGTTTTGAAAAATGTCCTCGGACCCGATCAGGACATGATTCTCGCCCGCCTCCACGGCTCCAAACCAGAGTACACCGGAGTGGTGGCGGGTATGAGCGGCAGCCCTGTCTACATCGACGGCAAGCTACTAGGGGCGCTTTCCTACCGGATCGGGCAGTTCAGCAAAGAACCCATCGCCGGCATTACGCCAATTGCCGAGATGTTGGCTGTGAATGGTAAAGACGAACCTGAATCGCTGCGTGCTGGCATCCGTGGCGATGCCATGTGGATGCCTGACATCGGAAAGCCCGTGGGGGCCACGGGGGACACTACGGATATCCACCCTATCGAAACTCCGCTCCTCTTTTCCGGCTTCAGTCCCGAGGCTGTCAACTTTTTCCGCGAGCATGTTTCAGTGGATGGGCTCACTCCTGTTGCCGGCCTGGGTGGAAACGCTTCTGAGGGTTCCCGTCCCGACACTTCCGCTCCACTGATGCCGGGCTCCGCGGTGAGCGCGCTGCTGGTCCGCGGCGATCTTGAAATTGCCGCTACCTGCACCGTAACCTATATCGATCCGCACCAGCTTCTGGCCTGCGGTCATCCCATCACTCGCTACGGCAACGTCTCGATTCCGATGACAAAGGCAGACGTCGTTGCCACACTGGCTTCCCCCCTGAATTCGTTCAAAATTGTGAACACCACCCAGACGGTCGGGGCATTCACGGAAGATCGCTCGTCTGCGATTTTTGGATTGCTTGGCTCCTCGGCTCACTTGATTCCTGTGACAATCCACACTCACGGTAGCCTGCACGACCGTACGCTCCACATTGAAGTGGTCGACAACCCCGACATCACGCCGGGAGCGGTGATGGTTTCGCTCTACGAATCGCTGCTCGACACCAACAGCTACAGCGAAGAGCTCACCTATGAGCTGCGGGGAACCGTAGCCATCGATGGTTATCCGCAGCTCCACCTGGATTCCGTGATTGCTCCTACTGAGCAGTTGCCGTCCGCACTGCGGGCAGCGTTGACCGTGGGGCAGCGTTTCGAAGCGGTCTACGGCAATTCCGCGCGTGTTCGCAATATCCAGCGCATCGA
Source organism: Acidobacteriaceae bacterium (assembly GCA_035507705.1). Taxonomy (GTDB): domain Bacteria; phylum Acidobacteriota; class Terriglobia; order Terriglobales; family Acidobacteriaceae; genus PALSA-350. Next base: position 43,635 of record DATJNV010000064.1, read on the forward strand.
CCTTGACATCGATTCGCTGCCGGGACGGCGGAGCATTCAGTTGGAGCGAGCGCAGGCCACGCAACCCGCGGCTCATCCGGGTGACACCGTGGTGGTCGAAGCGACGGTAAGGCCCTTTCACGGAGAGCCCAAAAATCTCCGCATTCCTATTTCATTGCCGTTGACACTGAATCCCGGTCCGCTGCGCATTTTGCTTAGCGATGGCCCAACCCTCGATCGGCTGACTGCGGGATCGCCATCGACGGAGGGGCCTTCGGAATTGAGCAGCATCATTCATCAAATGAACGCGGCGCATCAGGACGATCGTTTATACGTAACCCTCTTGCTGCCCAATGCACAGGCTGTGGTCGATGGACAGACCCTGTCGTCGATTCCCATTTCGATGGTCAACGTGCTGGAGCCCTTGCGTACGAATCGCGGCATTTCACTCAACGGGGAGTCGGTGGTTCCCGTGACCTCTATTCCCGTGGACGCCATGCTGAGTGGAATGCAGGTGGTGTCCTTGCAAATCGAATAAGGTAGACTTACGCGGGAACCCATCGGAAATTCTTGTGCCTAATTCCACTGCCAAGGGCAACGCTCTATGCCGCTCTTCTACGGATTCGCCACGCATGCTGCTGGCGCCGAATTGTTGCCTTACAAATACGATCCCGGGGACATCAAGCCAAACGAGGTGGAAATCGCCATCTCCTATTGCGGCGTCTGCCGCAGCGACATCCACATGGTCGACAACGACTGGGGCATCAGCCAGTATCCACTGATTCCCGGCCACGAGATTGTCGGCAAGGTCATTACCACTGGGAATTCGGTGCTCGGCCTCAATTCCGGAGACCGGGTCGGCGTGGGCTGGCAGGCCAATTCCTGCGGCCATTGTGAATGGTGTTTGCAAGGCGAGGAAAATCTTTGTGCAGATAGCCAGGGCACGTGCGTCCATCGCAATGGTGGGTATGCGGATCGCGTGCGGGTTAACGCCCGCTTTGTGATTCCTATTCCGGAAGGCCTGGAGAGCGAGCGTACAGCGCCTCTTCTTTGCGCCGGCATCACCGTCTACAGTCCGATTCGCACCCACGGTGTCAATCCTGCTTCGCGTGTCGGCATTGTAGGAATCGGTGGTTTAGGCCATCTGGCGGTACAGTTTGCCCATGCGTTTGGCGCCGAAGTAACTGCATTTTCCAGCTCCCCGACCAAGGAAGCGGATGCCCGCTCGCTCGGAGCAGACCAGTTTGTTAACACGCGCGAAACCAAAATGTTCAAGAAGCTTGCCGGCAGCTTCGACTTCATCTTGTCGACCGTCGAGGCGGATCAGGATTGGAGCTCTTACATCAAGGCTCTGCGTCCTCACGGCGTGCTGTGTTTTGTCGGGGTCCCGCCTGGTCTTCTAGGGGTACCCATTGCTCCGTTGGTGACCGGGCAAAAACTGATTGCCGGCAGCCCTGGCGGAAGCCCACGCATGATTGCCGAAATGCTGCGTGTGGCCGAGCGACACAAAGTCCAGGCCATCACCGAACGATTTGCCATGTCCAAGGCCAACGACGCCGTCACCAAGGTAAAGAAAAGCCAGGTGCGATATCGTGCCGTGCTCGCCAACTAATCGAAAGGTCGCTAATTTCGTCTAGCCCAGAAAGCGCAGCGCTCCCTCGTATCATCCCCCTTGCCAGGCGCGCATTTGTGGTGGGAAATGCGGCCTAGTAGACTCGGTTCAGCATGATGCTTCGCGTCGTAACAGCAAGTTTATTGGCCCTTGTTTTCTATCCCCACGTTTCATTTGCTCAGGGAACCCGGCTTTGGGTTCAGTCCCGCTACGAAGAATTCGAAAAAGGCCAGCCGGAAAGTGCATCCATCTCGAGCCGCGGATACCTGGAGTCCGGACCCGAGTTGCATTCTGTGATTCTGACCCCCTCGACCTATATCTGGGACGTCGATTCCGACAAGGAAGGGAACGCCTACGTAGCTACCGGCTCTCCTGCAACCGTCCTCAAAGTTACGCCCGCCGGTGTTTCGACCAAGCTTTTCTCCACCCGGGAACTCACTGTGCAGGCGGTTCGCCTCGGCCCTGATGGATCGGTCTATGCGGCCACGGTTCCCGGAGGCAAGGTCTACCGCATAAAACCCGGCCAGACGGGCCTCGATGAAAGTACAGCCACACTTGTTTTCGACGCGGCGACCGTGGCTCCTAACTCCGCCGCCGTGAAACCCGATCAGGCGCGATACATCTGGGACCTGGCATTCGATTCTCAGGGCGCGCTGTATGTCGCCACAGGCGGCCCCGCCGCGATCTACCGCGTAGACGTATCAAATCCGGCGGCCCATCCGGAATTATTCTTCTCGAGCGACGAGCAGCACATTCGTTGTCTTCTCTTCGAGCCCGACGGAAATCTCATCGCCGGCAGCGACGGCGGTGGACTTGTCTATCGCATCGGCAAGGATCGCAAGGGCCTGGTGATCTACAACGCACCCAAGCGTGAAATTACCGCGCTCGCCGAGTCCGCAGATGGACGGCTGTACGTTGCGGCTGTAGGCGAAAAAACCAAGAGCACTTTGCCTCCTCTTCCGGTGCAGGGGATCGCCGTGGCCACCGCAACCATTACTATCGTGACCCCGGGGTCGGTCCAGGCGTCGAGCAGCAACGGCCTTATCCCCGAGGGTTCGGAAGTGTACGAGCTAAGTCCTCAGGGAGCTCCTCGCAAACTCTGGGCTACGCGCGACGACGTGGTGTATGCCTTGCACGCCGGGCCGGATGGCCTGCTTGCGGCCACCGGAAACCGGGGCAAAATCTATCGCATCCACGAAGACGGCTCCTTCACCGACCTGGCCCGGGCCACTACCGGCCAGGCGACATCGTTTGCCCCCGCGCCGAACGGACTTTACGTGGCCACCAGCAACACTGGCCGGCTCTACAAGCTCGACAGCCAACCTACAGCCCACGGTACTTACCTGAGCGATGTTCTGGATTCAGGAGTCTTTTCGAGGTTTGGCCGAATGGAAGTGGATGCGGATGAGGGAAACTCTTCGTACGAGCTGTACGCTCGCTCCGGAAATGTGGAAAATCCGGAACGCAATTGGAGTGATTGGCACAAGGTAACTCCGAACTCCGGTCCTTGCGGCGTCCCCGCAGCACGCTTTGTTCAATGGAAAGTTGTCCTCTCGCCAGGAGCGCGCATCGCCTCAGTCGGCGTCAACTATTTGCCGGTGAACATTGCACCGGTCGTCGATGAGATTGCAGTCGAGCCGGGCGCGCGCGTCAATCCCTCTCCTCAGCCAAGCGGCCAGTCCCAACAAGTCACCATCAACTTGCCTTCTGCGCAAAACACGGTCAGCTACACGCAGGAACCCTCTGCAGGCCCCTTGACCGGAGTCCGGGACCGTTCCTCTGTGACCGTGCGCTGGTCTGCGCACGACGATAATGGTGATGAGCTCATCTTTGACGTGTACGTGCGAGGCGACGGAGAAAAGAACTGGCGCTTGCTCCACTCTCGCATTCGGGACCGCTACTACTCCTTCGATTCCATCCGGGTGCCCGATGGTGGTTACCGCGTGCTCGTGATAGCCAGCGATGCTCCTTCGCACATGCTGGGCGATGCGCTCACCGGTCAGCGGGAAAGCGATCATTTCATCATCGACACTACGCCGCCGGTGATTACTGGCCTGCAGGCTGCTATACAGGGAGGTGTTTTGCATGCCACCTTCGAGGCAACCGATGCTGTGTCGCCCGTGACACGCGCGGAATACTCAATCGATGCGGGACGATGGCAGTTTCTCGATCCGGTTGGCAAACTCTCTGACTCGTTGACTGAACACTACGACTTGAGCGTTCCGCTTGCGGCGGTTTCGCAACGGTCCGCGGCGGCCGATTCGGAATCTGCTCCCTCGCCTCCAGTGGATCCGCAGGAGCACATTCTCACCGTTCGCGTCTACGATCGCTATGAGAATGCGACCGCGGCAAAGACCGTCATCCACTAGGTTCTATGCGCTTCGAGCTTTTTGTCGCCATGCGCTATCTCCGGGCCAAGCGCCGCCAGGCCGTGGTGGGAGTAATCACCATGATTTCCATTGCCGGCGTGGCGGCAGGCGTAGCTTCGCTGATCATTGCCCTTGCCATCACCAATGGTATGCGCCGGGATTTGCAGGACCGGCTCCTAAGCTCAACCGCTCACGTGCAACTGATGCGCGTTGCCAGTGACGGCATCCGTGACTGGCGTGGCTTAATCGCGCGGTTGGACCGGCTACCCCATGTGACGGCGGCTGCACCCGGGCTTTACGAGCAGGTGCTCATATCTCACGGTGCTCGTTCCGGGGGAGCGCTGATTGATGGAATCGTACCTAGTCAGGAACGCAGGGTGAGCGATCTGCTTTCCACGGTGACCATTGGCAGCGTCGCGCCTCTTGATCCAGGCGCGCAAAACCCTGCCGATCCGCCGCCTATCGTGATCGGGCACGACCTTGCCGAAACCATCGACGCCCAGGTAGGCACCGCGGTACTGATTACCAGCCCGCAAGGCGAACTAACTCCCCTCGGGCTGGTTCCCAAGTTTCAGTATTTTCGCGTGGTGGGCATCTTTCATTCCGGCTTTTACCAATACGATTCAATGATGGCGTTCACCAGCCTGGCAGATGCACAGCGCCTGTTTGGCGAGCCCGATGTCATTTCGGTGATCTCTTTCAAAGTGGATGATCTCTATCATGCCGCCGAAATTGGACGTTCCATCGAGCAGGCTGCCGGACCAGGTTTCCTTACAACCAATTGGATGGAGCAAAATCGTCCCCTGTTCCGTGCCCTTCGACTGGAGCAAATCGTCACTTTCATCATCATTGCTCTCATTGTTTGCGTCGCTGCCCTCAACATCCTCACTGCACTGACAATGATGGTGATGGAGAAAAGCCGGGACATTGCCGTCATGATGTCCTTCGGTGTGCGGCCACGCCAGGTGAGGTCAATATTCTTGCTCCAGGGATTGCTGATAGGAACCGTCGGCACCATCCTGGGTCTAATCGCCGGCTATGCCCTTTCCTGGCTCGGCGGCCACTATCGCTTCATTCATCTCTCTCCCGATGTGTATTCCATTGACTATCTACCGTTTGCCGCGCGCTGGACAGACGGCCTGATCGTGGCAGGGGTGGCGCTGGCTGTGTCGTTGTTAGCCACACTTTATCCCTCAGCCTCTGCCGCAAGCATTTTGCCCGCAGAGGCTTTGCGCTATGAGTAGACGTGCCTGGAATCGACGCTGGGTCCTTTCGCATCTAAGGTTTAGAGGTAGTTCGACACTTCTTTATCATTCCCGGGAAGGGCGCCGGGAGACGGAGGATTCGGCTGCTGATGTATCTTGAAGCAACCCAATCGAGAAACACTCTTCCGCATTGGGGTGTGTTAGTGATACATGAAGAAGACAGGTACAAATTGATTACCGACCTCAGAGGCCGATAATGGAGCAGGTCGCCGCTGCCGCAGACGAAGGCGCCCCGGGCCACCTGGGGAAAGCGGATGGCCGCCCCGATGTGGTCATCGCGACTCGCGGCCTGCGCAAGCAGTATGGAGACCTGGTCCTTTTCGACCAGATCAATTTTGAGCTGAAAACGCGCCAGATGCTGGCCATCGTGGGCCAGTCGGGAGCCGGTAAGAGCACTTTGTTGCACATACTTGGGGCGCTTGATACGGCGTCGGCGGGTGAAGTATACTTTGAGTCAACACTTTTGCGATCCTTAACCCCCGTTGAGGCAGCGGACTTTCGCAATCGCGAAATCGGCTACGTCTGGCAGTTTCACTACCTCCTGCCCGAATTTACAGCCGCGGAAAATGTCGCGCTCCCCCTTCTGGCGCGGGGTCAGTCAAAAAAAGAGGCATTACAACAAGCCGTTCATTGGCTCGATGAGGTGGGGCTGGCGGACCGGTCCACGCACCGTGCGGGAGAGCTGTCTGGTGGGGAGCAGCAGCGAGTCTCGATCGCCCGGGCGCTGATTACGGCCCCGAAGCTCTTGCTGGCGGACGAGCCTACCGGAGATCTGGATGACCAGACCGCGGATGCCCTTTTTGCCTTGATTGAGCGCCTGCACGCAAGCTATGGTTTGACCTCGATTCTCGTGACGCACAATCTGCCTCTGGCCAGGCGGTGCGAACGGATATTGCGGTTGGCCCATGGACGAATGGAAGAATTGTCTCCGCTGGAACTTTAGACGGGGGCATCGTACGACAACGGGCTTCCCCAAAAGGGTGACTCGTGACAGTGGTTGAGCCGATATAAGATTCATCAGAGCTTATATCCGCCCAGCCGAGTGGTTTTCCCGGCGCTAGTAGCTCTGGGAAGATGGATCAGGACGAAAGTTGCCTAGGGTTTTGCCCTAGGTGGCTTTTAAGGGGGAACATGTTCGAACGCTATACAGAAAAGGCGCGGCGCGTCATTTTCTTCGCAAGGTATGAGGCCAGCCAGTTTGGTTCCCCATACATCGAGACGGAACACCTGCTGCTCGGCCTTCTCCGCGAAGATAAGGCGCTGACGAATCGCTTTC
>DATJNV010000065.1:0-11431 GCA_035507705.1 Acidobacteriaceae bacterium
CAACACTGGGCCCGCACACGCCTGCGCAGCCTTGGCCAATGCTTTGTCCTGCCCTTTGCGGAAGCTCAGGTTCACTTCGATTCCCAGCAGTTCAGCCAGAGGGATGACCGTCTCCTGCGACCGGTGGCTTCGGGAGTTTCCTCCTGCCGGATCATCCGCCGCGGCCGACGCAAAAATGTGTTCAGGTGTTGCCAACAGGGCATGCTGCACGGGGCGTTCCGCAGGTGCGAACAGCCGCGCCAGTGCTCCCGCCCGTTGCCAACCTCGTACCGTAAGGTGGCGCGCGTTGGATTCACCGGACTCGTTCACGCCGGCAATGCCCCCGTTCGGCTTTTCTGCGTGGCGGATCAGCATGATCTTCGGAGCTCTTGGCGGCATATAATTCCCCTGGTCCGCTTCCCTCACCATTTTTAAACGGCGTCCACATCTATATAGCAGAATGACTGCCACACGGAGGGTTTTCGTTGCCATCAGAGTCGGTTCCCAGAGTCGTCATTGTGGGCGGTGGTTTCGGCGGATTCTATGCGACTCGCGCGCTGGCAAAAGCACACGTTCAAATCACTCTCGTCGATAAACACAACTACCACCTTTTTCGTCCCATGTTGTATCAGGTGGCGACAGGGCTTCTGGCCGGCGACGAAGTCGCTCCTCCATTACGGCTCCGGTTTAGTGCATACAAGAACGTCGATGTGCTTATGTCGGAGGTGACGGGAGTTGACGTCAGCAGCCGGAAAGTCCTGCTCAAAGATTGCGAACTCCCCTACGACTACCTCATCCTGGCGACTGGGATTCATGTGAATTACTTCGGCCATGATGAGTGGAAAGCGATCGCTCCCGGCCTGGATTCGCTCACAGAAGCGGATCAGATTCGCGGCCGCCTGCTCATGGCGCTGGAGGAAGCGGAGCGACTCGCACGCTGTGAGCATCCCGATCCTGATCTCGTTCGGGAACTGCTGACGTTCGTTCTTGTGGGCGCAGGAACTGTTGGCGTCGAGCTTTCCGGCACCATTGCCGAAATGACGAAAATGGCTTTAGAGCGAGATTTCCGTCACCTCGGTCCGGGTGCGGCGCGGATCCTGCTCTACGAAGGAGCCCCCCGGATTCTACCCACGTTCGACCCGGAGCTCTCTTCCAGGGCACAGGGGCACCTGGAAAAACTCGGAGTACAAGTCTTCACCCAAACTCGCGTGGAAAACATCGATGCCGAAGGCATCGTCGCGAATGGGAAGCGAGTCCGCAGCAGGAATGTCATGTGGACCGCGGGGGTGATGGCATCGCCCGCAGCGCGATGGCTGGGCGTCGAAGCGGATAAGGCCGGCAGAGTCAAGGTGGCTCCGGATCTCTCGGTGCCGGGTCATCCTGAGATTTTTGCCATTGGGGACACGGCTTTGGTCGTTGCAGATACCCGCAATATATTTGGTTTAAAAAGTGGGACAGCCGTCACCATGCCGGGCTTGGCGCAACCCGCGATCCAGCAAGGCAACTACGTAGCTAAACTGATTGGCCGGCGCGTAGCCCGCCAGGCTGCTCCTGAGCCGTTTTGGTATTGGGACAAGGGTGACCTGGCAGTTGTTGGCCGCGCCTTCGCTGTGGCCGACCTGAGATTCTGGAAGTCTGCTGGTTTTGTGGCGTGGCTGATCTGGGCCGGGGTCCACATCTATTTCCTCATTGGCTTTGCCAACCGCCTGCTGGTCATGCTCCGGTGGATGGTCCAATTCGTGACCAAGCGGCGCGGGATGGGAGCCGTTTCCGCGGACATATCGTCCTGAAGCAGCTGTCACGTCCGATCCAGAACGCACAACGGGGCGGTGTAAACCGCCCCTGAAGGCAATGCGTTGCGGAACTATTTTTGACCGGTGGAGTGCGAGTGTTGGCCGCCCTTCACCTGGGCTTCGTGGCTCGGTTGGTTCTGGCTGCGACTGTCTTCCCGCCGCTCCTCGTTGCTCTGCTGAGGTTGGCCGGCCTGGTTCTCATGCGAGCCCTGATGCGAGTGCTGGCCGCCTTTCACCTGTGCTTCGTGACTCGGCTGATTGTGGCTGCGTTCGTCAGTTGCTTTTGCCATATTGATTCTCCTGCTTCCCATGTATTCGCGTGCAGTATTTTCGAACTATAAGCATGGATCCGTCAGGAGACTCTGCGGGTTGCTTCGACCGGCGGGGTGGAAAAAACGCCGGCTGGCTTGATTTTGTTAAAAAAATGAGAAGCAACAGACGGCTCATCGACGAACTTGAGATCTGAACCTGCTGAAAGGCAGGCCCACGTCGGCCGCGTCTGGTTCGCCGCTAATGAAACTTTTGTGGTAGCTTATTTCGAGTTATACAGGTCGACGCAGTAAGGCATGGGCGTGCCGCCTTTCGGTAGCGCGGTTTCCTTATACGAAACGCAAGTCTGCCCGGTCTTGGTATCCAGGGCCAGAATCGTGTCATCTTCCACGAATGGCACGAATCGCTGTGATTGCGCGGAGCACCCTGCAATCCCCAGCAACATTACACCTGCAAGAATCTTCACGAATGAGCCTCGAGCGGTCGAGTGACCAAAGTCTTCTCACTCAGTTGACCGTGAGAACTCTATTTGGAGAATTACACTTTGGGGTAGCCGTCTCCCCTAGTCGAGCTACGCTTGGCTCGCTATCGAGGTGGTCCTGACCCGCGAGAGCCATCACCGGCCATTCGTTCGCGCTCGTGCCAGCTTATTCTCTCGGCGGCAAGTCACTCCATTCAACGCGAAGGCCGTGGAAAGGCGCCGCCGTCTATCGAAACCGTGCCAAAATTGGAACAAGTGATTGGGCACTGGCTAGGGAAGATACGCCGACCATGGCGAAAACGATTGCAAACGCAATCGCGGGCATCGGGAGACACGAACGATCGTTCACCGATTCGCTCCTTTACGGTTACATTTTTCCCTTTTCGCTGGGTGAAGATCCGTGACAGAGGACGCTGCGTGTCACGCCGGGTGAAATGAACTCGCTATGGCCTGAGAGCACACATGCGCCGGCCTCTCACATAGCCGCGATCTAAGGCAGGAAGATTAAGAAAGCCAGGGAGTTTCAACAAGGTTCGACGGTGTGAAACCGACACCGGAAGGTGGTCGCTGCGGAACAGGCACCCACTGTGGAAGATCTGGTTGGATCGCGTGCTGGTTCGGGCTGGCGATTATGAAAGATAGCTATTCCGAAAGATTAAGCAACGCCAGGCAACTCAAATTTCTTACTGACCCGAGTTCTGGGGCGGTCATCAATGCAATGGCATTCGGGACATTCGAATAGATCGACAACGAAATCTTTTCCCGATTCCGATGCAGAAATGGTGCCGACTTCATTCATTATCGCGTCGCATTCCGGGCAAAACATCGGTTCACCTCATCACTCGTCGAAATGGGCCTACGAGTATGGTGAGATGCGACTCCGTACGATTCGTTGCCAGCCAAAATTTACTGGAATTATTTACATATGGCCTGAAGTATTTTCTTCTGGCCTGGGCTCACCGCCAAGGACCCTCGCCAGAGGGTAAGAACATCGCTGTTATGGCACAAGTACGGTAACAAATAACTGGCGGTAGGTCGTTCGAGTAGCGCCTATAGCGCGGGCGGAAAACGGTGTCTGGCCTTGCCTGAGTTGAATTTGTTCCGTCCCCTCGGGACTGGTTTGCGGCGAATGAAGGGGTTGCTGCATTCGAACAGTTTTTCATACCCTTCGGTGGACCGGAGGTCCATCGAGACTCAGGCCAGATTCCGCCGGACTTGAATGACTGAGACAAGGATTGACTGCTAGGAAGCTCCCGGGAGCTCGATCCCAGGAAATATCTTGATCACGGCTGAGTCGTCTTCTCGACCATAGCCGGAGGTGGAGGCTTGCATAAACATCTGGTGGGCCGTACTCGCTAGGGGCAATGGAAACTTGCTGCCTCGGGCCAGGTCGAGAACCAGGCCCAAATCCTTGACGATAATGTCCACTGCGGAAAGCGGGGTGTAGTCCGCGGCCAAAACGTGAGCCATGCGGTTTTCGAACATGAAGCTGTTGCCCGCGGCGTGAGTGACCACTTCGTAGAGCGCGGCAGGATCCACGCCCTCGCGCAGGCCGAGCGCCATTGCTTCCGCGGCCGCCGCTACGTGTACTCCTGCGAGCAGCTGATGGACGATCTTTACCTTGCTGCCCATCCCAGCCGCGGGACCAAGGCGATAAACTTTTGCCGCCATTGCCTCCAGAACTCTGCCTGCTTTGGCATACGCATCCGGATGGCCGGACGTCATCATGGTGATTTCGCCCTTCGCGGCCTTCGCCGCCCCGCCCGAAATCGGAGCATCGAGATACAAGATGCCTTTCTCTGCCAGGCGGCCTTCGAGCGCCATCGACCAACTGGGATCCACCGTAGAGCACATGACAAAAACGCTGCCGGCCTTCATGGCCGAAGCTGCTCCGCCTCCGTCGAACAAAACAGCTTCCGTTTGCGCGGTATTGACCACGACGCTGATCACTACGTCACAGGCTGCGGCTAAGTCCCCTGGGCTGGCGCAGGCAACGCCACCGTCTGCAGCAAAGTTTTCGGCCACTTCCCGGCGAATATCGAACACGCGGACTGTGTAGCCGGCCCGCCGCAGCGACGTAGCCATACCCATCCCCATGGCGCCAAGCCCCACCAGGCCAACCGATGTTTCACTCATAGGTTCTTCTCCTCCAACTGGTCTCAGGCCACGCTGGACGCCAGCTCATCGGCTCTTGTTTTGCCGGCGATGCTCATCCCTGCGGAAGCCCCTGCCGCCACCGCCAGATTAAGGGCGAGCGCCGGCAGAGCAGCGTACACGCTGTAGTTGTGCCCGGCAAAGTGGAACGGGTAGATCGATGTTTTCAGTCCCAGGGAGCCAACCATGGCGGTCCCCGCAGCCATTCCTGCCAGCCAGCCCCAGAGCAGCGCCGGACCGTAAAAAAACCGGCTGAACAGACCACCCACCACCGCCGGCAGCAACTGCAGAATCCATACTCCACCCAGCAACTGCAGCTCGATCGCGAATTGAGCGCGCACCAACAGCACGAAAGTAAGGGCTCCAAGCTTGATGGCCAACGAAACCAGTTTGGCCGTGGCAGCTTCCTGGACGCCGGTCATTTCGCTCGAGAAAAGCGACCGATGAACAAGCTCGCCATAGAGGTTGCGGGTAAAGAGATTGGCGGTGGCAATGGACATAATGGCCGCCGGGACCAGGGCTCCGATCGCGATGGCCGCCAGGCAGAAGCCGGCGAACCAGGAAGGGAACACGCTGTTCAGGAGCAGGGGCACCGCGCTGGAGGTATCCCGGCTCTGAATGCCGACCGCAATGGCTACGTAACCCAGCAGCGCTATCAGCCCCAGCAGGAGGTTATAAGCCGGCATCAGGGCTGCGTTGCGGCGAATCACCCGGTCGCTCGCCGCGCTCAGGGTACCGGTAACAGTATGCGGATAGAGCATCAAGGCCATCGCCGATCCGAGAGCCAGCGAGGCGTAGCTCACATATTGCGCCGGACGCAGAATGATCGATGCCGGGGGCGTATGCCCCGCGAGTGCGGTAGCTGCCACCGAAAACACATGACCATAACCGCCCAGTCGCGTGGGTACGATCAGCACCGCCGCGATCACCATGATGTAGAGCATCACGTCTTTCACGATGGCGATCAACGCCGGAGCGCGCAGTCCGCTCGAGTAGGTGTAGGCGGCAAGAATGACAAAGGCTGCAATCAGGGGCCACTCCCCGCGGACCCCAAGGCCGGCAATGACCTCCCGCATGCCAATCAGTTGCAGCGCGATGTAAGGCATGGTGGCAAGAATCCCGGTAATGGCGAAGGCTACCGCCAGCCAACGGCTTTGGTATCGCCCGCGAACGTAATCGGCCAGAGTGACGTAACCGTTTCTGTGGCAAATTCGCCAAAGCGGAGGAAGAACCAGCATCATGATCGGGTAGCTCATGATGCAGTAGGGAATTGCGAAGAATCCGATAGCACCGGCCCCGAACAGCGCTGCGGGAACCGCAATCACGGTGTATGCCGTGTAAAGGTCGCCGCCGATCAGGAACCAGGTGACCAGTGTTCCGAACTTGCGGCCCGCCAGGCCCCATTCATCTAGGTCCGCCAGGCTCGGCCCTGCGATATCAGATCGTCTCCACCGTATTGCCCAGAATCCGGCTCCGGTGACGAGAAGAAAACATCCGCAGAAGACGGCGAGAGCTATAGGGTCGACGTTGGAAGCCATTTGCGATTGGTACTGTTTACTTTCAAAACTAAAATGTAACAAGGAGACATTTGAAGGGTACGGCCTTCAGGCCGTACGCAAAGCCGCGGTGCCTGATAGAAACGCTGATCTTTCCGCAGCGTGTGAAGCCCGTACCGTCTCCCGTTAGCGCAGCAGCGCGCCCGTCGAGCCTGTCCATTCGTCTACGACCACGCCCAGGTCGTTGAGGACCTGGATGGTGGCCTCAACGTTCCTGCGGATGGCGACCCGCTCTGTCCTCGGCGCCATCGGCGACTCCTCGATCGCAACAACCCGGCCATACGGCCAGACATCGGCAGGAAGAGCAGACAGGGCCTCCGGCAAATCGGCGGGACGGATATCCAGATCCTGCTTGCGAGCCTTGATCGGCCGCAGCACCCCTCCGGGATTGAAAGCATTGGGATCCTGATCGCGGTAAAGAATGCTCAGTGTAATGGTCTGAGGATGTACGACTAGAAACGGATTGGCGTAAGCATCCCGGCTGTGCACGCTCAGATACTGATTCTTGGAGGGCGGCGGAATCTGGTCTAATTCCAGCCGCGCCGCTTCCATTTTGCTTTGTGCGGCCCGGCGTTCCTGGCGTATCTCAGCGCGGGAGGGGGTAGTGTTCGGACTGGCGCTCTTACATCCGCTCACCCCGGCGAGAAACGCACACGCCACCGCGATCCGGACAGGCAAAACTCTCCAGCGCCGTTGCCGGCCTATCGCCAAATATTCAGTCAGGGGGTGCGGCGAAGCCACGAATTCAAGCATAACAAGCTAAATGTGCAAGCGCTCCCATGGATGGACTGAGCGGTTGGTGAGCGTGGTTCATTTCCCACTCCAGGCCGGAGCTCGCTTCTCGAGAAACGCGCGTGTCCCTTCTGCCTTGTCGCTTGTGGAGCAGGCAAGTCCAAAAAGAGAAGCCTCCAGCTCCAACCCGTTGGCGAGAGGCAGGTCGTATCCGGAATTGACGGCCCGGATGGAGTCCCGGACTGCCAGTGGGGCCATCCCGGCAATCGTCTGGGCTATCTGTTCGGCGCGCGCCATCAATTGGTCCGGCTCTACTACTTCCTCTACCAAACCCAGGCGCAACGCTTCCGTCGCGGTGACAGGCTCTCCGGTCAAAATCATCTTCAGCGCCGCGCCCTTGCCGATCAGGCGAGGCAGGCGCTGCGTCCCGCCGTAACCTGGAATGATGCCAATCTTGACTTCGGGTTGTCCCAGCCGTGCAGTGGTGCTGGCGATTCGTACAGTACATGCAAGAGCCAGCTCGCAACCCCCGCCCAGCGCGAACCCGTTGATGCAAGCAACCACCGGCTTGCCGCAGGTCTCGATCAGCTCGAAGATGCGTTGTCCGCGGGTAGCGACCTGCTCGCCTTCCTGGGCAGAAAGAGAGGCCAATTCCCGAATATCCGCCCCGGCAACAAAAGACTTTTCTCCTGCCCCGGTGATCAGAACCGCACGTATGGAATCGTTTTGCCGGACATCCAGGAAGATCTGTTCCAGCTCCGCCATGCTCTGCAGGTTAAGCGCATTCAGTACTTTGGGCCGGTCTACCGTGACCACCGCCAGGGGCGGCCGCGGTTCGTAGCGAATGTTTTCCAAATGCATGATCAGTTCACTCCAGGGTTGAACCTGTGAGTCTAGAGCAATTTGCCATTGGTGTCAGTTCGGAAGCAGCCAATACTCCCGGATTACGGGTGGTACAGTCAAAACAGGATGATTAAGGGAATCACCATCGTGCGTCCAGCGGGTACGCCAGAGGCCTATGACCGCCTCGCCAGTTTCTTTTCCGCGCTGGGTTTTGAAGGTGGCCGCGGATGGGATCAGGAAACGAGCCGTGGCGTTTCGTTCTTGGCCCCGCTTGGGAATCTCGAGTTTGCGGATGGCATGGCTCCCTTGCCCTCGCAGATCATGGTCGAGGTGACCGCACTCGATGCAGTTCACGCGGTCGCTCACGATTGGATGATGCGCAATTGGGGTGAGCAGGAGACTGAGCATCGCCTCAGCTCCGTCGAGGACACCGCCTGGAAATCCCGCCAGTTTATCGTCGAACCGGCGCCCGGCCACTCCATCGTCTTCTGGGAGCTGGACGATCCCCACAAAGGAAGACCTATCGCTGTGGAGGGAGACCTGAGTGCTCACGGCATGCGCTTTGCCATTGTTGTGTCCCGCTGGAACGCAGTGATCACGGATCGTTTGCTGCAGGGAGCCCTGGACGGCCTCTACCGCAGCGGTGCCGCACGCCGCGATGTCCAGGTCTTTCGCGTACCCGGAGCCTGGGAGATTCCGCTCGCGGCTCGTAAGGCAGCTTCGCAGGGCCAGGTGGACGCCGTGATCACTCTGGGCGTGCTTCTGCGCGGCGAAACAGCGCATTACGAAGCCATCTACAACGAGGTATCCCGCGGCATCGGCCAATCGCAACAGGAAACAGGCATCCCTCACGCCTTTGGCGTGCTGACTTGCGAAACTCTCGAACAAGCGCTGAACCGGGCCGGCATCAAGGCGGGAAACAAAGGGTTTGAGGCTGCAATCGCTGCCATCGAGATGGTTTCCCTGGATCGCAAAATGGCCGCCCAGGTCAGCAGCCAAAATACCGTGCCCACCCCATGAGCGCTACCGGTAAGCGGCGCAAGTCCCGTGAACTGGCCATGCAGATGCTGTTTCAGGCGGATGTAGGCAAGCACTCTCCTGACCATGTGCGGAAAACCTTTTGGGCTTCCCGGGAAGAGGTGGATCCTGAGACTCGCGGTTTTTCTGAGGATATCTTCCGAGTAGCCACGGCGCGCAACGAGGAGATCGATGAGCTCATCCAGTCCCACTCCGCCAACTGGCGCCTGAATCGCATGCCCGCGGTAGACCGCAACCTCCTACGGGCCGCAGTCGCAGAGCTTTTGGGCTTCCCGGATACCCCGGCGCCCGTCGTGATTAACGAATCACTGGAGATTGCCCGCCGCTACTCCGTCCCGGAGTCGCTTAATTTTCTCAACGGTGTCCTGGATGCCATCGCCAGGGAGCGGAAATCCCCCAGGCAGGCGGCCACGGCAAGCAGAGAAACAGATCCTTAGGTCGTAATCGAAAACCCGGCCGGCGGGTCCTCGAAGTAACCTCATCCTGATTTCATTCGTCTTTCTTGGGCGTCTGTAAAGAAAACGTACAGGCACAAAGGGCACTGAATATGCAGGGCATCTACCCGAGTCGCCGCTTCCACTGGAAATGAGGATTTGCAATCTCTGCAGAAAACCTGAGAAGACTCTTTTCCTGGTTGATCGGTCAGCGATTTCGGGTTTTGAGTCATTTCGTTAATACGAACTCACTGCGTCCTTCGGATTCATGGTTACGATTCAGAGACGTCCAGCTCTTGTGACCCGGCTGTGGGATGGGACCGCGGCGCGTAAAGGATAAACTCGGCTCGAGTAAATTCCGCCCGGACCCACGCCTTCACCTGGAGAGAGAGCAAGCAATGGAACCATGTCTGCCGCAGGGAAAAGCGTGACAGCCTTCTTTTCGTCTTGCAGGCTGCAAATTCTGCTTCTGGCATTTTGTTTCGCGGGCTCCTCCCAGGCGCAGGTTCCATCCGTCCCAACTTCGCCGGCTGATCCAGCCTCGGCGCCCGATGCCGGAAAATCCGCGAGTAGTCCTGCGGCGCAGCCAAACCTCGCCCGGCAAGGCGATACACCGACCCTATCTCAGCGGGAAAAAGCGGAACAACAACTCAAGCAAGAGGAGCAACAGCGCATCGTCGGGGTAGTGCCCAACTTCAACGTCTCCTATGACCAGGACGCAGTTCCCCTGTCGCGTGACCAGAAGTTTCGACTGGCCTTTCGTAGCGCTACCGATCCGGTCCAGTTTGGCATTGCCGGATTCGATGCCGGCCTCAGCCAGGCAGAGAACGACTTTCCCGGTTACGGCCAGGGAGTGAAGGGGTATGCAAAGCGGTTTGGCGCTTCCTACGCGGATAACTTCGACGGCACCATGCTGGGGAATGGGATTTTTCCCATCTTGTTGAGGCAGGATCCGCGATACTTCCGCAAAGGGAAGGGAGCTTTCTCTACTCGGCTGTTTTATTCTCTTTCGACCACCTTCTGGTGCAGGAACGATAACGGCAACCGGGGGCCGAACTACTCCAACATCATTGGAAATCTTGCAGCCGGAGGGATCTCCAACATCTATTACCCTTCGACGGATCGCGGCGCAGGACTTACCTTCGAGCGCGCGGCCGATGTGACGGCGTATGGAATGCTGGGCGCGGTTTTCAACGAATTCTGGCCCGATGTAGCGCACAAGGTTTTCAAGAATCGTTTCGAAAAGCTACAGCCAAAGGATTCCGCCCCACCCGCAGTCATTCCGCCTCCAACCACGGCACAACGATAAACTCATTTCAAATCCATCACCACAATACGTCCGTCGGATTGAAAGGTGCCGCCGGTTGCAGTCTTGGCTGTGGTCAGCGGATTGCTGGGCATCACGTAAGCGGCGCCGGCGATCACTCCTGCTCCGGCAAAGCTCTGCTCGAGAAAATCACGCTCCTGGTCGATATTCGCGTCGATGTGATGCGTGATTCCTCCGTTGCGTTGATCCTTTTCGAATCCATTGTCGTGGGTTGCTGACCCCACCCAGAAAGGTTCCCCACCCACTGTCTCAGTGGTCTTCCAAACTCGTAGATGGTGGCGGATTGCTGTCACCTCAAGAGGGTCAGCTCGGGCAAACGATAAGTCTTGTGGGCGGCCAAACAAGTACAGGGTGCTCATCGGCATTTCCGTGTAGGCGGCGTGTGAGAGAGTCGAAATCAACCCATGCACTACGGCGTCCTGCGTAGTCTTGTCAACCTTCACCCAGCCGGCGGCGGCAAACGCTTTGTTTACCTGGTCCTCAGTGCCGATCAAAGCGTAGTTCACCATGTCACCCGGATTTCCCTGCAGGTCTCCGACCCGCCGCGGGACATTCGCGAACAGTTGCGGTGACAGAAGTTTCGCCAGGTCCGGCGCGGATACCGTCTTCTGTGCCGGCGCGTTCGTCAGCTTCATCTTTACTGCGATATCGCCGCTTCCGGAAAGGTCGGAGGTGAGGTTCAGGCGCAGGAAGAGGTGGCCGGTGGCCGACACATCCATGTCTTTGTCTGCGCCGATAAGGAAGGGAACCGCCGCGCTTTCGTTTCCAATACGCCCGATCAGCGCGCCGCTGTTGGCCGAGTTCAGCGGATAAATCCGAATCAG
>DATJNV010000066.1:0-17904 GCA_035507705.1 Acidobacteriaceae bacterium
CGCCCCCGGGAGCCCGTCCCAGACCCAGGTCGATCCGTCCCGGATACAACGCGTCCAGCGTCCCAAACTGCTCCGCAACTACCAGAGGAGCATGATTTGGCAGCATGACGCCGCCACTGCCTACCCGCATCGTCTGAGTGGCGGCCGCCACGTGCCCGATGAGCACCGCGGTTGCCGAGCACGCCAAGCCTTCAATGGAGTGATGTTCTGCCAGCAAGTAGCGCCGGTAGCCCCACTGTTCCACATGCTGCGCCAGATCGACTGACCGAGCGATTGCACTGCCCGCAGATTCCCCCTGCCGCATCCCGACCAGGTCCAGTACCGATACAGGAAGCCTTGTTTCCATGCTCAATTGGATGAGTCAGCCCAAAAAGCGACTCAACCTCAGTATCGTGGGTGGAGCAATGATTGCCATCCAGAAAATTCAGTTACCCATTCCCGGTATGGACGTGTTGCACGAGGAGGCGTGCCGCGAGGGCTACGATTTTATCGAAACCCTGGTAGCAGAATGGGCCTCGGCGACGAATCGCTTCAACGCTCCAGGAGAAGCCCTCTGTGGCCGTATCGACCAGGGCCTGCTGGTCGCGGTGGGAGGGCTCAATTGTGACCCGTTCGCCGGGCGCCCCGACATGGGGCGCATTCGCCGGGTGTATGTTCGGCCCGCGTGGCGAAACCAGGGCATCGGCCGCTCTTTAGTGGAAGCGTTGGTCGAGCATGCCCGCACACACTTCCGTAGTGTCCGTCTGCGCGCCGAGAACGCCGGGGCCGCCCGCCTCTACGAGCGCATAGGCTTCACACCGCTCGAAAGCCCGGATGCCACTCACATCCTGGTCTTCGATAAGTAATTTCCGTTCTCCAAAAAACCGCTAGCGCTCAAGGCCGGCAGAGAAACCGCAACTTTAAAGTTGCATGTTTGTATTTCCTGATCTACCCTCTCAGAAATATGCAACTAGGAGGTTGCGAATGCAAAACACCATCGAAAAGCAAATCCAAATATCCGCCTCGGTTCCGCAGGTGTGGCAGGCACTGACCGACTCGCGCCAGTTCGGCGAATGGTTTCGAGTCAGGATGGAGGGGCCTTTTGTGGCCGGGCAGCCGGCGGAAGGCCAGATCACTCACCCTGGCTACGAACATCTGCGAATGAAGATTGTGATAAACGTGATCAATCCCATGACGCTGTTTTCTTTTTTCTGGCACCCATACGCCGTTGACCCGAAGGTGGATTACGAAAGCGAGGAATCTACGCTGATCGAATTCCGCCTGCAGCCCGTCGCGGATGGCACGCTGCTGACCGTGACCGAGTCCGGCTTCGACAGGATTCCGGCCGAGCGCAGGGCTGAGGCGTTCCTGCGTAACGACAACGGCTGGTCGCAACAGATGAGGAACATCCAGGCCTATGTCAGCAAAACCTCATAACAGCGCGCGAGCAAAGGCCGCGGTCTTTGCCGCGTTGGGGGACGAGACTCGATTATTCCTGCTGACCAGGCTGTCGGATGGTCAGCGGTACTCGATCAGCGAGCTCACCCAGGGAACGAAGCTGACCCGGCAGGCCGTCACCAAGCATTTGCGCGTGTTAGAACGCGTACGGATGGTACACGCCACCCGCGAAGGCCGGGAGAGTCTCTTTGTCTTTGATCCGAAACCGCTCATCGAGATGAAGGAATATCTGGAATTAGTTTCGAAGCAATGGGATATGGCCCTGGGAAGATTGAAAAATTTCATCGAGGAGCCCTATGGCAAATAGTTTTAGCGCAGACATCCTGATCCAGGCGCCAGACCCGAAGACCGCGGCTGCCTTCTATGTCGAACAGCTTGGATTTGAAATCACACAAGAAACACCCATGATTGGTTTGCACGGGGACTATATCAACCTTTTCATCGAGCGCGGCCCGACGCTGGGACCAGTTCTGGAGATCAGCGTTCCCAGCGTAGAGGAAGACAAGACCCGGCTGGTGAAACAAGGCTGCGTCATCGTGAAAGATGAGCCGGAATTTCCGCGCTGTTACCTCCGGGATCCATATGGCTTGATCTACAACCTTACTTCGACGCCGCTAACTGTCTAAGCCGGGCCCGCAGCTCTTCGAGGTCTGAGTTCGAGAAATAACGCCCGTCGGCGATTACGCCGGCGATGCTTCTTGTATTTGCAATGTTCTCCAACGGATTCGCCCTGAGCAGAACCAGATCGGCGATTCGGCCGATCTGCACGGTACCGAAATCGGCCCGCCGGTTGTAAAAGTCCGCAGGATTGAGCGTCGCGGTCTGCAGTGCTTCCAGCGGAGTAAAGCCCGCCGCAACAAAACGCTGCAACTCCAGATGAAGGCTGATGCCGGGAATCACATCCACGCCCGCTGGTGTGTCGGTGCCGGCAAGGAACGGGACATGCGCCGCGTGTAACTTGCGCACGATGTCCAACTCATGTTCCACGAATTTCTCCCGCACCGGCAGCGGATCCGTATCCAGTGTCTTCAGAATAGAAGCCTGCGACTTGGGCCACTGCTGCACGACCCAACTATGGCCGGCATAGGCCAGATCGGGGTCTCGGGTGTAGTCGATCGCATCCACCAGCCACTGGCCCCGCTCCCAATAGAGTGTTGGACACTGCCAGACGTGGTTTTTCGCTAGCAATTGAATTAGTTTTGCCTCACGCGCCGGGTCATAGGTCGCGAGAAACATGCCCACCGTTTTCTTACCGGTGAGGTATTTGTCTTCGTCGGGAGAGCTGGCTTCGAAAATGCCAATCAGATGTTCAAAGGTGAGCTGGCCGGCGGCCACGGCCTCCGAAGCACGGATCGCATCCGGCACATGGCCTTCAAACGGTATCCCAACAAGTTTCGCTTCCGCAGCAATGGCAAAGTACGCGTCGCGGGGAACGCCTGACTGCACCTTGACGAAGTCGGTGCCGCGGCTCTTGAGCAGGTCGACGGCTTTGCGTCCGTCTTCCGATGTAGCGATCGGAATGACGGCCTTGTAAGTCGACTTGGGACCGTCGAGCATTGGTCCGGAAACCACCATGCGGGGACCGAGCAGGCCATGAGCGTTGATCCGGTCGCGAGCCTCGAGAACGTCGTCCAGCTTGCTGCCCATATCCCGGATTCCAGTGATCCCATTAGCCAGAAAGAGGGGAAGCACCAGGTCGGTCCCGTCGGCAGCTGTGCTATCGAAATACACGTGCGTATGCATGTCCCACAGACCAGGAATCAGGTACTCGCCGCGCGCATCAATGATCCGTCCCGCTTTCGGAGTTATGGAGGCTGAAGCGGCCATGCCGATGATGCGGTCTCCCTGGATTTGCAGCGTGGTATCCGGGCGAGTCTCGCCGCGGACGGTGTCGATGACGGTTACGTGAGTAATCCAGAGTGTTTGCTGAGCGCTTGCGCTCAGAGTCAGAAGGGCGACGGTGAAAACAAGCTTTCTCATGGTGTGCACACAATGGTATAGCGATGGGAAGACGGCAGAGGCTATTGTTTGCGGAGATTTCTATCTCAGCTGCAGGACAATCGGTGTATGATCCGAGGGTTTTTCCAGGGCCCGAGGGCCGCGATCGATCTGACAGCTTTCGAGCCGCGCCGCCAGCTCAGGCGACAGCAGAAAGTGGTCGATACGGATGCCGCGATTGTTTTCGAAGGCCTGTCGGAAGTAATCCCAGTAGGTGAACTGGCCGGTTTCATTCGGATGCAGCGTCCGGAATGCGTCCGTATAGCCCAGGTCCAGCAGCGCCCGGTAGCGTGCCCGCGGCTCCGGCTGAAAGAGAGCATCCCGCACCCAGGATGAGGGCTTGTGGCAATCAATGTCCTCGGGAATGACGTTGAAGTCGCCGCCCACCAGCACTGGCAAGTGCTCCTGCCGCCAGGCCGCCATTTCCTTGATGAGCCGGTCCATCCACGCCAACTTATAGGGAAACTTCTCGCTGCGTACCGGATTCCCGTTGGGGAGATAGATATTCACCATGCGAATCCCTTCAATGGTCATTTCGAGATAGCGTGCATGGCTGTCGGCTTCGTCGCCAGGTAGCGTGGTGCTCACCGTTTCAATTGGGTAACGCGACAACACGGCCACGCCGTTGTAGGCCCTTTGCGTGACGGCCACGCTTTCGTACCCGAGCGCTTGGAATACCAGTGCCGGGAACTCTTCCGCCTTGATTTCCTGCATCATCAGCACGTCCGGTTGCTGCTGCTTCAGCCATGTGGTGACGTGATCAAGCCGGGCCCGGATCGAATTGACATTCCAACTGGCGACTTTCATGCTTATCACCCTCTCACGATCTACCGGTGGCAGCAAGCAACCGTCTGCCCAGCTATCATGTTAGCGAGAGGCAGCAGCGCATGTTCGTTCCTCGCCCCATTGGTTTCATCAGAACTCCGTATAGCGATTCGAAGGAAATCCCTAAGGGACTCCATGCCCAGCATCAGGCAGACGGTGTACTCGAGGTCTTACCCGAAT
Source organism: Acidobacteriaceae bacterium (assembly GCA_035507705.1). Classification (GTDB taxonomy): domain Bacteria; phylum Acidobacteriota; class Terriglobia; order Terriglobales; family Acidobacteriaceae; genus PALSA-350. The sequence continues at coordinate 4,441 of DATJNV010000066.1, forward strand.
TCGAGGTCGGCCTGACCGACATCGAGGGCTTTTCCCATCTGTTCGTGCTGTGGAATTTCGACCGTTCTGAAAACTTTGATCTGATAGGCAGACCGCCGTTCGAGGATCGCCCGCACGGAGTGTTTGCGACCCGATCCCCCCGTCGCCCCAATCCTATCGGCCTGACCGTGGTGGAATTGCTACGCCGTGAAGGCGGCAAGCTGCATGTCCGCGGGGTCGACATGCTCGACGGAACTCCAATTCTGGATATCAAGCCATATCTTTCGAGCGTACCGCTGGAGATACTACGGCGCGGTTGGCTGGCAGAAGCAGAAGCACGTCAAAGCAACGGCGCCCGGCTGTAGCATATCGATAGGGCTATGTCGCGAGATTGGCAAAGCGTCTTCCGTGCGTTCGTCAGCGCCCGCGTGCTCTTTTTCGCGGTAGTTGTCGGGTTTCTCATCGCAGGTTGTGGGTTTGGCGTGGATCACTTCGTCCACCGGGCTTCCAGGCTTTACGCATCCGACCTATATACCTTTATCGTGGCCTGCATCCTTTCTTACGCGCTGATGATGTACGAGAAACGACGGCGCGCCATGCTGGTGCGCAGGATGAAGGTAGCAGCCGAAGTCAATCATCATATCCGCAATGCTCTGACGGCCGTTGTGTTCAAAGCCTCCGTACAAAATGACCCTGCGCTACAGGCAATCATTGAAGATGCAACGGCGCGCATCAACTGGGTTCTGACCACCGTCCTCCCCGACGGATCGAAGGACCTGGCCTGGCCGGTCCAGGTTCCGGATTGGCACGCCGAAACCTGGCGCGGAGCCGACAAAACAGAGCACCCTGCAGACTAAGCCGGTCCTTCAATGCGAGGATCACTTGTTGTTAGAGGCCCTTTCGGGCGCAGCCGGTTGCGAGTCGACCGTTGCGCTTCCAACCGTCGCTGTCTTGCCACGTAACCATTGCGGGTCCTTGAACTCCCAAGCGACGCGCTTTTGCTCCGGGTCCGTATGGACGGTGCCGCTGGCGATGCGTGTCTTATGCCCGGCACTGACCTCGAATTTAGACTCACCTCCTGTAGTGCCGGCGCCCGGCGTAAAGGAAATTGTTAGCCCTGGGCTGGTGTCTTCTTTGCCTGCGGCGTAGTGCATCTTCTGGATGGTCCAGGCGCCATTCGCCCAGTCTGCTTCGAGCGTGACCGTCCGCCCAGGAAAATGATCATCGCTGTCAAGAATGGTGGCATGTTCGCCGTTCAATGTCTTCACTTGCAGCGTGCGGGTTAAGCCGTCCGGCGAATTGAGTTTCCACTCGGCGCCCGCGGCCAGCGCCTGCGGCGCGCTGATGACCGTCCAATGCTGACCGGCCCCGGCAAATATGGCGAAATCCACGTTTTCCGTCAGCGCCCCGTGATAGGCAACAAAATAAGGTGGCTGGCTGATCTCCGTCCAAACATCGGCCGTGCTCACCTTGTCGCCGATCTTGAGCGCCGTACCTTCCCCGGCAACGCCGGAGCGTTCGCGATAGAGAAGTACAGGTGGTGCGATACCAGCCGGCGAACTGCCACCGCCCCGTTCGCTGATGTCAGAGCCCTGAACAAACTGCCATAAGACCGGCTGCCCGGCGTGATCGACAAACCGCAGCAGGTAGGTGGCTCCCGTGCCCGCATTCGCGGGCCGGTCGAGCTGCATCGCGGTCAGGTAGGCTTCCCCTCCCGAGCGTTTATCCACCTCGAGCATCTGCTGCTGGTTCGTGTAATGTATGCGCTTGCCCGTGGCGCGGTCGGTGAGCACCGCGTCATAGAGCGGGGTCGCACCAGTGGATGGATCCACATATAGCTCGATCATGGTGTAAGGCAGCTCTGGACCAACCCACTGCACAAATTGTTCCGGCCAATGGCGGTAGTTAATTTGTTCGGGCGCAAGCGGCGCCGGGATTTGTCCGAACATCGTCGCCGCACTGCCGAGAAGAAGAGAAGCGCTGAGCATTTTCAACATGGTGTCTCCTTTTGCAATCAGAAGGTGTAACGAATTCCGAATTCGACTCGCCGTGCTGCTTCGGCGGCGAGCGGTTGGGCGAACGTGGGCGATCCGACCACGCTGCCCACGGCACTCACATTGGTGTGGTTGAGGAGGTTCGCTGACCGTGCATTCAGCGTGATGCTCTGGTGCCGGTCGGAGGAAGGCCCGTGGCCGGCGAGCTGAAACGTGCGGCTCAGGTTCATATCCAGGTGAATGAGAGCCGGCATCGTTCCTGCATTGCGTCCCAGAGAGCCATTGATCGCGGTCGTATTCAGCAATCCGAACGCTGTCTGGTAGGTGCCTGTTCCCGGCTGTCCGGTGAGCGAAGGCCGGTCATTGAATACGCCATCGCCGTTGTTATCCATTCCGGTGATGACGTTGTAGGGATCTCCCGAGGAAGCGTCGAACTGGCTTGTCAGAGACAGCTTCTCCGGGAGGTTTAGTTGTCCGATAGCGAACAGCCGTTGAGTCGATTCCCACGAGGCGCGGGCCGTCTCCCCCTGATCGGAGTAGCTCGACTGCGGAAACATGGTGGCAGTGTCCGCGTCGGTCTTCAGATTGAAATATAAGTAACCAATAAAGATACCGAACCGTTTGTAGCTGTGTTGGTCTGCTCCCAGAAACACGACCTGGCCATGGAGATGGCCCGACTCCTCAAACTGGAAGATATTCCGCCCTGGGGCGAACGGCCGCGGGGCGAGCAGCGGGTTCGTAGTTTCGCCGTTGACCAGGGGAGCGTTGATGTTCCGCGACCGAAGCGTTCCCCATGCCTGGGCGTCGAAGAGATTTGCCTGCACATGCCAGTGCTGCGGCAGCTCGTGCTCTACGCCGATCTGCGACTGGAAAGACCAGGTCTGTCCCAGGTTCGGAGCGAATTGCCGGGTCGTGGCCACCGTGATGGTGGATGGTGTAGGCATCAGCGGCTGCGTGAACGAAGGGGAGTAAAGCAGCAGCTGCGTTTGCCGCACCCCATTCAGGCGATACGCCTCGGTGGTGATGTCCGGTGTGACCGGATTCGAAAACAGCCCGCCACGCGCGTGAATCACCCAGCGCCGCTTATGGTCAGGCGACCACGCAATGCCAACCCTGGGAACCAGGTTTCCGTAGCTGCCGGGGGAAGTTTGGAAAGCATAGCGCAGTCCCAGCGCCAGGGACAGGTTAGGCCTGACGGTCCACTGGTCCTGCGCATAGAACGCCGCACGCCACTGGGAAAAAGGCACCAGTGGTTGGCCCTGGGTGACGTTGTAGGTCGTCGGAGTTCCGCCGGGCAAGCTGAGCAGGGTCCTGCGGTATTGTTCGAGCCCGGAAATTGCCGTCTGTTGTCCGCCGTTGTCGAGAGCCGGAGCCAGGCCGCCCCCAAAAACAAAGGCGCCGTTGAACGTATCGGGATCGTAGTCATGGACCAGAATGCCGAGCGACTCAACGCCGATTTTTAACGAGTGTTTGTGATGGCTCCACATCACATCGTCGTCGACTTCGAGATCGCGTTCCCGATTCTTCAGGTATCCGGCGGTTGCACCGCCACCGGTGAACGCGCCGGCCACCTGCAGGCTGGGAGCGGTGGAAAGCGGCACATCCACCGTGCTCTTCCAGGTGAAGCCGAGGTGGGTTTCGTGCAGGAGTGTAGGGCTCAGAGTAAAAACATCGGTGAACCGCAAATCCTGCTCGCTGACTGTGCTGTTGTAGCCTGCTTCCGCGAGCGTGAGACCGCCACTGCCCACGTTGCCGGAATCGTTGACGTTGGCAGAGTAGCTGGTTGCCAACATATTTTTCGTGCTCAGCTGCCAATCGGTGCGCGCGCTGCCGATCCACAAGCGCTGCGGCGCTGAGACATTCTGGCTCAGCGGCGTTTCCTCGTCCTGACTGTTCAGGATGACTGCGTTCACGACGTTGAACTCGTCGATGTCCCGCCTCTCCAGTGCGAGAAAGAAATCGCTCTTCTGTTTTCGGATAGGGCCGCCAAATTCAAATCCATAGCGCCGTTTCCCGGCCGGGGTTTGGGTCACGGCGAAAGGATCGGTTGCATTGAATACGGAATCGCTGTCGTTGAAGAAGAGAGCGCCATGGAGCGAGGCCCGGCCGGGCTTAGTGAAAAGTTCCACCCGGCCACCCTGGTAGGGTGGCCGATCATATTCGGAAGAGAACATATCGGGATTTACGCGGATTGAGGCAATCGATGATTTAGGGGGAAGGCTGCTGCTGTTTTGAAAACCATCCACGGTGATGATGGCTTGTCCCGGAGCGCCGCCGCTGCTGGCCGCGAGCACTTGTAACTGGCGTTTGAAATCATCGGGATCATCGGCCATGCCTTTGAGATCTTCGGCCGTCAACGTATGTGTACCGGCGCCGTGGTCTGCGTCTACCGAAACGCCGTTGTTGTCTCCCACCTGCACTTCTGTGTGAACGTCCGCGATGCGAAGATTCACAGTAAGTGTTTGCGATCCGCGCCCGCGGAACATACTTTGTGCAAACCCGTCTGCATCCACGGTGACCTGATACGCGTCGTTCCCGTGACAATGCAGCGCAAAGGAACCATGGTTATCTGTGACGGTTACCTGATCGGAAGAGCGGACGGCAGCTCCGACAACGGCCGCGCCGGAAGGATCAAGAACAGTTCCGGAGACGGTGCAATTCTCAGCATGCAGGCTCGCGCCGATGCAGAGGAATAAGAAGATCCATCGGTTCATAGGTCAGCCTCCACTTACAAACCGAGAATCGCAGTTGAGGCAAGAAGGAAACAGTGCAGGTTGTCACCGGAATCGGATGACAAGTGTCATGCGTGTATGCGATCGCTCAGAGATGTTGTCGAATACAAGGGATCTGCAGTTCAGCTTCCGCTGCAGCTACGGCTTCCCATCTACAACCACCCTTTACTCCGAGCCAGGCGGGCAGCTTCGATGCGATTGGCCGCGCCAAGCTTGTTGATCGCTTCCGACAAATAATTCCGGACCGTACCCTCGGAAAGATGAAGATCTACGGCAATCTCCGCCCCTGACTTACCCTCGCCGGCGCGCCACAAAATCTGTCGTTCCCGATCGGTCAAAGGATCAGGTTCCTGCGCCCAGGCCTCGGCGGCCAATTCAGGATCCACTACCCGCAATCCCCGGCATACCCGGCGAACACAATCGGCCAGTTCCGCTGCGGGGCGGTCCTTGAGCATGTAGCCCTGCGCCCCGGCATCCATTGCGCGCCGCAGATATCCGGCGCGCGCAAAGGTGGTAAGGATGACGATATGCACGCGCGGAAAACGGCCATGCACCTCGCCGGCAAGCGTCAGCCCACTCATTTCCGGCATTTCAATGTCGGTGACCAAAACATCAGGCTTGTGATCGCCAACCAGGGACAAGGCCTCGCGTCCGTTGCGTGCTCTTGCAACAACTACGATGTCTTTTTCGATTTCGAGTAAAGCGGCCAGCGCCCCCAGCACCATTGCCTGGTCTTCGGCGAGCACCACGCGAATTCTTCCGCTCATGATTCCCCTGATCCGGCGTTGGCGCTGAACTCCGGCAATTCGATTTGTAGCCGTGTCCCCCTGTGGGACTCCAGAGATAGACTGCCGCCCAGCTCCTGCACCCGTTCGCGCATGCCGCGCAATCCATTGCCCTCTTCACGGATATCGCCTTTGCCATCGTCGGCAATGACGAGCTTCGTCCGGTCAGGCGCTGCTGAGAATTCGATGGAGCATTCGCTGGCGCCGGCATGGCGCACGATATTGGTGACTGCCTCGCGCAGCACCAGGGAGAGCGTGGCCTCATGCCGTGGCGCCAGGTCGGGTGCAATGACCGGCTTCGTCACGCGTACGCCTGCGGTTTCCAGCACTCGCGCAGCTCGGTTGATTTCGGAGGCAAAACCTTCCGAACGGTAACCAGTAATCGTCTTGCGCACTTCGGCCAGGGCGTGACGCGCCGCCGTCTCAATTTCCGCGATTTCCAGCGCCGCCCGCGCAGGTTGCGTGGCAAGAAGACGCCGGGCAAGCTCGCTCTTGAGCACAACCAGCGAGAGGGAGTGACCAAGCACGTCGTGCATGTCTCGAGCGATGCGCTCTCGTTCCGCTGTCTTGGCCAGGTGTTCTATTTCTTCGTGGGCCAGGCGTAACCGGGCGTCTGCCCTATGCTTCTGCTCCATACGCAAGCGGTTCATGCCGATCAGCAAAGTCAGCCCGATAGACAAGGCCCAGGTCCACGCAGAAAAGTGAAACCACCAGCTTTGCACCGCCATGATGCCGCATTCCAACAGAAGCAGGCCAATCACCGTGTTCGTGGACTCGGTCACTTCCGGAAGAGAGGCAGCAATATAGATGTACGCTCCCCAGGTGCTCTGGTTCACAGGGACATAGACCAATGCCACCAGAAACATGACACCAACCCAGATGGGCCGCGTCTTCCGTGGTGCGAAATGCGCCAGCAAATAGGCGGGTACAAACGTTGCAAGCGCCAATCCTAGCCAGAGGAAGTGGACTGGGGGCTCGTGATTCAGGTAGGGCTGCAGAAACCAGAAGCCCAGGAAGAGCAACCAGATCGAATGGTCGTAGTCAAACCAACGCCGCCAGCCGCGCAGCGGTGGTTCCATGGATGTGTCTCGCCACCCCTCTTGAGCGTCGCCGCGAATCAGGTCGCTCACCCAGGTTGTGAAATTCCAGCGAAGATTGCACTGGGGCGACATGTCTAGGCCTGAGCCTCCTGCCTGCGGAAGATAACCACCGCGGCTAGCAGAAATAGTATTGTATACAGTCCGAGCAGGGACCATGCTACCAATGCTGAACCGTCGAAGTAGCCGATCGTCCGCAACGCAAGCCTGGAAAACCAATAGGATGGCAAGCCATGCGCTGTCACCTGCAGCCAATGAGGAAGCGTCTCGATTGGCATCCACAAGCCACCGCAAAATGAGAGCGGTAAGTAGACCAGGTTGATTACACCAGGCGCTGCATTGGAAGGCATTAACAGGCCGATAACGAATCCCAGGCTCGCGAAGGGCACGACGCCGGCTGCAATCACCATCAGTAGCCGCAGACCCTCCAAGATGCTGATTTCCACGCCGGCCATAGCCGTGCCGAGGATCATCAGCAGAATTGTGACGCCTATAGCAAAGGTGATGCTGACGCACAGTTTTGCCAGTAGATAAGCAGCCGCCGGCATGGGACTGGCTCGCTTCAACTCCAGCCACCCGTGTCCCCGCTCAAATGCCAGGCCGGCGCCGATGCCGAACAGCGAAGACCCCATGGCGCCAAAACAGGCATATCCAGCCAGGAGATAGCGAGCAATCATATGGCCGTGAAACACGGCATTCTTGTTGGTGACTCCGAACAGCAGGTAGAAAACCACCGGAAACCCGATCATGGAAAACAAGTAACTGCGATTGCGTGCTAATTTGAACAGCTCGCAGCGAATCTCGTTGAGGTAGATTCGCGCCTGCGACGGTTGCGTCTGAGGAAGTGCGATTGCAGTGGCCATAGTGCCTCCTACCGGGTTTCGTTTTGTTGGGTCAGCGCGAGGAATGCATCTTCGAGAGCCATCGCTTTGACCTCCAGCCCGCTTAAATCCGGATCCTTGGCCAGCATCGTGCGCAGCACGGTTTCCGGGATCCGCGTCCGCACCGACATGGCATCGCCATCCTGCTCGACATGGATGACGCCGGGTAATGCAGAAACAAACGCAGCTGGGAGTGACGTGATGCATCGAATGGCGCGCGAGCCGTCCGCTGCCTTCAACTCTGCAGGCGTTCCTTCCGCGATGACTCGCCCCTTCTGAATCACGACGATCCTGCTGGCCAGGGCATCGGCTTCTTCCAGGTAATGCGTCGTGAGCAAGATGGTTTTTCCTATCGCGGCCAGGTTGCGCACCTGCTCCCACATGCCTCGACGTGCTTCGACGTCCATACCAAGAGTTGGCTCATCAAGGCAGATCAGGTCAGGATTGCCGCACAAGGCCAGGGCAAAAAGCACCCGCTGCTTCTGACCTCCGGAAAGTGTGCCGAAGAACCTTTCTTCCATCCCCTGGAGTCCCGCGGCTGCCAGTAGCTCGTCGAGCGGCCGTGGTTGCGGATAATAACTACGGAACAGTTCCAGGTGCTCCCGTACCCGCAGCAACTCTGGCATGCGGCCCACCTGCAGCATCGCCCCCAGGCGCATCCGGCTCGCCCGTTCCCTCGGGTTGCCCCCAAAAATCTCCACTTCACCGGAAGTGGCCTGACTCAATCCCAGCAACAGGCGCACCGCGGTCGTCTTGCCTGCGCCATTGGGTCCCAACAGAGCCACCACTTCTCCCGGGCGAAGGCTGAGCGAGAATTGGTCCAACGCAGTCTGGCGGCCAAATCTCTTGGTCACGTTCCGCAAGGACGCAACGGGAGCGCTCTTCAGATGGCGATCCCTGGTGTGGTAGGCCTCAACGAGCACAGTCGCAGCCATAAACTCCTCCTGCTTACCGAATCGATCTTCTGGTCTATGGCTCACCGACAGTAGTGTCATTTGTCAAAAGGAATTACTGACATTTGTCATGTTGACCACGAAGACAAATTACTCTAGAGGATTACGGGGGATGGGATGCGGAGTTCGCCTTGGGTTTTAGCCACGGGTTTGTCCGTGGGGTGTCTTTCTCTATTAGCAGTTCATGGGCAACAGCCGCCTCCTGTTCGTTTACCTCCAGGTTCACCCCAGGCTGCCGGGCAGCAGGTGTTTGAGCAGCGTTGCGCGTCTTGTCACGGAACTAATGGTGGCGGTGGCGAGTTCGCGCCGTCAATTATTGAGCGTGTCCCCCTGCGCACTGATCGGGAGCTGATCAACCTGTTGCACAGCGGATTGCCTTCCGGCATGCCGGCCTTTCCCGACATCGTCGACCCGGAGCGCGCGAATCTCATCAGCTTCTTGCGAACGCTGAAGCCTTTCCGCGGTGAGGCTGCGGCGCACGCCAAAGTGACACTGGAAGGCGGCAAGGCCCTTGAGGGCACGGCGCTGAATCGCGACGCGGGCGGAATGCAGATGTTGGGTGACGATCATCAGCTTTACCTGCTGCGCAAAACCGCATCTGACGAATATAGAGCGGTCACCTCGCAGACAGACTGGCCGAGCTACAACGGAAAGACCACTGGCGGCCGTTACAGCGAGCTTTCGCAGATTGATAGCTCCAATGTTTCGCGCCTGCAGGCCAAGTGGATTTTCACTCTTCGCGGGGCCGGCGTCCGCGGTGTGCAGGCGACCCCGGTTGTCGTTGACGGCGTGATGTATGTGACCTATGTGAATCAGTGCTACGCGCTGGATGCGGGCAGTGGACGCGAGATATGGCATTACCAGCGTGCACGCACCGCAGGCTTGGTTGGGAATGCGGTTTCGGGCGCGAACCGCGGCGTTGCCATCGCTGGTGACAAGGTATTCATGGTTACTGACAACGACCATCTCATCGCTCTCAACCGCATGACAGGCGCCCTCCTGTGGGACACGGCGATGGCCAATTGGCGCGACAATTACAACGCCACGGGCGCTCCTCTTATTGTCGGGAATCTGGTGATCGCCGGAACTTCCGGTGGGGACGAGGGCGCGCGCGGTTTTGTAGCCGCGTTCGACCAGGTTTCAGGCAAGGAAGTGTGGCGTTTCTGGACCGTCCCGAAGCGAGGCGAGCCAGGCTCGGAAACCTGGCAGGGAAGCGGTATCGACCATCCCGGTGGTGCGACCTGGTTGACCGGAACCTACGACAAAGATCTGGATACTCTGTATTGGCCGGTCGGAAACCCAGGAAACGATCTGATTGGTGACGATCGCAAGGGCGACAATCTATACACGGACTCGGTGGTTGCTTTGGATCCCGCCACCGGCAAGCTGAAGTGGTATTTTCAGTTCACGCCGCACGATGTGCACGACTACGATGCCATGGCGCCGCCTTCGCTGGTCGACGCGGTTTGGGAAGGCAAACCGCGCAAGTTGATGGTCCAGGCCAACCGAAATGGTTTTCTTTACGTTCTCGATCGCACCAACGGCAAGTTTTTGCTGGGGCGCCAATACACCACCGAGCTCACGTGGGCCACGGGCCTGACTCCGGAGGGGCGCCCCATTGTGGCTCCCGGTAAAGAGCCAACCCATGAGGGCACCCGCGTGTGCCCCTGGCTGAACGGAGCCACCAACTGGTATTCGGCCTCCTGGAATCCCATTACGTCTCTCTACTATGTGCAGACGAACGACAAGTGCGGCATCTTCACACGCACCGATACACCCTTTCAATTGGGCCACGGCTACATGGGCGGTTCCAACCAGCCGGATCCGGCGGATCCGGGGCGCCGGGTTCTGCGCGCCTTCGATATCCAGACGGGTAAGGCGGCCTGGGAATTGGTGCAAACCGGGCCAGGAGGTTCGTTCGGTGGTGTGCTTAGCACCGCAGGCGGCGTGGTGATGTACGGAGCGGACGATGGCTCCTTTGCCGCCGCCGACGCCAGGACAGGCAAACCGCTCTGGAGTTTCCAGACCAGCGAGGAGCCGCACGCTTCTCCCATGACGTACATGTTTGACCACAGGCAATATGTTGCTATTGCAATGGGATCCAACATCATTGCATTCGGCCTTCCAGGCGATTAACCTTCTTGGGGAATAAGGGGGACATTTGAAGCAATCACGGAGAGATTTTGTCAAAGCGGGATCGGCTGCATTGATTTATGGATCGATGGTTAGCCGTTCCGATGCGCAAACCTTGAAAGTCCCGCTGGGCCTGCAGTTGTATTCGGTGCGCGAGCTTCTGCCCAAGGACTACGACGGCACCCTCAAGCAGATTGGAGCCCTGGGCTATAAGGAAGTTGAATCGGCCGGCTACTACAACCACAGCGCAGACCAGGTGAAGCAGGCGATGAACGCCGCCGGCCTGCACCTTGTAAGCGCCCATTATTCTTCCGACGCCCTGCATCAGCAGCTTGACGATCTGCTTGCGTTTAACAAACAGCTCGGTGTCAGTTACATTATCTGTTCTTTCCCCGGCTTCAAGGATCCGGCGCGGGTCAAGAACATTCCTGCGAAAGAAAGGTCGAATGCCTTCACGCTGGAAGACTGGAAATGGAATGCGGAACAATTCAATATCATTGGCGCCAAGGTAAGTGCTGCCGGGCTCAAGTTCGGATATCACAACCACACCATGGAGTTTCACAAGACAGATGGTGTTGTGCCCTACGATGAGTTGTTGCGTCTGACCGATCCCGCGCACGTCACCATGGAAATGGATTGCGGCTGGGTCGTCGTCGGCGGAGGAAATCCGATTGAGTACCTCAAAAAATATCCGACCCGCATCTCCATGTTGCACGTCAAGGACTTCAAGAACATCACGCCGAACTCCTCCATCGTGAACGTGCCGACGATTGTCGAGCTGGGGCAAGGCAGCATCGACTACCGGCCGATCTTTGCCCAGGCGGCGAAGTCGGGGCATGTGAAGCACGCATTCGTCGAACAGGAAGGCTACAACGTGCCTCCGATGGAAGGGTTGAAAATCGACGCCGACTACATGCACAAGCTAGGGATCTTATAAAAAAACGTTGGAGAAACATTTCATTCTGCAGCACTGCAGTCCCGCAGGGACGGGACAATTTAGAGCTCGGCACGGAAGTGCCGGGAAAGAACGTTCAAAGAAGATCTGAGTCCCCTTGAGGGAACGGCACAAAATGGACGGCTCGGATTGGCCTTTGATTCGAGCGGAATTTGGTTACCCACACAGTGGGCCGTGGCCCCATGTTCGAGTGAGCGTACGGGAGCCGAAAACGGAGGGCGCAGTCCGTGCAACTTCACGGCTTACCCGATCTCTTATCCAGTTCGTCTGCCGAGCAAGCGTGTCAAACTTCCGGGCGTTTCCACTCCGAACAGCCGCGTCAAAACCAGATACCCCAGCCCGAAAACTGAGAGCACGCACGCGCCTATTAAAATCGCATTGTGAAACGGCAACACCCGCTTCAAACCGTAGCCGCACGCTGCTGCGATGAGCGCGCTCACCCAAAGCCGCAAAACCCGCGAAACGGATGCCACGACGGTTCCGATTCTTGCCTGAAGCGCACGGCGCAGCAAGGCAAACTCTACCCAGCCGGCGATTCCCGCCGAAAGTGTGAGCCCGGCCACACCCCACCGTTGATCAATCCCTAGCAATCGTGGAAGTGGCAATGCAAAGAGATAACCCAGCGAAAGGGTCAGCGCAACCCGGATGACTGCGAATCTCAATGGCGTCCGCGTGTCTTGCAAGGCATAGAAAGCGGAAGAGTAAAGCCTTCCCGATGTCGACGCCAGGAGGCCTACCCCGGAACCCGCCAGAACACTCCACACCAGCATCACATCCTGTAGGGTGAACCGTCCGCCTCGATAGATGGTCGCGACGATTACATCGCCGAGAAAGATAAATGCCACCGCCGAAGGCACAACGAAAAACGAAATGTTCTTGAGCCCATTCTCCAGGCGCAGGCGCAACGCCCTTCCGATTTCCTCCTGGCTCCCTAGGGCGCTGGACATCGCGGGCAACTCCGCCGCAGAAACTGCCATGCCGAACAGGCTTACGGGCAGTGTGTTCAGCGTTTGTGCATAAGCGAGTGAGGAGACGGCGCCCACAGGGAGATAGCTAGCGAGAAACGAATCAACATAGGCACTTACCTGTACTACGCCCCGGCTCAGGAACACCGGGAAGAAGTTCCGCACAACCGTTCGCACCGAGTCGCTGGCTAGTGTGAAGCGAAGGTGCAGCGGACGAAGGAAGGCCAAAACAGCCGGCAACTGCACAGCGAACTGCAGACCGCTGCCAACCACAGAAGCGATGGAAATGATAACTGCCAGTTTCGGCTCTCGGACATGACCACCCTTCCACAGCAACGCCGTGATCATGGCGATGTTCCAGATCACCGGTGCCGAGTAAGAGAGGAGAAACTTACGGTGGCTGTTCAGAATTCCGAGACACCATGCGGATAGCACCAGCAGAGCGGCACCAGGGAAGAGGATCTGCACCAGCCGGATCGTGAGCTGGCGGGTCTCGCCGTGGAAGCCGGGCACGATTACATCGATCAGCCATGGTGCAGCGAAGATACCCGCCAGTGTCACCAGAGAAGCAATGAGGAATAGGATCGCGAAGATTGCTTCGGCTAGCTGATTGGCTTCCTCATGTCGCTCCTCGGCGCGCAAACGGGCGTACACCGGGATAAAGGATGCGGAAAGGACGCCTTCGCCAAAGAGCGTTTGCAGAAAATTTGGAATGCGAAAGGCGCCGCGAAACGCGTCCGCGGCGTAGGAGTTTCCGAAAAAATGGGCAAACACCCGATCGCGTACCAGTCCGAGAAGCCGGCTAAGCAGAATGCCTGTGCTTACCGCAATGGCAGAGGAACTGGAAGCAACTCCCTTACGCTGGGTCGAAGTAGTCAAGGGGCCTAAGGTCGCATTAGCAGGCTGCTAAAAGGTCTTTGTATCAGGGCACGACTTTAATCCTGCCCTCGAGTCCCGCAGGGACGGCTGAGAATAGCCCAGGACGGAGTC
>DATJNV010000067.1:0-25912 GCA_035507705.1 Acidobacteriaceae bacterium
AGCTCGATTCCCTCCTGGCCACCAAACAAAGCCAGCGCGGCCAATGCTTCGTTGGTGATGGTTTCGATCTGCCGTACATACGGCAGCAGCGCAGTTCCCGCCGGGGTGAGATGAATGTCACGCCCGATACGATCAAACAACGCAATCCCAAGGCTCTCCTCGAGGTTCTTGATTTGCGCGGTAACAGCTGGCTGCGTCAGATGCAGCTCGTCGGCCGCCCGGCGAAAACTTAATGTGTCCGCCAGCACCCGAAAAACCTTCAGCTTGAAATTTTCCATCATGGTGTCGTGCCGATCTGGTAGTTGAGCACCGCCCGCGCCAATCGATACTCGTACTGAGCGTTGGTATTATCGATGGCCGCACTCGTCTGTTGTAGTTGCGCCTGGCTTAGCTCGACGATGGAGCTGAGTCCTAACTTGTATCTCGCCTGCGCGAGCTGAAGTGACATGTCAGCTTCTTTGAGTAGCTCCGCGGTTACACCAATGCGCTGGTAGGCCGTATTCGCCTGCAGCCATGCGGTTCGCACGTCCCGTACAATCTGATCGCGCAGATCGCGAGTGCGTTGCGCGTCGGCCAGCGCGCGATATTTCGCCTCCTTTGCTTCCGAGGAATAGAGAAACCCGTTGAAGATCGGAATATTTACGTTCACGCCGATTCCGCCCCACCAGTTGTCCAGGTAATACTGATCGACGCGTACCGGAACTGTGCCCACGGTGCCGGCTGCGTTGATCGACGGCAAGAGTTGATCCCACTGGGCGCGCGCAAATTTCTCGGCCGATTGTTGACCGAAGGTCAGGGACTGGAGGTCGGGCCGCTGCGCCAGGGCGCTCTGTTCCAGCGCCTGAAAGTCGGTTGGGGGCGCGTTGTCGTGTGCTCCGTCATCGACCAGCTGGTAAGTAACTTCGTGATCGAGCCCCAGCACCGCGTCTAGGGTCGCCATGCTGGCGTCCAGATTATTTTGCGCATCCAATTGCAACAGCTTGGATTGCGATAAGTTGACGTCGGCAAACGACAGGTCCAGCGTCGACTTCAACTTGTTCTGTGTCATCTGGTTCACCTGGGTTTGCGTGGCCTGCCGCGCGTTGACGGTTTGCTGCGCCACCTGGAGAATTGCCTGCGCTGTCAAGGCATCGTAGAAAGCCTGATCTGCCGCCAGAACGATCTCTTCCTTGGTCGCGAGGGCGGTGGCGTTGGCCGCCTTCTCCTGAAACTTCTGTGTCAGCACCAGGTTGTGGGTGCGCCCAAAATCTGTGATGAGCTGGGTGAAGTTTCCACCCGCACCGGCATGAGTAAACAATCGAGAGGCGGTAAGTGATCCGGCGGAGATGCGGCTTGCTTCGAGCGCCTTCTCCGCCGTAATCGCGGCATTAGCCGTGGGCAGTTCAGCGGCTCGCGCTTCGCGCACAACCTGGTGCTGTGCCAGCGCCAGCAAACGGCTCACGCTCACCCGCGGATTATTCTTGAGCGCAAGTTGTTCTGCCTCCGTTCGACTCAACCGCTGCGCACCGCCCGCGCTGTTGGGAGCCGGAGGTGGTGCTTGGGGTGTGAGATTGATCGCGGGGGCGGGCGCGGCGGGGAGCGCAGCCACCGCGATTGGCGACTGCGCCCATGCCGCGAACGTAAACGGCCAGAGAAGGGCGAGGGCGAGGCCTGTGTTTCTCATGCCTGTGCCTCCCTCTGGAGGCCTTGCTTACGTTCCCGGCGGGTATGGATTACCAGATAGACGGCCGGCACCAGAAATACTGTCACCACCACCGATAGTCCAAGTCCCCCTATGATCGCCCGCGCCAGGGGGGCATATTGTTCACTACCTGCTTCCAGGCCCACAGCCATGGGGATCATGCCCAGGAGCGTAGCCAGTGAGGTCATCAGGATCGGCCGCAGGCGGATCTTGCATGCTTGCACCGTTGCCTCAAGCAGCGGC
Organism: Acidobacteriaceae bacterium; assembly: GCA_035507705.1. GTDB lineage: Bacteria > Acidobacteriota > Terriglobia > Terriglobales > Acidobacteriaceae > PALSA-350. Next base: position 1,925 of record DATJNV010000067.1, read on the forward strand.
AATCCCTCCTCGTGCAGAATGCCCGAAAATTCCACAATCAGAATGCTGTTGGAGACCACGATTCCGGTCATCATGATCACGCCCATGAGCGACATGATGTTGAGCGTGCTTCCGGTGAATAGCAGGATCATGACGACTCCCGCCAGCCCCGGTGGAATCGCCATGAGGATGATGAACGGATCGATGAACGACGTGAACTGCGCCATCAGAATGAGGTAGACCAGCGCAATCGAGATCAATAGGCCAAGACCGAAATCCCGGAATGAATCGTTCATACTCACGGCGGCGCCCCGCATCCGGAGCCGGGTGTTCCGGTCGGTCTTGGTATTTGCCAGCAGGTGCTGGATGTCGCTCCCCACCTTTTCGAGTGCCTCGGTTTTGGTGGCGACGTAGATATCGATGACGCGGCGAATCTGGTAGTGATCGACTTCTGTAGGAGTATTGATCTGCTTGATCTCTGCTACCGACCGCAGGGGCGTGTAGCCGGACTCATGATCGCCGGTGAAATCGTGGCCGGTTTCACCGGCTAGTCGGCCCTCCTGCATCGGATCGTAACCTGGCGGCCGGGCGCCCCTCAGGGGAATGTTCTCGAAGTCCTCCATCGTCATGTGGCCGATAACGTGGTTGGCGTATTGCACCGTCACCATGTAGTTGTTGCCCGTTTTGGGATCGATCCAGTAACTGGGTGCGATCATGCCGTCGGAAGTCATTGCAGTGATCACGTTGTCGACGACATTTTTCGCCGAAAGACCAATCAGGCTGGCGCGCTCCCGGTCGATATTCAACGCTAATCCGGGATAGTTCAGGTCCTGCGGAATATAAACGTCACTCACGTTCGGCATGGCCTTGATCTTCTGTGCCAGTTTCTGCGCCAGGGTGAAGGCCCCTTGCAGATCATTCGAGCCTACCTGCACATCGATGGGAGCCTGCAGGCCCTGGTTGATAACCGAGTCGACCAGGCCGCCGGCCTGGAAGTAGGTCGTCAATTCGGGCATCTCGCGTGAAAGCCTTTCGCGCACACGCCTCATGTACTCGTAACTGCCCAGGCTGTGGTCCTCCTTCAGGCTGGTCTGTACGAAGGCGGTGTCCATGGAGGCATTGGTGGTGTAGATGGCTGAGAGATCCGGATAGACGCCGATGTTGGAAACAATCATCCCCAGGTCTTTCGGCCGCACCGTATGGCGAATGATGTTTTCTACCCGGGCAATGTATTTGTCGCTATCTTCAAGGCGCGTGCCGCTCGGCATGCGGACGTTGATCACGAATTGACCGGGATCCGTACGCGGAAAATAGGCTCGCCCGAGAAAAGGAAATAATCCCAGAATGAGGACCGCGACACCCGCGAGGATCACCGCCGCGGTGAATCCGGGCCTGACCAACACGCGTTTGGCCAATGTTTCATATCGCTCCAGCATGCGTTGGAAGTGCACATTGAAACGATCGACGAGGCGCTGGAACATGGACATCTTTCGCCCATGCTCTCCACCTTCTTCGTGTTGGATACGCACGAAGGTCGCGCAGAAAAGCGGCACAACCGACATTGCGAAGATATAAGAGGCAAAAATCGAGAGCACCACGCCCAGCGCCAGGGGTGTGAAGATGTACTTGCTCACCCCGGTCAGGAACGTCACCGGAAAAAATACGATCGACGTTGTCGACGTCGCGGCGAGTACAGCCAGCGATACTTCCATTCCGCCCTTTTCAGCAGCTTCTCTGGGCGGTGTTCCCATCTCCATAAATCGGAAAATGTTCTCCAGCACCACCACGGAGTCGTCAATCAACCGCGAGAATGCCAGAGCCAGGCCACCCAGCAGCATGGTGTTGATCGATCCACCCATGCCTTTCGTGATAATCAGGCAAACCAGTGCGGACAGCGGAATCGACAAAAGCACCGCGAACGTCGCCCGCGGGCTCCCTAGAAAGATAAGGATCATCAAGCCAGTCAGGATCAGTCCGATCGTCGCTTCTTTGAGCAGGTTTTTGATCGCCAGCTTGACGAAGATAGATTGATCGAAGACCACTGCTATTTTGAGGTTTTCAGGAATGTCGACGAGACGTTTGACCGCTGCTTTCATCCCGTCAACGATGGTGATGGTGTTGCTGTTCCCCCCCTGCTTGAAGATGGGAACATACACTGACCGTTGCCCATTAATGCGCACGATGTTGTACTGCAGCGCTCCTGAGTCTTCCGCCTTGCCGACGTCTGCCACCAGTACGGACGAGTTGCCGTATGACTTCAGCGGCATCGCGTTCATCGCCTTGGCGTCAGGGAACTGGCTGTTGGCGTAAATGTTGTAATCTTTGCTGCCGATGCGCACATCTCCCGCGGGCAAAATCAAGTTCGAGCTGTTCACCGCCTTGACTACATCGGTGAGGCTCAGATTGTGCGCCTCGAGTTTGATGGGGTCGACGTAAACCTGGATTTGCCGGTAGGTTCCACCATAGGGCTGGGGAACCGAGGCGCCCTGCACGCTGGAGATCTGGTTACGTACCTGAAACTGTGCCAGATCCTTAAGCTGCGTTTCATTGAGACCCTTGCCTTCCAGCGTCACCAGGCACACGGGTTGGCTGGAGGCGTCCATACCTAACACGACGGGCGGCAGCGTGCCCGGCGGAAGCCGGCGCAAGTCCGCCATGGCCAGGTTGGCAATATTACTCAGCGCTGCATTCGGGTCGGTGCCGGGCTTGAAATAGATCTTTATCAGGCTCACCCCGGTCAGCGAACGCGATTCGGAGTGGTCAATATTCGCACCCAGGGTGAAGAACCGCTCGAAGGTGTTGGTGATGTCGGCTTCGATCTGCTGTGGAGGCATGCCGCTGTAAAACGTAGCCACCACGACTACCGGCATATCGATCTTGGGAAACAGGTCCACCGGCATGCTGGCGATGTTGACCACCCCGATCAACAGGATCACCAGGCACATCATGATGATGAAAAAGGGATAGCGTAGCGCAAACTTCGGCATTACTGTTCTCCCTCGCCTTCATGCAGGTCGATCGTGCTGCCGGCTTCCCGCGTCACGTCGTTGGCGGGGCGCTTGTGCATCACGGGCGTCACCCGTTCGCCCTCCTGGTATTTCTGCTGCCCGCCTACGATTACCTGGTCGCCCAGCGCGAGCCCGCTCTTGATTTCGGCCAGCTGGGATCCCCTGAGGCCGACCTGCACGTCCCGTAGGCGCACATGATCTGTGCTATCGACCACGTACACGATGTCCCGGTTGTCCCGAAGTACCAGGGCCTCGACGGGAACGGTGAGCACGTTGTCGGCGTGGTTGAGCAGCAATTGAGTATTCGCATACATGCCGGGATCGATGGAAAGATTCTTGTTCTCGACGTCGACTTCGGTTTCCATCGTGCGCGTTTCAAAATTCACGCTGCGGGTGAAGCGAACGACTTTGCCCGTAAAGGAGCGGTTCAGGGCGTCCACGCGCACCTGCATGGTGTCCCCCTCCTTCACGTACTGCACCGCGTCTTCCGGAACCGGCATTCGCAACCGCAGCAGATCGCTTTGTGCCAGTCTCACGATTGGCAAAGCCTGGTTATTGGAATCCGTGCCCGATTGAATCAGCGCCCCGGTGTCCGCATACCGCCAGGTCACGACGCCCGTGAAGGGTGCAACCACATTCGTGTAGTCCGCCATCGCGCCTACCCGGCGGTTATCCGCGCGCGCGACTTCGGCTCCGCCTTGTGCCGCCGATAGTGCTGCCTTTGCGGCATCTACCTTCGCTGCAGCCGCCAGGTCTTTGGAGAGCGCATCGTCGAGTTCCTGTTGCGCAATGAGACCCGGTTGCGCCTTCGCCGCCTGCTGGAGGCGGTCATTGTCTGCGTGCAACGCGGCATATTCGGCTTGAGCTGCCGCCACTTCATGCTGCGCGCGGGTAATTTCATCCTTGCTGCGGGACACCTGGGCCACCGTACCTTCTAACTGAGCCTGCAGTTCGGGAACTTCCAAAACCGCGAGCGTTTGTCCCTGGCGGACCCGGTCGCCGATATCCACCTTGATGAAGCGGATAAAACCGGAAACTTTGGGATGTACGTCGACAACCTGATAAGGCTGAAATTGGCCTGCAAGAGCCAGAACGTGGGAGACGGAACCGCGCTCCACCGTTGCCACCAGGGCAGCCGCGGGTTCCGGGGCCGCCTCAACCTTGCTGTTGGAACGTAAATGGATCACAAACCACGCGGCTAATCCAAGAACTGCGCACGCAGCAATCAGGAGAAACATACGCTTACGCATAATGTGTATTCGCACCTGTAGGCAGAATTCCGAGATGGAACCGCCGCGCCGCTAGCGGGTCAGCGGCGGTCGAAATCGTGGCGCGGTCTTACTCAGCGGATGGTGGCGGGCGACGGAAGACAGCTTGGAGGCAAGGGGGTGGCGAAGCAGGAGCTCGTTCCCTGCTGCCTGTCCGGAGGTACCGGGTAGTCGCTTGGCACAAAACCGGCGTCATCGCCAACATGAGCAAGGCCGGCAAAAGAGGAAGGGCCGGCATGTTCTTGGGCAGAGCGTCGATCGCAGGCCCCGTCACAGGGCGCTCTTTCTGGGAGAGCAGCTTGGCTACGGGAGCCAGATGCTCGATCGACTGTTTGCTCTTGTAAAGAGAAAGCTTGTATTGCAAACCCCAGGCAAATACCGCCATGGCCAGCATGAGCAGCCCGAGCGGCAGCAGGAAAGCGAAACGGCACCTTCCCAACGAATTGCAAGAGTTCTGCACGATTCTCTTCGATGCATTCTCTCAAATTTACGTTGCCGCTGTCTTCATCCGGATCATCCGGCTGCTGGTGGCGGGTTCGGCCGGCCCGTCGACGCAAAGCCGTACCAGCCTGATACAAATCCTTTATCCTCTTCCCAAAGGATGAACTTCTTGTTCCGTCGCGGTTGTTTTTTGCTTTTATTGCTTTCAGGCCTATCCGGCTTGAAAGGTCAGAATGCCGCCCCCGGTGCCCAGCCCCAAGCCATGGGCGTTACCACCGGTGGAACTCACGCCCCCGTCCTGGACGCGGAGAAGCGGCCCATCACCGCGGGTGGCTTCGTCAAAACAGGTCCCATCGTCTTTCAGGATATTGCCGCCAAAGCGGGGCTCACTTCCTGGCGCCACACCATGGGCACCCGCGAAAAGAAGTACATCCTGGAGGCTCCAGGTTCGGGCGTCGCTCTGCTGGATTACGACAAGGATGGCTGGCTCGATATCTACATGGTCAACGGCTCTACCTACGACGCCCTTTCCGGCAAGGCAGTCTCACCTCATGCGGCCCTCTTCCATAACAATCACGACGGCACCTTCACCGACGTTGCCGCTAAGGCGGGCGTCACTAATGACCGCTGGGGCTTCGGCGTTGCCGTCGGCGACTATGACAACGACGGCTGGCCTGACCTGTTTGTCGCCAACTTCGGCAAGAATCGCCTCTATCACAACAACCACGATGGTACTTTTACCGACGTCGCGGAAAAGGCCGGCGTGCAGCTGGGAAACTGGTCCAGCGGCCCCACTTTTGGCGATTACGATGGCGATGGCCGCCTGGACCTCTTTGTTTCCGGCTATGTGCACTATGACCAGGACCAGCCGCCGGGGCTGGACGGCAGCAAAGTCGCCACCAACTTCTGCCAATTCCGCGGCGTTAACGTGATGTGCGGGCCACGCGGACTCAAGGGAGAGCACGACCACCTCTTCCACAACAATGGCGACGGAACCTTCACCGATGTCAGCAAAAAACTGGGAGTAGACGATCCCAACGGCTATTACGGTTTTACTTCCATCTTCGTAGACGTGAACAACGACGGTAAGCAAGATCTGTTGGTGGCTGACGACTCCACTCCTAACTACCTGTATATCAATAAGGGCAACGGCACTTTTGAAGACGATAGCTACGCTTCCGGGTATGCGCTCAATGAGGACGGACGAGAAACCGCGTCCATGGGCGTCGCCGTCGGCGACTACCAGAACAACGGCCGGCTGGGTCTATTCAATAGCACCTTCTCCGACGACTACGACGTGCTCTACCGCAACGATGGCGATGCCAACTTCACCGACGACAGTTATGCCGCCGGTGTGGCGGAGCCAACGGTGCCCTTCCTCGGTTGGGCCACGGAGTTTATCGACTATGACAACGATGGCTGGAAAGATTTGTTCGTTGCCAACGGCCACGTGTACCCCATCGTCGACCAAAACAACTGGGGCACCACCTATGCTGAGCGCCCGCTGCTGTTTCACAATGAGCAGGGTAAGAAGTTCGATTTGGTACCAGCTGTCGAAGGCACCGGGCTGTCCGTTGTTATTCCTGCGCGGGGTGCGGCTTTTGGCGATCTTTTCAATGATGGCCGCATCGATGTCGTGATCAACAATATGGATTCCCCGCCCACACTTCTGCGCAATGTCAACGCCGACCATCATCATTGGGTGGAGTTGAGGCTGATTGGCGGGCCAAAAAGTCCCCGCGATGCAGTGGGCGCCACCGTTTATCTGACGGCCGCGGGGATCCGGCAGAGAGGCGACGTGCTTAGCGGCGGAAGCTTTGTTTCCTCGAACGACCAGCGGGTTCACTTCGGTCTCGGCGAAGCGCAGAAAGTGGATGCCGTGGAGATTCATTGGCCCAGCGGTGCGAAAGAGAAACTTGCCCTGCCCGCGGTGGACAAAATCTTCACCGTGGAAGAGGGAAAGGGCATTGTGTCGACGCTCGACGGAAAGAACGGCAAATGACTCTGAACCTGGAGTCACCGCATCGCCGCTACGATCCATTGCGTGGCCGATGGGTGCTGGTTTCCCCCCACCGCACGCAGCGCCCGTGGCAAGGGGAGGTCAGCCGCCCCGATGCCAAATCCCCGGTACATTACGACCCGGAGTGCTATCTATGCCCGGGAAACACGCGTGCCGGAGGCAAGCAAAATCCGCAATACACTGACGTCTTCGCCTTTACCAACGACTATGCGGCGCTCCTGCCCGACGCTCCTCAGGGAGCCATCGGGGCAGACGGCGCAGTGCTTCGTGCCGAGAGCGAGCGTGGAATCTGCCGCGTGCTGTGCTTCCATCCCGACCACAGCTTGACCCTGGCCGGCATGGAGGTGCCGGACATCATCCGCGTTGTCGAGGCATGGACGAGCGAATTCATCGTTTTAGGCACGCGCCCGGAGATCCGCCACGTCCAGATCTTCGAAAATCGCGGCGCCATGATGGGAGCCAGCAATCCTCACCCGCACTGCCAGATCTGGGCCACCGAGCATGTCCCGGATGAATCAGCCGCCGAGGTGGCTAACCAGCTGGCCTGGCAGCAGGCCCACGGCTCGTGTTTACTTTGTGACACTCTGAAAATCGAACTGGATCAGGCGGATCGCATCGTCTGTGAGAATCAGGAATTTGTAGCCTTGGTGCCATTCTGGGCCGTGTGGCCGTTTGAGACCCTGATCCTCAGCCACCATCATGTGGCCAGCCTGGATGCCTTTAGTTCTGCACAGCAAGTGGGGCTCGCCGATATCCTGAAGCAACTGACCATGATCTACGACCGGCTGTTTTCGGTCAGCTTTCCTTACACCATGGGGTTTCACCAGCGTCCAACGGACGGTGAAGCCCATCCGGAATGTCACTTTCACGGTCATTTTTACCCCCCGCTTCTGCGATCCGCAACTGTCCGCAAATTCATGGTCGGCTTCGAAATGTTAGGCATGCCACAACGGGATATCACACCCGAAGCGGCGGCCGAGCGGTTGCGCGCGGCGAAGGCCCGATAGACGTGTCGCGCGTATGGAAAATGCGCCCGCTCCGCTTGGTGGCGTGGGCCCTGCCGTGGTTGCTGTTCCTTACCCTGGCCGCCCAGAACGTGGCGCCGGTCATCACGGTCGATCACGGACCGAACTCCGAGGCTCAGCAGGCTAAACCTTATGTAGTGATGGTTTCGCTGGACGGCTTCCGCTGGGACTACGCCCAAAAGTTCGCTGCCAGGCATTTGCTGGCGCTGGGTGCCGCGGGTGCGGTTGCAGCGGAAGGAATGATTCCTTCTTATCCCTCCCTGACCTTTCCTAATCACTACACACTCGTGACCGGGCTCTATCCCGAGCATCACGGCATCGTCGCCAACAAGTTCTACGATCCGGCGCGGAAGCAGGTTTATTCCAACAGTGATGCGGCCACCGTGCGTGACGGCGCCTGGTACGGTGGCACTCCTCTTTGGGTGCTGGCAGAAAAGCAGGGCATGCGCAGTGCTTGCTTCTTCTGGCCCGGCTCGGAGGCCGAGATCGACGGTGTACGGCCCACCTACTACTTGCATTTCGACGATCACTTTCCGGATGAAAAGCGCATTGCTCAGGTGATTGCCTGGTTGCGCCTCCCGGCCGTCGAGCGACCCCATCTCATTACCCTCTACTACTCCAGCGTCGATCATGCCGGTCATCAATATGGTCCCGACAGCCCGCAGACTGCAGCTGCTGTGGCCCACGTCGACCGGTTAGTGGGCGATCTTCGCCAGCAGTTGGACATGCTTCATCTGCCCATCAACCTCATTGTGGTCTCGGATCACGGCATGGAACGCGAGCAGGGGCCCTGGATCGATCTTTCGCGATTCGCCGATCTGACAAACTTCACCACTGTCGGCTGGCTCCTCTACCCAAATTCCCCAGCCGATGCAGAAAAGGCCTACCAAGAACTCAAGATCAAGACCGATGCCTTTACTGTTTATCGCCGTCAACGCGTGCCCGCCGCGCTCCACTACAACAGCAACCCTCGCGAAGGAGACCCGGTGATTGTGGCCAACGGGCCCTATGCCATCCGGGCCCATCCCTCGGCAGACGACCAGCCCCCGGAGCCTGGCGTGCACGGCTACGACCCTGCCATGAAATCCATGCGCGCCATCTTCCTTGCGGCGGGCCCTGACATTCGTCCCGGCTCCAGGCTGGAACCCTTCGAAAATGTAAACGTGTACCCGCTGGTCGCCGCGATCCTGGGCTTGGACGCGCCCAAAGTCGATGGCAATCTGAACGTCCTGTCCAAGATCCTCAGAAGCAACGCCGTCGAAGAAACACCTTGATTGAGTCCCTTGATCTGTATGGTCGAATCCGGCTTCAATTTCAAGCTCCAGGGCCTAGATGGAAATCGGTGGGCAAATTTCAACACAGACGAGGGAAGGAGCGCTTCAGCGCTCCGTATACGCTGTCTTTTACATGACGTACTTTAGTGCTGGCCATCCCCTCTTCCTCACGCGATCGGATTGCGAGAGAGGCCAGCCACCGTCGTTGCACGCTACCGTGCTTTCCGCAATGAACCTCCCTAGCAGCCCCAGTTACAATCGATCATGACGATGCCCGAAGTGAAAAACCATCCCGCTGCCCGCTTCGCGGACAAGCCCTCCGGCTCTCTGCCCGAGCGTTATGATCCGGCAGAAATCGAAGAGCGCTGGCAGCGGCGCTGGGATGCCGACCCCGCCCTTTATCGCGCCGATCCCGAAAATAGCAGCAAGCCCAAGTATTACGTGCTGGAAATGTTGCCCTATCCCTCCGGGCAGTTGCACATGGGCCATGTGCGCAACTATTCCATCGGAGATGCACTCGCGCGCTACATGTGGATGCAGGGCTACAACGTGCTTCACCCCATGGGCTGGGACGCCTTTGGACTGCCGGCGGAAAATGCGGCTTTGAAGAACCAGACCCCGCCCCGCGAGTGGACCCTCCAGAACATCGCGGCCATGCGCCGCCAGATGCGGCGTCTGGGACTCAGCTACGACTGGCAGACGGAAATTACCACCTGCCTGCCCGACTACTACCGCTGGACGCAATGGTTTTTCCTGCGCATGCTGGAGCGCGGCCTCGCCTTTCGTAAGCAAAGCAAGGTCAACTGGTGTCCTATGTGCGCTACCGTTCTGGCCAACGAGCAGGTCGTTGACGGATGCTGCTGGCGGCACGAAGACACGGTCGTCGAACAGCGCGACCTGGAGCAGTGGTTCCTTCGCATCACGGACTACGCGCAGGAGTTGCTGGACGGCCTCGAGCACATTCCCGGCTGGCCGGAAAAAGTGCGTACCATGCAGCGTAACTGGATCGGCCGCAGCCAGGGCGCAACCATTGAATTCGGTCTGGATCGCGATACCCCTGAAATGGGCAGCAGCCGTGATCACGGCAAGGTTCCCTTGCCGGCACCGGCGAATTTCGACGCCGGCGAGCCGTTCCCGCCGGACACGGTCCGCATTCCGGTGTTCACCACCCGTGTGGATACGATCTTCGGCGCGACCAGCGTGCAACTCGCCCCTCAGCATCCGCTGGTGAAGCAATTTGCCCAAGCTGACGAACGACTGGCCGGAGAAGTGGCGGCTTTGGTCGAAGAGCAGAAGAAGGCCCGCGAGGCCGGCGATCCGGCCGCTGTCGAGAAGCATGGCAGCTTCACTGGCCACTACGCCATCAATCCCTTCAGCGGCGAGCGGGTGCCCATCTGGGTGGCCAACTACGTGCTGTTGGAATATGGCGCCGGCGCAATCATGGCCGTGCCGGCGCATGACGACCGCGATTACGATTTTGCCAGGAACTTCGGGCTCGAAATACGCATCGTGGTTCTGCCCCGCCGCAGCGAAGATCCTGCTTCCAATCCGGATGAGCCAGTCTTGCCCTATTGCGAAGAGGACAGTCTGCTCATTAACTCCGGCGAATACAACGCCATGGCTCCCCAGGAAGCGCGAGAGAAATTGACCGCGTTTGCCCGGGAGCACGGTTTCGGCCAGCCAACGATTACTTTCCGCCTCAAGGACTGGGGCATCAGCCGCCAACGCTACTGGGGCGCGCCCATCCCCGTCGTCTACTGTCCCAAGGACGGCATCGTGCCGGTACCCGAGGACCAACTTCCGGTCCTCTTGCCAGATCAGATTGAGATCACGCAGCAGGACGGTTCTCCCTTGAGCCGTGTGCCCGAATTCGTGAACACCAGTTGTCCTCGTTGTGGCGGACCGGCGCGCCGGGAGACCGATACCATGGACACGTTCGTCGATTCGTCCTGGTACTTCTACCGCTATGCCGACGCTCACAATGCGTCTGCCCCCTTCAGCCGCCAGAAAATTGACTACTGGTTTCCTATCGATCAGTACATCGGCGGCGTGGAACACGCCATCCTGCATCTCATCTACTCTCGCTTCTGGACCAGGGTGATGCGCGATATGGGACTGGTTGGCAACGACGAACCCGCCACCCGCCTCTTCACCCAGGGCATGGTGATTCGCAATGGGGCCAAGATGTCCAAGTCCCGGGGCAACGTGGTATCTCCCGACGACATGATTGCCCGCTACGGCGCAGACGCCACGCGGATGTACGCGCTCTTTGCCGCCCCTCCCGATCGCGATCTCGACTGGCAGGAGGAAGGTGTGGCTGGGGTCAGCCGCTTTCTGGGTAAGGTCTACCGGCTGGGCATGCGCTATCGCGACGCGATCCGCGGCCAGAGCGACCGCGGTCCCGCTGCGCCGGACTCTCCTTTGGCACAGGCGCTGTTACGTAAACTGCACCAGACCATTCGCAAGATCACCCAGGACTTTTCAGGGCGTTGGCACTTCAATACCTGCATTGCCGCGGTTATGGAACTGGTTAACGAAATCACTGCAGCCGAGCCCGGTTTGGCGGAAATGCCGCCCGAGGCGGCCGCGCGACTGATGGCCAGCATTATGTCCTCCTTGATTTTGATGTTGGCGCCGTTTGCACCCTACCTGGCGGCTGAGTTGTGGAGCGAGACGGGTGGCGCAGGGGCACTTCTCCGCCAGCCCTGGCCCGGTTTCGATCCCGATCTGGCGCGCGAAGCGGAGCTGGAAGTACCTGTACAGGTCAATGGTAAGCTGCGCGCTGTGGTTCGCCTGCCGCTCGATGCGGGAAACGATGCCATGCAGCAGGCAGCCTTGGCCGAACCTCGGGTTCAGGCCGCGATTGCGGCAAAGCAGGTGGTGAAGGTGATTGTGGTGCCAGGCAAGCTGATCAACATTGTCATCAAGTAGGCTCAGGGTGCGTGGAACCCAATCTCTGCTCTACATTTGCGCTGATGCCTGGAGGCGCCCCGGCATTCTTGTCCGGGAGCTTCTATGGCGCTGGGCGTTCGGTATTCCCGCTGCCCTCATCATCGCTTACCAGCTATCGCGGGTCGCAGCTAATGTTCCTGCTGAACTGAACGGGCTTTCTCTCACCGACCCGTTCCAGGCAGCCCAGCAACTCACCAACGTGGCCGTTGCCCTGAAGCCGGAGTTGGTCCGGCTCGCCAGTTGGCTTTGTCCTCTGTTGGCCGTTGCGTGGGCCATCGTATCCGGGCTTGGCCGGACCGCCGTGCTCAAGCGTCTCGATGCCAGCCTGCAGCGGGCGCCGTTCACGCTGATCCTCCTCCAACTGCTGCGCATCGTCGCGTTGATCGCCGTCTTTCTTGGTTGGTACCGTGCGACCCAATGGGCTTCGAACGCCACCCTCGACTCCAATCCGCCGAACCTTGTAGGTTGGAGCGCCTTTGTCATATGCCTCTCATTGGCCGTCTTCGTCCTTTGGGCGCTGCTCAGCTGGATCTTCTCCATCGCCCCCCTTCTCGCCATGCTCGAGAACAAGGGCGCCGCATCCAGCCTGAAGCGTAGCTTTCGTCTGGGTCCGCTCACCGCAAAGCTGGTCGAAGTCAACCTGGTGTTGGGGATCGTCCGCCTGGCGCTGATCGTACTGGCGATGGTGTTTTCGGCCATTCCGTTGCCATTCATCACCGGCCCCAGCGGTATGGGGCTCTACTTATGGTGGGCCTTAGGGACTTTGCTTTATCTGGTGGCGGGCGACTTCTTTCAGGTGGTCAGGCTGGCAGCCTTCATTCAGTTCTGGCGCTTCTATTGCGGCCAACAATAAACAGGCTGTCCTTCACAACCCTTGCTCGCCAATCGAAACCCTGCAAAACTGACCAGTGGAAACCTCCTCGATCGTCATCCTGGATTTTGGCAGCCAATACACCCAACTGATCGCGCGCCGCATACGGGAACAGAACGTCTTTTCCGTCGTTCTTCCTTGCACCGTTCCGATTGCCGAAATCCGCTCTCATCATCCCATCGGCCTCATCCTCTCCGGCGGTCCGTGCTCGGTCTACGATGCCGATGCACCTGCCGCCGACCCCGGCATCCTTTCGATGGGGATACCTATCCTCGGCATTTGCTATGGTCTGCAGTTCCTCACCCATCATCTGGGTGGCAAAGTGCGTTCTGCGGAGAAGCGTGAATACGGCCCCGCCCAGGTAGCCCTGGTTCACGAGCAGGGAGTTCAGAATCCGCTATTCTCCGGCCTGCCTGAATCGCTCAACGTTTGGATGTCCCACGGAGACGAAGCGCTGGAATTGCCGCCCGGCTTCTCGCTGACAGCGCGGACCCCCAACGCCGTAGCGGGCATTGCGGATCCCTCCCGCAACCTGTGGGCGGTGCAGTTCCATCCTGAGGTTCACCACACTCCCCGCGGAACCGACCTGCTCCGCAACTTTCTCTTCAATATTTGTCATGCCCAACCGGACTGGACGCCGGCCCACTTCATCCAGTCGACGGTCTCTGCCATCCGCGAGAGGGTGGGAGATGGACGCGCCATATGCGCTCTTTCCGGAGGAGTCGATTCGTCCGTGGCTGCGGTCCTGGTGGAGCGCGCCATCGGCGACCGCCTCACCTGCGTTTTCGTCAATAACGGGGTGTTGCGCAAAAACGAGTTCCAACAGGTGCAGCGAAACATGCGCGACAAGTTAGGCCTGCGCCTGGTGGCTGTGGATGCGAGCGATCAGTTTCTTTCCCGGCTCGCGGGGGTGCTCGATCCCGAACAGAAGCGCAAGATCATTGGAAGCGAATTTATCGCCGTCTTCGATAATGAAGCCCGGCGTATTCTCGATCAGCAACACGGAGATGCAACCTGGCTGGTGCAGGGTACGCTCTATCCCGACGTGATCGAGTCCTCCTCGGTCAAGGGGCCGTCGCAGACCATCAAGAGCCACCACAATGTCGGCGGCTTGCCGGCAACCATGAAACTCAAGCTGATTGAGCCTTTGCGTGACTTATTCAAAGACGAAGTCCGGCGCATCGGCCGCGATCTGCAAATGCCGGCCGAGATCCTCGAACGCCAGCCTTTTCCCGGACCGGGTCTGGCGGTGCGCATCCTGGGCGAGGTCACATCCGAACGAGTAGCGTTGTTGCAAGAGGCCGACGACATCGTCGTCCGGGAAATCAAGGCGGCCGGGCTCTACCAGCAAATCTGGCAATCCTTTGCCGTGTTGTTACCCGTCAAGAGTGTCGGGGTGATGGGCGATCAGCGCACGTATGCCTACACCTGTGCCATTCGAGCGGTGCACTCAGAAGACGGCATGACCGCGGACTGGGTGCCGCTGCCCTATGAGCTGCTGAAGAAAATCTCCAGCCGCATCGTGAACGAGATCCACGGCATCAACCGCGTCGTCTACGACATTACGTCCAAGCCGCCCGGCACGATCGAGTGGGAATGACGGACCGGGAATCCGCCGCGAACAGCCCGTCGCGAAGGTGGCGCACGTTTGGCCCAACGGAAAAGGGATGATTTGATTCGAATAGCGGGCGAAAGATAAAAGAGGGGGCTTGGGGCGCGGCCCCCTCTGAGGTCTTATGCCAGTGCGAGCACTTCCTCGGCAGTCACACCAACCTTCGAAAACCAGGGATGGGCCCCCTCCAGGCTCTTGTTGACATTCTGGATGTTCTTCACGCCCTGGTCCTTCAGCCAGCTTTCAAATGCCTTGGCGCCGCTTTTGGCATAGATGGCGATCCCATCCTTCCACGTGGCGCGGCCGCAAAGTACGCCGTTGAAGCTGGCGCCGCTCTCAACTGCAAGCTCCAGTGTTTCAGTAAAGACCGCATTGCTGACCCCGGCGGACAGATAGATGAACGGCTTGTGTGTCGTGGTGGCAGCATCCTGGAAGTGATGCAGGGCCTCAGTCCGGGTGTAGGCCGCCTCGCCTTTGAAAGCCCGCGTGCCCTGCACAAACTCCATCTGCACCGGCACTTCTACCTTGAGCACGTCAATCTGATACTTCTCCTTGCCGAATTCCGACATCGAGCCATAAACAATTTCCGGCTTCTTCTTTGCATACTCAAGCGACTTCTCGCCGTTACCGTGTACGTCGTAACCGACAAATTCCAGGAAAAAGGGAATATCGTGGGCCTTGCACTCATCACCAATGCGTTCGATGAAGGCGTGCTTCTGGTCATTAATCTCGCTCTGCTCGAACGGCGTGTAGTACAGCAACACCTTGATGCAGTCCGCACCTGCCTCTTTGAGCCGGCGAACGGACCAGTGATTCAGAAGGTCAGGCAGCCGCCCCGGCTGGTCCGCATCGTAGCCCGTCTTTTCATACGCCAGCAATAGGCCCTTATCATGACGCTTCTTCGTTGCCGGCAATCCATACTCGGGATCGAGCAGGATCGCGGAAGCATATTGGGTCAGCACATCGGTGACCAGTTCTTTGAACTCGGTGAGGGCCGAATCCGGCAGGTCGGACACGCCCTTCTCCTTGGCTAGAGACTTCTTCAACGAGCCGCGCTGATCCATCGCGGCCGCGGCGATCACCCCGCGTGCATCCGAGACCGCTTTCAGTCCCGCCAGTTTTCCAGCCGTCAGCTTGGTTGCCATTTGCTCATTTCCTCTCATTCGTTGCCATTATTTCCCGCGCCCATTCTAATCCATGCCCGACTGCTACGATGCCGCCAGCGCCGTGCGTTGCGCTTCCACCAGTTCGATGATCCCAAGCTGCGCGTGATCCATCATCTCTATCAATTTCTCCCGGGGAAAAGGGTTTCGCTCCGCGGTTGCCTGCACCTCGACCAATCCGCCATCCTCGGTCATGACCACGTTCATGTCGACCTCGGCCTGTGAGTCCTCTTCGTATGCCAGGTCGAGAAGAGTCACGCCTTCGACGATACCCACGCTGGTCGCAGCGACCAGTTGCAACAGCGGCGGCTTCTTCAACGTGCCCGCTTCCACCAGTCTTCGGAACGCGATGGCCATCGCCACGCAGGCCCCGGTAATCGCGGCGGTGCGCGTGCCCCCATCCGCCTGCAGCACATCGCAATCCAGGATCACGGTGCGTTCGCCCAAGGCATGCATATCGACCACCGAGCGCAGCGACCGTCCTATGAGGCGCTGGATCTCATGGGTACGGCCGCCGATTTTGCCCCGCTCTGCTTCTCGCGCAGTGCGGGTCAGCGTTGCCCGCGGCAACATGCCGTACTCGGCCGTCACCCATCCGCGGCCACTGTTTTTTAGCCAGCCGGGGACGCCGGTTTCGACAGTAGCGTTGCACAGCACCCGGGTGTGGCCCACTTCAATCAGCACCGAGCCCTCGGCCATCGAGGTGTAATGAGGAGTCAGTCGAACCGGCCGCATTGCCTGCGGAGACCGGTCATTAGGACGAAAGAAGGCCGTCCCGGATTTTTGCGGCGAGTTCATCCCGTGATTGTATGAGCCTTGAGCGTCGTGTGTTGGGTTCTTTCCCATTCTGAAACGGTTCCGAAATGGAACCGTTCCCTAAGTTACTGACTCGCATTGCATTACGGTCCTCTCATCAGGGCTCTCCGTTCGCTTTTGGGAAAACGGTGTCCTCCAACCTACTGTTCCCCTGCTTGAGCATCACTCCCAAGTTCTTCTTTTTAATGCAGCTTCGCACTTCAACCTTCCCAGCCTCTGGTTTGGTCCCCGGCTTGCATTGTCACAGTTGCATCAGCACTCACTCGTCGAAGATGTGCACGCGAAAGAGAGAAGAAGAGTGACGTGGGAGCAGTGTAAAGAGATTCGAGGGTAGAGATGAAATCCAGTTCACAATCGAGCGCTCGATATGCCGGAATTTCCGAGGCCTTGAAGAGTTGGGGGCATTTGATAAGTGCGGCATTTCTCTGTGTATATCCTTTGCTGCGCGCGCGTTTTCCGCGTTCGCAGGCGAAAGTTGTTGTGATTTATGTCGATACACCAGGCAGGGATGTTTCCGTCCCGAAAGGAATCTTCGTACAATGGCAATAACAGCTCCTGTTACATTTCCTGTGGCAACTATGTCGCGACCCCTGGAGCGCACCGGCAAGCTTCATTTGCTCGTGGTTGACGAGGACGCCGCGATTCGTTCGGCATGCTGCGAGATAGCCGCCGACCTGGGCTTGGTCCCGCAGACCGTTTCCAGCATCGAAAATGCACGTACCCTGCTCCGCGATCATGCGGTTGACATCCTTTTGCTTGACCTTCGCGCGCCTCTTGAGGATGGTTTGGCCCTTTTGCATGAAGTCAAAGTACTCAATCCCAGCCTGGTGGTGGTGGTCATGACTGCTTTCGCCACCGTGCCGGCCGCCGTCGAGGCCATGCGCACCGGGGCTGCTGATTACCTGACCAAGCCTTTCGCCACCGACGAACTGACCGCTGTACTCGAGCGGGCGATGGAACGGCGGACAGCCGAGAGCGAAAGCCGCCGTTTGCGTGAAACCCTGCGCTCCCCCCAGGGATTAGGCAACATGATCGGCCGAAGCCCCGAGATGGACAAGCTCTACCGCATCCTGGCCAAGGTCGCGCAAAGTTCCCATCCGGTGCTGATTCTGGGCGAAAGCGGAGTAGGTAAGGAACTAGTCGCACGTTCCATCCACTCCAACGGTCCCCATGCCGACCGCCCTTTTGTACCCATCGATTGTGGTTCTCTTGTGCCTACCCTCATGGAGAGCGAGCTCTTTGGCTATGTCAAAGGCGCCTTTACCGGAGCCAACCGATCCAAAGATGGCCTGTTGGCTTCGGCGCAGGGTGGTACCGTTTTTTTAGATGAGATTGGCGAACTGCCAATCGACTTGCAGGCCAAGCTGCTTCGTGCTCTGCAGGAAAAAGAGGTTCGTCCCGTCGGCGCAACCCATCGCGTGCCCATAAACGTTCGCATTCTCGCCGCCACCAACCGCAACCTGACGGCCATGGTCGAGCAGGGCCGCTTTCGCAAGGATTTGTACTACCGCCTCAGCGTTGTCAATCTGCGCATTCCTCCGCTGCGCGAGCGCAAGCAGGATATCCCCTTGCTCGCGGCACACTTTCTCGAACGCATATCGCGGGAAACAGGCGTTCATCACACCCTCAGCGACGACGCCTTGCGTGCTTTGGTGGAATACGAATGGCCGGGGAATGTGCGTGAATTAGAAAACTCCCTTGACCGCGCCTGTACCCTATCTTCCGGCCCGGTGCTGCATCTGGGCGATCTGCCGACACAGCTTCAGAACTTTCACCTGCAGCATCGCCGCCCTCCCGCCGTTGCCGCAAACGCGCTCGCTGGTCCCAGTCCCAGTCGCGCCCCAGTCATGCCTCTTGCCCAGCTGGAAAAACAAGCCATCCTTGAGACTCTGCGTAAACTCAATGGCGACAAACTCCTGGCTGCCCGCCTGCTGGGCATTGGCAAAACCACCCTGTACCGGAAACTGAAGGAATACGGCATCGGTTCATCCGAGGCAGAAAGCCGTCCAGAGGTTCGTCCCAAGGCAGACTCAGCCTTAACGAATTTATAGCCACCCAAGTAAGTAGTCGTGCCCGATGTCCCTACGTCCTGTGGACAGCAGCTCAGACGTGTCTGTCCGCAGGCTTGAAATCCTGCCGTCTCCCCCACCTTCAAAGGAGGTATCCATGCCGTTGCCCGTGCAGCACAACGTCCTGATCATCACACCCATGGCCGATGCCAACCAGTTCAGCGAATTCTTGAGCAACAGTCTCGGATGTCCGGTCAAAATTGCGTCCGGCCATCGCGCCGGAGTGATGGAATTGCGTCATCGCGACTATTCCGTAGTAGTTCTCGACGATTGCCTCGCGGAAACGAATCCTGCTGCTACCGAGGCGCTGTGGCAAAACCTCGGCATGGCCGTGCCGTTACAGATCAATTTCGCGTTCCACGGCGGAGCTCGTTTGGCCCGCGAGGTGAAAGCTGCACTGGGACGCCGCGAACAGCAGCAGACCCAGGCGATGCGGGCGGCGGCCTCCCTGCTGGAGAACGAATTGAAGTCAACCGTCACCGGGCTGCTGCTGCAGTCCCAATTGGCCCTCGCCGAACCCGCGCTTTCACCCAAGCTCACCGGCAAGCTGGAACTAGTTGCCGAACTCGTCGGCAACCTGCGCCGTACTCTCGAACGCGCTCAGGCCTGAAAGATCTGTCTCCCTTGTTCGCCTGATGCAAGTTGCTCCCAGGGTGAGTCAATCCGGCCGGTTGGGGCATCCTAAGTTGGTGTAAGCTTATGTCGTTCTCAGTGCGGTCGCCCCGGACATCTATGAAAAATTGTTCATATGAGTCCTGCGGGCCGTTCCAGACTTAATCTATCTGTGATCGACCCCGGGTCCCCTGAAATTTGGGCTTTTTGCAGCGGCTGCGCAGAGCGCGACCCCCTGCTTCCGCGCCTGGAATCCCAGTCCAGGCCGCAAACCAGGGCTAGCAAAGCAGCGCTGAAACTTTCGCGGTAAGGGAGAGAATTATGAACCAGCAGGCTCTATTCAGTGCGACCCACAACAGTCGGACGTGCGCCCCTCGGCGGGCAGTCTATGTTGTTGCCGGTATACTTTGTTTTGCCGGGCTCTCGATGGGGGGATGCAACAAGAACTCTGCTCCCGCCACCCCAGCCGCAGAACCCGCGAATACCGCCCAGGCGCCTGCGGCTGCTCCAGCTACGCCCGCTCCCGCCCCGCCTGCTGCCACACCCGCACCTGCACCCGCAACTGCCGCCGCCCCTCCGCCAGCCGCCCCAGCACCTCCGCCTCCGCCTAAGGAATACACCGTTCCCGCTGGCAGCGCGCTGGTCGTTCGGGTGGAGCAGACGATTAGCTCCAAGACCAACAATGTTGGAGATAGTTTCACGGGGGTGCTCGCTCAGTCTGTCATCGTCGGGGGGGTGAATGTGCTGCGTGCTGGTACACCCGTCAGCGGAACCGTAGTAGCCGCCAAAGGTCAGGGCCGGTTCAAGGGTGCAGGAGACCTGGGGATTGCAATCAATCGGGTCGGCAGCTATTCCGTTACTACCACCACCTATGAAAAGGCACAATCCGGGAAAGGCAAACGTTCCGCGGCACTCATCGGCGGCGGTGGCGGTGGTGGTGCGCTGATTGGTGGACTTGCTGGTGGTGGCAAAGGCGCTTTGATTGGTGGTCTACTGGGAGCTGGCGCCGGAACTGCAGGCGCCGCGTTCACCGGCAATAAAGAAGTCTCGATACCCGCAGAGAGCGTGATCACATTCCGGCTTTCCGCGCCAATCACGGTGACTCGGAAAAGCTCAGAATGATTTCTGAGCCGCCACGGCCTGTTGCGGAAGTGGGATTGCCGGGCGGCTCGGGTTTGCAGATACTTCAGAGCATTGTCTGGGATAGGTGATGCGTCGATAGCCAGGGTATGCCTACTGGGTATACGGGCGAATGAATTCTGCGGCGGTGTTTAACCGGAGGGCCCTTCACTGCAGCCAGTGCAGTTGAGCGTGCACCGGTCCTGCCGCCGCTTCGAGCCACGGCTGGATTCACCCCTGGCATTACCCCGCTCCGGAGGAAGAATGGAAAGTGTTCCCGCAAGCAGGGTGGCACGTAAGCACACGAACGGCTGGATGACCGTGCTGGCTTTGGGCCTGCTCGCCTTGGCCCTGATCGCGTGCCTGTATGTTTTGATCGGATTCCCGGCTGAAGCCCAAACCAGCAATGGTTCTGCGGTCGAAACCTCGCCCACTCCGGCTTACTCAGCAACGACTCCAGCCCAAACCTATCGCCGCCAGCCTCCGGCCAGCTATTCCGCGCCCGTTGTCAGTCCCTCTTCCGCAGCCGTCGTCGGCACCCCGGCGGTACGCTCCGACCCTGCGTCTACTGAGTTGCAGGAAGATCTGAATACCGTCCGGGACGAACTTCGACAGTCGCAGGAGAATCTTCAGCAGGCCGCTCGCATGCAAAGTCGGATTCGAACTGCCTCAGCTCTGTTTCTGGCGGTCTTTGCCTTCGTAGCCGCGCTGATTGTGATGCAGGTTTACCGCCAGGCAAAGGCTTGGGACCAGGATGCCCAGCGCGAGGTCGAACAGGTGGAAAGCGTAAGCTCTCAGCTGGGGGTGCTGCGCGACGCTAAGGAGGAAGCGCGCCAGGCTTTGCCCGCTCTGCTTCAGGAGGTTGGGGAGCAACCCCTCATTTACCAGGAAGAGGGCGCCGCCTTTACTCCTCGCGCCCAAATAATCATCGACGAGGTTGACGCCCTGGCCTATGTGGGGTCTGGCCGCCTCGCTTTTCAGGATTTGTCTGCGGAGCCCGAGGCAGCCGTTTATCTCAACGGATTACTCCTCTCGGCGGTTTCCCATCTCAGCCGCTCTGATGCCTGGACTGCGTTCTCTCGCCTGGATCAGTTTTTCTCCCAATTGGCCCGTTTCCCCAATGCGGTCGAGCGTCGACGGATCGCCCAAGCTTATTCCTATCGAGCTTTGGCCGGTTACCAGGTTTTGGAAAGCCAGGACAGGGAACCTTCCTGGCTTCGCAAGGCAGACCGGACCCAGCTCGAGAACCTATCACGGCAAGCCTTTGCAGATGTCGCCCACGCCTCGACGGTCGATCCGGACTGGAAGCACACTACCTTTGTGGAAGCCATGCTTTGTAGCCGCTTCTATGTCCCCGACGGCGTCTCCGACAATGGTTCGCGCAGCGACCTCTTTGTCCGCGGCTTGCGTCGGGCCGTCAGCCTCTATAAGAGTTTGATCGACGAGAGATCCTATCGTGGTCCATCCCGCCGCAATCTGGTGCGCTGCCTCAAGCGGATTGCAGAACAAACCGGCGAGAAGGGCGACTTCTCGGATTTCGGCTATGCGTTGAATGCCTTCCCGACCGATGAAGAATTAGCGGACGAAGCGCTCGCGGCACGGCAGCCCAATTCTCAGGACCGATTCCTGTGGCAATGGCTCTTGGGAGACGAGGAGCTATTTGGCAATGTTGAGCGCCTCAATCTGGCGGAATACCGCGCTTTCTGGATCCGTATGCTGGACACCAAAGTGCACCTTCGCAATTGGAGGGCCGACCTGGCTGAGCTGCAGCAGTGCCGGCCGGAGATGAAGGACTGGACCATCCAATTGCTGCAATCTGATCAGCCCCCGATCACCTTGTCCAACGCCATCTCCCGTCGCCAGGAGCGCTTTGAAACCCCGGCATCGGGAGCCTGACCGGCACTGGTGACCTGTTTTCCACAGTGAACACCGCCCGCCGCGGTGTAACGCGAAAGTTACTAGCCCCATGGCTGGCAATTCGCCTGACGCCTTCGTATCATAGACACGTGCCTGATTTCGATTAAGGGCAACGAAGGAGATGAAAAATGACCACCAAGAGCGCAGAAGCGAACGGGGCTGCCAAGCGCCGCAAGCCGGCTGCCAAGAAGCAGACCACCGTTGCACCCGCTGCCTCTGCTGTTCCCGTTGAGCCCACCCGGGAAGAAATTGCGCGCTTAGCGGAGAAGTTTTGGATGGAGCGAGGCCAGCCGGAAGGTTCTCCTGAGCTGGACTGGTTCCGTGCGGAACAAGAACTGAAGACAGCTTCGTAGGTACGCGGGAAGACTAGCTCTTCCCTGACTCGCTCGTCCTCGCATTATTTCCGCCAGCCCACGACTAAGCTCGGTATTTGAGTGTCAACGCGTGCCTCTTCCCAAGGCAGACGCGCTTCTCCGCCCGATTCCACCCTGGAATTAGGTCAGAATTGGCAAGCATGCATCGCTGGTATAAGATTCCTTAACGCTGGCGGGTCATAGAGTGGCCCAATTGCCGGCTGGCTGGGACATCCAACACCCGCAGGATGCAGAGGGATTACGACCACTCCCCGATCCGGTCACACTTCCGTGATCTTTGAGTCTTTGTGTCGTTTGGCGATACTTAACAACAAAGGAAGAGCTGATCTGGCATCTTCCGCTTGCTTGTTTGCATTGATTTCTGCCGCGCCTGGTTCTCATGAAAAGCGAAGTGTTGGACATTCTGATTCTCGGACTGCTCGTTGTGTTGTTCGCTTCGATCTATCGCAAGCGAGCAACCGCGCGGCTGCGTTGCTGGGTGATTGCCTGGATCCTGGTACTGCTCCACTTTGCTGCCCTGCTGCTCCCGGCAGCTTCGCTAAGGGCTCAGGAGGTCGTCGACAGCCTCAGTCTAAGCACCTTGCTGCTTTCGGGACTGTGCTTCGTGTTTTCTGCGTCCGTGGTTTTCAAGTCGCGGGCAGGCCGCGGGCTGGTGACGTTTGGTATCGGCGTTCCCGGGCTCTTTTATACAAACTACCTTATCTTCGACGGACCACGCCTGTGGCCGCTCTATGCTTCTACGGCGGTAGTAGCGGTTGCAGGCATTGTGCTGGCCTCAAAGTTGTGCCGCGGACGCAGCCGGGTGTGGGCCGCAATTACACTCACCTTTTCTGCCGGCGCTCTCTGGACCGGCATCTCTCTTGCTCATCAGCAGCCGGACCACGGCATTCTGGCTTTGTTAGCGATGGTGTTCTTTACCTTCGCCGCCCTCTACTGGCTCGAATTCCATCGCACCTCGGCCGGCGTTCTCACATCTGTTCTCGGGCTGGTTGCGTGGGGCGCCGTGTTTCCGGTTGGCTTGGTTTGCAGCGTCCTGGTAAAGGCTGGGCAAATTCCACCTGAGCTGTGGAACGTACCCAAGTATTTTGTCGCCTTCGGCATGATTCTTACCTTGCTTGAAGACGAGTTCCGGATTGCCGCCCGGGCCACCGAACATTACCGGCTTCTCTTTGCCGCCCATCCCCATCCCATGTGGGTTCACGATCCGGAGACGCTTCGCTTTCTCGAGGTCAACGATGCTGCGGTGACCCACTACGGCTATTCCCGCGAGGAGTTTCTCTCCATGTCGCTGCCTGATCTCCGGCCGACGGAAGATGTGGGCGCCATTCATCGCGAGCATTCCGCCACCAACTCCACCAAGCTAACCGGACCCTGGCGCCATCTGCGGAAGGATGGCTCCTATATTCTGGTCGACCTGGCCTCTCACTCCATTGATTTCCAGGGACGAAAGTGCAGTTTCGTTCTCGTT